>CAYZPV010000125.1:0-1697 GCA_964480585.1 uncultured Opitutus sp. | reverse complement strand
AGATTCGCCGACCCCGACCTCGAAGCCGAGGCCGTGCAAGTCATCCAAAACGCCTTCCACCTCGCCCAGGTCACCGGCAAGCGCTCCCACCTCGAAGCCGCGCTAGACGACCCCGCCGTCCGCCAGATCTCCCGCATCCCGGGCAATCTTGCTTCGACGGTGTTTGGTCAGAGGCTGGCGGAACTAAACGCGCCCGCCCGCGACCGCCAACTCGACGGCTCTGCGAATCTCGCCGCGATGTCGCCTGCGGTAAGCCTTGAAGCACAGCCAGCGACCCAATCGGTCGTCGCGGCCCCTTCGCCGACTGACAGCCTCCAGCGGAATCCTCCTCGAAACGAAACCGGTTCCGCCGCTCGCCCTTTCGAACTTCCCATGACGAGGGCGGAAGCGAGAAGGCGTTATGGCGAGATTAGGCCTGCGTCCGATAGGGTGGGGCCACCGCTTCCGCTGACGGTAAAAAACGTCGCGGCAGTCACGGCTGACGCCATCGCCAAGACGGCGGTGGGTTTGGCCAAGATCGGAAACTTCGCCGATCCTCCCCGCGGCAATCTCCACGAGATTGGAACCGGGTTTGGCATCGCTCGCACGGCGGCCGGAGATGCGATCGGTGTCGATGTTAACAATCCCCGCTTCGGGGTGACCTCCGATTTGCTGCCTTTTGCCGCCGCCATTGCGGCTAAGCCGAGAACCTTCACGAGGAACGACGTTAAAGCAGCGCTCGAGCGCCTCGATAAAAAGGGCCTGTCGGCCTCTGATATGCAGGGCTATATCGATCCTGACCACGTCATACGGCTTGCTGAGCAGATGCTGTCGGGGGAGTTCCGAAACACACTTATGACCAGCCCCGTTATCCGAGAGGGGCGACTCCAAGTCGCAGGTCATCACAGGCAAGTGGCTGCTGAGATGGCGAACTTTCCTCTCGAGGTGAAGGCACTACCGCCGTCTTCATCGGTGCGTGGTCAGGCTTGGGGGAATCTGCCGCTGCAGCCCGGCCGGAGAAAATGAAGCCGCGGCCAGGTGCGTAGACACGCTGGGCCCTCCGCGTCAGGGGGGGCACTGTGCAGGGTGCCAAGCTTGGAGCACGTCGCCGATGCGGCCGAAGTTCATCTTGTCGCACACTGCCGAGGCACCCGCCACCAGCAGCGCGGTGTTACCCTTCTCGTGTGATGAAACTGCGATGATTGGCAGAATGGGGCTTTTGGCACGGCACTCTCGCACAAGTACGTCCCCCTTGCCGTCGTCGACATCGTAGTCCGCGAGGATGGCGTCGAACACCTCCCTCGCCAGCGCCTCGCGCGCCGCTGCCAGACTGGGGACGACGGTCACCGTATGTTGTGACAAAAACTGGCGGACCACCGTGCGCGCAAACGTGGCGTGATTTTCCAGAAACAAGATTTTCATCGCGGCTCCACCCTGATTTCAAAATGCGGTAATGATGAGCGACTGCAAGGGAGATGGAGGCGGGCTTGATTTGGGAGAGTGCCGTCTGCACTCACGAACTCCCGGCACCCCCTTGTATCTGCTCCGGCGGCACGATATAAAGGGCTCGTCCCCTTCGCCATGTCGCACACCAAGCCCGCTCTCGCTTCCGACCCAGCCACCGATTTCGCCAGCACCGGCTCCGCTGACGCCGCCCCGCTCGACCTCTCGCTCCTGCGCGAGCACGACCGAGGCAGCTCGCTGATGGACCGGGCGCA
>CAYZPV010000124.1:0-1925 GCA_964480585.1 uncultured Opitutus sp. | reverse complement strand
CGGCGAAGCATTACGTCAAGCCGAGCCTCGACATGCTGTGGGAGATCCAGAAGACGGGCGACATCTTCTTCCCGAAACGGTGGCTGGATGCCACACTCGGCGGGCATCAAAGCAAGGACGTCGCGGATACCGTGCGCGCGTTCCTGAAGAGCACGCCGCCGAATTACCCGGAGCGGCTGAAGAACGTCACGCTCCAGTCGGCGGATGAACTGAACAAGGCGGCGGAGATCGTGAAGAAGTAGGGATCAGGGATCAGGGAAGATTCAACGCTTCTTCGCCGATGTTTTCTTCACCGGCTGCGTTGCAACGGCCTCGCGCTCGCGGCGGATGCTGGCGAGCAGTTCGGACGCAGGTTCGTCGTTGGGATCTTGAGGAACCAGTTCGCCGCGGAAGGCCTTGGCTATGGTGGATTGCACAATTAATTCGGCCGATTTCACAGCAGACGCAAGACGGCGCTCGATCTGATCGGCGAGTCTCAACAGTTTCTCAGCTCGCCTGACTATCTCTCTCTGCTCTGCTAGCGGTGGCCACAAGACTTCAATACTCTCAAGCACAGATACGTTGATGTTCTTCTGAGCGGTCGCAGGAGCGAATGCTTCAAGTTGTTCACGAATAACATCGATCGACCATTTAACATACTCAGGCACAGCCTTTTTAGGGTCTGCGACGACTCCGACGACGCTATCCGGAAAACATGCGGGGTATTCAAGAATTGCCGTGTCGGCAATGTTCGCAGCGATTGTGATGCACACCGTTCCGGCGGGCCAAAGCTTACTCTGTGCAAGGCCGAACTCACTGTAAGTCTGCGTATGGCTGCTAATTCGGCCGCCCGATCGTGCAATGTCTCCGGTTTGAATGAACGGGTATGAACCGCCGTACAAGCGCTGATCGTTGCGCGGTCGATGCTTCGAACCTCCACGACTTAGCTTCCCAACGTCGTGTAGCCTTAGCTTCTGCCACTTCTCCAACGCGTGCTGCTCGCGCCATTTGAGCGTTAATTCACCAGACGTAGCCGCGGCCAAGACGGACTGTCGGAAGCGTTGGAGAATCGCGGGCACGCGATCGAGGCGCTCGCGGCAGGCGTCGACGCGCGCGAGCAACGAATCGAGCTTGTCAGCGATGCGATTCTGTTCTGGCAGCGGAGCAACAACGGTCTCGAACGCTCGAACATCCCTTGGTCGAACCGCCGGGTAAAGCGCACCTTGCACCAGGTCCGACATCGCCCGCACAAAGTCTTGCGAGCGCACTGCATAGAACACCCAGCGCGGAGCGACTTCAAGAGGCCGAAGGACATCGAATCCCGTTGACGCGATCTGGCCTTCCAGATCGCGAGGGATCAGCGCCACCGCGTTCAGGTTTGGCCGCGTCATGGAAACGATCGTGTCTCCGGTCCGAACGACCTTCCGTGCTCGACTCGGTGCCTCTGAACCCCTAACGACCTGCGGAGCAACGATTGTTTTTGAATCGCGGTCCACTGACGCTATGTCGATGTACGTGAAAGTGTCACTTGGCTTCGGAACTCGCTGCTTACAGTCAGTCGTCACGTCGCCGAGCGCTGCGATGTCCCAACCGACAGGGAGGTGGCGCGAGGAGCTACGCATCGACTTCCTCGCCGAGTTCCTGCAGGATCTCGTTCAGGTCATCAAATACTTGCCGAAGTTCACCAATCGCTTCGCGAGCAAGCGTTCCCGGCTCGGGCAATTCACCGGCCATGTCATCGGAGTCATCCTTTAGCCAAGCGATGTCGAGGCTGTCCCCGCGCTTGGCAATCTCGTCGCGGGTGAATCTCCGAAAGCGGCCCTTTTGACCAGTGTCCATGCGCTTCGCGAGGCTCTTCGGGCTGCCCAGCGGATCCTTACCAAATGTCTCTTCAAACTCCTTGAAGTGGTCGCGCGTCAGGACCGTGCGCTTGCCGAACTGCGGCA
>CAYZPV010000123.1:0-1945 GCA_964480585.1 uncultured Opitutus sp. | reverse complement strand
GCCGGCTTTGTACCTTTCGAGAGCGTCACCGACATCATGGTGCTGGGCACGCTCGTCGCGATCGTCCAGGTCCTCGTTTTCTGCCTTCTCACCTCGATTTACATCTCGCTCGCCACCGAGGTCCACGATGACCACGGCCATGGCGATCACGGCCACGGCGATGACAAGCACGGCCACGCCGCTGAGGGCGCGCACCACTAAGCCACTTTGTCGCTGGGAGCGTGCATCGTAGTGCGCACGGCGATACGACAACCAACCAGACAGAAACTCATACCATGAACGAAATCATCGCCCAAGCTGCCGCGGCTCCCGCTGGCATCACTGGCAACCTCACCGCCGCCATCGGCGTTCTCGGCGCCGCCATCGGCGTGGGTCTCATCGGCTTCAAGGCCGCCGAGGCCGTCGGCCGCAATCCCGCCGCTTCCGGCAAGATCCTCGTCCAGGCCATCATCGGCATGGCGCTCGCCGAAGGTCTCGGCATCCTCGCGCTGTTCCTTGGCTAATTGACTGCCCGGCAGCGCGACTCGTGTCGCGCTGCCACCTCCGTTTTCTCGTTTCACGCCTAAACCTTCTGTCATGACGCTGCCTCTTATCCTCGCCGCCGCTGTTGAGCACGCCGCCAAGCCTGGCATCACGGAAAAGTTCGGTCTCGAGCCGAAGTACATCGTCATGCAGGTGATCAGCTTCCTGATCGTCCTGTTCGTCCTCTACAAGTTCGGCATCAAGCCTGTCACGGCGACGATGGAGGAGCGCAACAAGAAGATCGAGTCCGGCATCAAGCATGCCGAGGAGATGCAGGCCAAGCTCGCCGCCGCGCAGCAGGAGAGTCTCGCCATCATCAAGAAGGCCAATGCCGACGCCACCCGCCTCGTCGAAGAGGCCCGCAAGACTTCCAAGGACTTCCTCGATAAGCAGACCCAGGAAGCCACCGCCAAGGCTGCCGACCTTCTCAACAAGGCCCAGCAGGCCATCGAGCTCGAGCGCAAGAAGATGCTCGCCGATGCCCGCGCCGAGATCTCGCGCCTCGTTGTCACGACGACTGAGCGCGTCCTCGCCAAGAAGCTCACCGACGCCGACCGCGCCTCCTACAACGAGGCCGCCGCCCGCGAACTCGCCAACGTCTAAACGCAAAGGCTGAAAGACTGAAGTACTGAAAGGCTGAAACCAGCCTCTCCCACTTCCAGATCGCGAATTTTCAGCCCTTTAGCCTCTCAGTCCCTCCGCCCTTTCTCCTCCATGGCCTCCGGCAAAAAACAGATTCAGCAGCTCGCCCGTCAGTTTTACAAACTGAGCTTCGATAACGGCGCGCTGTCCTCCGATCGCGTCGCCGGCGTTCTTGCCTACATCGAGAAGCATCGCCCGGCCAACTCCCTCGCGGTGCTCAAGGCCTACCAGCGCCTCGTATCTGCCGAGGTCGCCCGCGGCCAGGCCGTCGTCGAGCACGCCGGTATCGCCAGTGCTCCCGCGCTCGACGCCATCAGCGCCGCGCTCTCCAGGAAGTACGGCCGCAATGTCACTTGGGTCGCGAAGCGCAACGACGCGCTCCTCGCCGGCCTCCGCGTCCGCGTCGGCGACGATGTTTACGAGTCGTCCGTCGCCGGCCAGCTCGCCACGCTTTCCAACTCGGCTGCCTGAGTCTCTGTATCCGTTTTCTAAATACGCCAGTCCCGTCCCCTCTGTAACTCCTCTCTTCCGATGAGCACCGTCCTCGAACAAATCGAACAACAGATCGCCAAGCTCTCGACCAAGGCGGTCAAGAAGAACACCGGCACGATCCGCACCGTCGCCGATGGCGTCGCCAAGATCGAGGGCCTCTCCGAGGTCATGTACAACGAGATGGTGCAGTTCCCCGGCGGTGCGATCGGCATCGCGCTCAACCTCGAGGAAGACGAGGTCGGCTGCGTCGTCCTCGGCGACATCTCCAAGCTGAAGGAGGGCGACGAGG
>CAYZPV010000122.1:0-2018 GCA_964480585.1 uncultured Opitutus sp. | reverse complement strand
AAAGGATCGCCCGCGAAGCCCCGCAATCCCCCACCAGGTACGCATTGGCCACGCCGATCCCGTGCGGCATCCGCAGCGGCCACACGCAGAAAGGCAGCGCCCCCAGCTCCGGGCTCGGGTACTTCCCCGTCCCCAGCGCGCACAGCCCCACCTCGTTCAGCCCCAGCGCCCCCGCCAGCTGCCGCAGCTCCCCGCACGTCAAGTCCGGCCGGTAGTCGATCGCGTCCCGTATCTTCTGCACTCCCACGCCCGCGCGCGCCGCCAGAGCCTCGGGCGTCAGGCGCAGGCGCCGCAGCGCCTTCTCCAGCACGTCTCCGAGCTCATCCTCCAGCGGCAGCAAGGTCGGTGGGCTCACAGCCCCCACCTTACTCGCCCTCGCGCCAGCGGCACGCAAATTTGCTTTTCTTTTTCACGATCCCCCCGCCACCGTCATCTCATGGACGCTCAACAGCAGGAAATCCTCGATATCTTCCGCCGCACTCGCGCCTTGCTCGAAGGCCACTTCGTGCTCCGCTCCGGCCTCCACAGCGGCTTCTACTTCCAGTGCGCCCAAGTCTGCCAAAACATGGCCGCCGTCGAGCGCCTCGCCGAGCTCCTCGTCGCCCGGCTCAAGGCCCAGGGCATCGCTTTCGACACCGTCCTCGCCCCCGCCATGGGCGGCCTCGTCATCGGCCAGGAAGTCGCCCGCCAGTCCAGGGCCCGCTTCATCTTCGCCGAAAAGGAAAAGGATGTCCTCGTCCTCCGCCGCGGCTTCAAGTTCTCCCCTGGCGAGCGCGTCCTCATCGTCGAGGATGTCGTCACCCGCGGCGGCCGCGTCGTCGAGTGCCTCAACATCGTCCAGGTCGGCGGCGGCAAATCCGTCGGCGTCGCCATGCTCGTCGACCGCAGCTCCGGCGCCGCCCGCTTCGACGTCCCCGCCGTCTCCCTCCTCGAGCTCAGCTTCCCCACCTACGCCGCCGACGCCCTCCCCCCCGAGCTCGCCCAGCTCCCGGTCGAAAAGCCCGGCTCCTAAGCGCGCCCCCAGGTGGCGGCGCCACCCGGCCGCCCCACCGCCCGGATGGTGCGCAGAAAAACCGCCATCCGTATCCAAAAATCCACTACACCGCCGCCGCCGCGGGGATCGCCTGTCGTTTGCCCCATTGGCGTCTGGGATTTCCCGCCCCCGCTCGTCCGCTCGACTTTGGCGTTTGGCCCTTTGGCGTTTGGGATTTTCCGCCCCTCAGCGCACGATCACCACGACTCCGCGGACCTGCCCCCGCTCGTAGATCGTAAAGAGATTCCGCTCCGGCGTCAGCGCCTGCTGCGCCCCCCGCAAGTCGCCCACCGGCACCCGGTTCACCTCCAGGATCACCATGTCCTTGCGCAGCCGCCCCGCCGCCGGCGAGTCCTCGGCCACCTCCGTGATCACCAGCCCCCCGATCCGCGGATCGTTGAGCCGCAGCCGCCGCCGCGACTCCGCCGAGAGCGGCTCCACCGCCACCCCCTCCAGCAACTCGTTCTCCACCGCCTGCCCCAGCGTCACCTCCACCGTCCGCGGCTTCCCGTCCCGCACGATCGAAAGCTTCGCCTTCGAGCCCGGCAGCATCTGCGCCACCATCAACCGCAGCTCCTCGCGCGACGTCACCGGATGGTCGTTGATCGCCAGGATCGCATCCGTCGTCTTCAGCTCCGGCGGCGTCTTCGCCCCCACCTCCGTCACCACCACTCCCCGCGTCTCCCGCGGCAGCCCCAGCTGCTGCGCCACCTCCGGCGTGATCGTGTCCGCATCCACCCCCAGATACCCGCGCGCCACCGCCCCCGTCTCCGCCAGGCTGTTCATGATGAACGACGCCAGATTGATCGGGATCGCAAAGCCGATCCCGATGTTGCCCCGCGAAGGAGAGATGATCGCGCTGTTGATTCCCACCAGCCGCCCCCGCGCATCGATCAGCGCGCCCCCCGAGTTGCCCATGTTGATAGCCGCATCCGTCTGGATGAAGTACTCGTACCCCGAAACATTAAACAGCAGCCGCAGCATT
>CAYZPV010000121.1:0-2083 GCA_964480585.1 uncultured Opitutus sp. | reverse complement strand
CGCATCACGGCGGACCACGACTACGCCGCGCTCCAGACCTGGCTGTCGCTGTGGCCGGCGGGCAGCCACACGTGGCGCGCGTACCGCAAGGAGGCCGAACGCTTCCTGGCGTGGGCGATCCTCGAGCGGCACAAGGCGCTTTCGGATCTGCTGACCGACGACTGTCTCGCCTACCGGGCGTTTCTCGCCACACCCGAGCGTGGCCCGCGCTGGAACGGCCCGCCGGTGGCGCGCCACCTGCCGGGCTGGCGCCCGTTCCAGGGGCCACTGTCGCCGCGCAGCCGCGCCTACGCTGAGCAGGTGCTGAGCGCCCTGTGCGCCTGGCTGGTCGGCCGCCATTACCTGGATTCGAACCCATGGGATGGGGTGCCGGCCCTGCGCGCGGCGGCACCCGCCCTCGACATCGAACGTAAGCGATCCACGAACGACGCCCCTCATGGGGTAGTGGCAGAACGCGAGAGGTGTGGTAGTGCTGCGGGTCAGCGGAGGTCGGCCGGCATGTTCCAGGGAAGCAACGCGTCGTAATCGTCGACGGTCTTCGCCAGGGGTAGGCGCTGGAACAGCCAGGTGAGATAGCGATAGGGATCGATGCGATTGGCCTTGCAGGTCTCAACCAACGAGTAGAGATTGGCGCTCGCGTTTGCGCCGTCGACCGTGTCCGAGAACAACCAGCCGCGGCGCCCGACGCAGAATGGCCGGATCGCATTCTCACAGGGATTGTTGCTGATGGGCCAGTTGCCGTTCTCGACGTAACGGATCAGCTTCGGCCACTGCGCACGCAGATGGGTCAGCGCCTTGCCGAGCAAGCTCTTCGGTACGGCGCCGGGAGACTGTTCGAGCATCAGCGCGTGGATGGCGTCGAGCACGCGCGCACTGTATCGTTGCCGCAATCGCTGTCGTCGATCCGGCTCCCATTCTTGAGTCCGCGACTCCGCGGCAAACAGCTTGCCGATCAGCTTGATGAAGCGTGTCGCAAGCAGGTCGGGCGTGCGGGCAGCCTTTGGAACACTGTCTTCCGCTTTCACAAAGTACCTCCTCGCGTGAACCCCGCATCCAAGATGTACAAGCCGGTGGCGCCTGGCGATGTCGTTGTAGGGCTCGTAGCCGTCTGTCATCAGAACCGCGCCCTCGCGGATTCCGGTGAACAGTTTGTCGGCCAGCTTCGTGCCGCGTCCGGGCGTATAAGTGAAGCAGCGAATGGGCACGACCGAATCCGTCATCTGCGCCCAGAGGTAACTCGTCGTTTGGGGGCGGCGGCCATCCTCTTTGAGCACCTGGTACGTCGTCTCGTCGCAGTACATCAGCCCGGCATCGAGCAGCGCATCGCGCATCAGGTTGATCACGGGCTGCGTTGCAAGGCCAACTCGAACCATGCTGGCCGCGATCGTGTTCGACGAGATGTCGCCGCCGAAGCGGCGCAGCAGGCCGGCCTGGCGATACAGGGGCATTCCGAACTGATACTTGCCGGGGCGGCGATCCACGCGAGCGCCGATTCGCTCAACAGCCCGCGCGGGATGATGCGCGGTGGCGCCGGCGTGACCTTGATGCCGAGATCGCAGCACGGGCATGCGTACTTGACCCGCTGATGCTGGATTACGCGCAACTGCTCAGGGATCACGTCGAGTTGCTCGCTGACCTCCACGCCAAACTCGACGAGCGCGTGACCATCATGTGTGCAGAAACGTTCGGCTTCGGGCAATTCGTGCCGCACGACCTCTCGCGGCAGGTTCGGATCGAGCGGTTTGCGCTTGCCCCGTTTCTTGCGCGTGTGCGCAGCGATCGTCGACTCGGGGAGATCTTCCTGAGCCGGTGCGCTGTGCGCGCCCAGCACTTCGGCTTCGTTAAACAGGCCGAGTTGATCTTGATTGCGCGCCTCGCTCTTTGCGCTGAACAGCTCGCGGCGGTAGGCACGGAGTCGCTCCTCAGCGAGATCGCGCTGCGCAGTCACGAGCCGCAGAGCACCGCGTAAGGCAACTTGTTCCTCTCGCAGCGCACGAGCCGCATCGCGCTCGGCGAGCAGTGCTTTCAGTTCATCGGCGGTGATCGTGACGTTGATCGGCATGCCGGATTAGACCAGCATGCC
>CAYZPV010000120.1:0-2389 GCA_964480585.1 uncultured Opitutus sp. | reverse complement strand
CCCCTGCCATCCGCCCTCGTCCGCGGCTCTCCCCGCGATCCCCGCGCCCGCCCGCGAGCCGCCGCCCGTCCTCGACTCGTCTCGCGCGCCCGCGTGCCATCCTGCGGCGGCCCCTGCGTGCCACGCCTCGCCCTCGCCCGCCCTGGCGCCCGCCGGTTCCCTATATACTTTTCCGCCCCGCGGCCCGCCTAGCCCTGGGCCGGCGGAAAATACATCGTCTTTCCCGGCATCGTCGCCGGCGCCCACTCCATCAGGCAATATAGCGCATGGTGCTCGACCGCGCGAAACCCCAGCCGTGTATAAAACTGGAGCGCCGGATTATTCAGGTCCACATGCAGCCGCAGCACCCGCTTGCTTTGCACGCACTCCCCCATCACCGCTTCCAGCACCGCCTGCCCCAGCCCCTTTCCCCGGTGCGCACTGTTCACGGTGATATCCGCTAAATACACCTCCTTCGCATCCTGCCGCACGATAAACCGCCCCACCACCACGCCATCCAGCTCGATCACGCAGTCCCGCGTGTCCCAGTCCCGCTTCATCCGCTTGAAGTGCGCCTCGTGCGCCGCGTACTGGTGCTTGATCAGCCGCTCCGCCATCGCCTGCTCCTCGGGCGCCCAGTATTGCAGCCCCAGCCGCTCCACATCCAGTTGCCCGCGCAGTTCGCGCAGGGCCGGCTCATCTTCGGGGCGTATCGGTCGGAGCTTCAGGAGGGCATTCATCGCGGGGCAGTCGCTCGCACCGCGAGCGCCACCGATGCAAGCACCACCGCCGCCCTGCCTGTCAACACTCCTTACCGCCCTCGGCCTCTCTCCGCAAAAAAGCACCCGATTCGGAAAACGGTGATTGTTTTTAGGCAAAGCGTTCCCTTATATTGCACTTACCCTCCTGGCCCTCTCCAGGCGTTCCGCCCGCCAGCACCGCGACGCGCTTCACGTTCGGTTTACCACCACCCCGCCCACCACTCCGGGGTCGCCTCTTTTCACTCTCCTCTCTGAAGCCCTCGCCCTCCTCGCCCTCCTCGCTCCTGCGCCTGCCTATATCATGTCCGTACCCCTCACTCCGGAAAGCTACCTCCCGCATATCGGTCAGGACTTTGTGCACACCGCCGCCGACGGCGTCGCGCACCGCTTCACCCTCACCACCGTCGATCGCCGCATCGATACGCCGGGTCAGCTCTGCTTCTCCCTCCTCTTTCAGGCCGCCGATGACCAGCTCCCTCAGGCGATCTACCCGCTCAGCCACCCCACGCTGGGCGCCTTCGATTTGTTTCTCGTCCCCCTCCAGCAACGCCGAGGCGCCTTCCTCTACGAAGCCGTCTTCAACCTGCTGAGGGACGAGCCGCAATAACCACGCATGCCCGCAAGGTCATGCTCCACACAACCTGCCTAGTACAAAACTCGCTCCGTCATGGACCCATTCGTAGGTGAAATCAAACCGGTCGGCTTCAACTTCGCCGCCCGCGGCTACGCCATGTGCAATGGCCAGCTCCTGGCCATCTCCGCCAACAACGCCCTCTTCGCCCTCCTCGGCACCGTTTACGGCGGCAACGGCCAGACCAACTTCGGCCTGCCCAACCTCCAAGGCCGCGTGCCCATCCACCACGGCCAGGGCCCCGGCACCTCGCTCTACCAGATCGGCCAGATGGCCGGCACCGAGGCCGTCACCCTCGCGCTGCCGCAGCTGCCGATCCACAATCACCAGGCCACCACCACCGTCCACCCCTCCATCACCTCCATCACCGCCACCACCACCATCAACGGCATCTCCCGCCCCTCCTCCCGCCAGCCCCAGCCCACCGGCGGCGTCCTCACCGGCGGCGTCGACGCCAGTGGCGCCTCCGTCAATAACTACGCCCCGCCCGCCGCCGGCACCACCGCCGCTCTCGCCGCCGAGGCCGCCACCACCACCATTGCCGGCGGCGCCGTCTCCGCCTCGGCCACGACCACCATCGGCAACAATGGCGGCAGCCAGCCCTTCCCGATCGTCCAGCCCTTCCTCGCGGTCACTTACCTCATCGCCCTCGTCGGCGTCTTCCCCTCGCGCAACTGATCCTGCGCCCGTTTCCTCCCCTCCGCCAGGAGACGAGCCGCCATTACCACCCATGCCCGCAAGGTCATGCTCACACAACCTGCCTAGTACAAAACTCATTCCGACATGGAACCATTCGTAGGTGAAATCAAATCGGTCGGCTTCAACTTCGCCGCCCGCGGTTACGCCATGTGCAACGGCCAGATCATGGCCGTCTCCACCAACACCGCCCTCTTCGCCCTCCTCGGCTCCGTCTACGGCGGCAATGGCCAGAGCACCTTCGGCCTGCCCAACCTCCAAGGCCGCGTGCCCATCCACCAAGGCCAGAGCCCCGGCACTTCGTTCTACCAGATCGGCGAGA
>CAYZPV010000119.1:0-2572 GCA_964480585.1 uncultured Opitutus sp. | reverse complement strand
GGCGAAGCTGATTCCCGCGCGGGTGGCATTTAAGGTGGCGCCGCCGATGGTGGAGGATGCGATCCGGGAGCATGCGGCGATCGCGGAGGCGGTGGTGGTGGCCCAATCGGACCCGGTGCAGGGGCAGGTGCCGTTTGCCTTTTACGAGGTGAGGGCGGGGGCGGCCGATCCGGGGGGCGCGGCGCTGGGGGCCTGGGTGGCGGCGCGGCTGGACCCGGCCGCGGTGCCGGAGGCTTTTGTGCGGCTGGAGCGGTGGCCGCTGACGGCGCAGGGCAAGATGGACCGCTCGCGGCTGACGCTGCTGGCGGAAGCGGGCGGGGAGCTGCAGTAACGAGAGCGCCCGGGGGCGAGGGCCGACCCGGGCGCAGGGAGACTAGGGGAACGCGAGGGGGAGGAGGCTAGTCGACGTAGCCGTTGAAGTAGGCGACGCAGTCATTGGCGGTGTCGGAGGCGGTGGTGCGGCGGTTGGCATTGAACCAGAGTTTGCCGTCCTCGATGGAGCAGGACTCGATCTCGAAGAGGTTGGGGTAGGCGCTGGAGGTGATGCGGAAGGAGAGGTTGGGGTCGGCGGTGATGGTGCCGCTGGCGGTGTTCACATTGTTATAGCAGAGGATGATGCTGACGTTGGCCTTGGTGAGGACGACGAAGATGCGGTCGTTGTCGACGGAGTAGCCGAAGCCCTGGTTGGTGTAGGTGGAGATGTCGGAGACGGTGCTGCCGTTGACGAGGGCGCTGGTGGTGTTGATGGAGAAGGCGGTGGTGAGGGCGATGACGCCGCTATTGGCGGTCTTGGGGATGGTGCCCCAGTAGAAGGTGAGGCCGGACTTGAAGAGGAAGTAGTCGTTGGCGGAGTCGGAGGCGATCTTCTTGATGGAGGACATGCCGACGTTGGAGCCGTTGCGCTGGAGGGTGAAATTGCCTACCTTATAATAGGTGGCGCCGACGTACTTGAGCTTCACGAGGCTGAGGCTGCCGGACTTCATGGTGGCGACGAACATGCAGGTATCGCCATTGATGCTGGAGAGGACGATGTCGTTGGCGTGGCCGAGCTGGCTGGTGGCGGTGGTGCCGTTGTCGCCATTGGTCATGACGGTGGTGGCGCCGGTGCTTTTGTTGGTGCGGAGGATGATGGCGGAGGTGTCGTCGCCGTTGACCTTGACGCTGTAGGCGTAGGTGGAGCCGGTGTCGAAGCCCTGGGTGGAGTTGCAGCCGTTGGCGTTGGGGAGGGTGGCGACGGTGGTGTAGGTATTGTAGTAGGCGGCGCGAGCGGCGGCGAGGGGGGCGAGCGCGAGGGCGAGGAGGAGGGCGAGGCGGGTGAGCAGGGCGGGGCGGGGGTGGGTTTTCATTTTTGGGTTTTTGGTTGGCTAACGAGGCTGAATAACAATTCAGCAAGGATATTCAGTATCCGAAAAGCGGGTAGGGCATGTCAATTGCGACGGTGTTACGAAGGGGTGGCTGCGGGGAATAAATATAGGGGGTTATAATCTTTCAGGGGAAAGCGAGGGGGAGGGGCGCGCGGGGCTGATGCGTGGGCACCGCGCGCGGGGTGGGCGCTACACCCGAGAGGGCAAGACCCCAGCGGGGTTTTTGGCCCGCGGCGGAACAGGGCAACGGGGGGACGGTCAGTCTGGCTCAGCAATCGCGAGCTTAGCTCGACGGTTGCAAAGTTGAAGCTGGACCTGGCGGGCTCGCGCAAGCGGGCCCGCCTTGGCTTTTGGGGGTGGGCGAACGGCGTTGACAGGGAGAGGGGGGGAGGAAAGCTGCGCGGAAAAACATGGACATGTCGGCGGTCGCGCGGGTTTCGAGGGGGCGTCTCGGGCTGGAGGTCGCCGGAATTTTTTTGGTGTGCCTGGTGCTGGCAGGCATCCGCGTGGCGATGCGGGAGCCGGTGAATCCGCATCGGGAGGGGCGGACGGACATGGTGTGGCAGGAAGCGCCGGGGGTGAACCGGTACTACGACCGGCCGGCGGATGAGACGGATTTCTACGTGCCGGTGATCGCGGAGATGAGCGGGCGGTGGCCGCGGATAGACTTGGAGCGGGACACGTATGTGGAGAAGCCGCCGGGGTATCCGTTTCTGATGGCGACGGTGGCGCAGGTGACGGGGCTGGAGCTGGTGAGGCTGAGGGGGGTGCACATGCTGATCAGCGCGTGCGTGCCGGCGCTGCTGTATGCATGGCTGCGCCGACGGCTGGGGCCGTGGGCGACGGTGGCGATGCTGGCACCGCTGGTGGGATCGAGTTTTCTGATCAAGGCATCCGTGTACCTGGGGACGGACATGCCGGCGCTGTTGGGCACGACGGGGGCGCTCCTGGTGCTGGTGCGGGAGAGGATCACGCTGGGAGGGGCGGCGGTGGTGATGGCGGGGGCGACAGCGGCGGCGAGTTTCCGGCAGGACTCGCTGTGGCTGGCGGCGCCGATCGCGGTGCGGCTGGCGCTGGGGACGCGGTGGCTGAGTGGGCGGTGGTTCGGGGGAGCGGGAGAGCTGGGGCGGGGCCAGCGGGTGCTACTGGTGGGGGCGGTGCTGCTGCCGGTGGCGAACCCGGTCATAAGGCCGCCGCCCGTCGGCGAA
>CAYZPV010000118.1:0-2767 GCA_964480585.1 uncultured Opitutus sp. | reverse complement strand
GGGATAGATGCCCTTCTCGGCGATGGAGCGCTCCAGCACGATGGTGGAGTCTAGGTGGGCGAAGGTGTTGGCCGGCGCCGGATCGGTGAGATCGTCGGCGGGCACGTACACGGCCTGGAAGGAGGTGATGGAGCCCTTCTTCGTGGAGGTGATACGCTCCTGGAGGATGCCCATCTCGTTGGCGAGGGTGGGCTGGTAACCTACCGCGGAGGGCGAGCGGCCGAGGAGAGCGGACACTTCGGAACCGGCCTGCGAGAAGCGGAAGATATTATCGACGAAGAGGAGCACGTCCTGGTTCTTCTCGTCGCGGAAGTACTCAGTCATGGCGAGCGCCGAGAGGGCGACGCGCATGCGGGCGCCCGGGGGCTCATTCATCTGGCCGTACACGAGGGCGACCTTGGAGCCATCCTTGAGGATGGGGCGGCCATCGGGGTGCTTCTTGGTGTGGCCTTTCTCGTCCTTTTCCGTCGCGATGACGTTGGACTCGATCATTTCCCAGTAAAGGTCGTTGCCCTCGCGGGAGCGCTCACCGACGCCGGCGAACACGGAGTAACCACCGTGGCCCTTGGCGATGTTATTGATGAGCTCCATGATGACGACGGTCTTGCCGACGCCCGCACCGCCGAAGGCGCCGACCTTGCCGCCCTTGGTGAAGGGAGCGATGAGATCGATGACCTTGATGCCGGTCTCGAGGATCTGGGCCTTGGTGTCCTGATCGACGAGGGCGGGGGCCGCGCGGTGGATCGGGTACTTCTTGGCGAACTTCACGGGAGCGCCACCATCGACGAGGTTGCCCGTGACGTCGAAGATGCGGCCGAGGATGCCCTCCCCGACCGGCACGGAGATCGGAGCGCCCGTATCCGCCACGGACATACCGCGCACGAGGCCTTCCGAGGACGACATGGCGATCGCGCGAGCGACGCCGCCGCCGAGGTGCTGCTGCACCTCGAGCGTGAGCGACTGCTTCACGCCAGCGGCCGTGAAGTCGACCGTGAGGGCCTGATAGATCGGCGGAATAGCGTTCTCCGCGAACTGAACGTCAACGACGGCGCCGATGACTTGAACGATTTTGCCGGTATTCATTTTTTAAATACGAAGGGTCGGACGGACGGGAAGGGTTGGGGACTGGGTTAGCCGACGAACTGAGCGGCGGAGATTTCCAGGATCTCCTGGGTGATGGCGGCCTGGCGGGCCTTGTTGTACTCGAGGGTGAGATCGCCGAGGAGCTTGGTGGCGTTGTCCTTGGCGGTCTTCATCGCGACCATGCGGGCCGAGTGCTCGGAGGCCTTGGCATCGAGGACCTGCTGGTGAATCTCGCGATTCACGTAGAGGGGCAGGAGCGCCTCGAGGACGGTCTCGGCCTTGGGCTCGAAGATCATCTGCTGCTCGACGGAGCTGAGCGAGGTCTTGGCGCCGGCGCCGGCATCGGAGCGGAGATCGGCGATGACATCCTTAATGCTGGTGAGCGGGAGCAGCGGGAGGATCGTGGGAACCTGGACGAGCGTATTGCGGAAGCGCGGCCACATGATCTCGACGGTGTCGACGACGCCATCCTGAAACTGCTGGACCATGAACTCGGCGACGACCTTGACCTCGGAAAAGGCGACGCGATCGCTCACGGAGAACTCGGCGAGGAGATCGCGATGCGTGCGGGCGATGAACTGCGCGCCCTTGCGACCGACGGCGGCGTACTTGACCGGCGTCTTGATGTCGGTGACGAGCTTGAAGAGATTGGCGTTGAGCGGACCGGCGAGACCCTTGTCGGAGCTGACAAGGATGATGCCGCGGGTCTTGACCTCGCGCTTGGTGAGGAAGGGATGGTGGGCCTCCTCGACGCGGTCAGCGAGGGCAGCGAGCATGCGGGCCATGAGCTCAGCGTAGGGCCGGCCCGCGAGGGCGGCCTGCTGAGCCTTCTTCATCTTGGAAGCGGCCACCAGCTCCATCGCCTTGGTGATCTGGCGAGTGTTTTTGACCGACTTGATGCGCCGGCGGATGTCGCGTGTAGAGGGCATCGGCTAAAGTAGTGAGTAGCGGGGAGCGAGTAGCGAGGAGATTGAGAGGCGGTGCGGTTTGGAGGCTCGCTACTCGCTACTCACTACTCGCTGCTGCGACTTAGCCGTTGAAGCTGGCCTTCCACTCGTCGACGGCGGCCTGGAGCTTGCCTTCGAGATCCTTGTCGAGGGCGGCCTTGGCGCGGACCTCGGCGAGGAGGGCGTCCTTGCGGGTGGTGAAGAACTCCTTCATGGAGGCGGCGGCGGCGACGACCTTCTTGGTGTCGATCGCGTCAAAGACGCCCTTCTGCATGCCGAAGAGGATGGCGACCTGGAGCTCGATCGGGACGGGGCTGAAGGCGGGCTGCTTAAAGAGCTCGACGATGCGAGCGCCGCGCTCGAGCTGGGCCTTGGTCTTGGCATCGAGGTCGGAGCCAAACTGCGCGAAGGCCGCAAGCTCGCGGAACTGGGCGAGCTCACCCTTGAGCTTACCACCGACCTGCTTGGTGGCCTTGATCTGCGCGGCGGAGCCTACGCGGGACACCGAGAGACCGACGGACACGGCAGGGCGGATGCCCTGGTTGAAGAGGTCGGTCTCGAGGAAGATCTGGCCATCGGTGATCGAGATGACGTTGGTCGGGATGTACGCGGAGACGTCGCCAGCCTGGGTCTCGATGATGGGGAGCGCGGTGAGCGAGCCCTTGCCGTCGAGGCGGGCAGAGCGCTCGAGGAGGCGGGAGTGGAGATAGAACACGTCGCCCGGATACGCCTCGCGG
>CAYZPV010000117.1:0-3791 GCA_964480585.1 uncultured Opitutus sp. | reverse complement strand
CGCTCCTCCCCGCCCTTATACTCCCGGTTTTTCTTCTCCCCCGTCCGAAAGCCTCTCTCCGGACTGATTTCTCTGACCTTTCTCTTCTACCCACTAAGCGGTCGCGCTCAGCCCTCCGCGCCATACTTCACCGCGCAGCCATACGGCTCGGTTTTCGCCTGCTCCGGCCGCTTGCCCGCCTTGAGCGCCGCGATGGCCGCTTTGACATAGTTGTGCGCCCCAGTCGTGTTCGCCTGAGAAGCCTGAGGCTGATCGTCGATCGCTCCTTGGTAGGCCAGCGTGCCATCGGCCGCGATCACGTAGAGATGCGGCGTCGTCTTCGCGCCATACAGTCGTCCCAGCTTCCCCTCCACATCGCGCAGGTATCCGGTGGCGACGACTCCCTGCTTCTTCTGCCACTCCTGCGTCTTGCTCGCATCGAGGTCGCCCATCGCCGTCGAATTTACCTGGAGCCAGATCGCCCCGGCCTCGGCCGCCGCCGTCTGCGTCGCGGGCATGTTCCCGCTCCGGTAGTGGCGCGTCACGTAGGGGCAGGCCGGATTCAGCCATTCCAGCACCACGATCTTTCCCCGGTAGTCGGAGAGCCGGTGCGTCTTCCCCGCAATATCCGTTACCGCAAACTCCGGGGCCGCCTCTCGCGGCTCGGCCGCGATCGCCGGAAGCGCCCAGCCCAAAACGACCAGAGCCAAAAATCGCCGCACGTAAAAGCGTAGTTTCTTCATGGTGATTGCCGGCTGCCATCAGCCTGCCCGGCACTCTCCACCGTCGCCCCCACTCGCGCCAGCCCGGAATTGGTGTCCAAAGTCCCACGCTCCGGCAGTAGTGAGATGCTCGTCGCCTTGCCCCATGCGCCTCTCCCGCCCGCACCTTCACCCCCCGCCCCGGCCCCGCGCGATGCCGCCTGCAAGCGCGGCTAGCTGCCAGGCAACCTCGACAGTATCAGTTTTATGGATACATACGTCGGCCGCCTGCTCGATGCCGTCGCGTTTTCCTCGGCGACCAAGGCTGCGTCATGGGCGAGTACGGCAGCTCTGGGGCCACAAGCACGCCAACGACGAATTGGCCACGCGCACTCCGCCATGTTGGAGCTCGTGATCTCTATCCCAGCTCCCCGGCCTTCCTGCACCGGCGCCGCCGCGGCGAGACCGCTCTTCAAGGCGTTGGCCGCTGTCTCCACGCCGGTCGGCCGGCCGCCTTACCGCCTTTGTGAAAAATTAAGTGAGAAAAAAAAGTGTGACAAAACTGAAAGAAACGATTGAGGGCCGCGCGTTTACCTGACACAACTCCCGCCATGGCTAAGAAATCATCCCCCAAAAAATCCGCTAAATCGCCTGCCAAAGCTGCCCCCAAGGCCAAAAAAGCTCCTGCCAAAAAAGCAGCCGCGAAGCGCAAGTAACGCGCTGACCGGCTAGACCGAGTGCGCGGGGAGAGATGAGTTCACCGGGACTCTCCGGGGCGAAAGCTCCACCCCGCCACTCGTGGAGTTGGTTCGCCGGCTCGCTCGTTGTGAGCGCGCTGGCTACAGGGTGGGCCCTGAGTGCTGGCATGCCGCGTGAAGCGGCTTTCATGTCGGGCATCTTTGTTCTCGCCGCCCTGCTCTGGGTCACCGCCGCACTGCCGCTCTTCGCGACAGCGCTATTGGTGATCGGTCTGGAAATAATCCTGCTCGCCAATCCTGGTGGCTGGACTGGGTTGGGCTTCGCTTCTGGCCCCTCCCCTTCGTTTCGCGATATCCTTGCGACCGCAGCCGACCCCGTGCTCGTGCTGTTCTTCGGCGGCTTCGTGCTCGCTGCGGCCGCTGTCAAGGAAGGCGTCGACCACGCCATCTCGAGCTGGCTCCTCTCTCCCTTTGGCCGCGAGCCCCGCTGGGTGCTCCTCGGCGTCATCCTCGTCACCTTCACCTTCGGGATGTGGATGAGCAATACCGCGACCGCTACCATGATGCTCGCGCTGCTCACTCCTACCCTGCGCGATCTGCCGCCCGGCGAGCCCTATCGCAAGGCCCTCGTTCTCGCCGTGCCCTTTGCCGCCAATATCAGCGGCATGACGACGCCCATCGCCTCTCCGCCCAATGCGGTCGCCGTCGGTTTTGTCCAGAAGGCCGGCCACTCCATCCACTTTTTCGACTGGATGCTCGTCGCCATGCCGCTCGCGCTCGGTTTGACGCTCGTCACCTGGCTCGTGCTCTGGCGCTCCTTCCCGCCCGCCTCGCCCACCTTGCGCATCGAGCGCAAGCGCCAGACACTGGGCCGGCGCGGCTGGTTCGTCGTCGGCGTGTTCACCGTCACTGTATTCCTGTGGATGACGGATCGCTGGCACGGCCTCCCGCCCTCCGTCGTCGCGCTGCTCCCCGCTGTCGTCCTCACCGTCACGCGCATCTTCTCCTCCGCCGACCTCGCTGGCCTCAACTGGGATATCCTTATCTTGATCGCTGGCGGCATCGCCCTCGGCTCCGGCATGCTGATGACCGGCCTCGACAAGATCGTCGTGCAATGGCTGCCCACCGAGGGTGGCCCCGCCCTCCTCCTCCTGATCCTTGTCGCCGTCACCTTCCTCATCGGCAATTTCATGTCCAACACTGCGGCGGCCAATCTGCTCTTGCCCATCGGCCTCAGCGCCTCGGAGTCGGGCGGATTGCACCCGATCCAGGTGGCCATCAGCCTGGCGCTTGTCGCCTCGCTCTCGATGACGCTGCCGATCAGCACGCCGCCCAATGCTCTCGCCTATGCGCGCGGAGAGTTCAGCACCCGCGAAATGATCCGCGCCTCCCTCGCCATCAGCCTCGTCGCACTCGTGCTGATCGCGTTCGGCGGGAGGTGGATCATGCGGCTCTGGGGCCTCATCCCGTGAGCGGGCTCAGGGTCGCACCAGTCCCTGCACGCCATCGTCCATCTTGCGCCCGGTGATCGCCCCCAGGGCGATCTTGAGCGTCGAGACCGTCTTGCCGTGCACGGTATCCCAGTAATGGCCCTCGATCGGCGTCACCCGGATCACCGTCAGCTCGGGATCGTCGATGCCGTCTTGAAACCACGCCTTGGCGAGGGGCGTCCAATGCGCCTCCTTGTCCAGCCGGCTGTCGCTGATGGTTGCGGTGCCATGGAGCGAAAGGTACTGGGAGTCGCCGGTATTGGCGAAAAACAGCTGCACCCGGGAGTCGCGGGCGATGTGCTGGTTCTTGTTGCTGGAGCGTCCGCTCAGAAACCAGAGGTCGCCTGCGTCGTCGACGTCCTGCACCGCCATCGGCACCACGTCGAGCGGGTGCTGGCCGGGCGAAGTGCCGAAAAGGCACACTCGGGCGGCCTTGGCGAGGTCCTGGATCTTCTTTACCGCCGGGGTGCCGGAGAGATTCTCGAGGTGATCGGGCGCAGTTTTCATGCTTCGACAGACGGGAGATCGGGTGCTCGGTTCCCGTCTGCCCGAAAGGCAAGCCTGAACGCACGCCGCAATGGGGTCTTTTCTCCGCCCCATCTCCGCCATTGACGTGTTTTTTTCCCGTTCGTTTCCTGACCTTTATGCGTGAAGCAAATGCTGCAGATCCTCGCACCAAGTACAAACGCGTCATCCTGAAGCTCTCGGGTGAAGTGTTGCGCGGCGGCAAATCGGGAGACCCGATCGACGGGCCCACCCTCGAAAAGATCTGCGCGCAGGTAAAAGAAATCCACGATCTCGGCGTGCAAGTCTGCGTCGTCATCGGCGGCGGCAATATCTTTCGCGGCCTCAGCGGCGAGAAGCGCGGGGTCGACCGCACCACCGGCGACTACATGGGCATGCTCGCCACCGTGATCAACGCC
>CAYZPV010000116.1:0-5211 GCA_964480585.1 uncultured Opitutus sp. | reverse complement strand
GGCCGAGCACATTGATCTCGCCCGCATCGGCATGGAGCGTGCCCGCGAGGATGGAGAGCAGCGTCGTCTTGCCGCAGCCCGAGGGGCCCACGAGCAAGATGATCTCCCCCTGCTTCACCTCGAAATCCGTCTGTTTCAACACTCGCGTGAGCGAGTCGCCCGCGCCAAAGCTCTTCTCGATGCCACGCAGTCGCAGGGCAAGGCCGTCGGCGAGCGGCGTGGGTGCGGGCTTTTTTCCGTTGGCGATCATGGCGGGCCTCAGCTGCGGAATACGATGGCAGGCTCGAGCCGGGCGACGCGCAGGATGCCGAGCAACGCCGAGAAGATGCAGATGAAAAGCACCGCGATCAGCGCGCCCACCGGAATCTGCCAAAGCAGCAGAAACGGCACCTTGCCGAGCCGGAGCGCGCCATGCCCCATCAGCGTCACCACCCCGAGCCCGATGCCGTACCCGATCAAGCCGACTGCGAGCGATTGCAGCACCAGCATCGCGCAAAGCCGCGGCGTGCTCGCCCCCATCGCGCGCAGCGCGCCGAGATTGCGGGTATTCTCCAACACAAAGGCGTAGAACGTCTGCCCCGAGATCGCCACCCCCACGATAAAGCCGAGCAACACGAGCACCCCCACATTGATCGGTATTCCCGTGTTCACCACATACCACCAGATCGTCGACCACATAAACTCGTTCTCCGTATAGGCGCGCAGGCCCGTCTCGGCCGCGATGCGCGCCGACACGTCTTTCGCCGTCAGGCCCGCGCCCGGCGCGGCCAGGATGAAGCTCAGCATCTTGCGCTGTGGCGGCGAGTACTGCATCGCGCGATCGTAGGTGGTGTACACATACGGCCCGCCGGTGAAGGAGCGCACCGCCTTGCACACGCCGACGACGCGCGCTTCGCGGTCATTCATCTCGAAGACATCGCCCACCCCGAGCTTGCGCCCGAGCGCCTCGCCCAGCCGCTCCACCCCAAATTCATCGATGATCACCGTGTTGGGCAGCCTCAGTTCGTCGAGCGTGCCCTCGATCATCGTCACCGGCGCGCCGGCGAGCGTGGTCGCATCGACCCCGATGAGCGTGACGAGCTTTGAGGAGCCATCCGTCAGCCTCGCCTGCATCATCCCTTGGAAGACCGGCGCGGCCCACGCCACCCCGTCGACCGAGCGCACGCGGTTCACATCCACGTCGCGCAGCGGCTTCGTGTCGCCGATCTGCTCCACCTTCGCATCCGCCACCCATATCTCGCTCCGTACATTGCGCAGCGTCGAGGAGGTCCAGGACATCAGGCCGGCGAAGAGCGCCGCCCCTTGCGTCATCAGGATCGTGGCAAACGTGATCCCGCTGATCAGCATCAGGTACTTGGCGTGATCGCCAAAGAGCATCTTGAGCGCAAGTCGCAGCATGGGACAATCCTCAGTGAGCGCCGCTTTTCGGCTGGCTGCCGATGCCTGCCACCGCGAAATCCGCGAGATGCTCGAGCATCTCCTCGACGTCGTGCGTGTGGCAGAGCCCGCCCGACATCTGGTCGATGGTGAAGTGGTGCGAGGCGCAGTGCAGCGTCGCCCCCACCATGAAGTGCATCCGCCAGAACACGGTCTTCGGCGGCAGCTGGGGCAGCGCCTGTTGCAGCAGCCCCACGTAGCGCGTGATCAGCGGGCGAAACTGCGCCTCCATCACCGGAGCCATGAAGGCCGGCGGCGCACCCACATTCCGCGCGAGGAGGCGGAGAAAGCCCGGCGCTCGGTCCGCCATCTCGAAGACCGGCCGCGCAAAGCTCTCGAAGATCGCCCTCACCGCCACCGCCCGGCCTTCCGCCGCCTTCACCGCCGTATCCAACATCTCCATACGCCGCGCGTTGATCGGCACGATCCGCCGCACAAAAACCTGCGTGTACAGCTCCTCCTTCGACCCGAAGTGATAGTTCACCGCCGCCAGGTTCACCCCCGCCGCCTCCGTGATCTGCCGCAGCGACGTGCCGTCAAACCCATGCGCCGCAAACAGCCGCTCTCCCGTATCCAGGATGCGATCTCGCGTATCGGGCGCGGCAGCGACGGGCGGTTGCAGGACGATTGGCATAAATTAAAACAATCGTTTGAAACAAATGTTTGCTCTTGTCCAGCCTTTTTCTTCAGCAGCTTACACCTTCCCTACGGTTCAGTCGGTCCCCACTTGAGCAGTTTAGCAGGGGGTTGACTCGGCCCGGCAGACCGCACCGGCCACCCTGCGCCTCTGCTATCTCCCGCCTCCATCCCGCTTCTCCGCCGCCCACTTCGGCCAGGTCTCGTGCGCATACCGGCGCGCTTCATCGATCATCGCCTGCACCACAGCCGTCGGCTCACCGCGCCACAGCAGACCCATGATCATCGGCTCGAAATCACCGAGCGGCAGCACGCGCACCTCGCGGTGCTTGATCACGGGCGCCACCGCGACATTCACGCCATAGCCATCCCCATTGGCCACATAGCGTGTGACCAGTTCCACCGATGCCGCCTCCACCGCCTGCGGCCACACGAAGCCGCGCTCCTTGAGCCCGCGTTGAAAACTCCGCATCACCGTCGTGCTCGCCGGCAGGCCGATCAGCGGCGTCGCGGTCTTCTTCTGCGCCCAGAGGCCGCCGAGCTCCTTCACCGGCGATGACTTGGGCACGAGGAGCACCAGCGGCACGCTGGCGAGTTCCAGGCAGCGAAACTTCGCCGGCGTCTTGGCCTCGACCGGCCCGATCGCGAGGTCGATCTCGCCCGCCTCGAGCCACGTCGCGAGCTGCGACGAGTAGCCCGAGCGCAGCGCGAGCTTCACGCGCGGATGCCGCGCGCGGAGCCGCTGCATCACCGTCGGGATATGATCGCGTAGCACGAGCTCGGAGGCGCCGATACGCAGCTCCGGCTCCGCTCCATCCTCGCGCAACGCCGCCGCCACGCCCTCCAGCCCCTCGAAAAACGGCTGTACGTGCGCGAAGAGCTTCTCCCCCGCCGGCGTGAGCCGAAATGGACTGCGCTCAAACAACTTTGCGCCCGCATTTTCCTCCAGTGCACGCATCTGCCCGCTCACCGCCGGCTGCTGGATGCCATACGGTATCTTGCGCACCGCCGCGCTGATCCCGCCGTGCTTGGCCACGTAGTAGAACAACTCCAGGTGATGCACATTCACGCGCCGCCGAGCCCAAGCTCCCCCCGCCCGCGACGCAACGCCATACCCGCCTCCTGGGTATCGGATTTTTCGATAAGGCCCATCGGGTTTATCGATTAACGCCCCTTACCCGCGCTCGGGTACGATGGCGGCGCGTCGAGGCTCTCAGCCCGGCGCGCTCAACCACCTCCCTCCATGCGCACGTTCTTCCTCACGCTCGCCCAGGCCTTCGGCATCGTGCTTCTCGCCGATTTCGTCGCCGGCATCATCCACTGGCTCGAAGACGCCTACGGCGACGAAGACACGCCCATCGTCGGCCCCCTCCTCATCAAGCCCAATATCGTCCACCATCACTTCCCTCGCCACTTCACCAAGCTCTCCTGGTGGCAGAGTTCCTGGGATCTCCTGCTCGTCGGCGCGCTCCTCCTTGCGGCCGGCGCGTGGTGGGGCTTTCTCTCCTGGCAGCTCTGGCTCTTCGTGCTCCTCTCCGTCAATGCCAACCAGGTCCATAAGTGGGCCCACCGCACCCGCAAGGAAAACGGCCCCATCGTCTCCTTCCTCCAGGATATCCGGGTGCTCCAGACTCCCCAGCAGCACGCGCTGCATCACACCGACCCCAAAAACACCTACTACTGCCCCATCACCAACATCCTCAATCCCGTCCTCGAACGCCTCCGCTTCTGGCCCCGCCTCGAGCACCTCGTCGAACGCGTCACCGGCCTCCAGCACCGTCACGACACCTCCAACCGCGGCGCCGGGCCCGGCCCGGAGTGGCTCGCCACGTACCGCCCCCAGCGCCCGCCCGTCGCCCCCCGGCCCGCGAGCTGCGACTGCTCCCAGTGCACCGTCCGCGCAACCTGCCGCGCGCGCCGGCAGCCGCGCGCGCTCGCCTTGAAGTGACGGCCCCCGCCTCGTGATCCGCGGCGGCGACCGCCCGCCGCCCGGCTCGAGGAGCTCACGCCGTGAGCTCCTCCTTCTCTTTTTCCCCACCGCTACGCCAGCGCCGCCCGGCAGTACTCCACGCACTTCGCCACTTCCTTGATCGCATCCGAGCCCTCCGGGATCTTGTACTCCAGCTCGATGTTGGCGGGAAAGGTCCACTTCTCTCTCCGCATGAGCTGCAGGATCTCCCGGATCGGCGTCTCCCCTTGGCCCCAGGGCAGATTGCCGCCCGCCGCTGTCCGGTCCTTCAGGTGCAGGTTGAGGATGCGGTCGTGATACTTCTCCAGCACCGGGATCGGCGACTTCCCCTTCGTCCCCGCCACGTAGTGCCCCACGTCGAAGTTGAAGGCCACATACTTCCCGTACTCCAGCAGCGGGTCCGGCGTATCCACCGACGGCAGATTTGCCGTGTGATTGTGAAACCCCACCCGGATGCGGTGCTTCTCGGCAAACGGCGCGAGCCGCTTTATCTGCGCCTCTGAGCGCTCCACCGTGATCCCCTCGCACCCCAGCGCTTTCGCCACCAGGAAGTTGAAGTCCACCTCCTCCTCCGACGGGCCAAACGCGATTTTGTGGATGTGGATGTTTACCCCCGCGTCGTTGTACAGCGTCCGCAGCGCCCGGCACTTTGCCAGCTGCGCCTCGCGCTCCGCATCGGTGTAGCGGCGCACCGGCGCCGCGTCGGACTTCTTCATCTTCGTCCCCGCCGGCGCCACGGCAAACCCCGCATACGCCTGGATCGGCGCCCCCATCAGCTCTACCTCGCTCAGCCCATCCGTCACCAGCGCCGCCAGCAGCTCCTCCGCGCTCGTCAGCGCGCTCCGGTAGCTATAGCTGATCGCGCCGATGCGCACCCCGTTAAAGACGGAGTTCGGCTTGCGCGCTGCCGTCGCCGCCAGGCCCGTGCGCGGCAGCACGGCGCACGCCGCCAGCGTTGCCGCCTGCCCGAGAAAGGCACGGCGCGTCGTGGATGAAGAGAGCGTCATATTCATAGGGTAAAAGCGAAAGCGGCCTTCGGCCGCCCGGCACACTGACACCCCCCGTCCAAAAGGAAAGCCCCCGCCGCCACCACCCCTCCACCCTCTGCCTTCTCCCCCCGCTCCCCTTCCTCCGTCTCATCTCTGCCCCCGTCTTCATTTGCCACGCCC
>CAYZPV010000115.1:0-5687 GCA_964480585.1 uncultured Opitutus sp. | reverse complement strand
CACTTCATCCGCTACCACCGCAAAGCCCAGCCCGGCCTCTCCGGCTCGGGCGGCCTCCACGGCTGCATTGAGCGCGAGGATATTCGTCTGAAAAGCGATGTTCTCGATCGTGCCCACGATCTTGGCGATATTGTCGCTCGATTGCTTGATGGCATCCATGGCCTCAGTCATCTCACGCACGTCGGCCGTGCCGGCTTCGGCGGCCGCGCGCGTCTGGTTGGCGATGGATTTGGCGGAGGCCGCGCTGTCGGCATTGCGATGCGTCATGCCCGACATCTCTTCGAGCGACGCGCTGGTCTCCTCCAGCGACGCGGCTTGTGTCGATGCGCCATCGGCGAGCGTCTGGCTGGCCGCAGCGATCTGGCTGGAGGCGTAGGCCGTCTGCTCGCTCGCTTCGCGCAGGGCGCTGATGGAGGCTCGCAGCGGGCGCACGATGATCCTGCGGTTCATGAAATAGAAGGCCGCGACGATCGCCAGCGTGAGCGGGAGGATCCAAGCGATGCTGCGCTGCATCCCGTCGCGCACGACGTTGTCGACTTTCGAGAGATTGGCCTTGAGCACGAAGGCGCCGTGCACTTCCCCGGTTTTCCAATCCTCCATCTGAAAGCCCAGGATGTCCTTGCCGTCTTTGGTCGGGCTGGTGGCCGGGTCGCCGTGGCAGGCGAGGCAGTCCTTGGTGAGCTTGATGGGCCGGGCGTACGTGATGAGATTCGCCTGGCGGTCGACGTTGATGTACTCGGCCTGGTCGCCCTTCTCCAGTACGGTGAGGATCTCCGCCTCGGCGGCATCGGGCAGGTTCTTCTTGTTGCGCGCCTGATGCTTTGGCACGCGAAATTCGAAACCCGATTCCTTGGCGGCCTGCTCGATCGCCTCCCAGGCGGCGACGACCGGGATGGTGCGGTAGATCGTGGAGTTTTGCAGGTCACCGGTGCGGCGATATTCCGCCAGCAGGGCATCGCGGTCAAAGGCGCCGCGCTCACCGAGTTCGGAGATGCTGGCGCGCACGTTCTCCGCTTCGACGACGGCGGCGCGCATCGTGTCGACGATCAGGTCTACGCCCTGTTTTTGAATGATATGGCGCTGCACAATGAGCGCCGCCGCCACGGTCAGCGCGATGGCGACGATGGCGGCTAGGATGATTTTGGTGCCGATTTTCATGTAGGCAACGGGGATGCTGGAGTGAGTAAGGGTTGCTCCCTAGGGAATCGTCGGAGTTGCCGACTCGCTTGACTCACAAATCCCTCACACTTTCATCGCTCCCATCTCGGAACCTGCCATCATTTTGATTGTAGACGACGATGCCGTACTACGTGCGGCGGTGCGGCTTACCTTGGCCAAAGGCGGCTACCAGGTAGCCGAGGCCGCCGACGGCTACGAGGCCTTGGCGCACTTGCAGACGGTGCGCCCCGCCGCCGTTTTGCTCGATGTCGAAATGCCCGGTCTCGACGGCTGGAGCACACTGAAGGCCTTGCGCCAGAAGGGCTTCGAGGTGCCCGTGCTTATGTTTACCCACGTCGACGATGTCGACTCTCGTGTGGCCGGGCTGGAGACCGGCGCCGATGACTATGTCGGCAAGCCATGCGATCCGGTTGAATTGCTCGCCCGCCTGCGCGCCCTCATCCGGCGCAGTCGCATGCACCAGGTGTCTACCGAGAAGCGGGTGCTGCGGCTCGGCAACGTGGCGATCGATCTCGAGAAGCGGCAGACCACGCGGGCTGGCACGCCTCTGCGCCTCTCCCGCACGGACTACGCTCTCATGCAACTGCTGGCCGAGACACCGGGCGTCCCCGTCGCGCGGGAGCGGATCGCCGAGATCGTCTGGGAGGGTAGCGCCGGCAGCTCCCAGGCGCTCGATACTCACCTCTGGCGTCTCCGCAAGAAGCTCGGGGATGAGGCGGCGGCGAAGTGGATCGTGAATGTGCCGGGTTATGGGTACATGCTGGCGGCGGGGTGATCCTGCCGGAGGAAGCGGCCCCGCGTGCAAAAAAAAAGGCCGCCCCGTCGAAGGGCGGCCTTGGAGAGTAGGAGCGCGCTGCAGGCGGTCTTAGACGGCGACCTTGAGCGCGGCGAGGTCCCACTTGGGCTTGCCGGTCTCCGTTGCGATCTCGTTGAAGGCATTTACCTCCGCTTCGCTGAAGAGGAGGCCGCCATTCTTGGCGCAACGCGCAGCCGCCTGGGCTTCGAGCTGGCCAGGGAGCATGCAGCCTTCGTTGCCGTGGCCCAGGATGTCGTCGATCACGGCTTTCACGTTCTGCGACTGGTTGCGGCCCTTCGCAAACGCGCCCGCGTTCATCGCCTCGGGCTTCCAGACTTGGAAGAAGAAGGCGCACGTGCCCTTTTCGCCGCCGGAGACCTTGTCCCACCGATTGCGGATCGTCGGCAGCGAGCCGCCGATGAAGCCGCCGATGATCTCGTTCAGGAGCGCGAGGCCGTAGCCCTTGTGCGCGCCGAAGGGCACGAGGTACTTCGCCTGTGCCGGATCGGTGGTCGGCGCGCCATTGGCGTCCACCGCCGCGCCGGGGGGCAATTGCTTGCCCTCGCGCAGGAGCTGCTGCACGCGGCCCATCGCGACCACGGAGGTCGCCCAGTCGATCACGATTGGGTAGCCGATCGCATCCTGCGTGGGAAAGCCCCACGAGTGCGGGTTGGTGCCGAGGGTGGGGTACTTGCCGCCAAAAGGTACGACCTCGGCCAGCGCCGCCGTGCAGTTCGTGTAAGCGATGTAGCCGCGCTTGGCGGCATCCATCACGTAGCCACCGCCCCACAGGTAGTGGAAGGCATTGTCGACGGAGACCATGCCCACGCCGTACTTGTCGGCGAGTTCGATGGCTTTCTCGATCGCGGCGTAGCCCGTGGCCTGGCCCAGCTTCTTGTTGGCGTTCCAGATCGCGGAAGCGGCGTAGGGCGACTTCACTTCCTCGATCTTCGCCTTCGGTACGCAGCCCCCGGAGCCGGAGCCGAAGAGATGGTCGAGGTGGAGGGCCTTGAGGCCGTTGTGCGTGCGGATGCCGTGGCGCGTGGCCTCGGCGCAGAAGCGGGCGCCTGCGGCGGCCTCCTCCTGGGTGTATCCGCGGTGGACGTACGCGGCTCCGACGAGCGCGTTGTGCTGGGCCTCGGGGACGACGTAGAATTTTTCGGACATGGTGCGAAGTGGTTAGACGACCTTCTTGACGGGTACCTCGGGGTTCACCTGCGCGAGGGGCTTTTCGCCGTGCATCGCGCGGATGAGGTTGGTGACGGCGGCGACCGCTTGCCGCTGCACGCTCTCCGCGGTGCGCGAGCCTACGTGCGGCGTCACGACCACATTGGGCAGCTTCAGCAGCGGGTGATCGGCCTTCGGCGGCTCCTCGTCGAGCACATCGGTGCCGTAGCCGCCCACCAGGCCGGACTTGAGCGCCTCGACGATGTCGGCCGTGTGCACGATCTCGCCGCGCGCGCAGTTGAGGATGATCACGCCCTTCTTCATCTTCGGGAATGACTTCGCGCTGATCATATCGCGCGTCTCCGGCGTGAGATTGGTGTGCAGCGAGATGTAGTCCGAGGCGGCGTAGATCTCGTCGAGCGTGGCGGCGCGCTTCACGTTGTTCGCCGTGGCAAACTTATCATCCCAGTACACGTCAAAGGCGATCACGTTCATGCCAAAGGCGCGGGCGCGGATCGCCACTTCCTTGCCGATGCGGCCTAGGCCTACAATGCCGATCGTCTTCTCGAGCAGCTCATGGCCGGTCTTGCGCTTCCAGCCGCCGGAGCGGGTCGAGTCCGTGTGGAAGAGGAGATTCTTCTCCAGCGAGAGCAGCAGGAGGAAGGTGTGCTCGGCCACCGTCGTGTGGTTGACGCCTGGGGTGAAGAGCAGGGGCAGGCCAAACTCGGTGCACGATTTCACGTCGATCTTGTCGACGCCGATGCCGTACTTGGAAATCACCTTCAGCTTCGGGCGCGCCTTCTCGAGGACCGCGCGGGTGATCATGTCATCGCCGCAGATGTAGCCGTCGATGTCGCCCACCAGGGCGGCCGTGTCGGCCTCGTTGAGCGGCCCGCGCGCGCGGATCACCTCCCAGCCGGTGTCGGCTAGGAGCTTGTGATGCTCGCCCGGGGTGTCCTGGAACGAGGTGGTCGTGAGGAGGATTTTGGTCATGGCGTAAAAGGGAAGGGTCGTTTTCGCACACGTGACCGCGCGTGGAAAGCGAAAGTTTATTCATGACGTTAAACTGCTTGCGCCCCGCGGGCGTGTCGGTCGTCCGTGGAGGTTCTTCCGATGAAACGCTTCCCGGCCGTCACCCAGCTCCTGCAGCGCCGCCTCGGCACCAAGACGGTGCTCACCGATGAAGCCGCGCTCGCCGCCGCCTCGTTCGATAGCTCCAAGATTCCGTTTCTTCCCGAGGCCGTCGTCAAAGTGCGCAAGGAGAGCGAGATCGGCGTCGTCCTCACTCTTGCCAATAAGCACGGCGTCCCCGTCACCACGCGCGGCCGCGGCACCACCTTGATGGGCTCGGCCGTCCCCTTGCACGGCGGCTGGGTGCTCGATATGCTCGCGCTCGATAAGATCGAGATCGATCCCGATGCCGGCATGGCTCATGTGGGCGCGGGCGCCAAGGTCGGCGATATCCAGCGCGCCGCCGAGGCCCAGGGCTGGTTCTACCCGCCCGATCCCTCGTCCAAGGAATACTGCACCATCGGCGGCAATATCGGAGTGTATATTCCGGACCGGATGACGGAAGGGTACGGCCCCAATGCACCGGCGCTGCTCAAGCTGCGCGAGCAGGGAGCCTCGGTGGTCGTCACCGTCGATTGCGGCGTCACCGCCTACGAGCCGCTGGCCGAGGCGCGCCGGGCCGGGCTGGAGGTGATCGTGATCGATCATCACCAGGCGGAGGTCGCGCTGCCCGATGCCGTGGCGGTCGTCGATCCGAACCGCATCGACGACGCGAGCCCGCACAAGCAGCTGGCAGCGGTCGGGGTCGCGTTCCTGCTGTGCGTCGGCGTCAACCGGGCGCTGCGCGGGGCAGGCTGGTATGGTGCCGCGCGGCCCGAGCCGGACCTGCGGCAGTGGCTCGACCTGGTGGCGCTGGGCACGGTCGCCGACGTGGTGCCGCTGACGGGGGTCAACCGGGCGCTGGTGAGGCACGGGCTGGCGGTGATGCAGCGGCGCGAGAATGCCGGGCTGGCGGCGCTCGCCGATGTCGCCCGGCTGCGCGAGCCGCCGGGGGCCTATCATCTCGGCTTCATGCTGGGACCGCGGGTCAATGCCGGCGGCCGGGTCGGACAGGCCGATCTCGGCGCGCGCCTGCTGTCGAGCGACGATCGCCACGAGGTCGGCGCGCTGGCGGTGCGGCTCGACGAGCTCAATGCCGAACGTCGAGCCATCGAGCGCGAGGTGCTCGACCAGGCGATCGCGCGCATCGAGGGGCTGCACGGGCCGGAGCGCACCGGCCTGCCGGCGGCGCTGGTGGTCGAGCGCGAGGGCTGGCATGTCGGCGTGATCGGCATCGTCGCCAGCCGCCTGGTCGAGCGCTACGGCCGGCCGGTCTTCGTGATCGGCACGACCGGCGGGATCGGCAAGGGTTCCGGGCGGTCGGTGCGGGGCGTCGACCTCGGTGCCGCGGTGCTGGCGGCGCGCCAGTCGGGCCTGCTGATCAACGGCGGCGGCCATGCCATGGCGGCCGGCCTGACGGTAGCGCGCGAGCAGC
>CAYZPV010000114.1:0-5755 GCA_964480585.1 uncultured Opitutus sp. | reverse complement strand
TCTTCGACGCCGGCTCCGGCATCGAGCTCAACCCGAAGTTCTTCAAGCTCGTCTCCTGGTACGACAACGAGTGGGGCTACTCCAACCGCGTCGTCGAGCTCACCAAGAAGATCTCGTCGCAGATCTAAGCGCTCCGCGCTGCAAAAGTAGCGAGTAGTGAGAAGCGAGTAGCGAGCATACCGCCGCCAATCGCTTCCGCTACTCGCTTCTTTTTTGTCGTCTACTCGCTACCCACTACCCGCTACTCGCTACTCTCTCACCATGGCCAAATTCAAAACGATCCGTGACCTCGACCTCGCCGGCAAACGCGTGCTGATGCGCGTCGATTTCAACGTGCCGCAGGATAAGAAGACCGGCGCGATCACCAATACCCAGCGCATCACCGCCGCGCTGCCCACGATCAAGTTCGCCCTTGAGAAAGGCGCGTCCGTCGTCCTCATGTCCCACCTGGGTCGCCCCGACGGCAAGAAGATCGCGAAGTTCTCCCTTAAACCCGTCGCGGTCGAGCTCGAGAAGCTCCTCGGCCGGCCCGTCAAGTTTCTCGATGACTGCGTCGGCCCCGCGGTCGAGGCGGCCTGCGCCCCTGGCGCGCTCAAGGCCGGCGACGTTGTCCTCCTCGAAAACCTCCGCTTCCACATCGAGGAAGAGGGCAAGGTCAAGATCGAGAACCCCGATGGCACCGAGACCAAGGTCAAGGCCGACCCCGAGAAGGAAAAAGCCTTCCGCGCCTCCCTCTCCAAGCTCGGCGACGTGTACGTCAACGATGCCTTCGGCACCGCGCACCGCCCGCACTCGTCCATGACCGGTGTGGCGCTCAAGGAAAAGGCCGCCGGTTTCCTCATGGAAGCCGAGCTCAAGGCCTTCGGCAACGTCCTCGAAAATCCCGCTCGCCCCTTCCTCGCCATCCTCGGCGGCGCGAAGATCAACGACAAGATCCCGCTCATCAAGAATCTCATCGAGAAGGCCGATAAGATCATCATCGGCGGCGGCATGGCCTACACCTTCCACAAGGTGAATCGCGGCATGAAGATCGGCTCCAGCCTCTTCGATAAGACCGGCGCTGAGATCGTCGCCGAGCTCGAGGCCAAGGCCAAGGCTCGCGGCGTCGAGCTCATCTTCCCCGTCGACTTCCTCTGCGGCGACAAGTTCTCCAACGACGCCAACACCCAGCCCGCCACCCTCGAGGGCGGCATCCCCGATGGCTGGGAAGGCATGGATGCCGGCCCCAAGTCCATCGAGCTCTACAAGCAGGCCATCCTCTCCTCCAAGACCATCGTCTGGAATGGGCCGGCCGGCGTCTTCGAGTTCGATACCTTCTCCAAGGCCACCAAGGGCATGGCCGATGCCATCGCCGAGGCCACCGCCAAGGGCGCGACCACCGTCGTCGGCGGCGGCGACACCGCCACGGCCGCGAAGAAGTTCAAGGTGGCCGATAAGGTCACGCACTGCTCCACCGGCGGCGGCGCCAGCCTCGAGTTCCTCGAAGGCAAGGTCCTCCCCGGCGTGGCATTCTTGGAGAGCTGACGCTCTCCGGTGGCGAGTAGTGAGTAGCGAGCATCACGCGAGCGCCCGCACTCAAACTACTCGCTACTCTCTACCCGCTACTCGCTACTTTTATATACCATGTCCTCCCGCAAGAAACTGATCGCTGGTAATTGGAAGATGAACAAGACGTCGTCCGACGGCGTCGCGCTCGTGCGCGACATCGTGGCCGCCGTCGGCAAGCAGTCCGATGTCGAAGTCGTCGTGTGCCCGCCCTTCACCGCCCTCGAGTCCGCCGGCAAGGCCCTCGAAGGCTCCGAGGTGAAGCTCGGCGCGCAGAATATGCACGCCGAGGCCAGCGGCGCCTTCACCGGCGAGATCTCCGCGCCCATGCTGCGCGCGATCTTCACCACCCACGTCATCCTCGGCCACTCCGAGCGCCGCACGCTCTTCGGCGAGACCGATGAGATCGTGAACAAGAAGGTGCTCTCCGCCCTCAAGAACCAGCTCAAGCCCATCTTCTGCGTCGGCGAGACCCTCGCCGAGCGCGAGAGCGGCTCGACCCTCAAGGTCGTGCAGACCCAGATCGAGAAAGGTCTCGAAGGCGTCAGCAAGGAGCTCGCGACCAGCGTCGTCATCGCCTACGAGCCCGTCTGGGCCATCGGCACCGGCAAGGTCGCCACCACCGAGCAGGCGCAGGAAGTCCACGCCTTCATCCGCGGCCTGCTCACCAAGCTCTTCACCGAGCCGGTGTCCGCCAAGGTCCGCATCCTCTACGGTGGCTCCATGAAGCCCGCCAACGCCCCCGAGCTCCTCGCCCAGAAGGATATCGATGGCGGCCTCATCGGCGGCGCTTCCCTCGAGGCCCGCAGCTTCGTCGAACTCGTCACCGCCGCCGCGGCTGCGAAGTAAGCCAGGCTCCAGTCGACCACTTCTCCAGGCGGGGCACTCACGTGCCCCGCCTTTTTCGTAGCCCGCCCGCGAGCGGCGGCTACGCAGTCCTCTGCACGTCCATCTCCACCCCCATCGACCGCCCATCGGCACTTTGCCATTTTTCCTGTAAAAAACGCTTGCCGTCCGGGGAGGGAGTCGAGACGTTCCGCCTCCCTTTGTTCGGTAGGATACTCAAGTGGCCAACGAGGGCAGACTGTAAATCTGCTGGCTTACGCCTTCCCTGGTTCGAATCCAGGTCCTACCACCATCTCACAAAGCCCCGGTAGGGGCTTACGTTTCCCCTTCCGCTCTGGTACACTGCCTCATGCGGATTCTCCCCCTGCGCTCGGCCTTCCTCCTCTTGGCCGTTTTGGCGTCCTCGCTTTCGGCCGGGCAAGTCGGCCCGTGGGATCTCGCCCGCCTCAAGCGTGAAGTCCCCATCGTCACCTGGCTGCAGCGCGAGCAGCCCATCCACGCGCTCACCTACGCCGGCGAGCCCTGGCTCGGAAAGCCCACCGAGGTCTTCGCCTTCTACGCCTCGCCCGCCACGCTCGGCGAAGCCCCCGCCGGAGCCAGGTTTCCCGGCGTCGTGCTCATCCACGGCGGCGGCGGCACCGCCTTCGCCGAGTGGGTGCAGCTCTGGGCGCAACGCGGCTACGCCGCCATCGCGATGGACCTCAATGGCTCCCGCCCGCCCGAGCCCGAGTACGGCCCCGATGGCAGGGCCAGGGGCAACGCCCACAAGCAAGAGACCCGCACCCGCCTGCCCAAGGGCGGCCTCAGCCACGGCCACCCCGAAAAATTCGACTCCATCGGCGGCGACACCAGCGACGACTGGCCTTTTCACGCCGTCGCGAGCGTGATGCGCGCGCACACGCTCCTGCGCAGCTTTCCCGAGGTGGATGCCGAGCGCACCGCCGTCACCGGCATCAGCTGGGGCGGCTACACCACCTGCCTCGTCGCCTCGCTCGATGATCGCTTCAAGGCCGCCGTCCCCGTCTACGGCTGCGGCTTCCTCCATGAGGGCGAGTCCGTGCAAAAGCCCGCCATCGATCGTCTCGGCGATCGCCGGGAGCTGTGGGTGAAGGAGTACGATCCCGGCAGCCTCCTCCCGCGCTGCCGCGTGCCGATCCTCTTCGTCAATGGCACCAACGATGTCCACTACGTCCTCGATAGCTACATGAAGAGCTACGCCGTCGTCCCCGGCGAGAAGCAGCTCTGCATCCGCGTGAAGATGCCCCACAGCCACCCCGCCGGCTGGGCCCCGGCGGAGATTGGCCTCTTCATCGATTCCAAGCTCAAGTCCGCCCCCGCGCTCCCCGTTCTTGGCAAACCCGTCTCCTCCGCCGATCGCATCGAGGTCGTCGTCTCCGCCACCACGCGGCTGAAATCCGCCCAGCTCCACTACACCACCGATACGGGCCTGCGCTCCAAACGCGAGTGGACGACTGTCCCCGCCACGATCGCCGGCCGCACCGTCTCCGCACCCAAGCCTCCCGCCGGGGCCAACACGTGGTACCTGAGCGTGGTGGATGAGCGCGACGCCCTCGTCAGCACCGAGGTGGAGTTTGCCCCCGGGCGGTAGCCTGTCTGCCCGGCTTGCATGCGGGCAGCGGCACCCTTTGGGTGGGAGCGACAATCATGGCCGATCTCTATAACCAGTTCACCGATTGGTTCCTGCGGGATGGACTGGTGGCGGCCGTGTTTTCCATCACGGGCTTCCTCCTCGCGCTCTTCATGGTCGCGCGCCTCCTGGGCGAAAAGCGTGCTCCGGCCAATACCTTTGCCTGGATCCTCGTCGTCGTGCTCCTGCCCTGGGTGGGCGTGCCCCTGTATCTCCTGATCGGCGGGCGCAAGCTCCGCCAGATCGCCGAGCGCAAGGCCCCCGTCGAGCCGCGCCTGCCGCGCGGGGCGGAGCCGCTCCTGCCGCTCCGCGACTCGCCCATCGCGCACACCATCGTCTCCGCGGGCGGCACTCCTCCGGTGCCCGGCAATACCCTGCGGCTCCTCACGCAGGGCGAGGATGCCTACGCCGCCCTCGAGGAGCAGATCCGCAACGCCAAGTCCCACATCCACATCACCACCTTCATCCTGAGCCGCGACGATACCGGCCGGCGCATCGTGAAGCTCCTCGCCCAGCGCGCCCGCGAAGGCGTGAAAGTGCGCCTCCTGCTCGATTTCGTGGGCTCGCTCCTTTCCACGCGCAGCTTCGTCCGCCCCATCCGCAAGGCGGGCGGTCAGGTGGCCTCGTTCATGCCGGTCATCCCGTTCACCCCGCGCGGCTCGGCCAATCTCCGCAGCCACCGCAAGATCGCGATCTTCGATCACTGCACCGCGATCGTCGGCGGCCACAACCTCGCCCGGGAGTACATGGGTCCCACGCGCTACGCCCGCCGCTGGCAGGATTTCGGCGCGGTCATCGAGGGCCCCGCCGCCTCGTTGCTCAACGAGGTCTTCATCCAGGATTGGTGCTTCGCCACCGGCGAGAATACCGAGACCCTGCGCGCCGAGATCCCACCCACCGCCGCCGCCAAGGTGCGGGGCGAGACCGAGCTCCAAGTCGTCGCCAGCGGCCCCGATGTGCCTGGCGATCCGCTCTACGAGGGCATCGTCTCCATGATCCAGGAGGCCCGCGATAGCATCTGGATCGTCACGCCTTACTTCATCCCCGACGATGTCCTGATGCGCTCCCTCATCGTCAAGGCCCGCGCCGGCCGCGATGTCACGCTCATCCTCCCGCGTCGCTCCGATCACCCCATCGTCGACCTCGCCCGCCGCCACTACGTCCGCGAGCTGCGCAAGGCCGGCGCGCGCGTGCTCCTTTTCGGCCCCGGCATGATGCACAGCAAGGCGATGATCATCGACGATAGCCTCGCGCTCTTCGGCTCGGCCAATTTCGATCTCCGCAGCCTCTTCGTGAATTTCGAGATCGGCGTCGTCGTGCACACCCCCGCCGATGTGCGCGAGATCAAGGCCTGGGCCACCGCGCTCACCTACCGCAGCCACGCCCCCAAGCCCGATCGCAAGCGCCGCACTCGCGTCGTCGGCCGCATCGCCGAGGAAATCAGCCGCCTCATGGCCCCGCTGCTCTAGGCGCGGTCAAAGAAATCCCGCCTGCCGAAAACTAAAGTACCCACGCCCCGCCGGGTCCGCGCCCGCCCGCCCCACGATGAGGTGGTCGAGCAGCTCGATATCCACCGCCCGCGCCGCCTCCCGGAGCAATTTGGTCACCTGGATATCCGCCGCACTCGGCGCCGGGTTTCCTGTTATACCGCATACGGCATAAGCGGCGTTATGCCGCATCCCGTTTTATGCCGCACCGCGTCCACTTTTCACTCGA
>CAYZPV010000113.1:0-6351 GCA_964480585.1 uncultured Opitutus sp. | reverse complement strand
CGGGGATTATGCCGAGCGCCGGGATATGCCGAAATGGATGCCTCCTTTCGAGCCGCGATGGCCTGCGTGATGCGGCATGATTCGACGTCTAGATCCGGCCATCGCGCGGCCTATCCTACGGGAAGCGCCTCAAGATCGATCCGCTTCACGACGGATACTGCCATGCAACCGTCTGGTCGTGTGCCGAGCCGCAACGCGCTCCGCCCTTTTCGTCTGTCATGTCCAGGGTGACACGCACCGGGCGTTGTTGGGCGATGGCCGGTTTAATTTTCCGCCACGTGAGATGGCGCAAATGCACCTTCAACCGCCGGAACATTTCAAACCGGCCGCCGCTTCCCTTTGTTCCCCACGAGAGGTAAAAGAACCTTTCGGCCGGCGTTCCCTGGGTAAACGGGCCAAGCAGCTTCGGACGGCCGTCCGCATCCACTACCTTGAAGGCGGCGTGAAACACGGCTCGCCCGGCGACGGCGGGAACCACCGCGATCACCTCGCGCCCGCGCTGAATGCCAAGCATGATCGGTTCCGCCCCGCAGTGCGAGGGCAGGTTCTCACAGATCACTTCAACCTTCAGCTCGGGTTCGGCGCTCATGTTTTCGCTACCAAGTCGGCTCGTTCCATGATCGCCCAAAGGGCCGGACACGTGGATTTGTTTCGGCGGTGGCTGCACGCACTGATCAACTGGCCCAACGCCTTTTGCAGCCGCTTCATCTCCGTCATGCGGGCGGCGATTTCCTGCCGCTTGGTTTCGAGCAGGTGCTTGACCTCTGCGCACGATTCCCCCGGCAAAATCCTCAGATCGATCAGCTCCTTGATTTCCTCGAGGGTGAAGCCGAGTTCCTTCGCCGAGCGGATGAACCGCAGCCGGAGCAGGGCATCTTCGTCAAAATCGCGATAGCCGGAGCCGGGCCACCGGTGCGTGGGCGAGAAGAGCTTTACCCGCTCGTAATAGCGGATCGTCTGGACGTTCACTTTGGCGCGTTTGGCGAGCTCCCCGATTGTCATCGTTGGTGGTCTTGACCTTACACTATGGTATAGGGTGTAAGGTGTCGCGATGAAACCGGCAAAGCAAACGTGGATTCTCGCGGGCGGGCTCTTGTCCGCGCTCGCCGGCTCGCTCTGCTGCATTGGACCATTGCTCGCTGTCGTTCTCGGCGTCGGCGGGTTCGCCGCCTCGTCGTGGTTCGCGCAGTGGCGCCCGTATTTTCTCGGGGCGTCCTTCGGTCTGCTCGCCCTCGCGTGGTATCTGACCTACCGGCGGTCGTCGGCCCAGGGCGCAGTGTGCGCGCCGGGCGCCGGAAACACTTCAAAGATTTTCCTCTGGGTGGTCACCGCAATGGCGATTCCTGCCGCGCTGTTTCCTTCGCTGATTTCGGCTTCAAACTCGCAGAGTGGCGCCGTGGTATCGGGCGGCAACGCCGAGTTGCACGTGCGCATCCCCGCGATGGATTGTGCGGCGTGCGCGAAAGGCATCGAGGCGACCTTGGGTCGCGCGCCGGGCGTGACGCACGCCGTCGTCGATTACGGAACGAAAGAGGCGACGATCGCGTTTGATCCGAAGGCCACGACCGCGGCCCGAATTCTGGCGACCATCGACCAGACCGGATTCAAGGGCGAACTGATCCGTCAGGTGCCCGGTGGGCTGCTGGAAAAATCTGCGACGAAGGCTGACGCCTGCTGCGCGCCTGACAACACTCCTGCACCGCCCGTCGTGTCGGCCGCGGAGCGGAAGAAGGCCATGAACCCGGACAATATCAGTCTGTTTTCTGTCCCGCTGGTTTGCCCGGCTGCGCCGGAAATCGGTTGCGGCAGCCGCGCCAAGCCTGTGCTGGTCGCGTTGGAACGCAGCGAGGATAGCATCGCAGAGGCCTGGCTTAACTCTGCGGGCACCGTGCTCGTCGTTGTGGGCGGCCCGAACTCCAGCCGCGAATCGCGCACGACAGCCGTGCAATCGGCGTTGGCGACGCTTGGCGGCGGCGCGTCGGAACTCAGCGGCGAGGCGAGACAACAAGGCTTGGCAGACTTCCTTTTGCGCGACGACTGGTATCGCGGCGCAGCCGTTGATCGGCTGAGCCAGCAGGAAGCCCGCATCATCGGCGCGCGCCTCGTTCGCCGCGTTCAAGCCAAAGTTTCGCTCGATGACGTGAAAGCCCGCGCGCTGGAGGATCGCATCGCCGCATTCTTCGAGGGGCGCTTCACGGGACGGTCGCCGGATCAATCCACACCGATCAACGACAAGAGCTGGGCCGAGGAACTCGTGACCGTCGCCCGCGCACAACTCAACGAAAACGAGATCGCGGTTTTTCAGGGCGCACTCGTGTCGGGCTATCGTCCGCAACCTGGCGAAAAATAAACCACGACTTCGATGTCTGACTGCTGCTGCTCATCCGAAAAGAACGACGTTCCCTCGTCCGCCCCTGCGGCGACGGCGGCGAAGCCCGCTTGTCCGCAGTGCGGGCGGGCGGGACGGTCGGTTTCGACGCTCACGCTCAAGCATCAGGTGCGCGCCGAGTTTCTTACCGCTATCAATGACGGCGCGTTTCATTTCTGCGCCACGCCCGAGTGCCCGGTGGTTTATTTCGCGGTTGGTGGCCTCACCCTGACGACGAGCGATGTGCGCCGACCCGTGACGCAAAAAGACCCGGTGAACGCGCCCGTGTGCTACTGTTTTGGTTTCACACCCGCGATGGTCCGCGAGGAGATTGAGGCGACTGGCAAGTCCACCGTCGTCGAGCGCATCGCCGCTGAGATGAAGCACGATTTCTGCGCCTGCGAGATTCGCAATCCGCAGGGTTCCTGCTGCCTCGGCAACGTGAAAGCCGCGGTCAAGGCTGCGCAGGCCGCCAACCGCCCGCTGAGCGTCGAAGCACCGCCTTGAGTCGTTGCCTGGTCCAATTCGGCAGGATCGCCTTCCTCCGCAGGCTGCGGACGCGACGCCGGCGGCTTCCTTAAGAACCAGTAGCCGCAATCGTCGGATCATGCTGCATCGCGGTCATCGTGTGAGTGACGACGGCCCATTCAATTCGGCAGAATCCGGAAGCCTTTTGGCCGCGGCGCCAGCGCCAGGAATGCTGTGGGGGTGAATACTCCACTCATTCCATCCAGGACCATCGGGTTGCTGCACAACAGCGCCCTTCTCCCTCATGTCGAGTGCTACGTGGCTTTGCTTCGCGAACAAGGTTACGCCGCAAACACGATCGCTCAGCACGTCTATTCGTTTTGTTCTTTCCACCGATGGCTCAAACGGAGGCGCGGCAATCTCAGAGAACTCAACGAGAGGATCGTCGATGAGTTCATGAAGAATCGAAAGCATGACTCGCACGACGGTGCTCCGCAGGCGTTCCGCCGGCTGCTCGTAATTCTGCGTTCCGCAGGCGTGACGCCGCCTGCCAAAAGTCCTTCGTGCACGCCTGCGCAACGCATCGTCGGCGAGTATCGCGACTACCTGCGCGTTGAACGCAGCTTTGCACCAAAGACCGTCGAGAACTACTCGCGCTACGTCGAAGGATTCCTGGTCGATCGGTTTGGTGCGCATCGCGCCGATCTGAGTCGGCTCAAACTCTGCGAGGTCATCTACTTTGTGCGGCGCATGGCGCGTCAGCGAAACGCGATCTTTGCAAAGGGGCTGATCATCGCGTTGCGGTCGTTCCTTCGATACCTATTCCAGCACGAAAAGATCGAGGCCGATTGGGCGCCATCTGTGCCGGCAATCGCTCACTGGCATCTCACTGGACTGCCGAAACGACTCCCCGGCGAAACGGTTGAGCGGATTTTGGCCGCGTGCGACCAGAAGACGCCCGTTGGGCGGCGAGATCGCGCGATTCTTCTGTTGCTGGCCCGGCTCGGGCTGCGAGGCGTCGAAGTCGTCAGACTGCAACTCGATGACCTCGACTGGGAGAATGCTCAACTCACCGTGCGTTCGAAGAAAGGCGGTGGCTCGGCTCGGTTGCCGCTGCCGGCCGATGTTGGACGCGCGATCGCGGATTATCTGCGTCAAGACCGGCCGATTTGCACCTGCCGAAGTGTCTTTGTCCGCTGTGTCGCGCCGCACGCCGCGTTAAACAACTCGGCGGTGATCGGGCTCCGTGTGCGGACGGCGATGAGACGAGCGGGCGTCAAGTCCGCCCGGCAAGGGGCGCATGTGTTCCGGCATACGCTTGCCTCGGAGATGCTGCGACACGGCGCATCGCTCGACGAGATTGCGCGTTTGCTGCGCCACAAGGATCACGACTCGACGGCAATCTACGCCAAAGTCGATCTGGGTGCACTGCGGCGTTTGGTGGTCGCCCTCCCGGGAGGTGCCTCATGACCACCCTGAGAAAATCGCTTGCCGACTATCTCGAACTGCGACGAGGCATGGGCTTCAAGCTGCGTTACTACGAGAGGCGTCTGGGGCGCTTCTTGTCGTTCGTCGAGGAACGCGGAGCAAAAAAGATCACGACAAAGCTCGCGATCCAATTTGCGACCCACGACTCGGACCTGAAACCGCGCACGATGGCGGGACGCCTGAGCGAAGTTCGCAGCTTCGCGCGCTACCAGTTGGCCCATGACGCTGCGACCGAGGTTCCACCGCGGCACTTGCTCGCGAACGGAGGGACTCCAGCGAAAGCATATATTTACTCGGAGTCCGAGATCATCCGCCTTCTGCGGGCGGCCCGAAAGCAATCAGAAGTAGATCGGTTCCCGGGGCCGTTGTGGCCTCGATGGCGCGGTTCTTTGTGGTATTGCTATTTTGGGCTGCTGGCCATGACCGGGATGCGTATGAGCGAAGCGCGGCATCTGCGTGATGAGGACATCGATTGGAAAGAAAGGGTGCTCACGCTCCATCAGGCGAAGTTTGGCAAATCGCGGCTGGTCCCGCTGCACCCGACGGTGCTTCGGGCGCTGCGCAGCTACATCAAACACCGCGACCGGTTCTTCGCGCAGGTCCAACCGCACATTGTCCCCCATCGTTTGTTCGTCACCAGCCGAGGAACCACGCTTGGAGTCAGTGCGGTAGGGCGGCAGTTCCGGCATATCTCGCATCAGATTGGATTGCGCGGTCCGAATGATCGACGTGGCCCGCGGCTCCACGATCTTCGGCATCGCTTCGCGGTTGAGACGTTGCTGCGTTGGTATCGAAACGGTAAGGAGACGGAGCGCCTGCTACCGGTGCTCTCGACCTACCTGGGGCACACGCGTGTGTCGTGCACCTACTGGTATCTGCGCTGCACGCCAGAATTGATGGCAGTGGCAAGTCATCGTCTCGAACGGCGGTGGAAAGGACTCCGATGAGAACGCCGCTGTCGCCGTTGCTGGAAGGCTTCTTTAGCCGGCGCTTGTTGGCTCAGCGCCGAGCCAGCCCCCACACGATTGCATCCTATCGAGACGGCTTCCGTCTGCTACTGCGGTTTGCTGAGAAACGTCTTGGTCGCCCGCCATCTCAACTCGCGCTCGAAGACCTGCCCGCTCCGTTTATCGCCTCGTTCCTGGACGACTTGAAAAACAAACGAACGAATGGCGCGCGCACGCGTAATATTCGGCTGGCGGCGATCCATTCGTTCTTCCGCTACGCTGCGGTCGAGGCGCCGGAGCACTCCGCCTTGATCCAACGCGTGTTGGCGATCCCGCGAAAACGACATGCCCGCGCATTAATCGACTTCCTCGTTCGCCCGGAGATCGAAGCGTTGTTGGCGGCGCCGGATCAAACCACCTGGCGTGGTCGTCGCGACCACGCGTTCCTGCTCACGGCCCTGCAAACCGGGCTGCGCCTCTCCGAACTGACGGGCCTTCGTCGCGCAGATGTCTCACTGGACGTCGGCGCGCATGTCCGCTGCGAAGGCAAAGGCCGCAAGGAACGATGCACGCCGCTCACAAAGCCCACCGCGCGTGTGTTGCGCCGATGGATCGCCGATCACCTGAAGGGAGCTGAATATATGTTTCCTAGCAGCCGTGGCGGCCGACTCAGCGCTGATGCCGCCCAGCACCTCGTCGCGACGCACGTCGCGAAGGCGCGAGCGAGGTGCCCATCTCTGGCCAGAAAGCGGGTGACACCACACGTGTTCCGGCATACCGCCGCGATGGAACTGCTACAGGCGGGTGTCGATCGTGCCCTCATAGCGATCTGGTTGGGGCACGAATCGGTCGAAACCACGCAGGTCTACTTGGACGCAAATCTGGCACTGAAACAGCAAATCTTGGCAAAGACTCGACCGGTCCAAAGCCCCCTCCGCGTCTACCGAACAGGAGATAAACTCCTAAACTTCCTCAAGAACCTGTAGCGATTGCTTGCCGGATCATGTCGCATCGAACGGGCCGTCGTCACTCGCACGATGACCGCGATGCGGCATGCCTCGGCGCTCGGCATAATCCCCG
>CAYZPV010000112.1:0-6814 GCA_964480585.1 uncultured Opitutus sp. | reverse complement strand
CGTCTTCTCCCCCGATGGCCGCCACCTCGCCTACACGCGCAAAGTCCCGGCCGCCGGCGGCGCCTTCGCGCTGGTCTTCACCGTGCCGGTGCCTCAGCGGTAGCCCTGCGCCGTCATCCGTCGGCCCTTGGAAACCTCAGGGCTTCGCGTGCTCCTTGAAAAATCTCGCGATCACCGGCGGCGCGCCCGCCGGGTACTCATGTCCGCCTGGATGGATGTACGTCACGACGGGCGTGCCGAGCTTGGAGGGATAGAGCGTGCAGTACTGCGGCCCCCAGGGAGCGCCGTCTCCGCATTGATTGAGTTCGCGCAGCCGCAGCATCGTTGCCTGCTGCCAGGCGTACTTTACGAGTGTGTCCTTCTCGCCTGCGAGGTGCATCACCGGCTTGGGCGTGAATTTGAGCCCGGCGGCGTTCGCCGCGCTGGCGGCGGATGCGCTCGGCGCGACGGCGGCAAGCGCCTCTCCGCGCGTCGCCCACAGTAAATAGGTGAAGCCGCCTCCGTTGGAGTGGCCCGTGGCGTAGATGCGCTTCGCGTCGACCTGGTACTCGCTTTTCAGCGCGGCGAGCATCGCATCGAAAAACGCGAGGTCGCGATCGCCCTCCAGACCTGGCCGGTTCTGCCATCCCGATTTCTTCCCTTCGGGGTCGGTGAGCTGCCCCTTGGTGTTGAGACCCTGCGGATAAACCACGAGGGCCTCGGGCCAGTGTGTGTGCAGCCCCATGCGGCGCGCGCTCGCCTGCATCGTGCCGCCATGGCCGTGAAAGACAAAGACAACGGGCGTCTCCTGCGTCTTCGCCGTATCGGGCACCACGAGGAGCGCCTCGCGTCTGGCCTCCTTCACGGTCCATTGCCGCTTCTGGGGGACCGCGCCCAGTGCGAGAGCGGCCGTAAGCAGGAAGAGGCCGAGAGCGAGCGTGCGCTTCATGGGGAAAAGGGGGCGGTCACTTCGCGGCTGCCGTCGCTTTGGGGGTCGCTGCGCTCACGACGCGGATCACATAGTAGGTGAGGGGAGTGTCGCCCGCGTTGCGCAGGCCGTGCTCGTCGTTCGAGGCGAAGAAAAACAGCGAGCCAGGCCCGCCCCGCTGTTTTGCGCCGTTCATGTCGACTTCGATCGTACCTTCCTTCACGAGCACGACTTCCTCGTCCCCATGCCGATGCGCGCCATGGGCGGCTTCGCCGCCTTTTACCGTGGTGGCATGGACGGAGAGCTTATCGCATGTCACCGTCGGCGCGGCGAAGATCGCTCGTCGCTCTCCATTCTTTGTCGGCTGGGCCGGGAGCTTGGTCCACTCGAAGACCTGTGAGCGGAGCGCCGTCTTCGGCGCGGAGTCGGCGGCGCGCTCTTTCGGAGCGGTGGCAGTCGCGGCGGTGCCGAAGTTGATGACCACGTAGGTCGCCGGCGTGTCGCCTACGTTCTTCACCTTGTGAAAATCGTTGGAGGCGTAAAAAAGCACCGAGCCCGGGCCTGCCGGGAAAACCCGGTCGTTGATCGTCACCTCAAGCTGCCCTTCCTTGAGGAAGATCATCTCCTCCAGCGGATGCTGGTGCTGGCCATGCGATTCCTTGCCGGGGTTCAGGGTCGTGATGTGCGATTGGAAGCGCGCAAGGGTGGCGGTCGGGCGGTTTACCACGTCGCGCCGCTGGCCCACCGCCGTCGGCCTCACGGCAAGTTTCTCCCAGATAAAGGCCGTCGAGCCCAGCGGCTCCGCCGGAGCCTTCGCCTTGCCGGCGGTCTGCGCGGGGAGAGCGCAGCCGGCGAGTGCGCCGAGAGAAAACGCGAGGCGGACGAGCAGCGTGGGGTATCGCACCCGCGGAGTGAGACAGGAATCCGCGGGCGCGGCAATGTCAGGGTTTCCGTGCGACGATCACACTGCGGTCGGCCACGGTAGGCGCGTAGCGCACGTCGCGAAAGCCCGCTTCGCCCAGCAGCGTTTCCATCTCGGCGACCGAGTAGCATTTGCCCTCGGTCACGCTCATCAGCAGCGCGGAGTACCGCGCCACCGGCAGCGGCCCCGACTTGTCGGCGTCGATGTGCGCGTCATGTACCAGCAGCACCCCGCCGGGCTCGAGGGCTTTATAGGATGCCGCGAGGAGCGGGCGCACTTTGTCGAAATCCCAATCGTGGAGCACGTTGGAGTAGAGATGCGCGTCATGGCCCGTCGGCAGCGCGTCGGCAAACATGTCGCCTGCCTGCACCCGGACCCGGTCCGCATATCCCCGTTTTTGGATCATGGTGGCTGCTATACGGTCGACGGGCGGCCGCTCAAAGACGGTCGCCCGCAGTTGCGTATGCCTCGCCACCAGCGCGCAGGCGTAGATGCCCGAGCCGCCCGCGATATCGAGGAGGCTCTTCCTTCCCGCGAGGTCCACCGCGCGGGCGAGCCCTGCCCCCAGATATGCCCCGCGGCAATCCATCGCCGCGGTGAAGCCCGTTGCAAACTCCTCGGTGAGCATCGCCTCGCTCCACTCCTTCTGATGCTGGTAACTGCCCCAGTTGGCCGGTTTGCCTGTCCGCAGGATTTTCACGAAGTCTTTGACGACCGGCCGCTCCTTCAGCGAGGCGTAGTACGGTCCGATGAAGAAGGGCGAGGTGCGCACGAGATGCTCGTCCGCGAGCGCCGTGGTGCGGAAGATCGCGCTATCGCGGCGGATAAAGCCATTGGCCGTGAAAAGCGTCAGCATCACGTCGGTGGGCCGTTCCGCTATCCCGAGCGCCTCGCAAAGGTCTTCCTTGCTGCTCGGGTGCGCCGCGAGCCAGGTGAAAAGGTCGAATTCGCAGAGGGCGGCCGTCAGCAGGTCGGCTGCATAGAGGCCGTCGCGATAGCGATAGATTTCCAATGGGTCCGTTTGGGGGAGGAGAGTGAGGTCCATCGACCTCAGTCAGAAGGCCCGCCGCGGGATGCGCAATCGCCGGCCTGGGGTCTTGGCCCACCGCGAGGCCCCGCCCGGGGAACTTCACGCGCACCGCGTTAACTATTCCCGCGTATGAAAGCTACTCACCTCGTTACCTTTTCGCTGGCGGCAGCCACGTCGCTCCTCGGCGTCGGCTGCGCGAGCAGCGCGGATACCACCCATTCCAATCGAAATCGCGGCGCCATCGGCGGCGCTGCTGCGGGCGCCGTGATCGGCGGCCTCATCGGAGCCAATTCGAGCAAGGTCAGCACTGAGGGCGGCGCTGCGATCGGTGCGGTCGCGGGCGGCATCGCCGGCGGCGCGATCGGCGACTCGAAGGATCGTCGCTACGAAAACCGCAACAGCGCCCCCGTCTACTCGTCCAACAATGGCTACACCGTCCAGACTGTGCCACTCGCGCCGGTCTCGGAGCCGCAGGAGACGATGACGCCGCAGCCCTCGCGCGACGCCGTGTGGATTCGCGGCCACTATGCCTGGACCGGCAACGCCTACCAGTGGCAGCCCGGCCGCTGGGAGGTCCCGCCGCGGGGCGCCCGCGTCTATGTGCCCGCTTCCTGGCAGCCCGCCAACGGCGGCTACGTCTACACCCCCGGCCACTGGCAGTAAGAGAGCTTACGACTTACGATTTGCGAAGTACGACTCACGAGTCTCCGGGTGCCTCGCGCATGGCCTCGTCAATTCGTACCTCGCAAATCGTCCTTTGGTAAATCCCGGCGCGCGCCGCGCGCCTTCACAGCCACTTCTCCATCCACGCAAACGCTTCATCCTGCATGTGCGGCTTGAAGCAGTGCGGCTCGTCGTAAAACGTCCCGCGGAAGCGCTCGGAGATGCCCGCCTTGGCATAGATCCTGGATAGTTTCTCCACCGCGGCCTCCATGCCCTCCAGTGGGTAGAGATGATCCTTTTTGCATTGCTGCACGAGCAACGCTCCAGGCGCATGCAGCGCCGCCGTATCCGGCAGATCCAGCGAGCGGTAGAGTCCGGGTACAAAGACCTGCCACGTGTGGCGCGTGTGGTTGCGGAGTTGGTGCGCAAAGGAGGTCATCCACCCCGTCACGCACGCGGCCTTTATCCTCGGATCTGCCGCGATCGTCATCGCTGTGCGAAATCCGCCGCCCGATAGCCCGATGCACCCGATGCGCGCCGGGTCTACCTCCGCACGAGTGAGTAGGTAGTCCACTGCGCGCATGTCGTCCCACACGTGGATCCCGCTCCAGGTCGAGCCGGTGGCGGTGATCGTCTTGGCTGTGGCGTGCTCGTAGAAACTGCACACCCGGTTGACCGCCGTGCTCCACTCCAGCGTGCCCGGCGGCGTGCTGTGCACGACTCTCAGGGGATCGCGTACTTCAGCAAAGACGCGATTGGCCCCGATGTCCTCCACCTTCAGGCGGCGCTCGCCGAAGTAAAATGCATCGATCGCGATCACCACGAAGCCGCGCCGCGCCAGCGCCTCCGCCCACGGTCGGCCGTAGGTGCCGTTGCGGAATTCCGTGAGGTAGCCCGGCTCTCCCGGCGTCGACAGCACTTTCTCGTGCCCCCACGTATAGCGGCCGCTGTGGCAATGCAGTGCTAGCACCGCTGGCAGCCGCCCCGTGCGGCCACGGGGCACGAGCACGCGTGCCGGGATGGAGTACGCCGCCGTGGCATGGATCTTCACCGTTTCCACGGTGAAGCCTTCCCGCTCCTCCTTCCTCACCACATCCGCCCCGATTGGCCTCGCCGTCGGCGCATAGCCGAGGCGGTCGCGTACCACCGCCCGCGCCGCTGTCTTCCAGGCGTCGAGCGAGGGCCAGTGGTTCTCGAGGTACGAGAGCGCGGGGGAATTTTCCCGGGCGAGCCACTCCATCATCGGGTGGAAGTTGGGCAGGTCGGGCGGCAGCGGGGGTAAGGCGGGAGGTGTGGGCACGGGGGCGGGGAAGGTTTGGGCGACGAGGCGATCCCACGGTAGCGAGAGCGCTCCGAGTGTGGCGAGCGCCTGGCGGCGGGTGAGGCGGGGCATGGTGCGGCAGCATGGTGCGCTGGGCGTTTTTCTCGACGCCTATTTTTGCGAAAGTTCCCAAAAATCCCGGGAAATTTCCTCCGAAGTTCGCCCGTAGAACGCCGTCAAAATATTCCAAATCGCGTTCGGGAGTTACCCGATGCCGCCAATTGCTGTCCATACCGGCAAATGACTACTAACTCCCTATCCCCTAGCCGGGTGATCTTCGCCGCGGATCACGACCACGACGACCTTACACTGCTCAGCCTGCTGCTGCGCAAGGCGGGCGTGGAGTACCCGGTGCAGCTCTTCAAGCGCGGTGAGGACATCGCCGCCGCACTCGCCAAACTCATGGAGAACTCCGTGAGCGCCGCGCTCAAGCCCGTCATGTGCTTCCTCGATGTGAAGCTCCCGCCGCTCGATGGCCACGAGGTCCTGCGCTGGATGCGCGCGCATCCCGCGCTCGATTCCGTGCCGGTCGTCATGCTCAGCGATTCGGGCGCGCCGAAGGATGTCACCTCCGCCGCCACGCATGGCGCGCAGTGCTACCTCACCAAATACCCGCAGCCCTCCGTGCTGCGCGAGGTGGTGAGCGATGCCGAGCGCTTCGCCTTGGGTGCGCCGGCCGATGAGTGCTTCCGCATCCCCACCAACGAAATCCTCGTGCGCTGCCGCCGCTTGGGCGATCGGCGCTGAGTTTTCTCCACCTGTTCCCGTTAAAATCTCCGCGACGTCGCGGCCTCTCTCCGCGGCGTCGCGGTCTATTGTCTCCATGCCCCCTAGCGATTTACTCCGTACGATGATCTTCGCCGCCGATGACGACGAGGACGATGTCAATTTGATGCGCATGCTCTTTCGCAAGGCGGGCATCCGGCACCGCTTCGAGGTCTTCGGCCGCGGCGAGGATGTGATCACGGCCCTGGCTGCCGCCGTGCTCCGTATCGAGCAGGCGCTCGACGCGCTTCCGCTCATTTGCTTTCTCGATATCAAGATGCCTGCGATGACGGGGCACGAGGTTCTGAAATGGATTCGCGGTCAGCGCCCGCTCGACCCCATGCCGGTGGTGATGTTGTCGTCGTCCGAGCATCCCACCGATGTGGAGCAGGCGCAGGCCAACGGCGCGCAGTGCTACCTCACCAAGTACCCGCACCCCGACGTGCTGCGGCGGGTGATCGAAGATGCGGAGCGCCTGGCCGCCGGCGCCCCCCTTGCCGAGTGTTTCGCCCTGCCCACGAATCTCCTCCGCGCGGTCTGAGAGGAAGCGCCCCGCGCCCGCCGCGTCTGCCGCAAACCTCGGCCCTCGCCGGCGCGGAGCATGAAAAAAGCCCGGGCGTTTCCGCCCGGGCCAAAGTCCTGCCGTGCCTCAGCGCACCACGCGGGCGCCGCCGCCGGAGATCGTCTTCTCGACCTCCTTGCGCGTGGCCATCGAGGTGTCGCCCGGCGTTGTCGAAGCAAGGGCGCCGTGGGCAGCGCCGTACTCGACGGCCTTCTGGGCGTCGTTGAATTCGAGGAAGCCGAACTGGAGGCCCGAGGCAAACGAGTCGCCGCCGCCCACGCGGTCGAGGATCTCGAGGCCCGGGTACTGCTTGCTCTCGTAGAACTTGCCGTCGTGCCACAGGATCGCCGACCAGTCGTTCTTGGTCGCCGTGATCACATGGCGGAGCGTCGTCGCCGCCACCTTGAAGTTCGGGAATTCCTTCACCGCCGTCTCGATCATCGCCTTGAAGGCATCCGTCTCGATGTGCCCGAGCGTCTCCTGGCCCTTGACCTGGAAGCCGAGCGAGGCCGTGAAGTCCTCCTCATTGCCGATCATCACATCGACGTACTTCGCGATCTCGCGGTTGACCTCCTGCGCCTTCTTCAGCCCGCCGATGGTCTTCCAGAGCGAGGGGCGGTAGTTGAGATCGTAGGAGACGATCG
>CAYZPV010000111.1:0-6924 GCA_964480585.1 uncultured Opitutus sp. | reverse complement strand
CCCAGACCCGCAAGCTCTTCGAGGTCTGCCGCCGCCGCGGCGTGCCGATCTTCACCTTCATGAACAAGTGCGACCGGCCGACGCGCAACGCTCTCGAGCTCCTCGATGAGCTCGAGACCGTGCTCGGCCTCCAGTCGTCGCCCGTCATCTGGCCGCTCGGCAATGGCCCGAGCTTCCGAGGCGTCTTCGATCGCCGCACCCGCGAGGTCCACCTCTTCGATCGCGTCGCGGGCGGCAAGTACATGGCGCCGGTAAACGTGACCTCGCTGGAAGATCCCGTCATCCGCGAAAAGCTCGACGACTACACCTACGAGCAGGTGAAGGAGCAGCTCGAGATGCTCGACGGCGCGGGCCACCCCTTCGACCTCGCCGCCGTGCGCGCCGGCAAGCAGACGCCCGTCTACTTCGGCAGCGCCGTCAATAACTTCGGTATCCAGCTCCTCCTCGACGGCTTCCTCAAGGACTCCGTGCCGCCCTCCCCGCGCCTCTCCGTGACGCTCTCGAAGCCCGCGGAAGCCGTGTCGCTGGCGCCGAGCACCGCAGCGACGCCCAAGCGCGAGATCCCGGTGACGCACGAAAAATTCTCCGGCTTCGTCTTCAAGATCCAGGCCAACATGGATCCGAAGCACCGCGATCGCATCGCCTTTATCCGCGTGTGCTCCGGCAAGTTCGAGCGCGACATGATGGTCACCCATCAACGCACCGGCAAAACGATCCGCCTCTCCTCCTCCGCCAAGCTCTTCGGCCAGGAGCGCGAGACCGTGAACGAGGCCTGGCCCGGCGACGTCATCGGCCTCGTCGGCCACGACGCGCTCGGCATCGGCGACACGCTCACGGAGGACAAGGCCGTCGTCTTCGACGAGATCCCGCGCTTTCCGCCCGAGGTCTTCACGTACATCTCGAATCCCAACCCCTCCGACGCGAAAAAATTCCGCGCCGGCCTCGATCAGCTTCTCCAAGAGGGCGTCGTGCAGGCCTTCACCGCCCGCAACGCTCCGCCCGGCGCCACGCTCCTCGCGGCGGTGGGTCCGCTGCAGTTTGAGGTGGTGCAGTTCCGACTGCAGAGTGAGTACAACGCCGAGTCGCGCCTCACGCCCACGCCCTGGACGCTGCTCAAGTGGCTCGAGCCGCATCCCGCCCTGAAAAACCCGAGCGACATCATCGTCGCCAGCGGCGTGAGTTTCGGCACCGACAAGTTCGACCAGCCCATCGCCCTTTTCCCCAACGACTGGACGATGCGCTACTTCCTCGAGAAGAATCCCGAGCTGAAGCTCCACGACCTGCCGCTCGAGCAGACGGTGAAGTCGTAAGCCTCGCCGGCCCCACGCCAGAATCCTCCTTTGACACGACGCCGCGTCGCGGGCATCGAGCCCGCATGTCCGCGACGCAGCGCGCAGTCTTCACCGTAGCCGACTACCGGGCGCTACCGGCGGACGGCAAACGCGAGACGTTGGCGTCGCGTACCCTTGCGGCGCGCACGTCGCCGAGGGGCGAGCTGGTTTACCGTTAACACGCGCCCACCCAATGCCGCCGCGCAACTCCATTCGAGAACGGGTAGTCGTCCTGCACCGCTACCAATGGCTCTGGGAGCCGCTGGAGAACGACGCCACCTTCGTACTCCGAGCGATGTTTGGCGCCAAGGCCGCCTACCTCGATGGGCGGATGGTGCTCTGCTTCACCTCGGGGGACGAGCCCTGGCGCGGCGTGCTCGTCTGCACCGAGCGCAGCCAGCATGAGGCACTCGTCGCCAGCTTTCCGGCACTGGCGCCCCATTCGATCCTGCCGAAGTGGCTGTATTTGCCGGAGTCTGCGCCCTCCTTTGAGCGCGACGCCGAGAAACTGGTGCAACTCGCCCGCCAGCGCGACCCGAGAATCGGTATCGCGCCCAAGGCCAAGCGCACCCCGGCGAAGCGCCGGGAAAAGCGTATCGGCCTGTGATGTATCCACTGATTGGAGGCGCGTGCCCTCCAATCAGCTGTCAAGGTTTTTGACTACCAGAAATCCGGTAGTCAGCGCACGTGCACAAACCCCGCGGACGGCCAAAGGTAATGCCCGAGGGTCGAGCTTGATGAAGCCACGAGGCGGATCCGGAAGGGGTTCTGGCATCCGATACAAAACCGTGTAGCTCGACCCTCTCTATTTCACTGGAGAGTATCGGCCGGAAATCGGCTTGGTTTAGGGGAATCACACTAGATTCCACCTAAACCCCTGATCCGCAGTAACAAGCAATCAAATCGATTGCCTATGGTGAAGGGCTTTTCGCCGCTTAGAGCCTCGGTGTGGGTGGCTTGATCGGATCGGCCCACGCATGGACCCCGACAGCGTTGAACTTACGCTTGTAGACCTTCTCGTTGCAGGTGGCGTAGACGATATCGAACTTGGGGCCACCGAAGCACAGATTGGTGATCTTGCCGTTGGGCGTGGGGATGATGGCATTTACCCGGCCTGCCTGATCGCAGATCTGGATACCCATGGCGGTCGCCACCCAGAGGCGGCCTTCGCGGTCGGTCTTCATGCCATCCGCGCTGCTCTGGTCGAGCCAGTCGGGCTCGTGGAGCCAGTAGTACTTCTGCTTGTGCGCGAGCGTGCCATCGGGCTGCACGACGAAACTATAGACCCAGTGCGAACGGTAGTCGGCGACATACAGCAGGGACTGATCGGGCGAGAGCGTCACGCCATTGGCATAGCGGATGCCGGTATCGACGACTTGCTTGGCGCCATCGGGCTTGATCAGCCAGACCTTGCTCGCCTCGTTGAACGGGCTGCTGCCGGAGGGCGGGGCAGTCACGTAGATATTGCCGTTGCGGGCGACGACCACGTCGTTGCCCGCGATGCCTTCGGCGAGGGTGGTCTGCTTGCCGTCGGGCGCGATGGCCACGACCTGCTGCGCGGCGGTGGCGACGGCGTAGAGCCGGCCATCGGGCCCGAAGATCTGGCCATTGGTGCGCTGGGTGTTTTCGCGGGCGAGCGAGACCTTGCCATCCAGGCCGATCTTGTAGGCCTTGGAGTTGGGGATGTCGGTGAAGTAGACTTCGCCCTGGGCATTCACGGCAGCGCCCTCAGTGAGGCGGTAGCCTTCGCTCACGAGTTCCCAGCCTTCGCCGGGGATGAGCACCTGGCTCAGCACGGTATTCTTGGTGGGCGAGGCGGATTTCACCGGCTCGGGCCAGCCCTTCCAGAGCCAGCGCATGGCGTCGGGATAGACAGCGGTGCCGTGCTTGGCATTATGGCCGCCCTCACCCCACACGTGCTGCACTTCGTAGCCGGAGAAGGCTAGCGCGCGCTGCATCGTCTGATTGGCCATCCACCAGTCGCCCGCGTAGATGTTGTTATCATTGGAGCCATCGACGAGGAAGATGCGCAGCGCCTTGGGCTCGAACTTGCGCAACAAGGTATGGTAGCCATCGCCGCCACGCAGGCCGACGAAGGTGCCGACATTGCTGAAAACGCGGCTGAAGGCATCGGGCCGCTCCCAGGCAGCCGTCCAGGCCGCGATCGCGCCGCTGCTGGAGCCGCCGATCGCGCGGTCGACGCCGGACTGGGAAAGCTTGATCGCGCGGCCATCGGCGGTGCGCTTGGTCTCGACGGCGGGGAGCAGTTCCTCGAGGAGGAAGCGCGCGTAGACATCGCCCAGGCCGTCGTACTCGTAGCTGCGATTGAAGCGATCGAGCTGAGTCGCGCCGTCGCGCGCCTTGACCACGCCCGGGCGCACAAAGACGCCGATGAGCACGGGGATGTCGCCCTTGGCGATCAAGTTATCGAAGACGACGGGTGCGCCCCACTGCACCCCGTCTTGATTGACGTAGACGCAGGCGGGCTTGGCGGGGTCGTATTGCTTGGGCACATACACCGTCACCTCGCGGGTGGTGCCGGGGAGGAGCTTGGGGCTAGCAAATTCAAACTTGATCAACTCGCCCGCAGGCACGGCCGGGTTTTTGATCGAGTCCGGGTGCGGCGGAAAGTCGCCTTGGGCCGCCGGCAGCATCGGGCCGCAGGCTAGCAGCGCCACACTCGCGGCCGCCAGCGCGCCGCGCATCGTTTGGGGTAGTGGAGTCATAAGCAGTGGTTGGTTCAGAAATGGGCCTTGAGAGCCAGGAGAGCGACGCGAAAGCGCGCGCCAGCGATGGCGAGCGCTCAACTCTCCCCTATTCCATGCCCTCACCGCCCGCCGTACACAGTCTCGTCGATCTGCAGCTTGTCCGGATACACGACGCGGCCGCGCGAGAGCAGGTCGCCCTCGAAGACCTCGTGCTTCACATCGGCGAGTCGCACGCCCTGCTCGGGGCGCTCGGGCCGCAGGCCCGCGAAGATCGACTTGGCCTTGTCGTCGGCGAAGAGGATCGGCGCGTGGTAGGCAAAGAGGTAGTCGATCTGCCGCGCGCGGAGCAGCTCGCTGAGGAGATGCGCGCCGCCCTCGAAGTACACGCCCGAGATGCGCTCCTCGGCGCACTTTTTCCGAAAGTCGGAGAAGGCCACCTTCTGTGTCGGCGAGTCGAAGATCCACACCTTGATGCCCATGTCGCGCAGCTTGCGCACATAGCCGAGACCGCCGTGCGGCGTCGTCACGACGATGGTCTTCTCGCGAAACTCATCGGTGAAGACGGAGGGAAGGTTTTTATCCACCACGGTGCGGAGCAGGCCGTCGAAGACGAAGCGCCACGGGCACCACTCAGGCTCGCCCGCGCGGCGGGCGGTGAGCCGCGGGTTATCCTTGAGGATGGTGATCGCGCCGACCGCGATGCCGGGAAAGAGCTTGCGCCAGCGGTGCACGTCGGCGCGCGAGGCTTCGCTGGTGATCCACTTGGACTCGCCGGTGCGGCACGCGATCTTGCCATCGAGCGTCGTCGCGGCCTTGGCGGCGAGGAGCGGGCTGGTGTGCGTGATCCAATGGTTGAAGATCAGGTTGAGGTCGTGGCACTCGCGCTCCAGCACGCCGCTGATGACCTCGATGCCGGCGGCACGGAGCACCTCAAAGCCCCTGCCTGCGTGCGCGGGATTGGGGTCCGTGGCGCCGACGACCACGCGCTTGATCCCCGAGGCGATGATCGCATCGGTGCAGGCGCCGGTGCGGCCATGCGTACAGCACGGCTCGAGGGTGACATAGAGCGTCGCGCCCGGTCGGGGCGGCTTGCCGCGATTAAGCAGAGCGAGGCGCTCGGCGTGCGGCCCGCCATCGGGGGCAGTCGCGCCTTCGGCGACGACGTGGCCCTCCTCCACGATCACGGCGCCTACCATGGGGTTGGGGTGCGTCGTGCCCCACACGCTGTGCGCCTGCGCCAGGGCGAGGCGCATGAAGGCTTCGTGCTCGTTAGCCGGTGACATAGGGGTTGTTTTTCTTCTCGTCCCCGACCGTGGTCTTGGGGCCGTGTCCAGGGAAGAGTACGGTATCCGGGGGCAGGGTGTAAATCTGTTGGCGAATGGATCGCTCCAGCGTGGCGAAGTCGCCGCCCGGCAGGTCCACTCGCCCGATGCTGCCGCGGAAGATGGCATCGCCCACGATGGCGATATTCAGCGCCGCAAAATAGAAGAGCACATTGCCCGGGCAATGGCCCGGCACGTGACGCACCTCGGCGGTGGTGCCAAGGATATCCAGTTTCTCACCCTGACTGACCCAGCGATCCACCTTGATCGGCTCCAGATTGCGGCGCTCGGCCATGAAGCGATCCATGACTTCCGGCGTCTCGATGAGAATTTTATCATCGGCGTGGGCCACCGTCCTGGCCCCCGTCTGGCGCACCACCTCTGCCCCACCCTGCGTATGATCCCAATGCCCGTGGGTGATCCAAAGCTCAGTCAACCGGCACTTTTCCCGCTCCAGTATGCCCTTCGCGATCTCCCCTATCCCCAAGGGGGCATCGATAAGGACCGCTTCGCCCCGTTCGGGCGCAGTCAACAGATAGGCATTGGTTTGCAGGGGTCCCGCGGGGAGGACGTGAAGGTTCACAGGAGCCAAATCACGGGGTTTTGATCGCCGCGCAACCGTGAAAATTCCCTTTCCCTCGGTCCCGGCAATCGCTACTTCAGTATCCTTTTATGCCGACTCTTAAGTTCGCCGTCCTTGCTGGAGACTACATCGGGCCCGAGGTCATGACCGAGGCGCTGCGCGTGCTGGAGCACGTCGCCAAGCAGGAAAACCTCACGCTCGAGTACACGAAGGCCGACGTCGGCGGCGCCGGCATCGACAATCACGGCAAGGCCCTCCCCGACTCCACGCTCAAGATTTGCGAGCAGTCCGACGCCATCCTCTTCGGCTCCGTCGGCGGTCCCAAGTGGGAGAAGCTCCCGCCCAAGGAGCAGCCCGAGCGCGCCGCGCTGCTGCCCCTGCGCAAGCACTTCACGCTCTTCGCCAATATCCGCCCCGGCCTGCTCTATCGCGAGCTCACCGACGCCTCCCCGCTCAAGACCGAGCGCATCCCGGATGGCATCGACATCGTGTGCATCCGCGAGCTCACGGGCGGCGTGTACTTCGGCCAGCCCAAGACCACGACCACCCTCCCCGATGGCGATATCCAGTCCATCGATACGATGGTCTACAAGAAGACCGAGATCGAGCGCATCCTCCAGGTGGCCATCACCACGGCCCGCGCCCGCAAGAAGAAGCTCTGCTCCGTCGACAAGGCCAACGTGCTCGAGACCTCCGTCCTCTGGCGCAAGACCGTCACCGAGTACATGGCCAAGCACGCGCCCGAGATCGCACTGAGCCACATGTACGTCGACAACGCCGCGATGCAGCTCGCGCGCGATCCCAACCAGTTCGACGTCTTCGTGACCGAAAACATGTTTGGCGACATCCTCTCCGATGAGATGGCCGTCATCTGCGGCTCCCTCGGCATGCTCTCCTCCGCCTCGCTCGGCGCGGGCAAGAACAGCCTCGGCCTGCCCTTCGGCCTCTACGAGCCCGCGGGCGGCACGGCCCCCGACATC
>CAYZPV010000110.1:0-7116 GCA_964480585.1 uncultured Opitutus sp. | reverse complement strand
ATCCGTCTCCCTCTCTCTCCTTCTCTCCGTCTCAGTCTCGCTCCTCACCGCCCCCTCCGCCCTCGCCCAGCGCCAAGCCGTCCAAGCCCCCCGCGGCATCGTGGCCTCCGCCCACACCCTCGCCTCCCAGGCCGGCCTCGAAATGCTCCAGCGCGGCGGCAATGCCGTCGACGCCGCCGTTGCCACCGGCCTCGCCCTCGCCGTCGTCTATCCCATCGCTGGCAATCTCGGCGGTGGCGGCTTCCTCGTCATCCACCTCGCCGACGGCTCCAATGGCGGCAAAGGCCGCCAGCTCGTCATCGACTACCGCGAGTCCGCCCCCGCCTCCGCCACCCGCGATATGTACGTCGACGCCCAAGGCGAGGTCATGACCGGCCCTCAATCATCGACCGTCGGCTGGCGCGCCAGCGGCGTCCCCGGCTCCGTCGCCGGCTTCGCCCTCGCCCTCGAGAAATACGGCTCCGGCAAACTCACCTGGGCCGATGTCTGCGAACCCGCCCGCCGCCTCGCCGCCGATGGCCACATCCTCACCCAGGGCGCCGCCGCCCAGCTCCGCAATTCCCAAAAACTCCTCGGCCAGTTCGAGGAGTCCAAGAAGATCTTCCTCAATGGCGGCGCCCTCTGGAAGCAAGGCGACCTCTTCAAGCAGCCCGACCTCGCCGCCACCTTCGCCCGCATGCAGAAGAACGGCCCCCGCGAGTTCTACACCGGCGAGACCGCCAAGAAGATCGCCGACGCCATGGCGAAAAACAAAGGCACCCTCACCCTCGCCGACCTCGCCGCCTACAAGCCCGCCGAGCGCACCCCCCTCCGCGGCGCCTACCGCGGCCACGAGATCGTCACCATGCCCCCGCCCAGCTCCGGCGGCATCGCCCTCCTCCAGATGCTCGCCATGCTCGAGTCGCACGACGTCTCCAAGCTCGGCCACACCTCCGCCGCCAAGTACCACCTCCTCGCCGAGGTCATGAAGCGCGCCTTCCGCGACCGCGCCGAGTACCTCGGCGATCCCGACTTTGTCACCGTCCCCGTCGCCGAGCTCCTCGCCCCCGCCTATCTCAAAGCCCGCCTCGCCGACTACCGCCCCGACCGCGCCACCCCCGCCGACGCCATCCAGCCCGGCCTCGGCCCCACCAAGATCACCTCCACCGCAACCCCCTTCGCCCGCGAGTCCACCGAGACTACCCACTTCTCCGTCGTCGACGCCGCCGGCAACGCCGTCGCCAATACCTACACCCTCAATGGCAACTTCGGCTCCGGCGTCACCATCCCCGGCACCGGCATCCTCATGAACAACGAGATGGACGACTTCACCGCCAAGGTCGGCGTGAAAAACATGTTCGGCCTCCTCCAGGGCCCCGCCAATGCCATCGTCCCCGGCAAGCGCCCCCTCTCCTCGATGACGCCCACCCTCGTCTTCAAAGACGGCCAGCTCCTCCTCGTCACCGGCAGCCCCGGCGGCCCCACCATCATCAACACCGTCCTCCAGATCATCCTCAACGTCGTCGACCACCGCATGCCCGCCATGCAAGCCGTCGAAGCCCCCCGCGTTCACCACCAGTGGATGCCCGACCAACTCACCTTCGAGCGCAACGGCATCTCCGCCGACACCCTGGCAATCTTAGAGTCCAAAGGCCACACCGTCCGCGAACGCATCTCCTACGAAGGCGGCTACCAAGGCGACGGCGAAACGATCTACATCGACCCCCAAACCAAACTCCGCCACGGAGCCGCCGACCCGCGTAAGCCGGATTCGTCCGCGGCGGGATACTGAGCAATTATTTTGAGCCAATACGCCGCAACCTATCTAGCGAGAGCGAACTCTCCACAGCTGGTTGCACCCGCAGAGGCAGCCCAATTTGGCATCTGTCCCAGCCAGATCATTCTACTGTGAAGCAACGTAAACTGGATCTGTACACTTCCTCCATTGCCTAGGCGGACGAGAGCGACAATCTCGACAATTATGTCTAGCTCTACCGTTACGTCGATTGACTCCGCAGAAGTGGCAGAATTCGAGTCTGTAGCCTCGACTTACCGCACTGGTATAGCGCTCCTGCCGCAGCCTTATGGTAGCGCAGGTACAACCTCGTTGCACTCCGACGGCGGCGACTTCGCGAAATGGCTTCGAGCAACAAACAACGATCTCGATATCCATCTACCAAAAGAGCCCCAACCGCGGGTGCTACTGCGCAACAATGACATTTGGCTGCCTCTCATCTGGCTAGGGGCGAATATCGCCTTACCTGTCTTTCTCGGCATACTCTCGAACTACCTGTACGATCGAGCTAAGGGTTCATTGAAAGGAGATAAAACGACCGCCCACGTCGAAGCCGTATACCGCGATCCAAAGACTGGAGTCTTCAAAAAGTTCAAGTTCGAGGGAAACGCGGAACAATTAAAGGCTGCGATGAAGAAGTTCGATCCCAATGAGTTTATGAACGGCGATGAAAAGTGAGGTCGGTAAGGCATTGTTCGCAGCATTGCAGCAACATGTCGGAAACTGTTTACGAGCAATCGACAGGCTGGAATTTGACCGCGCCCGCGCCGTCGCGGAGGAGGCCCAAGCCATCGTGAGGCAACGTCAGGACGATCCTTCGATTGAGGACGAACACATCCTGAACGATTTCGCGGTTCTTATTTATTTGATACAACTTCTATCGGAATACACTACATTTTGGGAACGCGTGACGAAGCGGGAATACGAACCCTCTTGGATGACGTTGCAGGATCTCTTGGATCTAATCCGGGTGTTAAAGCGGATATCGCTTATTGACGTCTGCCAGTTCGAAAGACAGCTGGGGCAGTTAGAGAATGCCTACCCCTATACGCTGTTTGCGAGCGTCGGATGCATTGCGGAGCGTGTGGAATGCAGTATTTGCGGGCATGATATCGACTCATTCGAGTGCGTGCACCGGCGGGGCCAGCTTTATCGGGGGAAAATGGCCTATGGGATCGTCCGCGAAATGAAGAAGTTTGATCACGTTGCCCTCACTGAAAGTCCGAAGGACAAGCGTTGCATAGTGAAACTCGCTGAAAAGGAGTATGAGTTCCCTGCCCTCGATTGGCTGGCCAGTCATCTGAGGGCAAAAAGAATCTGCGTCTCTGATTTCAGCCACATCGAAATGTCTAAGCGCCGTAAACGCAGCGACAGCATCGTTGGTCAGCCCCGCAATGCCGCCTGCCAATGCGGCAGTGGAAAAAAGTTCAAGCATTGCTGTGGCGAAAAGGAGTTCATCACGCTTCCTCACGTAAAGTTCATCCTCAACGGACATTGTAGGGGTAAGGTATCAGAGTCACCCATCGTAGCTCATCTCTGCTAAGAGGTATGTCGTTCAAATTGAATCTCTCTAAACTGCGCCGCGCAATCGACGCGCTCGAGATGGAGTCGGCAAAATTTCGGGTCCGCCTTAGATCTAGCGTGCTCTTTCTAACGCCGAAGAAGGCTCATCGCGAGCGGGCGGTCGAAGAGACGAATCGGTGACAGGCAGCAATCGGATTGCAACTGCCTTCGATCACAACCTAGGCAGACTCCTGGATGTTTGCAACCTAGGGTCTTGCCGTGAAGCATCTAACGTAGTAGTTCTATTGAATGATTGCTAGGTTCACGGGAACGTCTGCGGCGGGAAATCTCCAAGCCTCTCTAAGGCAACAGCGTATTGTTGAGTACAACGACGCTGTGGCAGCTTGCCTTGTTGATAAGGGCCAACTAGTAGAGTTTGAGGTCGGGCAAGCTCTACTCACCCAGAACTCCGACGATCAATCGGTTTACTTTATCTTATACGGACAAGTTAACGTTTATGTGAATGGTCGTCTTGTCGCGAGACGCACTCATAACGAGACCGTTGGTGAGATGGCAGCTATTGATCCTGCGTCGCCACGCTCCGCAAGTGTCGTTGCCCACACTAAGACAATTTGCTTAAGGGTGGCATGTGCAGACTTTTTGGCCATCGCTACAGCGCAACCAGCTATGTGGCGCGCCATTGCCGTTCTAATCGCAGAACGCCTTCGGCAGCGAGAGCGTTTCCACAGAACACCCAATAGCCATCCGATCATGTTTATCGGGAGTAGTGCGGAGGGTCTTCCAATCGCTAACGCTATACAGCTAGGTCTTAAGCACGCTGAATTTGAGGTGCGTGTCTGGACTACCGGTGTTTTCGGACCAGGCGGGGTAACGGTTGACGATCTATTGGCTCAAGTTAACCAAGCTGATTTTTCGGTCTTTGTATTTGGGCCTGATGACAAAGTCGCCTCGCGCGGGGTCGCCTACGATGGGCCTCGGGATAATGTCATTTTCGAGATGGGCCTTTTTCTCTCTCAACTCGGGCGCCAACGCTGTGTGATGGTTAGCGAGCGGGGCTCAGATATCAAAATCCCTTCAGACCTCCTCGGCGTAACCCCCATCACCTACATCACAAGGCTTGGTTCTGACATCAATGTTACCTTAGCACCGGTCTGTACTGAATTGTCAGGCTTGGTTTCGAAGTTGGGCCTTTTGTAAAATTGAAATTCTAGTCATGGCTCTTAGCGAAGATCTCAATTCGGAAGTCACCTCTATCTTTAAAAGCGCGTGGGAGTCTAGAGATGGCTATGTAGTGCCGGAAGCGGAAACCCTCAAACTCAGCAACGACGCTGTTAAAATTGATGGCGTTGTACTATACGCTGATTTGGCTGAGTCGACTGATTTGGTTGATAAAAAGAAGCCGGAATTCGCAGCGGAGATTTACAAGTCCTATTTGCTCTGTGCGTCTCGTATCATCAAAGATGAAGGCGGCGTGATAACGGCCTTCGACGGCGACAGAATCATGGGAGTTTTCATCGGTGATAGCAAAAACACCAGCGCCGCCCGTTGCGCGCTCAAGATCAATCACGCTGTCATAAAGATAATAAATCCAGCGATACAGCAGCAGTATCCAAACGAGGATTATCGCATAAAGCACGCCGTTGGCATCGATGCTAGCTCGCTTTTCGTCGCGCGCACAGGTGTTCGAGGCTCTAACGATTTGGTTTGGGTAGGACGGTCTGCAAATTATGCAGCGAAGTTATCCGGGTTCCGTGAAGAAAACTACAATTCATGGATCACAGGAACGGTGTACGACAATATGGACACCACAGTAAAACTCTCGAACGGAACGGCAATGTGGGAGCAGCGCAGCTGGACTGCTAAAAACATTACCGTGTACCGATCAAATTGGATGTGGCGCCCCTAGGAGCGGCCTAACACGTCAGGTTAGGCTTGGGGCCAAACACAAACACGTGAGGTCTTGACTCTTGACTGGCCGCTCTGGCGAGCGGGCGGCTTGGACATGACCAGTCGGCGGCTCTAGAGGGTCGTGCCTCACCATTTACCTTCGCTGGTCACAAGCCCGCCAAGGTCGGCACAGCGTACCTCCCCAAAAAAAGCCGCTGCACATGCAGCGGCTTTCGCGTTTGGAACTCTCCCTTTCTGAAGCCCCGGGATGACCCGGACAGGCACGGATTAATTCATACCCGTGCCATCCGGGCCCCTGTGGCTCCTCTCACCGATCCCCAGCCACTACTCCGCCCTCATTTCTAGTATATCGAAATCTCATCGATATTCGCCAAATCATTCCCGATCGCCCGGAACACGATCGTATTCGTCGAGGTGTTGTTGAGCGTCACCGTCACGTCCTTGTTAGCCCACGTGTTGAAGGCGCCCGTCGGCGCAAAGCTGATGCTCTGCACCACGCCGTTCACGACCAGCTCGCCCACGCGCGTCGTCGTGTTCCCGAGGGCGTGCCGGATCCGTAGCGTCTTCGAGCCGCCGCCCGCGCCGTTGACATTGCTAAACGTCAGCGTGCTCGGCGTGCTCACGGAGCCCACCTGGAAGTTCACATAGTGCGCCCCCGCCTTTCCGAGGTTGGTCGCCTCGAGCATCGTCCCGCCGCCGAGCGTGCCCGTCTCCGCCTGGATCGCGCCCGGCGTCGGCGAGCCCGAGGCGAGCCGCGCCAGCCGGTGCCGGTGATGCTCCAGGTTCGTATAGTCGCCGTTCAGGGTTCTCCCATTCGCGGGCAGCGCCCATAGCGCTGAGGCTCGTCTGTGCCAGGGAATCAACATCCCCGTTTGGCGGGCGTCATAAACGGCGGGCGTCTGGGCGGTTCAGCGTCGCGTCCAAGCCGACTGGATACACGCGAGTGCCCGCCAAGGCAGAGCCACGGTACCTCCCTCCAAAAAAAGCCGCTGCCCGTGCAGCGGCTTTCTCCCTACAAATTCTAACCGACCCGAGCCCCGCCTACGGCTTCCGATTCCCGTACGTGTCGACGTTCTGGCCGGCGGGCCGCTTTTCGAAGCGGTCCCACGCCGCGCGGCTCGCGAGGCGCGCGTCCTCCCAGGCGAGATCGGCCTCCTGCTCGTCGTACGCGCGGCGCAGCTCTGCTTCGCTCTCGTCAAACGATTTGCCGGTGGTGCCATATTGCCCGTAGCCCTCGTAGCCCACGCGGTAGGCCGGCGCGTAGGCGTCATACGGCCGGTTCTGCGCGTAGCTCTGCGTGAGATGATTCTCGCGCCAGTAGGCATCCTCGCGCGTCGGGTCGATTTTCTCGGCGATTCCCTTGCCCGCGAGACCACCCACGACCGCTCCCACCGCCGCGCCGGCGATCGTGCCCAAGGGCCCCGCCACCGTGCCTACGGCCGCCCCCGCTGCGGCCCCGCCCACCGCTGCGCCTACTCCCGTGCCCACCGGGTGCGAGCCCGGTGCGCCGGTGATCGGATCGGGGTTGCGTGACTTGTCATTTTTGAGCTGCTGGTTGCGGTCTTTTTCGGTATTCATGATCGACTCCTGGGTTTGAGGTTTTCCTGGCGCGCCGGGAGCGGCTCTGTCCCGTGGCGGGACGGCGAGGCACGTCCACTGCGGCACGCGGTTGCCCCTGCCAGACCGAGCGGCCCCTCACCCGTTCCCCGCCACCGCCGCGGCCCCGATCCCTGCCCGCCGCCTTGGCCGCGCCCCTCTACGAGCGATACGTGCCCACTCTCCCGACTCCCGCCCGCAATTCTCCCACCGCACATTCAGCCTTCTCCGCACGCTCCCCGCTCGTCGCTTCTTCGCTATCCCCCCGTGTACCCCCGCCCGCCGCCCCACACCCGCCCGCCCACCCCCGCCGG
>CAYZPV010000109.1:0-7657 GCA_964480585.1 uncultured Opitutus sp. | reverse complement strand
TAACCATCGGGCGCCATCACACCGGCTGCGCGCGCCGCGCGAACCACCTGCGCCGCGGCCCCCGGGGCCGGCGCCGGCAGGGAGAAGCGCCCCTGCCCGTCGGAGACGGCCGAGGCGCCCGTGCCCTTGATTTCCAGCACCGCGCCGGCGATGGGCGCGCCGGCGGGCGAGCGCACCACGCCCGTGAGCGCGCCCTGGGCGGGCGCGGCGAGGCCGATCGCGATCGCGAGCGCGAGCAGCAAGGAAGGGAGAGAGATGAATTTCATGGAGTCCGGCGGAGCCGGATACACCCGGCAGTGCGCGGCCCCTCGTCGGGCCGCAGGCAGAGAGGAGGAGGAGGAGAACTACGCGCGCGCACCCCGCCGTGCCGCGCACGCGCGCAGGCACACCGGCAAGCACCGCAGCGCCCCAGCCCGGTCGTCCGGCGGAGAGGCCTGCCGCGCTCGTGAGCGCTCATACTCGGGCGCCGTGCCGTCGTCGGCCAGGGAACCCTCAGCATCCGGTCGCGCCTGATGGCGTAGACCCGCGCCGAGAAAACGCGCACCCACCCACATGTAAAGTGCGTTGGTGGGATTTAGCCTGTCATACCCCCACCCTCCGCCCGCCCGCCTGAGGCGCCCCCGCGCCCAGGCCCCTTCAGGCCCATCGGTAGGGAAATCCCCGGGGCCTGCGGCGGAGACTCGCCGCCGTTTCGTTAAAGACATTTTCCCGGGCCACGTGTAGCCTCCCGGCTACCAGCCCGCTTCATGCCCTCCACCCAGCCTCCCAGCAGCCTCTCCCGCCCTCCGCCGTCCGCTGCTCCCAGCCGGGGCATCCCCCTGCGGCACCTCCTCCTGCCCCTCCTCATCCTCGCGGCCGGCGGCGCCGCCAGCGCCTGGATGTACGGCGTCAAGCGCGACGAAGTCGCCAAGCGCGAGAGCACCTTCTTCACCGAGCGCGTCGCCCAGGCGCAGGCCCGCATCGAAGTCCGCATGGCCCACTACATCGATGCCCTCCACAGCGGCGCCAGCTACTTCAACACCGCCCCGCAGATCGAGCCCCACGCCTGGCGCACCTACGCCGAGGCCCTCGACCTCCGCCGCCGCTACCCCGGCGTAAACGGCATGGGCATCATCCTCGCCGTGCCCCCCGCCGATCTCGCTGCCTGGCGCGCCCGCGTGGCCGCCCCCGGCGCTCCCCTGCCCGAGATCCGCCCCTTCCCCGGCACCACCGCCGGCCCCGCCGACGACCCGCTCTACCTCATCACCGTCGTCGACACCGCCCCGGGCGAGACGGCCCCCATCGGCCGCAACATCGCCACCGAGCCCAGCCGCCGCCGCGCCGCCGAGGCCGCCCGCGATACCGGCCAGCCCGTCATCAATCAACGCCTCCCCGGCTCGCGCGATATGCAGCGCCGCTCCGGCCTCCTCCTCTACGTCCCCCTCTACCGCCGCGGCCAGCCCCTCGCCACCGAGGCCGAGCGCCGCGCCGCCCACATCGGCTGGGTCTACGCCCAAGTCTTCCCCGAAGTCTTTCTCCAGGGCGTCCTCGCCTCCATGGCCGAGAAAGTGCGCCTCCACTTCTTCGAAGGCAGCGCGCTCTCCCGCGAGCGCCTCCTCTACGCCTCCGCCCCCAGCCCCGGCCCCACCCTCCCCCCCTTTGAGCAAGTCACCGAGCTCACCCTCGCCGGCCAGCCCTTCACCCTCGGCTGGACGCGCGGCCCCAACTTTCCTCCCCTCGGCAGCAACAGCCCCATCCTCCTCGCCGGCAGCATCGGCCTCGCCACCCTCTTCCTCGCCGGCCTCGTCATCGCCCTCCAGACCGCCAGCCGCCGCGCCCACGCCATGGTCGATGCCCGCACCGCCGAGCTCACCGCCAGCGAAGAGCGCTTCCGCCAGGCCTTCGACTTTGCCGGCATCGGCATGGCCCTCGTCGGCCTCGACGGCCAGTTTACCCGCGTCAACCCCGCCTGCTGCGCCATCGTCGGCTACCCCGCCGGCCGCCTCCTCCAGAAAAAATTCCAGGAAATCACCCACCCCGACGACCTCGCCGCCGACCTCCAGCTCTACGAAGAGCTCCTCGCCGGCCACCGCCGCTCCTACCAACTCGAAAAACGGTACCTCCACCGCGACGGCCACAGCGTCTGGATCCGCCTCACCGTCTCCCTTGTCCGCGATGCCGCCGGCCGCCCCCTCCACGCCATCGCCCAGATCGAGGACATCGCCGAGCGCAAACGCCTCGAGACCAACCTCGCCCGCTCCCGCGACCAAGCCCTCCAGGAAGCCCGCGCCAAATCCGACTTCCTCGCCACCATCATCCACCAGATCCGCACCCCCGCCAACGAACTCGTCGGCGCCGTCGCCCGCCTCCGCAACCGCCTCACCGCCCCCGAGCACCTCGAGCACGTCGCGGCCCTCGACACCTCCGGCAACACCTTCCTCAAAGTCCTCGATAACATCCTCGAGTACTGGACCCTCGAGTCCCACACCCCCGAGTTTACCCACGACACCTTCGATCTCCGCGCCTGCCTCGCCGATACCCTCGCCAAGCACCTCCCCCAAGCCCAGGCCAAGCGCCTCCGCCTCGAATCCACCCTCGCCCCCGCCGCCCCCACGCGCGTCGCCGGCGATGCCCGCCGCCTCGCGCAGATCCTCTCCAGCCTCCTCGAATCCGCCATCCGCACCACCGACACCGGCGAAGTCCGCCTCACCCTCGCCGCCGAGCCCCTCGATGCCGCCACCGGCCGCCAACGCCTCAAGTTTGCCATCCGCGACACCAGCAGCGGCATCGCCGCCAACTCCACCTTCCGCTCCGGCGGCGCCATCGAGCTCGCCATCAGCAAACGCCTCACCGAGCTCATGGGCGGCATGTTCTGGACCGAGAGCGAACTCGGCCGCGGCACCACCTTCCACTTCACCGTCGCCGTCGAGCCCCGCGACACCCGCGACCTCTCCGTCGAAGAGCCGAAAAAAGGCTGACACAGCGCCACCACCAACGACCACACCTGGGGTACGATCCGGAGAGATAGGTGACCGATAGACCGGAGTGATGCGCAGCCGCACCGGCTGCCAGCCGGCCATCCCCTGCCCCGGCACCGCTCGCCCCTCTCCGGCAGCCACCCCCGCCCGCCAGCGCCACCTCCCACCCCGGATAGTCGATCGGCTGCCGCCGTTCGTCGGGCGCGGAGACACGCTTGCCCACCCCGCTCGCGCCTACCCTTCGTTTTGGCCTCGCGACTGGCACGCAAACAGCTCCGCCTCCGCTGCATCCTTCCTGCCCCGGCCCGCAGCGCGGGCCGCCCTTGTCGCCTTGGCTTTTCCGCCGAGATCTACTCTCCTTTCGGTACCCTCCCCAGCATCGGGTAGTCCAGCTCACCCCGCCGCAGACGCTTCCTCTCCGGCCTCTCCTCCCCCGCCACCCAGCATCCTCCAGCCACTGTCCCGCCGAGCCCTCCCGCTCGGCTGAGGTCGCAGTCAGCTCCGCCGCGGCTGCCCCCGGCGCCCACCCGTCGCCCGCGCCGCAGCCACGGCGCGCGCTGGCGGCGCGCCTCCTCGCCCGCGCTGGCCGAGGCCCGCTCGCCCGCGCCTCCGCCCCTACCACACACCCTCCACCCCTCAGCCTCGCCCGCCATGCCCACGCCCTTTCGCATCGCCTCCTTCAACGTCGAAAATCTCTTCTCCCGCGCCAAGGTCCTCAATCTCAACGACCACGCGCGCGCCACCGAGCTCCTCAACAAGATCGAGCGCCTCAAGTCCCTCCTCCTCAAGCCCACGTACACCCCCGAGATCAAGCAGGCCATCAATACCCTCCTCGCCGACCTCAAGGACTACGTCCTCATCCGCGAAGATCGCGGCAAGCTCCTCACCCGAGGCAAAGTCAGCGCCCCCGGCGCAGCCGCCTGGGATGGCGTCATCGAGCTCAAGCGCGCCTCCATCAAGGAACTCGCCCGCCAGGCCACCGCCGATGTCCTCAAGGCCCTCGCCGCCGACGTCGCCTGCGTCATCGAGACGGAAAACCGCCCCAGCCTCCAGCAGTTCAACCGCGAACTCATGGGCACCCGGAAATTCCCCCGCATCCTCGTCGTCGACGGCAACGACGCCCGCGGCATCGACGTCGGCCTCCTCGCCAAGCTCGATGTCGGCCGCATCGACACCCACATCTTCGACGAGGACGACGACGGCGTCATCTTCAGCCGCGACTGCCTCGAGGTCGAGCTCCTCCACCTCCCCAACGGCAAGCCCCTCTACATCCTCTGCAATCACCTCAAGAGCATGGGCTACGGCCCGCCCGCCCAGAGCGATGAGAAGCGCCGCCGCCAGGCCGCGCGCATCGCCCAGATCCTCACCCGCAAGTACGACCTCACCCGCGACCACGTCGTCGTCGCCGGCGACCTCAATAACGACCCCTCCGCCCCGCCCCTCCGCCCCCTCCTCTCCGTCCCCCACCTCTACGACGTCCTCCAGCTCCAGTTCGGCGACGACCCCGCCCGCCGCTGGACCTACCGCTACAAAAAGCAAAACTCCCAACTCGACTACCTCCTGGTCTCCCAGCCCCTGCGCGCTGCCTTCACCGCCGCCGGCGTGGAGCGCCGCGGCATCTGGGGCATAAAAGACCTCACTGGCGAGACCGGCTTCAAATCCGTCACCGCCAAGACCAACGCCGCCTCCGATCACGGCGCCGTCTGGGCCGAGTTCAGCCTCTAGCCCCCGGAGGCTCACTCCGCGCCCCGCGCCTCACCCCCATGTGGAAATTCCTCATCGACCTCGTCGACCGCCTCCTCTCCAACCCCCGGCAGTTTTTCAAGGCAGGCCTCTACTTCATCGCCCTCGGCCTCCTCGGCCTCGCGATGCTCCTCGTCCTCACCCTCCCCTATCTCTGGTGGAAACGCATCGATCCCACCGTCTTCGTCCAATCCAAGATCCGCTCCGCCCAGATCGGCCTCGTGGACTACGCCCCCAACTCCGAGGAGTTCTCCGACGACCGAGTCCGCTTCCTCAAAGACGCGGAAACCGAAGTCCTCCTCATCGGCACCGTCCTCTATCGCACGCCCAAGGAGGCCCGCGGCGCCATCGTCGATGCCGTGAAGCGCGGCGTAAAAGTCTACCTCCTCGTCGCCGACCCCGACGGCGCCCACTACCCCGCCAATGCCTCCTTCTTCCGCGATAGCACCGCTGAACTCAAAAAAGAGTTTGAGGCCACCATCGCCGGCTACCTCACCATCCGCGCCGATCTGCAGCCCCACGGCGTGCTCCCCGGCGAGTTCGAGCTCCGGATCGTGGACCGCGTGTTCCCCAGCGCCATGTACTTCTACGACGCGCAAACCCCCAAAGGGAAACTCGTGCTCGTCGCCCGCGACTTCGACAAAAACGCCCCCGAGATGCCCGCCTTCCTCTTCCAAACCACCGCCGGCGGCCCCGTCACCCGCTACTACCAAAGCGCCAAAGAACTGTGGAACACCGCCCGAAAGTACCCATAATCTCCCGCCCCCTCACGACCAGTCCCCCCGCTCCACCTGCTCGCCCCGCTCCGGCCCATCAATCGACCGCCGCTCGTCGGGCGCGGAGACAAGCACACACGCCCCCAGCGACCCAGCCTACCGCGAAAAGCCTTACCTTGACGCGTTCACTCTTGTCCCAGCGCACTTTCCGAATTCCGCTCACCTCATGTCACCCCGCCCACTAAGGCAATCGAGTAAGGGCGAATAACACTGTTGGGCAAACAAAGATGACCACTCCCATGCGAACCTTGTTGGCCTTTCTTACAGCGCCTGCGGTCGCTGCATTGATCGTCGCCGTAGTCGGCGCGTCTTTTCGTATGCCGGAAGAAGGTCCGACTTGGGGCGCTGCATTCCTGCAATACCTCTTTCTCGCGAGCGTGACTTCGTATGCGCTCAGTTACACGGTGGGCACGCTGACATTTATCATTCTGAAGAAGACGCAGCGCGAGTCTTTGAAGGCTTATTCAGCGATTGGCGTTCTATGCGGCATCACTTACGGACTTATCATCACTTCCGGAGCTGAATTTTCGGTCCGCGCCCTTGGGTTGATTGCATTTCTTGCGTTCCTTTCTGGTGCGGTGGCCTTCACGTTTTCGGCGATCAAGGGAAATGATAGAAAGAAGCCTAACAAGTGCACTACAGACAACTCCGGGGCTACGCCCCTTCGTGTCTGACTGCGGACGTTAGCCAGAAGAACCCATGGTTCGATATCCGATTAGAATTCCGAGGTCACGCTACAGTGGTCACGACGAGAAGAAGCGCCAAGCGGCAGTCGACTTTGATCGGGACGCTCGAACGATCGAGGCACACATGAATGCTGCGATCAAGAAGGGGCTGCGGGGCATTGTCACCTACTCGGAGATAGCGCATTCAGTTGGCCTCTCGGAAGAGCGCGTCATGAATCTCATGTTCCCGGTCGATGGAGGGCACACTGGCATCACCATTCCAGACGATATCAAAATCGACCTGTGAAGAAAAAGGCTAACCAGGCGCCAGAGCCAACGCTGGGACTCGCTGAGTTTTCGCTCCGGTCAGAGGCCTTCGCCATTGCAGCGGGCGAGGCTCATCTTTGACGTTCGGCAAAGAAAGATGTCACTAACACCCGAAGAGTTTTGCCGTCGCCTCGAGGAACGTTTTCCGACCTCTCTGCCAAAGATTACGTCCTTTCCGTCAGGAGCATTTACTGTGGATGTGTGCGTCGAAAAAGAAGTTCACGTCGTCGAGTATCATCCCGGCCTTGGATTTGGGGTCTCTCGCATGTGCACCGCCACATTCGGGTGGGAGGGGGTCGAGAATGAATTCGAAAGCTTGGCCGCAGCCGAATCTTATGTTGTCGGACTACTGGAAAAGAAGCCGATCCAGCCACCACAGACAACGTCCGGGCTGGCGCCCGATCGTGGTGCAGCTTAGATGATCGGCCAAGCGCATGAAGCTCGTGCAAGCAATGCAGGCCGCGGTCGTCACACTTTTTGCCGTCGCGATGAACTCGCCGCTGTTTCCGGCGGAGGAAAGTTCGGTGCGAGCACCGTCGCTCGACTCGGTCGTGCTGCATAGGCTTTTTCGTGAGTTCTATTCGAGCAGCGAACATTTCGAAGGCGAAGAGTCAGCGCTCGGGGATGCGCTTGGCGTCGATTGTTTGGTGCAGCGTATCGTGACCGTTCCGAGCGGTAAGATCGTGCGCGCGTTTGAAGGGGATGGCTCGCGAAATGAAGAGTGGTATGGGTGGAATGCGGAGGTGCTGGCGCCGTTCGATGCCGTCGTCGAGCGCGTGCACGTCAACCCGGCGACGAATCTTCCGGGGCAATTTGGCAATGCTCCGGCAAGTTCGATAGTCTTCCTTCGGAACGACGGTATGAGAGTGATGTTTGCGCATGTTCAGAACATCAGTGTCAAAGTCGGCGACCGCGTTGCACCCGGCCAGGTAGTCGCGCGGGTCGGAAACAACGGGTTTGGAAGTTGCCCGCATATTCACGTCGGTGCTTGGAAGGACAATCGGCCCTACCAGATACGCTGGGATCTTCGCAGTGGCAGAACGCATCATCCCTGAAGCAGAACCGGCCCAATCCGCGCGAGAGGTACGAGCCGGATCGATCGGGCGCGGCGCGGCGAGGGCGCGGGAAGCTAACTCGTTTTCAGGTATATCAAAGGGCGGTCTCAGTGGGGGAAGCGGGGGCTGAGGGG
>CAYZPV010000108.1:0-8073 GCA_964480585.1 uncultured Opitutus sp. | reverse complement strand
CCCTTTCCGCAGCAGGACTGGGGGGCGCTGCGCTTTGTGCTGCCGGCCTTTCCGGCGGCGCTGGTGGGGGCGCTGCTCGTGGGGCAGGGGTGGCTCGCGCGGTGGAGCGACACGACGCAGCGGCGGAGCGTGGCCGCGCTGGCGGCGCTGGGGGTGGCGTGGGGGCTGGCGTGGTGCCAGCCGCTGCGGAGCTGGCGGATCGGGGATGACGAGCGGGCGTATGTGCTGGCGACGACGTGGGCCCGCGAGCACATGGCGGCGGGCGCGGTGGTGCTGGGCGGGCAGACGACGGGCGCGCTGCACTACTACACGCGCTGCGTGACGGTGCACTGGCCCTTTGCGCACGAGCCGGATGCGCGGAAAATCGTGGCGGCAGCGCGCCGGGAGGGGCGGCCGATCTACGCGATGCTCTTCCCCGAGGAGGACGGGATGCTGCGGGAGCGACCGGTGCCGGGGCGCTGGGAAAAGGTGGCGCAGGTGGAGCACATCGCGGTGTGGATGCTGAAAGAGGGGGAGTGACCCACAGGGCAGCGCGAGGGCGTATTCATTCTTTGGTGACGGGAAGGTGCTTGTCCACGAGGGGGTTGTGAAGGAGCGAGGGAGAATCGAAGGGGGGCGTCGTCCCAAGACCCCGTTAGCCACCCAAAACCCATGAATAAACACATCACCGTCGCGGCGCTCGCCGCTTTTGCCGTGCTCCCGCTCGCCTCGCAGGCAGCGGACGAAAAGAAAGCCAAAGGTCCCTTCATGATGGCCGATGCCGACAATGACGGCAAGGTCACGCAGGCCGAGTACGTCGCAGCCGTGAAGGGCAAGATGGACGACACCGCGGCAAAGGCGCGGTTTGCCGAGCTGGACAAGGACAAGAATGGCTCGCTGAGCCGCGAGGAATTCAATGCCGGCGCGCCCAAGAAAGGCGGCGGCAAGAAGAAGGACGCGAACTAAGCGGCAGCGTCTTTCGGACAGATGCGAAGGCAGCCGGGCCTGGTGCGCGGCTGCCTTCTGCGTTTGCCAAAGGGCCGGGGAGTGCGTGGCCTCGAGGCCATGCCCGCCGCGAAAAAGACCCGCCCCCGAGGAGAGCCGCCGACGGTAGAGCATGCGCTCGGCGAGCTGAGAAAGGCCGCGAGCAAAAAGGTGCTCGAAGGCATGAGCCGCTACGGGCTGCCGCGAGAGAAGGCGCTGGGCGTGGCGATGAACTCGATCCACCAGATCGCGAAAAAGCTCGGGCGCAGCCAGGCGCTCGCGGAGGAGCTGTGGAAAACCGAGATTTACGAAGCGCGGCTGCTCTGCGGTTTCGTGGGCGAGCCCGAGAAGCTGACGCGGGCGACGATGGATCGCTGGTGCCGCGACTGCGACAACTGGGCGATCGTGGACACGCTGTGCTTCAAGCTCTTCGACCAGACGCCGCTGGCGTGGCAGCGCATCGAGCCGTGGGCGAGGAGCCGGGGGGAGTTTCAGAAGCGCGCGGGCTTTGTGCTGATCGCGTGCCTGGCGGCGCACGCGGAGGAGACGACGGACGAGGATTTTCTGCGGTACCTGCCGCTGATCGAGTGGGGCGCGACAGACGAGAGGAATTTTGTAAAGAAGGGGGTGAGCTGGGCGCTGCGGATGCTCGCGCGGCAATCGCCGCGACTGAAGAAAGAGAGCACCCTGCTCGCGAAGCGGCTGGCGGCGGCGGAGGAGGCTGCGCCGCGGTGGGTGGGGAAGGATGTGCTGCGGGATATCGCGAAGCTCCAGAGAGACGGAGCGGGATAATCGTGGGGCGGAGAAAAACTTTTCGCGGTTTGTCCGGCGCGCGGGCTTTGCTTCGTTGGGATAGCGACACCGGGAAATAAAATAACCCACACTTCCTAAACGCCGATTTTATCATGAGCACGAATGCTGAAAATCCCGCTGGCGCTGCGCCGGCCAACCGCGAACTCATCCTTACCCGGATACTGAACGCCTCGCCCGAAAAGGTCTTTCGTTGCTGGACGGAGCCGGAGCTGATGAAGCAGTGGTTTTGCCCGCGGCCGTGGACGACGCCGGTGATCGAGGTGGACCTGCGGGTGGGCGGGGGAAACCTGATCGTGATGCGCGGGCCGGATGGAACGGAATTTCCTAATCGCGGCGTGTATCTCGAGATCGTGCCGGGCAAGAAGCTCGTCTTCACGGATGCGTACACGAAGGCGTGGGAGCCGGCGGAGAAGCCTTTCTTCACGGGTATCCTGACGTTTGAAGACGCAGGAAATGGGAAGACGAAATACACGGCGCGCGCGGTACACTGGACCGAGGCCGATCGTGAGTCCCACGAGAAGATGGGTTTTCACGAGGGCTGGGGCAAATGCGCGGAGCAGCTCGAGGAAGTGGCTTCGAAGCTGTGAGGAGCGGCGAAGGGGAGCGAGAGCGCTCGCCGGGCCCGTGAGGGTGAGGGCGGGCGGAGGACTGGGTGAAGTGACAGAAGATATTCACACGCGATGCGCCGCGGCGGGGAGGGGCGGAGGATTTCGTCGTTTCGGCGTTGCTAGATTTTGACGGAGGGGCGGGGAGGCGTCAGTACTCGGAACCATGTCATCGAAGACCTCGCCCTTCATGTTGCTCTTCAAAAATGCCGGCGTGGAGACCCACGGGCATCTGACGGCGGAGCAGCGCGTGGAGCTGGCGAAGCGGTGGAACGACTGGTACGAGGGGCTCGCGGCGCGCGGGAAGGTGCAGCATGGCAGCCCGCTGGAGCTCGGGGGGCGGCAGGTCTCGGGGCCGAAGGGGGAGCGGGTGAGCGATGGGTTTTACGCCGAGGCAAAAGAGGTGATCGGCGGATATATTTTCCTGACGGTCGCGGATATCGACGAAGCGACGGAGATCGCCAAGGGGTGCCCGGGGCTGCCGCTGGGGCTCGTCGTCGAGGTGCGGGCGGTGGCGGAGCGGAGCCCGGTGCTGGAGGGGGTGCCGGGGCGGCCGAAGGGTTGAGGGCGATGCGTCCACGGTTGGGCGCACGCGTGATCCTGCTGGGTGGTGTGGGGCGGGTGGTGAAGACTGCTGCTCCCGCCCCGCACGGGGCGGGCTACTAGGAGCCCCAGCTCCAGCGCTCGCTGTTCCAGACGTAGCCTTTGCCTTGGCGGGCGATGCGGCCGATGCCGGGCCAGGGGAGGTGAAAGCCGTAGGCGCGCTCGTTGGTGCCGGCGAGTTGGGCGAAGAGTTTCTTGCGGGTGTCGATAGCCTGCTCGGGCTCGTGATCGAAGGCGATGCCCCAGGCGGGATCGGTGAACATGAGCGTGTGGTGGTGCGCGACATCCATGAAGTGGAGGAGGCTCTCCTTGCCGGAGCGCACGCGGTAGATCGCGTGGCCGGAGGTATGGCCGAGGGCGGGCTCGATCTCGATGGCGCCGCCGAGGACCTTGGCGCTGCCGGCGTGGAGCTGGAGATTGGGCTGGAGGACATCGAACTTGTTGCGGGCCTCCTTGATCATGTTGGGCAGGGGGCCCTTGGCGCGCTTGGAGCGGGAGAAATCGGGCTCGGGCGAGCGCCAGAAATCGACCTCGGCCTTGAGGACGTGGAGCGCGGCGTTGGGGAAGATGGCCCGGTTGTCGACGACGAAGCCGCCGATGTGGTCGCCGTGCGCGTGGCTGAGGAAGGTCTGCGTGACCTTTTCGGGTGAGATGCCGATGGAGGCGAGGGCGCCATTGAGCCAGCCGATCTCCTTGTTGTTGGGCCGGGCCCCGAAGCCGGCGTCGAAGAGCGCGATCTCGTTGCCGAGGCGGCAGACGAGGATATTGACGTAGAGGGGGAGGGCATCGAGGCGCTCGCCGTGCGCGGCGAGGTCGTCCTTCATCGCGGGGCGGGCTGCCTCGGGCCACATGAGACCGAGGCCCTCGCGAAACGTCATGTGACCATCGCTGATGGACCACGCCTCGATGTCGCCGATGTTGAAGCGGTAGACGACGGAATTGCGCGACTCGGGCGGGAGGATGGGGCCGGGGGCGATGCCGGCGGGGCCGGCGGGAGCGGACTTGGCCTTCTTGGGCGCGGGTGTTTGCGCGGAGGCAGGGATGGCGAAGGCGGCGGTGGCGGCGGCGAGGGAGCCGAGAAACTGGCGGCGCGAGGGGAGCGGGGCAGAAGGGGTGGCCATGGGGCGCAGTGTGGGCGCGCGGGGGCGACCGTCAAAGATGGTTTTTTGGACTTTTCCCGGCGCGAGCGCGGCGGCACGGTGATGGCACATGCTCGTCACCGCCGCCCAACTCGCCGGACACCTCAACGACCCCGCCTACGTGATTTTCGACTGCCGCCATGACCTCGGCGACACGGCCAAGGGGGCGCGGCTCTACGCAGAGGGGCACGTGGCGGGAGCGCACTTCGCGAGCGTCGACGCCGATCTTTCCGGGGCGAAGACGGGGAAAAATGGCCGGCACCCGCTGCCGAGCGCGGCGGCGTTTGCGGCGTTTCTGGCGCGTCATGGCGTGACGGATACGACGACGATCGTGGGGTACGACGATGCGGGCGGGATGTACGCGGCGCGGCTCTGGTGGATGGCGCGCTGGATCGGGCTGACCAACGTATCCATCCTCGACGGCGGCTGGCAGACGTGGGTGGCGGAAGGCCGCCCGGTGAGCGCGGCGGCACCGGCGAAGCCGGCGATGCCATCGGGGTTGGTGGCGAAACCGGATAATACGAAATTGTGGACGGCCGACGAGGTGCTGGCGCGGATCGGGAGAACCGACTCGGCGATCATCGATGCGCGTGCGGCGGAGCGGTATCGGGGCGACGTGGAGCCGATCGACCCGGTGGCGGGGCACATCCCGGGGGCGCTGAATCGGTTTTATAAGACTAATCTGCAGAGCGATCTTACCTTGCGGCCAGCGGCGGAGTTGAAGCGCGAGTTTGAGGCGCTGCTCGGGGCGCGACGGCCGGAGAATGTGGGGCACCAGTGCGGGTCGGGCATCACGGCGTGCGCGAATATCTTTGCGATGGAGTACGCGGGGCTGACGGGCTCGAAGCTGTACGGCGGGTCGTGGAGCGAGTGGGTATCGGATCCGACGCGGCCGGTGGCGAAGGGGTGAGGTGTCGACGGAAAATGCGGGTACAAGCTTCCGGCAACGAAGGCCACGGATGCGCCGTATTGCGCCTGAGAAAACTCGAGCTTTGGTGCGATGTTTACGTCGGAGAAATAAAACTGTGATCGGGCCAAACTCGTCGCGAGGGTGAATTACCGCTGAGCGGGGTCCGGCCGGGCCAGCAGACCTCCACCGAGCCCCGCCAGCCAGCCGCAGAGGTGGGCGCCGACGTCGACTTGCGGCGTCGCGGCCATGCCGTGCAGGGCGAGGACGGTGAGGCCGGCGGCGAGGGGGATGAAGAGGGCGCGCCAGCGCTGGGGGTGGCGGGAGGCGGCGACGAAGCGGAGGGCGCGGCCGGTGAGGAGGCCGACGGCGGCGAAGATGGCGGTGGAGGCACCGAGGGAGCGGTAGGCCCCGGGGTAGTTGACGGCGGCGGTGGCGAGATTGCCGACGAAGGCGGTGAGGGCGAGGAGGAGCCAGCCGCGGAGGCGGCCGAGGACGGAGAGGACGGCAGCGAAGACGAACGCGCCGCTGACGGCATTGGCGAGGACGTGCTCGGCGCTGCCGTGGAGGAAGAGCGCGGTGAAGGCGCGCCAGACCTGGCCGTGGGCGAAGACCTCGCGCGCATCGAGCACGAAGGCGGCATCCCAAGCCCCGCGATAGCGGAAAAGGGCGAGGATGAGGGCCGCCCAGAGAAATGGGCCGAAGAGCGGCAGGGGGCGGCTCGCCGCGGGATCGACGAGCGGGGCTGGGGGCCAGCGCAGCCGCTCGCGGGCGTAGGCGGAGAAGTGCGGCCGCAGATGGGCGGCGGCCTCGGGGGTGACGAGGAGGAGCCAGCCTGCGGCGGCGGGCGTGGGGGCGAGCCAGTACTCGTGCCCGAGCGCGAGGGCGACGAGGCCGTACTCCTCACCCTCGGCGACGGTGGCGTAGGCGCCCGCGACCACGAGCCCCTCGGGCAACTCGCCGGGGGCGAGAGCGGGGAGAGCGAGCGCGGGCATCGTGGAAGAGGCTGGCGCGCAGCGAAGGCTCACTTGCCGCCGCGGCGGAGGAGGCCCTCGCGGGCGGCTTCGAGCTTGGCGCGCTCGCGAGAGGTGAGGCTATTGATGCCGGACTTGGCGATCTTATCGAGCAGCGCATCGACCTCGGCCATGGTGGTATCGGGCGCGGGATCGGCGGGACGGGGCAAGGCGGCAGCGACGGTGCGCGCGGGCGTGCCGGAGCGCTGAGGAAGATCAGGCACGACGCGGAGCCGGGGCTTGCGGCGGGGGAGCTTGAAGCTCGGGAGAGTGAGGAGGCCCTGCTGGTAACGGACGAAGAGGTGAGCGTAGCCGCAGGTGGACCAGAGGACGGCGAGGGAGACCCAGTCGCGCGCGGTGAGCGCGATGAGGGAGAAGACGGCGACGAGGATGAGCGCGGCCCACTTCGCGAGGAGCACGAAGAAGACCGGCATGTTGGGAAAATAGGTGGCAAACGCGATGAAGAGCGCGAGCGCCCCCGGCTGGCCGGCGCGGCCCGTGGGCATGAGGAAGCCGATGAGCGTGAGCACCACGGTGGGGATGAGGTAGATACCGCCGTAGAGGTACCCGAAGACCTTGCGGCCGAAGGTGCGCTCCAATTCCCGGCCAAACCAGAAGATCATCAGCATATCGACGGCGAACCCGAGGCTGATGTAGTTAAAAAGCCCATACGTGGCGATGCGCCAGACCTGGCCGCGGAGCACTTCGATACTGGAAAAATCGAGCCACTGGAGCAGAGGGGCGAGGCCGCGGCCGCCGATCACCGTCACGAGCATGAGCGCGCAATAGGCGATGATGACCATGTGCGTCGCGTAAATGGCGTGGCCACCCCAGTAGGTGAGGGGACGGTGTTCTTCGGAGGAGGGTGCCCAGTCGCGATAGCCGCTCATGTGTCGATCATGAGACGATGGCGGAAGGAACTTGGTTCCGCAAGTGGGCAACACTACGCCGACGAGGAAATCGGGGGAGCGGAAATCACCTGAAGGTTGAGAACAAAGGACGGTGAGCCGGGAGGGCTACCCGCCGCGCGCCATACCCGCCCTCCGCCACGTAAGTGCCGGGGGCGGCGCGCCTCCGATCGAGAGATGCCCGGCGGATGGCTCAGGGGACCTCGTAGACTTCGATGAGGGCGGTGCCGCTCGCGCCGCCGACGCCGGTGACCTGGACGGTGTAGGAGCCGGGGGGAAGGGTGACTTGGAGGACGGCGTCCTTGGACGCGGCGGGGAGGGGGAAAGCGCCGACCTGGGTGAAGGTGGTAAACAGGGCGGGTGAGCCGCCCCAGTCGTTATTTTCACCGATCTTGGTGGAGCCGGAGTAGAGCTCGAACTGGGGATCGGCGACGACGCCGCCGACATTGAAGGGGGGCACGGCGAGGGTGGGGCCGATGGCGCGGATGAGGACGGTGCGGGCGGTGCGGCCGCCGAGGGCGAAGCCGGCGGTGAGGCCGGAGCCGAGGTGCTTGAGCACGGAGACGTTGATCAAGCGCGGGGTGGCGGGGGTGAGGGCCGAGGCGGGCGTGGCATCGTAGATCTCGGAGATGACGGCGCCGGTGCCGGGGCCGCTGGCGGAGACGCGGGCGGAGTTATTGCCGGAGTCGAAATCGGCGGCGAGGGCGGCATCGGCGGAGGAGGGGCCGGTGTAGTCGAAGGCGCCGACGGCGCGCATGGCGGTGGCGAGGGCGGAGGAGCCGCCCCAGTTGTCGTTGCTGCCCGCGGCGGTGGCGCCGGAGAAGAGCTCGAGGCGGGGATCATCGAGGGTGCCGGCGACGCCGAAGCGGGCGAGGGAGGGCCCGGCGGCGCGGATGACGAGGGGCTTGCGGCCGCTGGTGCCGCGGCCGCCGACGACGAAGCCCATGGTGTAGCTATCGCCGGGGGCGGCGAGGGAAGTGAGGATGGAGAGATTGATGATGCGGCCAGGCTCCGCGCCGAGGGCGATGGTGACATTGGCGGCGTCGCTGGTGGAGGGGCCGACGACATTGCTGACGCGGACGGTGTAGCGGCCGGCGGTGGCGCTGGAGATATTGGCGATGG
>CAYZPV010000107.1:0-8369 GCA_964480585.1 uncultured Opitutus sp. | reverse complement strand
AGGAGCGCCTCGCGAAGCTCGCCGGTGGCGTGGCCGTCATCAATGTCGGCGCCGCGACCGAGACCGAGATGAAGGAGAAGAAGGCTCGCGTGGAAGACGCGCTGCACGCCACGCGCGCGGCCGTCGAAGAGGGCATCGTCGCCGGCGGCGGCGTCGCGCTCCTCCGCACCGCGAAGGCCATCGACGCCCTCACGCTCGAGGGTGACGAGAAGATCGGCTCCCAGATCGTGCGTCGCGCGATCGAGCACCCGCTCAAGCAGCTCTGCGCCAATGCTGGCGTGGACGGCGGCGTGGTCGTCAAGGAAGTCCTCAGCTCGAAGGGCAACAACGGTTACAACGTGGCCACCGACAAGTTCGAGGACCTCGTGAAGGCCGGCGTTGTCGATCCGACCAAGGTGACCCGCACCGCGCTGCAGAACGCCGCCTCCGTGGCCGGCCTCCTGCTCACGACCGAGTGCATGATCACCGAGATCCCGGAGAAGAAGGAAGCTCCCGCCGGTGGCCATGGCCACGGCCCGGGCGGCATGGACTACTAAGCACGACGCGGATTTCGTCCGCTCGTTTGAAATTAAAAGGCGTCCCGCGCGAGCGGGGCGCCTTTTTTTGGGCCCGCCCGCCGGTGAGCAGGCGGGCAGCGTGAAACTACTCTCAGGCGAAGGCTGGCGCTGACGGAGCCGATGCGTTGTCCTCGGTGCATGAAGCGTCTCTGTCTTGTTGTGGCATTGATGGTGGGTGTGCTGGCCGCTTCGGCGGCGGAGCCTGCGGCGAAGGCCAAGGCTTCGGCCAAGGCGAAGGAAGCGCCGTTGCCGGCCAACCCGGCCAATCTCTTTCCTGCCCCGGTCGCGGCCCGGCCGCTCAAGATCGCGATCTATCAGGGCCCGGGATCCGGCGAAAAGGGCATTCAGTCGGTCAGTGAGCGGGCGAAACAGCTCCCGGGTGCGACGGTGACGCCGCTCAAGCCGGAGGAGGTGGGCACGCGCGACCTGTCGCAGTTCGACATCATCGTCTTTTCCGGCGGCAGCGGCAGTGCGCAGTCCAAGGCCATCGGCGACAATGGCCGGAAGGCCGTGAAGGAATTTGTCGAGCGCGGCGGTGGCTACCTGGGCATCTGCGCGGGCGCCTATCTGGCGTGCGCGGGCTTTGACTGGGGGCTAGGCATCCTCAACGCGAAAACCGTATCCAATAAATGGCGACGCGGCGGCGGCATGGTTCGCGCGGAGCTGACCGACGACGGCCGCGGCGTATTGGGCAAGGTCGATGGGCAGTTCACGATCCGCTACAACAATGGGCCGATCATCAAGCCGCTGGAGCGGGCCGATCTGCCGCCGTACCAAGTGGCGGCGTTTTTTCGCACCGAGAAGGCCGAAAATGGCACGCCCGTAGGCGTGATGGTAAATTCGCCCGCGGCGGTCTACGCTCCGTATGGCAAGGGCCGTGTGCTGACGATCAGCCCACACTCGGAGGATACGCCAGGCTTGGAAAATGTGGTGCCGGCGGCGCTTGCGTGGCTGGGTGGCAAGTAGTCCCATCGGGCATGGAGGTCATTTTTCTCGGGAGCGGCACATCGCAGGGCGTGCCCATGATCGCGTGCGACTGCGCGGTATGCCGGTCGACGGACCCGCGCAACAAGCGCACTCGCGCATCGATCCACGTCGAGATGGATGGGCTGCACGTGCAGGTGGATGCCGCGCCGGAGTTTCGCCTCCAGTGCCTCCGCGAGGACATTCGCAAACTGGATTTCTTCGTCCTGACCCATGGCCACGCGGACCATATCACGGGGATGGATGACCTGCGGCGGTTTTGCGACCTGCTGGGCGGCACGGCGCTGACGGTGTACTCCACGGAGGAGGGGATGGCGCGCGTGCTCGCGATCTACCCCTATACGATTGCGGAGCGCCCGATCTCCAAGGGCTATGCGGCCTTCAAACTGACGGTGATGCCAGAGGTGCTGGAGCTGCCGCAGGGCACGATCCAGGCCACGCTGCTGCCTCACGGGGGCCTCAATACGCTCGGGCTCATCTTCACCGAGCGCAGCAGCGGGAAGAAGTTCGTATACTACACCGACTGCAAACGCGTGCCGACAGCCGCGGTGGAGGCTGCGCGCGGGGCGGATATCGTGGTGCTCGACGGCCTGCGCGACCAGCCGCATCCCACCCACATGTCGATCGACGAAGCGCTGGCCACTGCGCAGGAGATCGGGGCGCCGCGGACGTACCTCACGCATCTCACGCATCTCAACGATCACGCCGAGCTTGAAACTAGGCTCCCCGCCGGGGTCCGCGTCGCATACGATGGGCTGCGGCTACGGCTCTGAGAGGGCGGGAGCTGGCTGGGCCGCAACAGCCGCTCAGAGCGGCCAGACGCGAGGGATGACGATCATCGCCACGATAAAGCACAGGATATTCAGCGGGACGCCGATGCGGACAAAATCGCGGAATTTGTAGCCGCCGATGCCATAGACATACGTGTTGGTCTGGTAACCGATGGGTGTGGCGAAGGCGGCACTGGCGGCGACCGCGACCGCGATGATGAGCGGCTGCGCGTGCATGCCGGCCTCCTTGGCGATGCCCAGCGCGATGGGAATCATCAAGGCGGCGACAGCATTATTGGAGAGGATCTCCGTGAGGATGAGGCTGATGAGGTAGACGGCGGCGAGGATGACGAGCGGCTTGGAGGGGCCGTCGACGACGTGGCCTAGGCCATCGACGACATTGGAGGCCAGCCAGAGCGCCGCCCCGGTCTTTTGCATGGCGAGGCCGAGCGCGAGCATGCCGAAGATGAGGAAGAGCAGATTCCACTCGATGGAGTCATAGGCTTCCTTGGGCTTGATGCAGCCGGTGACGCAGAGCAGCACGGCCCCGCCGATCGCGCCGAGCTCGATCGGCATGATGTCGAGCGTCTCCAGCAGGATGACGCCTACGATCGTGGCCAGGACGAGCGGGATGCGCGTCTGAAAACTGAAGGAGGGCAGGGGAGGACGATCGAGCAGGATGATATCGTCACCATTGCGCAGCTCTTTCACGGCCTGATCGGTGCCCATGAGGAGGAGCAAGTCGCCCATCTGGAGCGGGATGGTCTCGAGCTTGTCGCGCACATTCTCGCCGGCGCGATGGACCGCGAGGACCACCACGCGGTAGCGCTGGCGGAAATTGAGCTCGCTGATGGTGCGGCCGATGAGCTCGGAGTGGGGCGCGACCGCGCCCTCGAAGACCTTGCCCTCGTGGGCCGAGATCTGCTCGAGGCCTGCTTCGGCCGTGAAATCGAAGCCCGGCATGGCGCGGGCATGCGCGATGCCGGAGGGCCGGCAGGCGAGGATCATGCGGTCGCCGCTGCGGAGAGCGGTGGCAGCCGGGTCCACGTCGATAGCCACGCCATCGCGCACGATCTCGATCACGCGGAAACCGCGGGCCTTGACGAGGCCGGCTGCGCGCAGGCTTTTGCCGATGAGCGGGGAATCAGCGGGCACGAAGGCCTCGGTAAGATACTCGCGGCGCTCCTCCTCGGACAGGATGGAGGTGAGCATCTCGCGCGCGGGGAGGAGCCGGTTGCTGAAGGCGCAGAGGTAGATCGCGCCGACGATCGCCATCGGCACGCCCACCCAGGCAAGGTCGAACATGTTCATGCCCGGCAGCCCTTGATCCAGGAGGATGCCGTTGACGACGAGGTTGGTGCTGGTCCCGATCAGCGTGCAGCAGCCGCCGAGGACGGAGGCATAGGAGATCGGTATCAGGAACTTGGATGCAGGCAGCTTCATCCGGCGCGCGAGATTGAGCACGACGGGCACGAAGACCACGACGACGGGCGTGTTGTTGATCCACGCCGAGACGAAAGCCACGAGGATGATCGAGAGGAAAAGCACCACCCAGTAGGGGAGCGCAGCCGCCTTCTCCACGACATGGGACATGTAGTCGAGCGCGCCGCAGCTCACCAGGGCGGCGCTGAGGACAAACATCGCGGCGACGGTGATCGGCGCAGGATTGGCGAAGACGGCGAAGGCTTCCTTCACCGGCACGAGACCGGTGGCCGCGATGATCACGAAAAGGCCCAGCGCGACCAGCTCGGGCGCGATTTTTTCGCGCACGAAGAGGACGATCGCTGCGATCAGCAGCACAAAGACAAACGCTATCTGCCAAGTCATGGGGGGCTCCACAGTGCCATTCCCTGTGACGCCGCCCAGCGTTTTTTCGCGCTCGGAGCGGTTTGCGGCTGGCTAGGACATGGGTTTATGTCACGCTTTCGGGCGGCTACGGCGGACAAACGCTGTTTATTGGAACCCTAAATTCACTCCCCCTTTATGGCCAAAATCTATAACGACATTACGGAAACGATCGGCAACACTCCCCTCGTGCGCCTCAACCGCACGGCGGCTGCCCACAATGCGCAGGCGGAAGTGCTGCTGAAGCTCGAGTTCTTCAACCCCCTCTCGAGCGTCAAGGATCGCATCGGCGCCTCCATGATCGAGGATGCTCTGAAGAGCGGTAAGATCAACCAGAAGACCGTGCTGATCGAGCCGACCTCCGGCAACACCGGCATCGCGCTGGCCTTTGTGGCCGCCGCCAAGGGCCTGAAGCTCATCCTCACGATGCCCGAGACGATGACGATGGAGCGCCGCAAGATCCTCAAGGTACTCGGCGCCCGTCTCGTCCTCACCGAAGGCGCCAAGGGTATGAAAGGCGCGATCGCCAAGGCCGAGGAACTCGCTGCCAAGATCCCGAATAGCGTGATCCTCCAGCAATTCGCCAATCCGGCTAATCCCGCGATCCATCGCAAGACGACTGCTGAGGAGATCTGGCGCGATACCGACGGCAAGGTCGACATCGTCGTCTCCGGCATCGGCACGGGCGGCACGATCACGGGCGTGGGTGAGGTGCTCAAGGCCCGCAAGCCCTCGATCAAGATGGTTGCAGTCGAGCCCGATGCCTCGCCCGTGCTCTCCGGCGGCCAGCCCGGCCCGCACAAGATCCAGGGCATCGGCGCCGGCTTTGTCCCGGCCGTGCTCAATACCAAGGTCTACGATGAGGTGATCCGCGTGAAGGAGGCCGACTCCGGCCCCGTCTCCAAGCAGGTCAATTCGCTCGATGGCATCCCGGTGGGCATCTCCTCCGGCGCCGCCATCTGGGCCGCGCTCCAGCTTGCTCAGCGCCCGGAAAACAAGGGCAAGCAGATCGTCGCGATCATCGCCTCGAGCGCCGAGCGCTACCTGTCGTCGTGGCTCTTCGCCGATATCGGCGTCGAGAGCGACTCGATCGACGACCTGATCGCGCCGGCTTCCTGAGCGACTGCCAGCTACCGATTCCCGAGGGCGGACCTTTGCCGGTCCGCCCTTATTTTTTCTCCTGATACCAGTGGTAGAAGGCCACGATGAAGGCGCCGCCGGAGACGGAGAGGCCCACGAGCTTCATCATCACACCGGCGAGCAGTTGATCGTCGGCAGGGCTGAAGTTCTCGATCAGGCGAGGGGCAAATTCGTAGGTAGGGTAGAGGATGTCGTGCGAGAAGCTGAGGTAGGCGAAGAGCGGCGTCATCGTGATGGTGACGGCGATCAGGTAGAGCATCTGCACCGCGCGATTGGCGGGCGGGAGCACGCGCGAGGGGCTGATGAGCGGCCACCAGAAAAGCACGCCCGCGCCGAAGAACATGATGTGCTCGATCACGTGCACGGTCTTGTCGCGCAGGGCGAGATCGTAGAACCGGGGAGCGTGCCAGAGGCCGATCACGAGCGAGTAGATCGCCACCGCCGGCAACGGATGCGTGAAGAAGCGGCCAGGGATGCGCAGCCAGGGCCTTTTGAGAGCACAGTCCACCATCCAGTAAGGGATGCCGAGCAGGAAGAGGATCGCGGCCGGATAGACGAGCAACTGGTGCTGCGCCATGTGCGCACTGAAGAGGAAGCGCTCGCCGATCTGATCGAGCGGGGAGCCGACAGCGAGATAGAAGATGAAGAGGCCGCTGTAGAACTTGATGGCGTGCGCGCGGGGAAACGGCGTGCCGGCGGGCGCGAGGCGCGCGCGGAGCGGCCCGGCCAGCACGGCCCAGAGCCAGCCGAGGAAGACGAGTCCGCCGACGAGGTAGGGTTCGTTATGCCAGTGGCGCCAGTCGATCATTGCGAGGAAGCGGGAGAGTCTACGTTAACGCCGGGGACGTTGAAGCGATAGGGCGAAGAGAGCGATTCTTAGAGGTAGTTTTGGAAACGCGGCACGTGAGTCCAAAATCTGATGAGGCAACCGCGAATGGACCTGAACGACACGAATAACCGAGCCTACGGCGCGGGGTGCAGACGCCAACAAACACGAGAGGATGGATCGACCTATTTGCGTGCCCTCGTGATCTATCTCCGTGGAAAACAAAAACGGCGGCCTTTCTAGGCCGCCGTTGGCAAAAGCAAAATCGCAGGGCGCGATCAGGTCGGGAGCGGGAGGCTGGCCTCGGCGCCGAAGAGCGCAAGGAGAGCCCACATGGTGCCGCCGGCGATGATCAGGCCGATGAAGAAGAGGATCGTGCAAAACGGCTTATCCCACTTCAGGTGCATGAAGTAGAAGATGACGTACATGAACTTCACGGCGGAGAGGATAACAAGTGCCGTGACGATCACCCACTTGGCCCAAGGGAAGTAGACGATGGCGATCTCCACACCCGTGATCACTGCCAGGAGCAGCGCGATCTGGATGTAGATCTGGAACTTGCTGACGTCGTGGTCATCGTGACCGTGACCGTGAGAAACTGAGGAAGGTGCGCTCATGGGGAGGAATCTCAGAGGAATTCGAGCAGGTAGACGGCCGTGAAGATCACGATCCACACGATATCGACGAAGTGCCAGTAAAGGCCCATCGACTCGACATCGATCGCATTGGCCTCGCCGAACTGGACCGCGCCGCGCGGGCGGGCAAACCAGAAGCAGGCGGCGAGGGCGGCGAGACCGATGAGCATATAGACGATTTCTGCCTTGAAGAAGGGCGCCATCGCCGCGCCGATGCTGGGCGAAGCCTGCAGGGCGTGGACGAGGCCGAGGGTGACCTTAAGGACGGCCAGGAGGAGTACGATCAGCGTCACGGCGTGCGCGAGCTGGCCGGAGAACCAGGACTTGCTCGAGGCGACCTTGAAGGAGCGGACGTACATCAGCACCAGCCAGAGCACGCCGATGGCGACGTGACAGCCGTGCGTGCCGGTGAGCGTGTAGAACGTCATGCCCAGCACGCTATTCGAGATCGTCATCTTCTTGTCGTGGACGAAGTGCTGGAACTCGTACACCTGGCAGCCCAGGAAGATGAGGCCGAAGAAGATCGTGGTGAGGAGGGACCACCGGCAGCTCTTCAGGTTGTTCTTCTGGATCGCGGTGACGGCGAGGGCCATCATCAGCGACGACATCAGGAGGATGAACGTGGAGAACGAGGTGAGCTCGGGGCTGAAGATCGCCTTGGGATCGAGGCCACCGGAGGGCGGGTGGAGGCGATAGATCAGGTGCGTCGAAATCAGCGCGCCGAAGAACATGCAGTCCGAGGCGAGAAAAGCCCACATGAGGAGCTTTTTGTTCGGAATGCCCGTGGATGTGCTCGGATCGTGGTGATGATCGATGGTGCCAGCGTGAGCGCTCATTGAAGAGGGAGTCTGAGTGAACTTTGAAGAGGAGAGGGCGGAGCGGGAGGAGTTACGATTTACGACGGCGAATGAAGACTGGGCCGTATCGTAAATCGTAGTTCCTAAATCGTAATTTGCTTAGTGTTTGCCGTGGCTGCCGTGACCGTGGTCCTCGGTGGCCTTGCCGTCCTTGTCGAGGTGGATGTGGTAGCCCTCGTTGCCTTCGAGCGACCAGAAGTAGATGCCGATCAGGGTCACCGCGCCGCCGATGAGCGACAGGGCGAGCTTGGGGCCCATGCCGGGCTCGACCTTGGTGGCGAAGCACGTGGCGCCGACCGCGACGATCAACATGCCCAGAGCTGCGACAAACGGCCAGATGGAGCCATAGGGCATATGGATGCCGCCGTGTGCTTCCTCTTCCTTGGCGTGCTGGGCCTTTTCCTTCTCGATCTCCTCCTTGTGGTGCTTCTCGTACCAGAAGGCATCGCGGGCGTGGACGGTCGGGATGACAGCGTAGTTGTACTCGGGGACGGGATTTGGCAGCGACCACTCGAGGGTGCGGCCATCCCATACGTCACGACCGACCTTCTCGCCCTTGAAGTAGGTGTAGACCATCACCGCGAAGTAGATGAAGATGCCGACGCCGAGGATGAGCGCGCCGACGGTGGCGATGAAGTTGGCCTCGTTCCAGCCGAGGTTGGGGTCGTAGGTGTAGGTGCGGCGGGGCATGCCGTTCAGACCGAGGAAGTGCATCGGGAAGAACGTGACGTTGAAGCCGACGAAGATGACCCAGA
>CAYZPV010000106.1:0-8556 GCA_964480585.1 uncultured Opitutus sp. | reverse complement strand
CATCCTCGGCAAACTCGAGCGCCTTTCTAAGGTTACTTGCGGGACAGGACACTAGGGCGTGTTTGCAAAATGGAATAAGGAACAAGTGAGCGGGGTGATGTCGAAGGAGCGCAGATGAAAGATATCCGCTTCGGTCTACCTGACCCGCTTTGGATCGGCTAAAAAAATTAAGCTAAGCGGAAGAAAAGAGGTTTACCGAACGGTCAACTACCGCGTGGGCGACCGCCGAAGGATGATCGGCTGATGGTGGAGGCGACGGTGTATGTATTGCGGACCGGGACTCCGTGGCGTGACTTGCCGGAGCGATTTGGCAAATGGTCGGGAGTCTATTGCCGCTGGCGACGATGGATGGCGGCGGGGTTATGGGACCGAGTGCTTGTGGCTTTGGCACGAGGCGCGCGGGGCACGACCCGGTTCATCGACTCGACGCACGTCAAGCTGCACCAGGACGGAGCCAATCCCGCAGGCGGCCAGGGCGAGCAAGCGATTGGCCGCACCAAAGGCGGACTCAACAGCAAGATCACCGCACTCGTGGAGAGTCACGGGCGAGTGGTGGCGCTTAGCCTGCATCCCGGCCCGTGCAGCGACCTCCGCACCGCAGATGAGCACGCCTGCTTGCTGCGAGGTCGCACGCTGGTCGCCGACAAGGGCTTCGACGCCGATGCGCTGCGCGCCCGCATCACTTAATTCGGCGGACGTACGTGCATCCCACGGCGACGGAACTGCGGCGGCTCACGTCCCTTCTCCCGCCCGCTTTATCGCCGCCGTCATCGGATCGAAAACTTCTTCTGCCGCATCAAGCGTCATCGCCGCATCAGCACTCGCTACGACAAACTCGCTTCCACCTTCTTCGCCTTCGTTCAACTCGCTGCCGTCCTCGATTGGCTCAGGAACTGATTTTGCACACACGCCCTAGCCCCAGCGGGCTGCGGCACCGCCGGGTTTCCTCGGATGAAAACGCCCGTCGGGCGCAATCTCGGGGCCGCGCAGGGCGTGGTCTCTAGCGGCTGGATAGGCTCTCTCTTCATGTGCGCCACCATTGGTCGGTTGCGAACTCGGCGGGAATCGCCTCGTTCCCTGGGTCTTTATATCCGAGTGCGTAGAGCCGGTGATGCCACTCTTCTCTTCGTGAGGATGCCAGACGCGCGCCGCACCACGGACAGAATCTCATCGGCGTCGACGCATAGCCATCGCGCGCGACTGGGATGAGATACTCGTTCCACGAGGCGATCCAATCGACTACGCGATTTCGTCCTTGATGCGGCGTCAGCACGGGATGCGCGAGATGGTAGGCCATCTCGAGGCAGCAATGATGCGCTGGGACAACGCCGCGCTCACCGCAGTAGCGCTTCATCTCGTCGGGGGTAATCATCTTATTTCGCCAGGCTTGAGTCGCTTCCCTCCCGCTTGGACCGGCTCTTTCTTGGCATCGAGCTTTCGCCAGCCGATGCCAACGGCCATGGCGGCGATACCTACCAACTGCGCTTCTTCGACACCTAAGTTGGCACTTGTTCCAAACTCCATTTTGCAAACCCGTCCTAGAGCTTTAATATCCTAATTGCTGCCACCCTGAATTCTGCTAGTCAAACCCGTATGCCCCGCAACTCCTGCCCAGCCTGAGCCCACCCGGCTAATCGCGGCTATAATAGATCTTAGATTTTAATGATCAATCAGGGCTCCGCAAAGGGGGCCACCTGCAAAGGGGGGCAAGCCCAGATCCTAACCCCCGCCCGAGAGTCAACGCTCTGGACCGTTCTGCTTGCGGTTTCCCGACAGATTTTGATGCTGAAGGACGATGGCGCGTCTCGTCCTTCAGTCTATACCTCGAGTCTTTGCCGCCGCTCCTCACAAGGACGGCATAGCTGTGACTCCGACGAGCACTTACTCCGAGCGACTGGCAAAGTACGTCCCCGCGGAAGTGTTAGCCGCGTACATCGCAGCATGCAGCTATGTCCCCACCTTTGAGACGGATCAAAGCAAGGTCATAGCATTTCTCGTCATTCTATTTGTTTCACTGGTGGCCGTTCCCATTTATTATACCAAGATACTTCCGGACGGCTATAGTGCCCGCATGAACTGTCTCGTCTCAATGGCTGCTCTCCTCGTCTGGGCGTACGCCATCGGTGGTCCGTTTGCGCAGTTGGGTTGGCATCATCCTGGGATCGGCGGCATTCTGCTCGTTGCATTTACCCTGCTGTCTGGCGCCATAAAACCAAAGTAGCGTGGCCTTCGCAGCACTGAACCGATTGCTTCGAAAAAGCGGCCTCGGCCCGGCGTCGAAGGGTTCGCTGCCTCAGCATCGCGCACTACAGGCCGCCTTCGATATCGCGGCTCGAAGAATCAATCCGCGATTTCGTTTTGCGCTGATCGAGGACGGTGGGATCAACGGTGTGGCTGTGACCGGATGGCTGCATTCCTACATCGGAATAACCACGGGGAGCGTGATTCTGCTCGAATCACTGTACTCTCTACTAGTTCGAAGCGAGCATCTGTTTCTCCAGCACGAGGAAGGTGGCTCGCAAACAGGGATCGCCGAGCATGTGATTGCAACGTTCAGGGTGTGTGTTGACGGGTTCGACCGAGTCGAACTTCCAGAATCATACTTCGATTTCCTAAGAATCGAAGCACAGAACAGCGCGCGACAAGATTTGGCGTATGCGTTCTACCACCGCAGCCTCAGATTTCTATTCTATCATGAGTTGGCTCATCTAGCTCGTGGTCACGGAAAACTCGTATACGCCGGAGAGAATCGCCGAGTGGTTTCGCTTTTTGAAGCAGCGGGCAACGAGTGTTGTGGAGACATCGCAAATAAGCGCGCACAGTGGGCTGAGCTTGAGGCAGATTGGTTGGCCGCGGTTTGGCTAATGCAGCGCGAAAGCTGGGGAACCACGGCAGCGGACCGCGAGGAAACCTTCTTTGAGATATTCTTCGCATTTGGGGTGGTGTTGCTCGTCTTTTTTCGCGCGCTGCGCGGAAACTCGAAGAGTCACCCGCATCCGTACGTGCGACTGGCCCAAGTCCTCAACAATGCGCCCGGCTACCTGCGTAACAGCGAGTTATTCGGTTTCAAAGATGTGAAATTTGCCGAGCGTGGATGCGAACGAGTGATCGCGGAGATCGCACTCACCGCCAAACTGGGTGGATTCGAGTGGTTCGCCGAGATGCAGGATCATTTGGCGGGACTCTCTCACACTGTCGGACGACTGAACCAAGCTGCTGGCCCGGATTGGGAACCACGGGCTCAAGCTCGGATGAAACGCGTGATCCTTCGATCACCATCCTGAGTCTGCCAAGCCAGCGATGCCCCTCTTCTTGCATCGGCTATTGCTCCGGCTTCGCTTTTTGCGCAATCAGCCCTACTGTAGAGCGCTTATCGCGTGGGAAGAGATTTTTGCAGAGCTGTTGCGAGAGTTCGTCGCAGAGTCGCGCGGCAACCTGCAAATCGACATGCGCTGGGACCCACGAGAAGAGCAGTTCGACGCTTACGCAACGAGCGATCCGGCGCACCGAGTAAGGATCGGCCTTGGGTGCTTCGGTTCTCTACAGGGAATCATGAACACGATTTTTGGGTCAACCGATCGATTCAGATGGATCGGGGACCCCTCTCACGAAATTGGCGATTTCGCCACGCGCTTCACAAATGAGGATCAGTCCGATGCGCCCATCGACTCCGTTCGCCGAGAGGCATCCTTTATCGCAACTGAGATCGGTATTGCACTCGTGGTGCTGCACGAAATAGGGCACATCACGCTCGGTCACACCCGAGTCTCGCGCGACGTGCTTCCGTTGAGACGGTTTCGACAGGCAAGCAGGCCTGATGAACGGTGGTCCATGGAGGTCGCAGACCGATATCAAGCATGTGAACTTGGCTCCGATCGTTTCGCGTTTCAACGCGTGTTACGGTTGGCTGCAATTGGACGCAGTCCGTTTGCCTCGCAACTCGTTTCGGAAAGCGTACGAGAGCACTTGTTCGATTTGGCGATGATCGCATTCGCGATCGTCATCGCTCTCCTGCATAGAAAGGAAGCAGCCTTCGAGGACTATGCCAAGTTAGCTCATCCTCATCCGGCCGTTCGTTTTCTTGCGGCAGAGATCGACCTCTTGGAGTATCTCCCGCAAGGCGATGTCGTCCGCCTTCACGTTCGCACCATGCGAGAATGCTGCGAGATACTAAGTCACGGAAAGGAGCAGAACGAAATGCTCGCGCTCATCTCGACTCATCGTGTGCAACTCACGGATAGAATCGCCCATTTGCGAAAAGTGGGAGACGCCCTGCTCGCTAAGTGCCGAGCGCACACAGCCTGAAGGGATGGATCAGTCCACGGAAAGCCATCGATCGACGGCCCACGTTTAGACGAACCTTGAGCCAAATAGGCAGGGTATTGCCGACACCGGCGGGAGCTTAGGTGGCACCGCTCGGCGCCCCACGCGCCCCTCGCGCCTCCCCCTCACTGCAGATACTCCGCAAACCCCGGCGACCACCGCTCGCGGTAGGTGCCGCGGCCGGTGGCTTCGTCGCTCCCGCTGCCCGGCGCGCGCTCCACGAAGAGGGCGGCGAGGCCTTGGGCGGTGGCGAGGGCGAGGCCGCGCTCGGGGCCGAGGAGGAAGAGGGCGGTGGCCCACACGTCGGCCTCCATGCATGTGGGGGCGAGCACGGTCACGGTCTCCAGGCCGGGCGGCAGGGGCTCGGCGGGGAGGGGATTGAGCAGGTGGCCGAGCGGGCCGCCGGGGAGGGCGCGCGTGCGCCGCGCATTGCCCGAGGTGGCGAGGGCGAGGTCGCTGGCGGCGGCGATCGTGCGCGGCAGCCCGCAGTCGGGGGCCGGCGGCTCGAGCAGGCACCACCAGGGCTGGCCATCGGGCTTGCAGCCCCGGCCGCGGGCCTCGCCGCCGATCTCGAGGAAGCAGCTCCGCGCGCCCGCGGCGGCGAGGCGCGCGAGGGCGAGGTCGATGGCGTAGCCCTTGGCGATGGAGCACAGGTCGAGCGCGTATCCTCCGGGCTGATACACCCGGCGCCCGGGCGCATCCAGCGCGGCGCGGGCGTGGCCGGTGGCGGCGCGGGCGCGCTCGGCCTCGGGCGAGCCGGGGGCGGCGGCGCCCGCCTCGCCCGCGGGGCCAAAGCCCAGCGCATCCGTGAGGCGGCCGATGGTGGGATCGTAGCGGCCGCCCGTGAGGGCGGCCACTTCCAGCGCGCGGGCCAGCACGCGGCAGGTGTGCTCCCCCAGCGGCGCCCACGTGCCGGCGGCGGCGGCGCGGTAGCGCGCGAGGTCCGAGGCGGGCTCCCACGGGCTCATCGCGGCCACCACGGTGGCGAGCGCCTCGGCGAGCACCGCCTCGGCGCGCTGCGGCGTGAGCCCCTCGGCCTCCACCACGCGGGCCCGCCAGTACGTGCCCATCGTCGCCCCCGCGAGATCCCACACCGCGCGCGCGGCGTGCCCGCCCCCGAGCGGCAGCTCGGCCGGCAGGCGCGGCGGGATGAGGATGCGGCGCTCCATGGCGAGAAAATCGAAAAAAAGGCTGCGGCGCCTCGCGCGGGGGGGGTGGGGCCGCCGCAGCGGGTGAGGAGGCAAGACGCGGCTGCCGCCGAGGCGGTCGCCGCCTGCTACCGCTCCGGCCACTCCCTTCGCGGCGGCGGCTGGCTAGCCGGGCAACTCCACCCGGGGCTCACGCGCCTACCTCAGCCCACACGTCGGCGCTCCTGCGCCGCCAGGCCGCCATCCCCACGCAAAAAAGGTAAAAGGTGAGGCATGACCCCGTTTGACCGCAGACCCGCCTGCCGTTCGCCGCCTGGTATCCGACGGCGGGCGAAGGCAAAACGGGGCGCGGCCCCCGGCGGACCTCAGTTGGGCATCACCTCGTAGGTGGCGATGTAGGTGTACGCCTTTTCCGAGGGCACGCCGTGCAGCGTGCCCTGGGCGGCGGCGCTGGCTTCGAGCCAGTACTTGCCGGCCTGGGGGAAGGTGAGCTTCACGGTGCCATCGGCCCCCGTCTTGAGCGTCACGTCGCCGGCCTCGTCGCGGTAGCGATCGTCGCCGCGCACGAGCGTCACCTCCGCGCCCGCGGCCGGCTGGCCATCGAGGAGGAGGCGGAAGGTCGCGGCCTCGCCCGTCACGAGATCGTTGGGGTGCGTCACGTAGTCGATCTCCAGGCCCTTGCCCTCGGGCTTGAGCACCTCGCGGCTCGGCTTGCCCGCCGTCACAAAGGTCACCACGCGGCGGCCGCCCGACTCGCGGAGCTTGAAGCCCGGCTTCTGCGCCATGCCCTCCGCCACGAGCGACTCCGGCGTGCCCCGCCAGCGCTCCACCTTGCCCGCCACCTCGTACGTGCCCATCAGGCTGCCCTCGCCGCCGCCAAAGCCGCCGCCCTTCTTGGCCGCGCCCGGCGCGCCGCCCTTTTGCGCCATCGCGCCGCCGCCCGCGGGCCGCCGGCCCGTGCTCGGCTTGAGCGAGATCACGTACGTGCCCGGCTTTTGCAGCTGCAGCTCAAAGGAGCTCCGCACCTGGCCGCCCGTGGCGTTTTCGATCTTCACCGGCTGCCCATCGGGGCCCTTCACCTCCACCGAGTCCAGCGCCACCGGCCGGTGATTGGGCGTGAAGAGATTGTTGGAGACCGCGGCGTCAAACGACACCCACTGGTCGGTGCCCGAGAGCACCGTCTGCGCGGGCAGTATCCACACGCGGTGCGCGTGCGCCGCCGGCGCGGCGAGGAGGAGGCCGGAGAGAGCGAGGAGGAGGCGTGGCGATTTCATGGTAGAGAGGAGGGGGAATGGGAGACGGAGAGAGAGAAGAGAGGGAGAGAAGGGGCGAGGGCCGGCGGCGGGCGGGGAGACGCCGGGAGCGCGGCCTACGCGTAAAGAGGTAGCTATCGGGCGCGCGGGGAGGAGGCGGCGGAGGCCGGGCGGGAGGAGCGGCGGGCGCTCAGTCGCTCTGCCGCAGCGTGATGGCGCCCAGCTCGCGCTCGCCCTTGGCGCTCACGTCGATCTTGCCGCCCTTGGCGATCTTGAACGGCAGGCGCACCACCTCGCGGCCGCCCACCTCGCGGGCGGCCTCCACGAGCAGCTCGTAGTCGCCCTCGGCCAGCCGCGCCACGATCCCGGCGGGGATCTTCACCTCGTGCTTGCCCACGGGCCGCGTGGGCCCGCTCAGGCCATCGATCGGCAGGTCGAGCTCGCGGCCCGACTTGCGCCACCACTGGCGCAGGTCCTTCAGCCACGTCTCCCCCTCGTCGTTGCGCATGTCCACCTTGTACCACACGCCGATGTTGGTCGCCGTCTTGTCGGCGCTCTCGATCCACAGCGCCACGTACGGCCGATGGTACTCGGCGACGTCGAGCTGCGGGATCTCGATGGTGGCGGTGAGCTGCGCCGCCGCCGAAGTGGCGGCCGTGCAGGCCAGCCCCGGCGCGAGCCGGAGGGCGAGGCGGGAGAGCGACTGGGAGTTCATGGAGGAGAAAAAAAGGGAGAGGAGAGGGGAGGGCGGGCGCCGGGCGCGGAGAGGCGGGGCGCGGCGCTCAGAGATGCAGGAAGAAGATCACGATCACCACCGGCAGCAGCAGCCCCGCCGCCACCACCGGCCACGTCATCGGCCGCCGGCGCGCATGCACCACCAGCAGCGCCAGCCCCGTCAGGCAGAAGATCACGCACACCACCGAGAAGAAATCCATGAAGACGATCCACGCCGTCCCCGTGTGCCGGCCCTTGTGCAGATCGTTGAGCCACGCCACCACGCCCCGCGTCGTCACCTCCTGGTGGATCTCGCCCGTCGCGCGATCGATCGTCAGCCACCCATCGCCCCCCGGCCGCGGCAGGTCGATGTAGATCTCGTCGGCCTGCCACTCCACCTTCCGCCCGCCCGGGCGCGCCCCGAGCTGCGCCCCCAGCCACTCGCGCACCGCCGGCGGCAGCGCCCGCTTGCCCGCCGCCGCCTGCCCCGGCTCTACCGCGATCTGGGTGAGCAGCTCCGCCGGCAGCCGCGCCTGCGTCTGCGTCACCCGCGGCTTGGCGCCCAGGCTCGCCGCATGGTTGAGCGTGATCCCCGTCACCGCGAAGAAGATCATCGCCGCCAGCGCAAACGCGCTGCTCACCCAGTGCCACACGTAGAACTGCTTCGTCCAAAACGCGCGCCCCGAGCTCGCCGGCCGCGCGCCCCGCGCCGGCTGCTCCGCCGGCCTCGGCTGGGCTGCAGGAGAGGTGCTCATCGCGCCAGCAGGCAGCCGCACCCCGCACCGCCGCCGCGGGAGCAGGAGAAGGAAAAAGAGGGAGCAGAAACGTGCACGGGCAGGGAAAGGACGACGAGCAAAGGAAGAAGTTTGAGAACGCCTCTCAATGAGACTGCGACTCATTATCTGGCAAGCAGTTTTCTTCTCGCGCCCTCCGCCCAACCCCAAAAAATCTCCGTAACCCACCGCCCCTCAGCCAAAAGCAAAAAAATACCCACCTCTGGAAAACCCCGTCTCATCCCCGAGCCCCGCCCCGAGAGGGCAGGAGGGGAGCCACCGAGCGCGCGGGCGTGTGCCCGGCAAGCGACCCCCCCACCAGAGCGCGCGTGTGCGCGTACCCAA
>CAYZPV010000105.1:0-8639 GCA_964480585.1 uncultured Opitutus sp. | reverse complement strand
CCTCGGCCTGCCCTTCGGCCTCTACGAGCCCGCGGGCGGCACGGCCCCCGACATCGCCGGCAAAGGCATCGCCAATCCCTGCGCGCAGGTGCTCTCCGGCGCGCTCATGCTCCGCTTCAGCTTCGGCCTCGACAAGATCGCGAGTCGCATCGAAGCCGCCGTGAAGAAGGCCGTCACCAGCGGCACCCGCACCGGCGACATCGCCTTTGGCAAGCCCTCCGTCGGCACCAAGGAAATGGCGGACGCGATCATCAAGAATCTCTGACCAATCGAAGTAGCGAGTAGTGGGTAGCGAGTAACGAGCATCAGCGTTCGAGCACTCGTCCTGTTTCGTCACCCACTCTGCTCGCTACTCACTACCCGCTACTCGCTACTTTTGCCCGCCATGACCTCCGCCCAGATCCGCCAGAGCTTCCTCGATTTCTTCGCGAAGCAAGGCCACACGATCACTCCGTCGTCTTCGTTGATGCCGGACTCGCCCGGACTGCTCTTCACCAACGCCGGCATGAATCAATTCGTGCCGATCTTCCTCGGTGAGCGCGCTCCCGACGTGGCCTCGTGGGCCGGCGTAAAGCCGGGCATGAACACCCGCGCGGCCGACACGCAGAAGTGCATCCGCGCCGGCGGCAAGCACAACGACCTCGAGGATGTAGGCTTCGATACCTACCACCACACGATGTTCGAGATGCTCGGCAACTGGTCCTTCGGCGACTACTTCAAGAAGGAGTCGCTCCAGTGGGGCTGGGAGCTCATCACCAAGGTCTGGGGCATCCCGGCCAAGCGCCTCTTCGCCACGGTCTACTCGCCCGACAAGTCGAAGAACGATCCCTCGGAATTCGACCAGGAAGCCTACAACATCTGGGCCGATATCTTCCGCAAGGAAGGCCTCGACCCCGCCGTCCACATCGTCAACGGCAACAAGAAGGATAATTTCTGGATGATGGGCGATACCGGCCCCTGCGGTCCGTGCTCCGAAATCCATTTCAACCTCCTCCCAAGCGACGACGAGGCCGAGGGCCGCAAGCTCGTCAACTCGAGCAGCTCCCGCTGCATCGAGATCTGGAATCACGTCTTCATCCAGTTCAACGCCAACGCCGACGGCACCTTCTCGCCGCTCGCCGCCAAGCACGTCGACACCGGCATGGGCTTTGAGCGCGTCGCGGGCATTTACGCCACGACGAATGGATTTAAGAACTTCGACAAAGACCCGTCCAACTACGCGGCGGATGTCTTTGCTCCGCTGTTCGCCAAGGTCGCTGCCCTCTCTGGGAAAACCTACACCGCGACGGTGCCCACCAAGCGCGAAGGTCTCTCCGATCAGGAGAATATCGACGTCGCTTTCCGCGTGCTCGCCGATCACGCGCGCTGCGTGAGCTGCGCCATCGCCGATGGCATCATCCCCGGCAACGAAGGCCGCAACTACGTCATCCGCCGCATCCTCCGCCGCGGTATCCTCTACGGAAAGAAGCTCGGCCTCACGACGGGTTTCTTTGAGCAGCTCGTCGGCCCGGTCGTCGAGTCGCTGGGCAGTGTCTTCCCTGAGCTGAAGGAAAAGCAGACCGAGGTGAGCCGCTGGATCCGCGCTGAGGAAGAGAGCTTCGGCCGCACGCTGGATCGCGGCCTGCAGATCTTCACAAAGGCCGCGTCCGCCGGGAACATCTCTGGCCAAGCTGCGTTCGAACTCTACGACACCTACGGCTTTCCGCTGGATATGACCCAGCTCCTCGCCACCGAGCGCGGCCTCACGGTCGACGAGCCTGGTTTCCATGTTGAGATGGAGAAGCAGCGTGAGCGCGGCAAGGGCTCCGCCAAAAAGATAGTTCTCGTTGGCGCCAAAGAAGGCGACGTCGCAGTCGATCACCAGCCCACCACCTTCACCGGCTACACGATCACGCCGACGATGGTTGCGGGTCACGCCTCCGTCGTCGACGTCGTCAAGGCCGACAAGGACGTGTTTCTCGTCTTCGACCAAACGCCGTTCTATGCCGAGATGGGTGGTCAAGCTGGCGACACCGGCACGGCACTTATCGGCGGCCAGCTCCTTCACATTGTTGACACGACTAAGGACAAGTCGGGTCGTCACCTGCACAAGCTCGGCAACGGCAGTGAGACTAATGTCACCGCGAAGGTCGGCGACAAGGCAGAGCTCGCGCTCGATCTTGTGCGCCGTCGCGCGATCTCGCGCCACCACTCCGCCGCGCACTTGATCCACTGGGCGCTGCGCAAGGTCCTTGGCACGCACGTGCGCCAGGCCGGTACATCGAAGACCCCGGAGCGCATGCGCTTCGACTTCTCGCACTTCGAGGCCGTCACGCACGCCCAGCTCCTCGAGGTCGAGCAGCTCGTCAACGAGAAGGTGATCGATAACGCGCGCGTAGACTCCTACGAAACCGAATTCGACAAGAAGCCCGAGGGCACCCTCGCCTTCTTCGGCGACAAGTACGGCAAGATCGTGCGCGTCGTCGACATCGGCGGCTACAGCCGCGAACTCTGCGGCGGCACGCACGTCGCCACCACGGGCGAGATCGGCCTCATCAAGATCGTGGCCGAGATGGCCATCGCCGCCGGCACGCGCCGCATCGAGGCCGTCGCCGGCCAGCCCGCGCTCGACCTCGTCGTCTCGCGCGAAGCCGCTCTCGCGGCTGTCAGCGCTCACCTCGGCGGTGGCGCCTCCGATGTCGTCAAGAAACTCGAGGCTCTCCTCGCGACCCAGAAGGAGACCGAGAAGCAGCTCAAGGTCTTCCAGCAGAAGGCCCTCGCCGGCCTCGCCGACGAGCTCGCGGCCAAGGCCGCGACGCGCGATGGCCTAAAGTTCGTCTCGGCCGTCGTGAGTGTCTCGGATCAGGAAGCGCTGCGCAGCCTCGGCTCGCAGGTCCTCGCCAAGCTCGGCGAGGGCGTGGTGCAGCTCGGCGCGGCGCTCGGCGACAAGGCCAGCCTCGTCGCCTTCTGCTCGCCCGCGGCGATCAAGGCCGGCCATCAGGCCGGCAAGATCATCCAGGGCCTCAGCGCCCAGATCGGCGGCAAGGGCGGCGGCAAGCCCGACTTCGCGATGGGCGGCGGCAAAGATGTGGCCAAGCTCGCCGAGGTCGTCAAATAACGCGCGCTCCGCGCAGTCTTTTCGCGACGCGGCCTCTTCACGGGGCCGCGTCGTTTCATTTTCCAAAACCCGGCGCAGAATCCACGCTACTCCCGGTTGCCAATGCGGTCCAAATACCCAGCCTAAAATCTCTGTCTAACGCTCGATCCTCCTCTTTCATGTCTGCCGATCTCCGACCCATCATCCACGACATCGCTGACCGCGCCGACGATTTCCTCGCGGGCACGACAGACCGTGCGCAGGCCCGCGCGGGCATCGAGGAATTGATCACCATGGACTATGGTGACGCGGCCCCGGCGCAGCGCGCCGCCATCGTGGCGGGCGTAATGAGCATCCTGGAAGAAGAGGATTTTTTCGGCACCGAGTTTGTCGGCGACCCCTTCAAGGACGACGAGCCGGAGGAGAACTGAGCTGAATACCCGCCTGAGGGAGTGCGGGCGGCGCGGTGCCTCACCGCGCGGGCTACGGCGCGCGACCTTGCAATCTGGCGGCTGAAGGCAGCGGGCCCTTCAGCGTAAGCCAGCGCGGCCGCGAGCAGTTGGCCGCTGCCTACTTGCGGCGCTCGGTCTCATCCGCCATAGTGCCCGCTCCACATGTCAACGGTCGTCGCCGCTCCGCCCAGCCTGTTTGCCCTGCTTGCCTTCGATGCGAGCAACCGCCTCGCCGTGCGGCGTCTCGGCTCCAAGATGGGCCTGGCCTTCACCGGCAGCGACCTCGGCATGGCGACCGCGCGGCTCGAATCGTCGTTTCGCGACCATACCGCGCCCGCAGAGTACTTCTCGCTCGAGGCCGGCGGCCGCAGCTATCGCGTATGCTTCGCCCAAGTCGCAGGCGCGCCCGCAGACTCCGAGATCATCTTCGCCTCGCTCGACGATCTCACGGCGCAGCCCGCTGCGCTCGCCCCTTCGCTCGCCGCCGTGCTGAACGCGCTGGAGCCGCACCTCGTCGAAATTCCGTACCTCCACCTCGGCGAAAACGACTTCATCTACAAATTTCGGCCTGCGCAGGAGCGGAACACCTCGATCTACACGCAGGATGCGACGGCGGCCGCCCTGTATCAATCCAAGCTCTGCGCCGCGATCAAGGCCCTGGCCCGCCAGCACGAACGCACCGCTGCGGCACCGGTGACACTGGATTTCGGCGCGGTGCAGTACGTGATCCCGAGTCACTTCGGCTTCTGCCTCGGCGTGAAGAACGCCATCGAGCGCGCTTACGAGACGCTCGCTGAAAACCCCGGCCGCCGGGTCTTCATGCTCTCCGAGTTGATCCACAATCCCTTCGTCAACGAAGACCTGCTGCGTCGCGGCCTGCGCTACCTCCAGACGGAGAAAGGCACACCTTACACCATCGAGGGCAAGGCGGCCACGGGCGCCGACGGCGAGCGCCTGCTCTGGGACACACTCACGCCCGCCGACATCGTGATCATCCCGGCCTTTGGCGCGACCGACGAAGACAAGCGCCGCCTCGTGCGCAAAGGCATCGCGGTGTTTCACCACGACGCCACGTGCATGCTTGTGGAGAAAGTGTGGAAGGCCGCGCGCGCGTACGGCCGCGAAGGCTTCACCGTGATCATCCACGGCAAGCACGAGCACGAGGAGACCAAGGCCACCTTCTCCAACACCCGCCGCGCCGCGCCCGCCGTGATCGTGCGCAATCTCGAGGAGGCCCGCTTGCTCGGTGAGTTTATCGCGAGCGACGACGCCGCAAAGCACGCGCGCTTCTACGAGGTCTTCGCCGGCCGCTTCACGCCGGGCTTCGATGTCGCGCGCGATCTCCAGCGCATCGCGGTCGTCAACCAGACCACGCTCCTGATGAATGACACCCTCGCCATCATCGAGCATCTCCGCGGCGTCTACCGCGCCAAGTTTGGCGACGATCAGCGCGTGGGCGGAGGCAGCCGCCGCGACACCCTCTGCTATGCCACGCAGGTAAATCAGGACGCGCTCAGCCGGGCGCTCACCGTGCCGCTCGACGCCGCTTTTGTCATCGGCGGGAAAAACTCCTCCAATACCTACCAACTCTTCCACCTCTGCGCGCAGAAGCTCGGCGAGAAGGCCTACTTCATCCAATCGGAGGCTGGCATCGTCTCCGCCGAGGTCGTCGACCACTACGTGTACGCTGGCAACAGCAGCCGCACCGAGCGTCGCCCGCTCTGGCCCGACCTACAGGCGCCCAAGCGCGTGCTCATCACCGGCGGGGCGAGCTGCCCCGATGGCATCATCCAGCAGGTCATCACCCGGATAAATTCGTTCTTCCCCACCGCGTCGCTGCGGAGCGTGGATGACGTGCTGCGCGATCTGGAAACGCGGTAGCGTCTGCGAGCTACGAAAAAAGCCGGGCCTCACGGCCCGGCTTGGAAAACGTGTCGGAAGCGGACAGAGCTTATTTCACCTTCAGCGTGCCCTTCATCAGCGCGAAGTGGCCGGGGAAGGAGCAGAGGAAGGGGTAGTCGCCAGCCTCGGCAGGGACGGTGAACGTGATTTCCTGCGTTTCCTTGGGGCCGAGCACCTTGGTGTGAGCGACGACCTTGTCCTTCTGGCTCGCCGGGATGTAGTCGGTGGCGACAGCGCCCGCGGCGGCAGCGCCGAAGGCGGCGACATCGGAGCCCTTCTTGAGAAGGACGAAGTTGTGACCCATCGCCTGCTTCGGGAGGGTGCCGACGTTTTTGAAAACGATTTTCAATTGCTCGCCGGCCTTGGCCTCGATCGTCGCCACGCTGAACTTCATCTGGTCGTTGCCAGTGACTTCAACCGAGCGGGCGTCGGCGGCGGACGCCACAGACGAGAACATCGCCGTGGTGACCAGAATGGCAGCGGAGAGGGAGATGGGGAAACGGAGTTTCATTGCAGGATGATGGTGATGCGATCTCGTGCGACATGCAAGCAAACCCACCTGTTCCCCGAGGGGATGCACCGTCTCTTTTCCTAGTGTAGCGCCGTGCTTATACGCATCGCAGCGGTATTAATAAAGCCCGGGAGTGGCCTTTGGAATGCTCCTCAACCCCGCCCTCGCTCCGAATAGGGCTTGAAATGCCAAAAGGTTCGCCAACTCTCCTGAGCTTTTGGCGTTCGTGCTTTACTGACCTTTCTCGTTTCGACTGCCCACATGCGTCTCTCTAACTTCGTAACGACTCCGTTTTCGCGGAAAAGTGCCGCCCTTTGGGCTCGCGCCCTCGCCGCGCTGACCGGCCTCGCCATGCTCAGCGGCTGCAAGTGGTGGCAAATGAACGGCCACCAATCGACCATCACGGTCGAGGGCCCCGTCGCGGAGAGCCAGCTCCAAGTCTTCTATGTCACCTGCTGGGTGACGCTCGTGATCTTCATCGTCGTCGGCGCGGTGCTCGCGTACGCGATGATCAAGTTCCGCGCCAAGACGGATGCCGACGAGCATGCGGCTCCGCCGGAGCAGAGCCACGGCAATCCGCTGATCGAGCTCGGCCTCATCGGCGCATCCGTGCTCGCTCTCGTCATCATCGCGGTACCCACCCTCCGCGGCATCTGGTACTCGTACGATGTGCCAGTCGACCCGAAGACGGGCAAGCAGGTCGAGGCCTACGAAGTGACCGCGACCGGTTATCAGTGGTGGTTCAAGTTCGAGTACCCCAAGGAGCTCACCGCGCCCGATGCCTCCGGCGGTCGCCAGCCGCTCGTGACGGCCAATGAGCTCGTGATCCCCGTCGGCAAGCCCGTGCGCATCAATGTCCGCACCGTCGACGTCATCCACTCCTTCTGGGTCCCCAAGCTCGCCGGCAAGGTGGACATGATCCCCAACCGCGCCAACCACCTCTGGCTGCAGGCGGACAAGCCAGGTTACTACTGGGGCCAGTGCGCCGAGTACTGCGGCGACTCCCATGCCGTGATGCGTTTCCGTGTCGTCGCGCTCGAGGCCAAGGAATTTGCCCAGTGGCTCGAGAACGAAGGCCAGCCCGCGCGCGATGTGCAGCCCCGCCCCGGTGTGACGGCGCCCACGCAGTTTGCCGCGCTCCGCGATTTCAAGAAGAACGAAGTCGGCGTCTCCGATCTTTACGACAAGGAGCCCCTCGCTGCCTGGCGCAACATGCGCGATCCGGCCCGCGATGAAAACGCCGCGCTCGTCGCCCGCGGCAAGGCGCTCTTTGCCGAAAAGACCTGCCTCGCCTGCCATACCATCCGCGGCCACAACGCGATGGGCATCAGCGGCCCCGATCTCACTCACGTCGGCTCCCGCACCACGATCGCCGCCGGCCTGATCGAGAATAATCCCGAGCAACTCCGCCGCTGGCTACGCGACCCCGGCTCCGTCAAGCCCGGCAACAAGATGGCTGTCGGCTACAAGCTCCAGAACATCAAGCTCAACGACGAGGAGCAGGTCGCTCTCACCGCCTACCTGCTGAGCCTCAAGTAATCCGCGCCCGCCCCGCCACTCTCCCACCACTCTACTCGCACTCTCATGGACCTGGCCAAACCCGCTTACCTCACGAAAGAGGAGCACGCACCTGCGGCGCAGCCGTCGCTGCTCACGCACCCGGTCGCCAAGACCGGCCTCTGGAGCTGGCTGATCACCGTCGACCACAAGCGCATCGGCTTCCTCTACGGCGTCTTCGCGCTCTTCTTCTTCCTCGTGGGCGGCTTTGAGGCGCTCCTGATCCGCCTCCAGCTCATGGTGCCCAATGGCACGGTGCTGACTGCGCAGCAGTACAACACCATGTTTACCATGCATGGCACGACGATGATCTTCCTCGCCGTGATGCCGCTCTCCTCGGCGTTCTTCAATTTCATCATGCCGCTCCAGATCGGCGCGCGCGACGTGGCCTTCCCCCGCCTCAACGCCTTTTCGCTCTGGATGTTTGTCGCCGGCGCGATCGTGCTGAATATCGGCTGGGTCGGCCCGATCTTCGGCGTCGAAGGCTTCAATGCTCCCGATGGCGGCTGGTACGGCTACTCGCCCCTCACCTCCAAGACCTACTCCCCGGGCCACTCGATCGACTTCTGGGTGATGGGCCTCCAGATCCTCGGCGTCTCTTCCGTCGCCGCCTCGCTTAACTTCATCGTCACGATCATCAACATGCGCGCTCCGGGCATGACGATGATGCGCCTCCCGGTCTTCACCTGGATGACGCTCGTCACGGCCTTCCTGATCGTCCTCTCCTTCCCCGCCATCACCATCGCGCTCGTCGAGCTGATGATGGATCGCAATTTCGACACCGGCTTCTTCGAAGTCTCCAAGGGTGGCATGCCGATCCTCTGGCAGCATCTCTTCTGGGTCTTCGGTCACCCCGAGGTGTACATCCTGATCCTCCCGGCGATGGGCATCATCTCCGAGATCATCCCGACCTTCTCCCGCAAGCCCCTCTTCGGCTACCCGATCATCGTCTTCTCGGGCGCGGCCATCGGCTTCCTCGGCTTCGCCGTCTGGAGCCACCACATGTTCACCACCGGCATGGGCACCGTCGCCACCGCGGCGTTCTCCCTCGCCACCATGGCCATCGCGGTGCCCACGGGCGTAAAGATCTTCAACTGGATCGGCACCCTCTGGGGCGGCCACATCATGATGCGCACGCCCA
>CAYZPV010000104.1:0-8741 GCA_964480585.1 uncultured Opitutus sp. | reverse complement strand
GGGGGCTTCCCCCGCGTTTTGGGGGGGCGGGGCGGGGGGCGGGGAGGGTGGTGCTGGGAGTCATGGACGTCGGCCGGAGGGTGGAGTAGAGCGGGTAGGCTGGAGGGGCGTCGTGCCCCAGGACTGCACTCTAGCGGAATTTTCGGGCGGCGTCAGGAGGGTACCGGGAGTTTGTGTGGCGGGGGGAGGGGGAAGTAGCGGGTAGCGAGTAGCGAGTAGTGAGTAGCGAGTAGGGGCGGGGTGGCCGCGCGCCGAGGGGCCGCTGGAGCGTTGCGGACGCCTTGCTGGCGGGGGAGCTACGCAGCCCAGTCGGCGCAGCGGGCTGAAGGCTCCCGCTCCTCGCGAGCGCCGGCTGCGAAATGGTGGCGGCTGACGAAGCGATCTACTCCGCCGCCTCGCGAATCAGCGCCTGCGACAGAATCCAATCCGGATTGCGCAGGGCGTGGAAAACGCCGGCAACCAGCCAATCACGTTCGAACTCGCGGTATTTGAAGAATCAGGCGGCCCAGTCGGCGCAGAGGAGCTTGGCTTGGGCGAGGACGGTTTGGACGGCGGCGTCCTGGAGGTCGGGGGGGTAGCCGAATTTGCGGAGGATGCGGCGGATCATCACGCGGATCTGGGCTTGGGCGCTTTCGCGGACCGCCCAGTCGGTGGTGACGTTTTTGCGGACCTGCATGACGAGCTCGGTGGCGATCACGCGGAGCTTGTCGTCGCCCATGACCTGCTTGGCGCTGTCGTTGGCGGCGAGGGCGTCGTAGAAGGCGATTTCCTCGGGGCTGAGCTTGAGCGCCTCGCCGCGTTTATCGGCGGCGCTCAGATCCTTGGCCATCTTGATCAGCTCTTCGATGAACTCGACGGTGGAGATGGCGCGATTGCGATAGGCGTTGAGCGAGCGCTGGAGGATTTCGGAAAACTGGCGGCTGAGGACGGTGTTGCGGCGCGAGCGGACCTTGATCTCGTCGCGCAGCAACTTCTCCAGCAGCTCGGCGGCGACGTTCTTGTGCTTGAGGCCGCGCACCTCGGCGAGGAATTGATCGGAAAGGATGCCGATATCGGGCTTGGCGAGGCCGGCGGCGGTGAAGACATCGATGACCTGGCCGTCGGTGGTGATGGCTTTGGAGACGAGCTGCCGGACGGCGGCGTCGAGCTGCTCGGGGCTCTTTTGATTGGGGCTGCCCTGCTTGGTGAGGGCGGCCTGGATGGCTTGGAAAAAGCTGACGTCGTCGCGAATCTCGGTCGCCTCGTCGGTGGCGGCGGAGAGGGCGAAGGCGCGCGAGAGCTCGGTGACGACCTGGACGAAGCGCTGCTTGCCGTCGGGTTGAGCGAGGACGTGCTCCTGTCCGGCGGGGATGAGAGCGAGGCGCTCGGCGGGCTTGCCAGTGATCCACTTGGCCCACGAGAAGCCGTGGAGCATGGCGTGGGCGATCTCGTACTTCTCCATCATCACGGCGATGGCCTGCGCGGTGTCGAAGGTGGGGCTGCCGCGGCCACCGCTTTCGGTGTAGGTGACGAGGGCCTGCTTAAGCTGATCGGCGAGGCCAAGGTAATCGACGACGAGGCCGCCGGGCTTGTCGCGGAAGACGCGGTTGACGCGGGCGATAGCCTGCATGAGGCCGTGGCCCTGCATGGGCTTGTCGGCGTACATGGTGTGCAGGCACGGCGCGTCGAAGCCCGTGAGCCACATATCGCGCACGATCACGATGCGGAAGGGGTCTTTGCTATCCTTGAAGCGATGGGCGAGGCCGCGGCGCTTTTCCTTGGTGCGGATATGCGGCTGCCACTCCGGGCCATCGTCGGCGCTGCCGGTCATGATGACCTTGGCGACGCAGGCGCGGCTGCCTTCCGCCTCCTTATTGTCGTCCTTGGCGCTGGCCCACTCGGGGCGGAGCTTGATCAGCGCATCGTAGAGATCGACGCAGATGCGGCGGCTCATGCAGACGACCATGGCCTTGCCGTTCATCGCCTCGACGCGCTTCTCGAAATGTGTGACCAGATCGGCGGCGATCAGGGCGAGCCGCTTCGGGTCGCCGACGAGCGCCTCGACCGCGGCCCACTTGGTCTTGAGCTTTTCCTTCCGGGTCGGCTCCTCGCCCTCGGTGATCGTCTCAAACTCGGCGTCGAGCTTGGGTAGCGCGGCGGCATTGAGCGCGAGCTTGGCGATGCGACTCTCGTAGTAGATGGGCACGGTGGCCTTATCGGCTACGGCGCGCTGGATATCGTAGATCGAGATGTAGTCGCCGAAGACCGCACGGGTATTGGCGTCGGATTTTTCGATGGGGGTGCCGGTGAAGCCGATGAAAGAGGCGTTGGGCACTGCGGTGCGGAGATTGGTGGCGTAGCCGTAGGTGAGCTCGCCGGTCTTGGGGTCGACCTTGCCGGCAAAGCCGTACTGGCTGCGGTGCGCCTCGTCGGCGCTGACGAGGATGTTTTCGCGACGGCTCAGCTCGGCCATGGCCGCGCCCTTCTCGGGGAGGAACTTCTGGATGGTGGTGAAGATCACGCCGCCGCTGCCGCGATTGAGCAGTGTACGCAGTTCCTCGCGCCCGCCGGCCTGCATGGGGATCTGGCCGAGCAGCTCGTGGCAGCGCTGAAACTGGCCGAAAAGCTGATCGTCGAGATCGTTGCGATCGGTGAGGACGATGAGCGTGGGATTCTGCATCGCGGGCTCGCGGATGACGCGGCCGGCGAAGAAGAGCATGGTAAAGCTCTTGCCGCTGCCCTGGGTGTGCCAGACCACGCCCGCGCGGCGGTCGCCCGGCTGGCCATCGTGCATGCGGCCGGACCAGTAGGTGCCCGCGGCCTCGCCGACCTGATGGCGCGACGTGAGCCCACTCGCGCGCACGGTCTCCTCGACGGCGGCATTGACGGCGTGAAACTGATGATAGCCCGCGATGATCTTGTGGACCGCGCCGGTATCGGGGTCTTCTTCAAAGACGATGAAGTGCTGGAGCAGGTCGAGGAAGCGGCGACGGTCGAAGACGCCACGGAGCATGGTCTCCAGCTCCAAGGTGCCGGCGGGGGCATCGCCCTTGCCATCGATAGTGGGCCAGAGCTTGAACCATTCCTGATTGGCGGTGAGCGAACCGAGGCGGGCGTAGCGGCCATCGCTCACGACGAGCACGGCGTTGTACTGGAGGAGCGTGGGGATTTCGGCCTTGTAGGTCTGGAGCTGGCGGTAGGCGGCCCAGATATCGGCGTCCTCATCGGTGGCGCTCTTCAGCTCAAGGAGGCCGAGCGGCAGGCCGTTGACGAAAACCACGACGTCGGGCCGGCGGTTGTGCTGCGCCTCGACCACGGTGAATTGATTGACGGCGAGCCAGTCATTGGCCGACACATCGTCGAAGTCGACTAGCCGGGCCTTGTCGGTCTTGAGCGAGCCATCGGTCCGAGGGTACTCCACGTCGACGCCGTCGCGCAGCATTTTGTGAAAGTCGCGATTGGACTGCACGAGGGAGCCGGTGGCGACACGGAGAGCTTTTTTAAGGGCTTCCTCGCGGGCGTCGAAGGGGATCTCGGGATTGAGCTGGGCGAGAGCGGCGCGCAGGCGCGCGACCAGCGCTACATCGGCGAAGGTTGTGCGCTCGGCTGCATGCTCACCCGGGGCGATGGCGGGACCTGATGCGGTGGCGTAGCCCAACTCGGCGAGCCATTGCAGGGCGGCTGCTTCGACGAGGGACTCGTTGGGTGACATAACTACTTCAAAGACTCAAATCCCTTTCGGATGATTGCGGCCATGAGCTTGCGACGCTCGATCAAAAATGTGTCGTAGGGCATCGCGTGCCAATTTGCGGGCAACGCATGTTGCTCATGCATACGCAGCCACTCCTCAGAAGAAAAGCGGGACTGTATCTTGGGGACGTAGTCGGCGGGCGCGCTGTCACTGATGTCTATATTGTCGGGCCATTCGAGCAGCGCGAAGTTGGCCACTTGGTTGATCCGCTTCAGATCGTCTATCTTCAGCGCCTCCTGCAACCAGCCACGGGGAAAAAGGTGGTGGCGCTCCAAGGCCTTTTTCTTCGACTTGATCGAGGGATCTAGGAGATCGGACACTTTCTTGTGCGAGAAAAGCACGGGCGCGCCCAAGCGGTTTTGCGCAGCCGTGTAGGCGAACAGCTCCGGGTTGCGCGCCGACGAGCTATCGAGATTCGACGGCAGCGTCACAGTCCAGAAATCGTTGGTGAGTTCATTGCCCATGATGGCTTCGAGTGTGGCGACAAAGCCGGCGGCGTCCTTCACCTCTTTGAGCCGGTTCAAGTCGCCATCCATGATCGTTTCGGGCGAGTTGGTATAGCGCCCGGTGAGACTCGCCGCGAAAAACCAGCGGCCGATCACGCGTTGTAGTTGATGTTCCGCCAAGCCGAAGCGCTTACGGCCCACGAGGTAGAACGCATACGCATAGAGCAGCGCGTTCTGCGACGAGATCATGTCACCGCTCCGGAAGCCGGCTCCAATCAGGCTGGAGAGGAACTGGTGCCAGTGGGTAAGGTTGAGCACCTCCTCCTGCGCAGCGCGCAAGGCGGCGAACTGCTGGTCTCGCCGGGCGGGCGAATACTCGCCGGTCTCCATATCCTTGCCGCGGAGCACCTGATAGACGCTCTTCAATCGACCGCGCTGGAAACCAAAAGCCACAGCCACACGCAGAAGCTGGTCGGGATCGGGCTGGATGAAATGATTGAAGGGAGAAGGAGGCTCACCTTGTGACGGCGCTTTCCGCGACTGACGGCAGAAGGTTTCCAGCGCCATCCGACCTTCATCCCAAAAGACCGACATCAAGGTAAGGATGAAGTCGGCCTGATTGAGGCGAACGCCCTCGCTGTTGATGCGGACGAAGATGTCGGCCACTTGCTCCTCGTCTACTGAAGCGGCGATTTCCAAGGCGGTGAACGGGTATTTTTGAAGATCGATCAACCGGTCCAGATTGTGCGCGATGATCTCTTCATCCTCGGCACTCAAAGGGGCCTTTTCCGCGAGCTTGGCGATGAAATCGTTGACGAGTTTGCGGCTGGAGCTGCGCGAGGCCCACAAATCGGAGATATTGGGTATCCACTCCGGATCGCGGCGGATGGCGGCGTCGGCCACCTCGAACTTTCCATCGCGCGGGCGGAAGGCTACCTCAATCTGGCGCTCTTTGTAATCCTCATCGAGCACTTTGCGGCCGCGAAAGACCGCAAAGAGTGAAGTCAGGCGCTGCTGGCCATCGACAATCAAGAGCCGAGCGATCGTACGCTGCTTCCCGCCGACGCCGATCTGTTTCGTCGCGCCGCCGGTGACATTTTCCCAAAAGAGAAAATAGCCAACCGGGAAGCCGCGGTACATGGAATCGAAAAGGTCGCGGACCTTGGCGTTGGACCAGACGAACGGGCGCTGGATATCGGGCAATGCGATATCGCCGATTTCGATGTAGTGGAGCAACCCGCTAAGGTCGTAATCAACTTTCTTGAAGCAGGTTTTCAGTTCGCTCATGGGTGCTCGTATATAGAGTGAATTTAGGCGACACGAATCTCTCCGCTCATCAGCTTTGGCAGCAGGGTATCGCGGAGAGTGGCGAGGGTACGGGATTGCTTGGTATTGCGGTTGATGCGATCGAACATCGGCTTCACGATGGTGGTGAAGGCTTGAATTAACGGCGACTGAGGAATCACAACTTTCATTTCAAGAACGCTCTCCGGTCTGATGCGCTGGTGGCTGCCTGTAGTACCGGTAACCAAGGTGCCGTAGACGCTGGCGAACTCCGTACTGGTGAAGAGCGAAAACAAGTACGCGCGGGAAATTCCGGATTTTGCGCAGGCGACCATAAACTCCGTGGAGCAAACGGAGCGTCGCGAAGCTTCGAGATCCGGTAGCCAGATACGCGGAATATGCGGGTTGAGTTTAGACAAAAGGACCGAGTTTGGCGTAACAAGGTGCTTGTTGCTCATGATCGTCGCACCCGATTCCGCTTTCGGAGTTCTGCCATTGTCGAAGGCCGGCAGGCTGAAGTGGTCGAAAACTTCCTCGGGGAATTCGCCGGGATTGATCCCTTCGCGGCTGAGTGTGATCAGGTCACTGAGCCTGCCGAGTGACCAGCCTTGCGGTATGGATCTGGAGTCGCTCTCGGAGAAGGCGGAAGGAAAAAGTGCGGCGGTGGCGGGGTCGAGGCCGGTGGGTTTGCGGCCGTCGAGTTTGGCGCGGACGGGGTCGAAGTCTACGAACCAGCTTTGGAAGAGCGCTCGGGCCATCGCCTCTAGCGTCGCGTTCATCCGGCGGTTCAACTCGATCTTGTCGTCGAGCGCGCCGAGTACCGCTGCGATGGCTTTTTGCTCGGCGAGAGGTGGGAGTTTGGCTTTGTGCGCGAGAATGCGTCCTGGCGAAGTGTGTTTGACCGTCGTGCCGGTCGCGCTTGCTAACACCTCGTGACGATACTCCGCCGTGCGGAGCAGGTAGAACAAAAAACCCTTATCCAATTTTGCACCGTTCTTGATGAGAACTTTCCCGAGCCGTTGGTTGTGGAGAAAGCGCAGACCGCACGGTTTGGGAACGAGGGCAGGAAAACCAAGTGTGTCCGCCTGCTTGCTCAAGTCCGTCATCGTTACGATGAGGTCACCCTCTTTGAGCACGTAATTGGCGGGCACCTCACCGTCGAAGTACTTGAATTTGTCACCTTTGAAGCCTCCCCCAATGGCGAAGTTTCCCGGTGTCAGCAAAATGTCGCCGGGCGGTTCATCGCGAATGTTCTCACCGGGAAACGCGAAGCCGTGCTTCACGTCCATCACGTCCGCCAAGATTGTTTCTTCCCATTCATCCGCCATAGCTTAGCCTCCTCAGGTTTGCTTTGATGGCCTGCTCCAGTTTCGCAGACTCGGCGAATTGGGCGTGCAGTTCGGCGACGAGGCGCGGCATCTTTTCCTCAAAGGGGTCTCCGTTATCCTCGACTTCCTCGGCCCCTACATAGCGGCCGGGGGTGAGGACGTAGCCGTGGGCAGTGATTTCGTCCCTCGTTACGGATTTGCAGAAGCCGGCGATATCGCCGTAGGCTACCCCCTTTAGTGCATCGCCACGCCAGGCGTGGTAGGTGCCGACGATCTTTTCGAGGTCGGCTTCGGTCAACTCGCGGTGGACGCGGTCTGTCAGCGTGCCGAGTTTGCGGGCGTCGATGAAGAGGGTTTCGCCTTGGCGCTGGCGAACGGCGGGGCCGCCGTTTTTGGGTTTTCCGCCTTTCTTGTTTTTGGCGAGGAACCACAAGCAAACAGGAATCTGGGTGCTATAGAAGAGCTGGCCGGGGAGGGCGACCATGCAGTCGATAAGGTCGGCCTCGATGAGTTTTTGGCGGATCTCGCCCTCGCCGGATTGGTTGGAGGACATGCTGCCATTGGCGAGGACGAAGCCGGCCATGCCATCGGGCGCGAGGTGGTGGATGAAGTGCTGGACCCAGGCGAAGTTGGCATTGCCCTTGGGCGGGACGCCGAACTGCCAGCGCACGTCGTCATCCTTGCGGAACCAGTCGGAGTCGTTGAAGGGGGGATTGGCGATGACGTAGTCGGCGCGGAGATCGGGGTGGAGATCGCGGCGGAAGGTATCGGCGGCCTCCGGGCCGAAGTCGGCCTCGATGCCGCGGAGGGCGAGATTCATCACGGCGAGGCGGCGGGTGGTGGGATTGCTCTCCTGGCCGTAGATGGAGATATCGCCGAGCTTGCCGCCGTGGGACTCGACGAACTTTTCCGACTGCACGAACATGCCGCCGGAGCCGCAGGCGGGGTCGTAGATGCGGCCCTTGTAGGGGGCGAGCATCTCGACGAGGAGGCGGACGACGGAGGTGGGGGTGTAGAACTGGCCGCCATTCTTGCCCTCGGCGCTGGCGAACTGGGTGAGGAAGTACTCGAAGACGCGGCCGAGGACATCCTGGGAGCGCTGGGCGGCGTCGGTGAGGGTGATGGAGCCGATGAGGTCGATGAGCTCGCCGAGGCGGTGCTTGTCGAGATCGGCGCGGCCGTAGTTCTTGGTGAGGGAGCCCTTCAAGCGGGGATTGTCGCGCTCGAGGGCGACCATGGCATCGTCGATATCCTGGCCGATAGAGGGGAGCTTGGCGCGGCCTTGGAGGCGGGACCAGCGGGCCTCCTTGGGGACCCAAAAGATATTGGCGGCGAGGTACTCATCCTTGTCCTCGGGATTGGCCCCGGCGAGGTCGCCCTCACCGGCCTTCAGCCTGGCATGGTGGGCCTCGAATTTATCGGAGATGTACTTGAGGAAGATGAGGCCGAGGACGACGTGCTTGTACTCCGCGGCGTCCATGTTGTTGCGGAGCTTGTCGGCGGAGGCCCAGAGGGTGGCTTCGAAGCCGAGGGAGGCGGAGGAGTCTTTGGGCGAGGCGGTGCGGGAGCGGGCCATGCGGAGGCGGGAGTGGTGGGAGAAACGTGGAGGCGCGGCGCGAGGGGCGCGGCGCGGGAACGAGGCGGAGGCGGCTTTTCCCGGCTGGGCTGGAGGGCGGAGCGGGGAGAGCGGCGACCTTGGGCGGCGCGACGGCGGAGGGCAACCATGAGTTGCGGGTAAATGCGAGAAGGCGGCCGTTTTTTTTACCGGAATCCACGTAGGGAGGCGGCGAGGGGGCGGGAGACGACAAAAAACCGCGCCAGCCGAGGGGCCGAGCGCGGTGAGTGGGAACCGAGGGCGGAGGAGCGGGCCTGGCTAGAGGGTGAGGAGATCGGTGAGGCCGGTCTTGAGGGCGAGCCAGGAGAATTGGAGGAAGGTGTCTTCGGGGGCGCGGG
>CAYZPV010000103.1:0-10152 GCA_964480585.1 uncultured Opitutus sp. | reverse complement strand
TCGCTCCCGATCTCGTGCGTTTCAAGGACACCGACGATGACGGCGTGGCTGATGTGCGTGAGGTGGTCGCGCACGGCTTCGGCGTGCATATCGCTTACGCCGGCCACGACATGCACGGCCTCACCGTGGGGCCCGATGGCCGCATCTACTGGAGCATCGGCGACAAAGGCCTCAACGTCACTTCCAGGGAAGGCAAGAACTTCGCCTATCCCAATGAGGGCGCCGTGATGCGCGTCGAGCCCGATGGCTCAGGCTTCGAGGTTTACGCGCGTGGCGGTCGCAATGTGCAGGAGCCTGCCTTCAACGACTACGGCGACCTGATCGGGGTCGACAACGACGCGGACCAGCCGGGCGAGCGCGAGCGCTTCGTCTACATCCCCGAAGGCAGCGACAGCGGCTGGCGCTGCAACTTCCAATACATGAAGGAAGACAGCCCTTGGATTCGCGAGGGGCTCTGGAAGCCGCGCTTCGATGGGCAGGCTGCCTATTTCCTCCCCCCGATCATGAGCTACTCGGATGGCCCCGCCGGCTTCAAATACGAGCCCGGCACCGCTCTTGGCGAGAAGCAGCGCGGTATCTTCATGCTCAACGAGTTTCCCTCGGGCAAGATGAAGGGCTTTCGCGCGGTGCCGGATGGCGCCACCTTCAAGATGACTGAGGCCCGCGTGCTCAACGATGGCATCATGGGCATCGGCATGAGCTGGGCGCCCGATGGCTCGCTGATGATGGTCGACTGGATCGGTGGCTATCCCCTCGATGAGCTCGGCGCTCTGTGGCGCGTCGATTCCAAGGACGCCAAGATCAACCCGCTCCGCAAGGAGACCCAGACCCTCCTCGCCGCCGGCTTTGCCAGGCGCCCCGAGGCTGAGCTCGTGAAGCTCCTCGGCCACGCCGACCAGCGCGTGCGCCAGGGCGCACAACTCGAGCTCGCGAAGCGCGACAAGAAAGACGCGCTCCTCGCCGTCGCGCTGGATGCCAGGGCCGCGCAGCTCGCCCGTATCCATGGTCTCTGGGGCTACGGACAGCTCTTGCGCCGCAACGCGGCGGATGCCGCCGCGATTGCCGCGCTGCTCAAGGACTCCGATCCCGAGATCCGCCGCCAGGTCGCCAAGGTCTATGGCGACGCCGCCCACGCTGCCGCCAAGGGGATGGCCAAGTCCCTCATCCCATTGCTCGCCGATCCGGCACCCCGCGTGCGTATGCTCGCCGCGATCGCGCTCGGTCGCTACCAAGAGCCTGCGGCCGTCGAACCGCTCTTCGCCCTCGCCGCCAAGGACGCCGGCGACCCCACGCTCCGCCAAGGTATCGTGACCGGGCTCACCAGCGCCGCCACCGCTCAGCAGCTCGCGGCAAAGAAGGCCGATGCCAGCCTGAATGTGCGCCTAGCCGCCGTCATCGCGCTCCGCCGCCAGGCTTCGCCTGAGGTCGCTCAGTTCCTCGACGATGCCGATGCGCTCGTCGTTGCTGAGGCCGCTCGCGCCATCCACGACGATCTCGGCATCGAGGCCGCCCTGCCCGCGCTCGCCGCGCTCGTGGCCAGGCCGAGCCGCAGCGAGGTCATCACCCGCCGCGCGATGAACGCGGCGCTCCGCCTCGGCACTCCCGAGGCCGCGGGCCGTCTGCTGGCCTTTGCGCTCAGCGATGCCAGCCCGGCTCAGATGCGACGCGAAGCGCTCATCACCCTGCGGGCGTGGAAGAACCCGCCCCGCCTCGATCTCGTCGATGGCTACGCCCGCACTTTCAAGACGCAGGCTATCGATAGCGTGCTTACGCCCAAGCTCGACGCGCTGCTCGCGCTCACCGACCCCGCGCTGAAGACGCTCGCGATCGAGATCATGATCGCCCACTCGCTCAAGGCCCGGGCCGAGCAGATCGCCGCCATCGTCTCCGATGCCGCCGCCTCCGGGGAGTTGCGCGCGCAGGCGCTCCGTCTCATGGGCGGCGATGCCCAGGGCAACCCGGCCTTCGCCCAAGCTCTCGCCGCCGGCCTCGCCGCCAAGGCTCCTGCCCCGCTGCACCGTGCCGCGCTTGCGCTGCTTCTCCCGAGCCAGCCCGACCGGCTTGTGCAGGAGTCGGAAACCGTTCTGAAGACCCGCACGCTCGCTGAGAAGCAGCATGCGATCGCACTCCTCGCCAAGGCCGCTACTCCTGCCGCCGACCAGGTGCTGGAGTCGCTCGGCCGGTCGCTCGTCGACAGCCAGCTTGAGCCCGCGCTCAAGCTCGATGTCCTCGAGGCACTGCAGGTTCGCAGCGCCAATCCCGCGCTCGCCGCTCAAGCCAAGGCTTACGCGGCCCTGCCGGCTGCTGCCGCCCAGCGTGAATTGCTGGCGGGCGGAGATGTCGCGCGGGGGCGCGATATCGTGGCCAATCATCTCGCGGCCAACTGCACCGCCTGCCATGCCGTGGAGACGGCTGGCTCCGAGGTCGGACCCAGCCTCCGCACCATCGGCGGCCAGCGCAACGCGGAGTACCTCCTCGAAGCGTTGATCGCGCCCTCGGCCCAGATCGCTACCGGCTACGGCATCGTAAACGTGACGCTCAAGGATAAGCGCGAGGTCACTGGCACGCTCGCCAAGGAGACAAAGGACGCGGTCACCGTGCGCCTCTTCGATGGCAAGCAGCAGACGATCCAGCGCAGCGATATCGCGGCGCAGACGCCGCCTGTTTCGATCATGCCGTCGATGACGGGCATCCTCCAACCGCGCGAACTCCGCGATGTCGTCGCTTACCTCTCGGGCCTCAAGGGCAGTGGCGGAGCCAACGCCAAAAAGAAGAAGACCGGAGAGGGTCAGTGATACGCGAAGGGCGGGCTGCAAGCCCGCCCTCCTTTTTCAGACGATCTCGGGCGTGAGCTCGCTCATATCGACCTCGCCCGCGATGCCAAAGGGGGCGCGGTTGGTGCTGGCGAGCGAGACGCGACCCTGGCGGACGTCGACGCGCGGCCAGCCTTGCGGCCCTGCGATGAAGAGATCGCCGTGGTGCTTGAGCGCGTGCGCCTGCATCGCCTTTGGAAACTGGGAAAGCCCGGCGAAGTAGTGGTGCCCGTTGCGCTCGATGGTGGTGACGCCAAGGGCGACGGCGGCCGCCATGTCCTGCGTGAGGCCGATAGGGCCGACGTTGGTGAGGTCCTCGCCGCTGAGGACCGCAGGCAGGCCTTGCTTGCGGCGCTGGGCCAGCAGGCAGGCATTGGCGGCGCTCTTGAAGACGCCCTTGCAGTTCTTGTGCGTGGTGCCGGCGTAGCCGAGCGCGAGGGCGCGGGCGGTGCTGTCGATCTCGGCGTCGCTCTCGTCGATCACGATCGGCGGGCGCTCGGGCCAGGCGCGGGAAAGCTCGCCGATGGCCGGGGAGAGCGCGACGTCGCGGTGCCAGGGTTGCTCGATGAAAAGCAGGCGCGGCCAGAAGCTCTTGAGCGAGGGCACCGCCATCAGGCTGCGCACCGTGTCGGCAAACGCGCCGACCTCGCGGAAGCTCTCGTTGCCGTCGAGGGTAAAGGCGTAGTCGTTGCCGCACTCGCGGGCGAAGATCGCGGCCATGCCTTCGAGGCGGGCGCGGTCGCGCGCGGCGTCGCCGTTGATCTTGATCTTGAAATGGCGGAGGCCGTAGAAACGGATGCAGTCGACGAGCGTCTGCGGCAGCCCGTCGTCGACGCGGTCGGCAGGCGCGAGGTCGGAGCCATCGAGCGAGTCGGATAGACCCACGGTGTGGCGCGAGAAGGTGGAGTCCTCTGGCGCGCTCAGCCAGTCGCCCGGCGTCGTGCCGGCGAGCCCGGCGTGCAGGGCTCCGAGGTCGAGGCCGAGCGTGCCGTCACGCAGGCCGGTGGAGAGGGTGGTGCCGCGTACCTTGCACATCGCGTCGATGAGCGCGCGCTCGACGAAGGTCGTGCCGAAGTTGGCGAGCAGCGGCGGCACCGGGCGCGCCTGCGTCTTGGCCCACTCCATCTGGCGCTTGTACGTCTCGCGCCAGAAGGCAAAGGGCGTGTCGCTCTTCACCTCGCGCGCGTGGCGGATGGCGGCGCGCATGACAGCGAAGATCTCGGCGATCTCCTCGGTCGTGTCGCGCGCGGCGTCCTTGGTAAACCACTTGGGCGGCAGGTTGTCGGCGGCGAGGCCGGATTGGAGCTTGCCGTCGATCTCGAAGGTCAGTCGTACGACAGCGTGCGGCAGGTCGGTGAGCGTCGCGATGCCGTAGCGAAACGGCATGCGCAGCTTGAGCGGGAAGTGAAACAGCTCGGCGTGGCGGAGGACGATCATGTAGTCGCCAGCGATAGAGAAGGAATCGGGCCAGATTTCCAGTATTCTGTGCGCGGAGGCTCGAGAAGAAGGAGCGATGACACGATTTATCAGCCCGGCGCGGGCCCTGGAAAATCAGGGCGCCGGCGTCTGCAGCAAGTCGGGCGCGCCCTTGGCGCGCGCGGAGAAGCCCAAGTCCTCGGTGATGACTTTCGCGCAGGTGGGCGCGTCGAAGCGCTTCGTGATCTCGCCCATCTGCCGGGCGTAGAATTGCTCGACGATTCAGTGACCAGACTCCGCGCATTCTTCGACACTGGGTGGCTCGGCGACTTTCTCGGCCGCCGTGACGTCGCGAAACGCGAGGCCGAGCGCGAGCCCGAGCCGAAGAAGCGTGGATCGGATCATGGCCGCATCGTGTTACGAAGCGGCTGGAGCCGCGGGCGCGGCAGGCGCGGCCGGGGCCGCGGGTTTCTTCTTGTCGGGGAGGGCGCGGGTGGCGACTTCCTGCTTCAGCTTGGCGATGTAGGCATCGGCGGTCATCACGCCTTCGTCGCCCTTGGCGCGGGAGCGCACGGAGACGCTGTTGGCCTCGGCTTCCTTCTGGCCGATGACGAGGGTGTACGGCACCTTGTCGATCTCGGCGCGGCGGATCTTGGCGCCGAGCTTGTCGGAGTGCTCGTCGAGCGTGGCGCGGAGGCCCTCGGCCTTGAGCTTGCCGAGGAGGGTGCGCGCGTAGTCGATCGTCTTGTCGCTGATCGGCACGAGGCGGACCTGCTCGGGCGCGAGCCAGGCGGGGAAGTCGCCGGCGAAGTGCTCGATAAGCACGCCGCAGAAACGCTCCATCGAGCCGAAGGGCGCGCGATGGATCATCACCGGGCGGTGCGCCTGGTTGTCGGGCCCGATGTAGGAGAGGTCGAAGCGGATCGGGAGGTTGTAGTCCACCTGCACGGTGCCGAGCTGCCACTCGCGGCCGATCACATCCTTGATGACGAAGTCGATCTTGGGCCCGTAAAACGCGGCCTCGCCGGGCTCCTCGGTGAAGGGCACGCCAAGGGTGCGCGCGGCCTCGCGGCACGCGTTCTCCGCCTTGTCCCAGTTGGCGGCTTCGCCGGTGTACTTGTTGGAGTCGGGATCGCGGAGACCCACGCGCACGCGGTAGTCGGCCATGCCGAGCGTGCTGAGCACGATCTTCACGAGCGAGAGGCACCCGAGGACTTCCTGGGCGACCTGCTCCTCGGTGCAGAAGAGGTGCGCGTCGTCCTGCGTGAAGCCGCGGACGCGCGTCATGCCATTGAGCTCGCCGGACTGCTCCCAGCGGTAGACGGTGCCAAACTCGGCGAGGCGCACGGGCAGGTCGCGGTACGAGTGCGGCTGCGAGGCGAAGATCTTGATGTGGTGCGGGCAGTTCATCGGCTTCAGCATGAAGCCATCGAGCAGCTGTTCATCGGGGCGCACGCGGTCGGCCGTGATGGCCTCGCGGCCCGTGCGCTTGTTGATCGACTCGCGGAGGTGGGCGGAGACGGCTTCGAGGCGCGCGAAGGCGTCGCCGCAGGGGCAGTTTTCGCCGACCATGCGGGAGAGCGCGTCGTTCTCCATGATGGGAGCAAACTGCGACTCCTTGTAGTACGGGAAGTGGCCTGAGGTCTTGTAGAGCTCGAGCTTGCCGATGTGCGGCGTGAAGACCTGCGAGTAGCCCTGCTTGCGCAGCTCTTCGCTGATGAAGGTCTGGAGTTCCTGGCGGATCACGGAGCCATTCGGCGTCCAGAGGATGAGGCCCTGGCCGACATCTTCGTCGATGTGGAAGAGCTTCAGCTCCTTGCCGAGCTTGCGGTGATCGCGGAGGCGGGCCTGCTCGACCTGCGTGAGATAGTTGGCGAGCTCTTCCTTGGAGGGAAACGCGGTGCCGTAGATGCGCTGGAGCTGCTTGTTCTTCTCGTCGCCCCGGTGGTACGCGCCGGCGATGGAGAGCAGCTTGAAGGCCTTGAGCTTCGAGGAGTAGCGCACGTGCGTGCCGGCGCACAGATCCATGAACTCGCCGTTCTGGTAGAAAGAGATCTTCTCGCCCTCGGGGATATCGGCGAGCCGGCCTAGCTTGTAGCGCTCCTGGCCGCGGGACTTGATGATCTCGATGGCCTCCTCACGGGAGACTTCCTTGCGGAGAAAGGGCTGGTTCTCCTCGGCGACTTTCTTCATTTCGGCTTCGAGCTTGGCGAGGTCTTCGGTCGTCAGCTTGTGATCGAGGTCGACGTCGTAATAGAAGCCGGTGTCGGTCGGGGGACCGATATCGAGCTTGGCATCGGGGAAGATGCGCAAGAGCGCGGTCGCGAGGATGTGCGACGCGGAGTGACGAAGTTCCTCAAGAGGAGTCATGGCCATGGTAGGTATGTGTTTTGGTCCTGCCTACGATTGCAGGGCCGAGAGGTCAGCATAGCGGGTCGGGCCGCGGGGGTGTCAACGCCGGGGGCGGGGATGTTGCGGGACAGTGCGTACGGTGGGGGTGGGGCGGCTGTGCCGGGCAGGCGAGGGTAGGGGAGGTCCTAGGGCATGAGCGGAACCCGTAAGAGCCGTTCGCTGGAGCCGTTGTTCAGATTCTCCGGCCTCTCAACTCTCAATCACCCACTCTCAACTGCCGGGCCCCTGGCCCGGCTCACACAAAATCCCCTTTGCGCCCCCGCCGAAACCTTGTACCGATAAACCCCTTCCACTTTCCGCTACATGGCCCTCCGACTCTTTGACTCGCTCTCCCGCGAGCTGCGCGACCTCAAGCCGTCCCACGCCGACGGCGTTTACCGCTTCTATAATTGCGGCCCCACGGTCTACGCCCCCGCGCACATCGGCAATTTTCGCACCTTCGTCGTCAACGACGTCCTCCGCCGCCTCCTCGAGCTTGAGTTCGGCGCCGCCAAGGTGAAGCACGTCCGCAACCTCACCGACGTCGACGACAAGACCATCCGCCGCGCCCGCGAAGAGGGCCGTCCCCTCGCGGAGGTCACCCAGCAGTGGACCGCCAAGTTTCACGCCGACTGCGATGCGCTCAACTGCCTCCGCCCCCACGTCGAGCCCACTGCCACCGGCCACATCCGCGAGCAGGTCGATATGATCGACGTGCTCATGCAGAAGGGCAATGCCTACCGCGCCGCCGACGGCTCCGTTTACTTCAAAGTCTCTTCCTTCGATGGCTACGGCCGCCTCTCGCGCGTGAAAGAGCGCGAGCTCCAGCTCGGCTCCGCCCTTTCCGGCAAGCCCCAGGCCGCCGACGCCGACGAGAAGGAAGATGTCAGCGACTTCGCCCTCTGGAAAGCTCACAAGCCCGAGGATGGCGCCAATGCCTGGGATAGCCCCTGGGGCCGCGGCCGCCCCGGCTGGCACATCGAGTGCAGCGCGATGAGCAAAAAGCACCTCGGCGACACCATCGACCTCCACACCGGCGGCGTCGACCTCCTCTTCCCCCACCACGAAAACGAGATCGCCCAGAGCGAGTGCTGCAATGGCACGCACTTCGCGAATCACTGGTACCACAGCGAGCACCTCCTCGTCGACGGCAAGAAGATGAGCAAGTCGCTCGGCAATCTCTACACGCTCGACGACCTCATCGCCAAGGGCCACTCCCCCATGGCCCTTCGCTACGCGCTCCTCGCCGGCCACCCGAAGAAACAGCTCAATTTCACGCTCGATTCCCTGCACGCCGCTGAGAAGGCCCTCTCCACGCTCCGCGCGTATCGCGCCACCCTGCCCGCCGCCGGTGTCACCCACGATGTCTTCGGTCCCGTCCTCACCGCGCTGCAGGACGACCTCAATACGCCCGCCGCCCTAGGCGCCCTCTTCTCCATCATTAATAAAAAGGAGATCCAGGCCGACGCCGCCTCCTTCGACCGCGTCATGTTTGCCCTCGGCCTCAAGCTCGACACCCCCGCCGCCCCCAAGGCCGAGGCCCCCGCCGAGATCAAAGCCCTCGCCGACAAACGCTGGGCCGCCAAAGCCGCCAAAGACTTCGCCGCCGCCGACGCCCTCCGCAAAGAGCTCACCGCCGCCGGCTGGTCCATGCTCGACCGCAAAGACGGCTACTCGCTGGAGCCGGTGAAGAAGTAGGTAGGAAAATTAATCGACTCAGAGTGACCCTAGGGCGCGCTGCTCGATCAAAAATTCGCCCGGGGTCGCGATGCGTAGTCCATAGACTTCGCGTCTTTTGGTGAAAGTCGCCTTCGTCGAGTGTGAGCAGCCAGTCGGCGCGAGCCGCCAAAGCCGTGATGACTACGGGCCGGTCTTTCGCCTTCGGAAAGACAAGCGGCTTGTCGAGTGCTAGGTCGGCCTGCACCCAGCGTATCAGTGGCAGGAGTCCCTTCCAGTTGCGCGCGGCCCTTGCGCCTACTTTCGTAAGATTACGCTGTGTCTCCTCCTCGCAGTAGTCGGAGCTGACGAGTTCCCATTCCTGTGCTGCGGCCTGTGCAATCACGAAACGCGACGCCCCCTTCGCTCATCCTGCGGCGGCAAGCAGGACACTCGTATCGAGGAAGAGTCTCACTTTTTCTTGGCGGCGCGAAACGCTTTCATCTCCGCCTCGTCGCGTGCGATCCACGCCTTGATCTGTGCCTTTGGGATGTCACGGACCGGCACAGCAGTGGCCGGGTGCAGGAATAGACCGCCCTCTCGTTCTTCCACGATGAGCATCGGATTACGGAGCTTATCCAGTCCCATCTTGCGCCGTAGTTCAGGCGGCAGCGTCAGGCTGCCGCGCTTGGAGAGAGGAAGTGTTGTCATGCGGCAATGCTGCATTGCCGCATGACAAGTTTCAAGTCTCCCGCCGCTTGGCTCGGCCCCTAGCCTGCGCACGTACGAGCAGCGTCACCGACCCCATTCAGGCCATGCCGGCCAGTGACGCCGACTCGGATCCTACGGGATCCTCCGTTTTTCGCCTCTATCGCTTTCCGTATTGAACGCCCGTGTAGGCTGCTTCTTTAGCAGCCTAAGACCCCTGCATACCTCAGGCCTCGGTGCCACCCGTGCCATCTGTGGCCACGGCTGCGCCCCAAGCGTTTCAGCAGCCCAAAAAGGGGGCCTCGCTCGTCACGCTTGCACCCGCTTCCTGCAACCGTCGTGTGGCATTTCTAACATAGTCCAACGGCACACGATCACCCCCAGCAACATCCCCCCAAAGACAGCCCAAGAGCCCCGCGCGCCTATGGGCGCACGCAAGTGCACGTTCTAGCCCAGGAATCTTTGCGCCTTTTTTTGTGGCCATTAAAAGCGTCCCGACCGCCCCGTCGTCGCCCTCGCCGAAACGCCCCAAAATCACAAACTCCCGGTACCCTCCTGACAGCGCCCGCGACACCCGCTAAAGTGTGATCCGTCGGTTGGAGCACGGCGTCAGTGCCCGCGCAAACCAACGCTAACCCACCAGCGCAGGCCTGGCCTTGCCATGCCCATTTTCCTCCACCTCTCGCCATCGCTGCGACCTCCCGCCTCCGCCCTCACACCCGTTAACACCAACCCATACTCATGCAACCACTCGCAAACCCTATAAACCTAAACCCACAACCAACCACCACCATGAACCCGATCCCCACCCTCCCCACCCGCAAAGTCCGCGGCGACGCCAAGCTGGAGCGCCTCACCCCCGAGCAGCGCGAGCGGCTCCGCGTCTGGCTCGACCACGAAAACCGCACCTACGCGGAAGTCGTGCAACTCGTCCGCACCGAGTTCAGCCTCAGCGTCGGCAAGAGCGCCGTCGCCGGTTACTGGCGGCGCCACATCCTGCCCCAGCGCTATCGCGAGGTCGCCGAGGATGCCGTGGAGGCCGCCGATCTTCCCGAGGCAAACTTCTCCGAGGCGTCGCTCAAGCTCGTCCGCATGCACGCCTACACCGCTCTCGCATCCTCCGAGCCCGATCTCAAGACCGCCGCCCGCCTCCTCGAAACCGTCCGCA
>CAYZPV010000102.1:0-10434 GCA_964480585.1 uncultured Opitutus sp. | reverse complement strand
TCGAGACCGGCGGCTCCAATATCCAGTTCTCCGTCGATCCCGATACTGGCCGCATGGTCGTGATCGAGATGAATCCCCGTGTGTCCCGCTCCTCCGCGCTCGCCTCCAAGGCCACCGGCTTCCCCATCGCCAAGATCGCCGCCAAGCTCGCCATCGGCTACACCCTCGACGAGCTCCGCAACGACATCACGCGCCTCACGCCCGCCAGCTTCGAGCCCACGATCGACTACGTCGTCACCAAGATCCCGCGCTTCACCTTCGAGAAGTTCCCCGGTGCTGATACGACGCTCACCTCCGCGATGAAGTCCGTCGGCGAGGCGATGGCCATCGGCCGTACCTTCAAGGAGTCGATGCAGAAGTGCCTCCGCTCCCTGGAAATTGGCGCACGCGGCTTTGGCGGCGGCGGCAAGCACGGCGGCGATGAGCCGGTCGATGAAAAGACCCTCAATGCCAAGCTGGGCACGCCCAACTCCGAGCGCATCTTCTTCATCCGCCACGCTTTCCGCGCCGGTTATACCATCGACCGCGTCTTCGATCTCACCAAGATCGACCGCTGGTTCCTCCATCAGCTCTGGGAAATCTGGGAGATGGAAAACGACCTCGCGAAGCAGACGCTCGCCTCCGTCGATGATTGGGCCCTCCGCCGCGCCAAGCAGTTTGGCTTTTCCGATGCCCAGCTCGCGCACATCCTGAAGAGCGATATGGCCACCGTCCGCGCCGATCGTAAGAAGCGCGGCATCAATACCACCTACCGCCTCGTGGATACCTGCGCCGCGGAGTTCGAAGCCTTTACGCCCTACTACTACTCCAGCTACGGCGACGAAAACGAGGTCATGCCCCCGAAGGGCAAGAAGAAGATCATGATCCTCGGCGGCGGCCCCAACCGCATCGGCCAGGGCATCGAGTTCGATTACTGCTGCGTGCACGCGAGCTTCGCGCTCCGCGAGACCGGCTACGAGACGGTCATGGTGAATTCCAATCCCGAGACGGTATCGACGGATTACGATACCAGCGACCGCCTCTACTTCGAGCCCCTCACGCTCGAGGATGTCCTCGAGGTCTACCAGCAGGAGGGCTGCTCCGGCGCCATCGTGCAGTTTGGCGGCCAGACTCCGCTCAATCTCGCTTCCGCGCTCAAGGCCAATGGCGTGAATATCATCGGCACCTCGCCGGAAAGCATCGAGGCCGCCGAAGACCGCAAGCTCTTCGCCGCCATCCTCGATAAGACCGGCCTCAAATCGCCTGCCAATCGCACCGCGATGAATGAGGCCGACGCGCTCGCCTCCGCCAAGGAGATCGGCTTCCCCGTGCTGCTCCGCCCGTCCTTCGTGCTCGGCGGCCGCGGCATGTTCATCGTTTATAGCGAGGAAGAGTTCCGCAACGTCGTCCGCCAGGCCTTCGATGTGATGCCCGATAAGCCGGTCCTCATCGACAAGTTCCTCGAGGATGCCATCGAGCTCGATGTCGACTGTATCAGCGACGGCACTACGTCTGTGATCGGCGGTATGCTCGAGCACATCGAGTACGCCGGCGTGCACTCCGGCGATGCCGCCATGGTGATGCCCCCGCACACCCTCTCGGCCGACATGCTCAACGTCGTGCGCAAGGCCACGTACGAGCTCGCCCGCGAGCTCAAGGTCGTCGGCCTGATGAACGTCCAGTTCGCCATCAAGGATAACCAGCTCTACGTCCTCGAGGTGAATCCGCGCGCCTCGCGCACCGTCCCCTTTGTTGCCAAGGCCATCGGCGTGCCGCTCGCAAAGCTCGCCGCCAAGGTGATGACGGGTGCCAAGCTCAAGGATCTCGGCTTTACCCAGGAGCAGACTCCCAAGCACTGGTGCGTGAAGGAGGCCGTGTTCCCCTTCGTCCGCTTCCCCGGCGCCACCATCGCCCTCGGGCCCGAGATGCGCTCCACCGGCGAGGTCATGGGCCTCGATGCCGATCTCGGCGTCGCCTTCGCCAAGGCTCAGGCCGCCGCCAAGCCCGGCCTCCCGACCAAGGGCAATGTCTTCCTCTCCGTGAAGGATGCCGACAAGACCCGCGCCGTCGCGCTCGCCCGCTCGCTCGAGAAGCTCGGCTTCACGATCTACTCCACCAGCGGCACCGCGCAGACGCTCGCCGATGCCGGCGTGGCCGTGAAGCGCATCGCCAAGGTCTCCGAGGGCCGTCCCAACACCATCGATCTGATCAAGAACGGCCAGATCCAGATGGTGATTAACACCCCCGGCGGCATGATCCCGCGCCGCGACGAAAACGCCATCCGCGCCGCCGCCTACTCGAGCAACGTGTGCATCATGACCACGATCACCGGCGCCGAAGCCGCCGTCGAAGGCATCCGCGCTCTCAAGGAAAAACACGTCGGCGTGAAGCCCATCCAGAAGTACAAAGGCAACGTCAACCTCGTCGCCTGAGACGCGGTCTACCGGATGTATCGAGATGAGAATCTAGGAGTGAAAAGAAGAAAGCGGCGCAAGCGCGCGGCCAATCTCCGAACCAGGCCCGAGCCCGGCCCAACGAGCTAACGAGCGTTGGTCGATGGCGTTTGTGACGGATCGCATGGAGACCGGCAAAGTGTTTCGAGTGCTGACCTTGATCGATCAATATAGGCGGGAAAGGCCCGTCGAGAACGGCTTCATCGAGAGCTTCAACGAAAAGCTACGAGATGAGTGTCTCAACTGAGAGGTGTTCCTCAGCATCGCGCGCGCGTAAAAAACTTGAGCAATGCGACCAACAAACCGACTGTCATACCGCCTGAAATCCCAGATCGCGGTGTCCAGGCTAACGCAGAGGTTACTTGCTGGTAAGGTCGTTCCTCACTTTGGCCCCGCTACGATCCTACCCGCGTCATCAGCCCCACGCAATCGTCTCAGGATAGTTTGCTTTTTCCTACAAACGACTCAACTCCGGTAGTCCGCGTTCTCGCTCACGTATTCGTGGGTGAGGTCGCCGCCGAGGACGGTGGCGGAGGCGGCGCCGTTGCCGATGTCGATCTCTAATTCTACGCAGCGTTCGTGGGGCGGATAGTCGATCGGCGGTGCAAACACTCCGTCCTGCGGTGGGGCGCTCTGGTAGAGCTCCGCGTCGCGCAGGTGCTTCACGAGGGCGAGTTCCTTCTCGGGATTCAGCTGGAAGACGCCGTTGGCGAAGATCTCGACGCCGCCGAGCTTCGCGCTCAGCTTCGTGAGATTGGTACCGGCGGCATTCGCGCCCACGTACTTGCCGATTGCCTGGATGAGGCGACCGACGTTGGGATCGTTGCCCGCGACGGCGCACTTGAAGAGGGGGCCATTGACGACCGCTTTGCCGAGCGCGCGGGCGAGACCGAGGCTCGCGGCGTTTTTCACGGTCACTCGGATCACGTGGCGCACGCCTTCGCCGTTGCGTACGACGTCTTCGGCAAGATCGCGGCAGACCTGATGCAGGCCGCGCTCAAAGTCACCCCAATCCGTGCAGGGCACGCGACCGGAGGAGAGGGCGACGACGGTGTCGGAGGTGCTGGTGTCGGAGTCGATGGAGATCGCGTTGAAGCTGGAGTCCACGGCGCGGGCCAGCATCTGGCGCAGTTCAGCGCGGGGCACGATCACATCGGTGAGGATGTAGACCAGCATGGTCGCCATGTTGGGCTCGATCATGCCGGCGCCCTTGGCGATGCCCACGATGCTGCCGGCACCCACCGAGGCGCGGCGGATCTTGGGATAGAGGTCGGTGGTGACGATGCCCTCGGCGGCCGGGAGGATCGACTCGCTGGTGAGCGAGGCGGCCGCTTGCGGCAGGCCGCCCACGATCGCATCGACGGGCAGCGACCAGCCGATGATGCCGGTGGAGCTGGGGATGATCTGGCCTGCCGTGAGCCCGAGCTGCTGCGCAGTCGCGGCGCAGATCTTCTCGGCGGTCTCGACGCCGCCGGGGGCGCATACGTTGGAAATCTTGTTGTTAATGATCACCGCGCCCACGGTGGGCTCTGCGAGCCGCTTGCGGCCGACGATGATCGGCGCGCCGGGAAACGCATTGCGCGTGAACATCGCGGCGAAGTCCGGCGTGGGCTTTTCAAGCGCGATGAGCGTGAGCGTCATCTTCGCGGGCTTGGGCGCCTCGCGCGGCATGAACTCGAAGCGGGTCGTGCCGACGCGGAAGCCTGCAGGCAGCGCGGCCTGAGTAGCGAGCCAAGCGCGATGCGCAGGGCGGTCGGCGAAGGTGAGGGAAGTGCTGGGCACGTCTCAGAACTTGGGTCGTCGCGTCGCGGAGTGAAGAAGATTTTGGCAGTGCGGTGACTTGTCACCGAGCCCTGGCTCTGGCTGCTTCCGGGGATGCGTTGGACGAGGGAGCGAAAATTTTTATGGAAATGCACGCCGGCTATGGCTTAGTCGCTGTCTCTATTCACCAACACGTGAGCGCTCTTTCCTGCCTCCACCACACTTCCACGGCCTCTTGCCGTGTGCTTTGATTTGCCGCCGATGAACGTCGCAGAAATCACCGCCAAGGCGAAGGTGCTCCTCGAAGCGCTGCCATACATCCAAGATTTTCGTGGCTCCACCTTCGTCGTGAAATACGGCGGGAGCTTCATGGATGATCCCGATCCGGTCGCTCGCACGCGCGTGGCCTACGATATCGCGGTGCTCGCCGCGGTCGGCATCAATGTCGTCGTCGTGCACGGTGGCGGCAAGGCCATCACCAAGGCGATGGAGACCTCTGGCCTCAAAGCCAAGTTTGTCAACGGCCTCCGCGTGACGGATGAAGCCACGATCAACGTCGTGAAGAAGACCCTCGATGAGGTCGTGAACAAGGATGTGTGCGAGGCTGTCGCCAGCGCCAAGGGCAAGCCCAAGGGCCTGCCGGGCGATACCGTGCTCGTGTGCGAGAAGCTCACGGTCGATGACGATGGTAATCCGATCGACCTCGGCTACGTCGGCGACGTCACCGAGGTGAAGGTGAAGCTCATCAAGAAGGAGATCAGCGAGGGCTACATCCCCATCATCTCTCCCGTGGCGGAAGGCCATGATGGCAAGCCCTACAACGTCAATGCCGACCTCGCCGCCGGCCGAGTGGCCAGCGCGCTCCGCGCCCGCCGCCTGGTGTACATGAGCGACGTCCCTGGCCTGCTCTCCAATCCTTCCGATCCCAACTCGCTCATCTCGACGCTGAAGATCGCGCAGGTCGACGACCTCAAGAAGAAGGGCGTCATCGACAAGGGCATGCGCCCCAAGGTGCAGAGCGCCGTCCGCGCCCTTCAAGAGGGTGTGCAGCGTGTGCACTTCATCGATGGCCGCTTGCCCCACTCGCTGCTGCTCGAAATCTTCACCGACAAGGGCATCGGTACCGAGATCGTGCACGGTTGAGGCCGGGCGGGGCTCGGTGCTGGATAACACGCCGGGCCGAAAAAACCGCAGAGGTGTTGTACGGTTCTGATTTCATTCGGAGCCGTTCCTGTCCATTGATGGTGCGGAAACAATGAATAGTCCCTCCATCGTTCGCACCAGCACGGCTGAGCTCTACGACGCGCATGTCCTCAAGAACTATGCGCGCGCTGCCATCACTCTCGTGCGCGGGCGCGGCACCCAAGTTTGGGATGATGCCGGCAATGGCTACCTCGATTTTACCTCCGGTATCGCGGTCAGCGCGCTCGGCCACTGCCATCCGACGTGGGTGGCGGCTGTGCAGCGGCAGGCCGCCGAGCTGATCCACGTCAGCAATCTCTTCCGTAATCCGCTCCAGGGCGAACTCGCCAAGCGCATCGTCGGCTACGCTGGCCCGGGCCGCGTCTTTTTCTGCAACAGCGGCGCCGAGGCCAACGAGGCGCTCATCAAGCTCGCCCGTCTGCACGGTGTCACCAAGGCAGGCGGCGAGGATGGCAAGTGCTACAAGATAATCTGCGCGAAGAATGCGTTTCACGGCCGCACCTTCGGCGGCATGAGCGCAACGCCGCAGGAGAAGATCCAAAAGGGCTTTCGCCCGATGGTGGCTGGCTTCTCCTTTGGTGAGATCAACAACCTCGCGTCGTTCGAGGCGCTCGTCGATCAGGACACCGCTGCGATCTTCCTCGAGACGGTCCAAGGCGAGAGCGGTATCAATCCCTGCACGCCGGAGTTTCTCCGCGGTCTGCGGCAGCTCTGCGACAAGCACAACCTGCTGCTCATGCTCGATGAAGTGCAGTGCGGCGTCGGCCGCACGGGGCGGTTTTATTCCTTTGAGCACATGGGCGTGACGCCCGATGCCATCGGCATGGCCAAGGGCCTCGGCGGCGGCTTTCCCATCGGCTCGATGTGGGTGCGCGAGAAGTACGCTGAGCTCTTCCATCCCGGCAATCACGGTACGACGTTTGGCGGCACGCCGCTCGCCTGCGCGGCGGCACTCGCCGTGCTCGATGTCATCGAGCGCGAAGGCCTGATGGATAAGGTGCGTACCCTCAGCGGTCCCTGGCACGCGGAGCTCCGCAAGGTCGCGACGGAGTTTCCGAAGCACGTCGCCGCCGTGCGCGGCATCGGCTTCCTCGTCGGCATCCAGATGACGGGCGATCCCTCGCCTTATATTGCCGCCCTCCGCGAGCGCGGTCTGCTGGTGCCCAGCGCCGGCGGCAACGTCATCCGGATGCTCCCTCCGCTCAACGCCTCCGCCGAAGAGCTCGCCAAGGCGACGCAGATCTTCCGCGAGACGCTTGCCGCAAAAGGATAGTGCGAGACGTGCTCGCCGAGCCGTCGCGATTTTTTGCGTAGCCAATATCGTATGATGTTCGCACGCCAGCGACGCGACGGCTCTCGGGATCGAGTTGCCCGAATCTCCGCGCGCGTTCTTCACTGGTCGAGGCTCGCTATCGCGGTGTTGGCCTTGGGGTGTGCGGCGACCTTCGCTGCCACCCGCGAAGCGTACATCTGGCAGCGCCAGTTTGACGACGAAGTCGTCGAGTCGGTGCGCGTCCTTGCGCCCCAGCTCGACGGCGTCTGCGTGCTCGCCGCGGAAGTGTCGTGGAAGCCCACGCCCGACGTAGTGCGGCCGGCGGTGAATTACAAAGCGCTGGCCGCCCTCGGTAAACCGGTCGGCTTGGCGCTGCGCATCAATGACTACCCGGGCGCGTTTGCGTCCGATGATGCCACCGCGAAGATGCTCGCCACTCTCGTTCGCGGCTTGTTCGCCAAGGCTCGGGATGCCGGCCTCGCCGTCGCCGAACTCCAGATCGACTACGACTGCGCCGAATCGAAGCTGGCCGGATACCGCCGATGGCTGACGGCGGCGCGTGCGGAGACCAATAGCGCGAAAACAAAACTCATCATCACCGCGCTCCCCGCGTGGCTGAGGAGCAGCGATTTTGCGCCGCTTGTCCGCGCCACGGATGGTTTTGTTTTGCAGGTCCACTCGCTCGAGCGTCCCAAGTCGCCCGACGCTGTCTTCACGCTCTGCGACCCCGAGCGTGCAAAGGCTTGGGCTCGGCACGCGAGCGCGGCGGGCGTGCCCTTTCGCATCGCGCTACCCACCTACGGCTACCTGCTTGGTTTCGATGCCGCCGGAAAATTCCTCGGTCTCGCCGCCGAAGGCCGTCTGCCCGCGTGGCCGAAAGGCGCTCAAGTGCGCGCGATCCGTGCCGACGCGTCGGCCATGGCACGGCTCTCGAGTGAACTACTCGCATCGCCCCCGCCGCACTGCACGGGCCTGATCTGGTTTCGCCTGCCGGTCCCGCGCGACCGCTACAACTGGGCGGCGTCGACCTTTAGCACTGTGCTGCGCGGCGAAATTCCCGTGGCGAAACTCGTCGTGACCTGCGAACGACCTGAGCGCGGGCTCGCGGAGATCGTGATCGAAAATCGCGGCCAGACCACCGAGCCGTTGCCGCGCGATGTCGCGCTGAAGTGGGCGGACGACATGCGTTTGCTCGCGGCCGACGGAATTGGCGGTTTTAGACTGGAAATCCGCGGCGGAGAGGCGCAGGGAAATGTGCGTGCAGCCAACTTGACCGCCGATGCGACACTCGCGCCAGGCGGAAAGGTGAGGATCGCGTGGCTGCGCTTTCCCGATGAAGTCTCCCTTGAGGTGTCTTTGCCGGCCGCGCCGTAGACTCGTCGCAGCCGTGGCGCTGGCTTTTGCCAGTGCATCCCTGGCCTGCGGGCCGGAGTTTCCCAATAGCTACTACGACATGCCGGAGCACCAACTGCTCCGCGCTCCGGAGGGTAGTTTCGAAAGCGAAATCGCCCGCATCACTGCCGATGTGAAGCTGCGCTTCAAAAAGACCTCGGAAGATAAGCGCCCGATGCTAGAGGTGGAGCTGTCGGAGCTGAAGGATGCGCTCGCGGCTGGCGGAATGCCCGCACCGCTTGGTCAGCAAGTGACTACGGAGTATGAGCGCTTCCGAAGGGCGCTCGATGTGTGGGCTGGTCGCAAGACGGACCCGGAGGTGCAGCAGAAGCCTGATGAGATTTTCTCACCGGGGCTCGCGAAGGTGTTGCCGGCCGAGTTTTCGGCCTACTTGCGCGGTGCAGTTGCTTGGCACGGAGGTGACTGGCGAGAGGCGCAGACTCATTGGCAGGTCCTGATTGATCTGCCGGAAAAGGAGCGGCGCCATCGCTCGGTTTGGGCGGCTTTCATGCTGGGGCGCGCTTGCCTCATGGATGCAGAGCGCGGCTACAAGGCCGAGGCGGCTGCGCAGGCTAAAGTCTGGTTTCAGAAAACTCGTGAGCTGGCTGATTCAGGCTTCGCTGATCCACTGGGGCTCGCGGCATCGAGCATCGGCTGGGAGGCGCGTGCGCTGCTCCAGCAGCGTGACTACGCCGGAGCGATCGATCTCTACCTGCAGCAGCAGGCGATGGGAGAGCCCTCGGCGCTGGTTTCGTTGCGGATGGCCGCGAGCAAAGCGATCAGTTTGGGGGACCGGCTGAGCGGCGAGGTGAAGGCCCACGCCGAACTCGCCCGGAGCCCGCTCGCGCGCCGGGTGCTTACCGCGTATCTCATCTCGCGCTTCAAGCGTGGCGAAGCTGCACCCGAGCCTACCGAGAACTTGCAGGCGTGGGCAAAGGCGCTGCGTGCGGCCGACGTGCGCGATGTGCCCGATGCCGAGCGCATGGCGTGGCTGGCCTACGATGCGGGCCTCTTCCCGCTCGCGTGGGAGTGGATCGCACTGGCGAAGGAGACGATCGGCGAGACGCAGTGGCTCCGCGCCAAGCTCGCGCTGCGCGGCGGAGACCTCCCGACCGGCGAGCGCCTGCTGAAAGCAGCTCTGGAGAACAAAGGCTTGAGCGCCTCCCATCGCAGCCAAGTAGCCGGGGAGCTGGCGCGCGTGTGCCTTGCGCGAGATGACTTTGCCGGCGCGTTATCCGCGTCGATGACCGGCGGACATTGGGAAGATGCTGCTTATGTCGCCGAGCGCGTCATGACCGTGCCGGAACTGAAGCAGTGGGTGGATGCGCTCCCAAGCGTGGATGAGCGGGCGGAGGGCGCCCAGCAGTCCGGCTCTCGGATTGAAGCAGTCGACGATAGCTGGCCGCGCTACCAGGCTTCTTCGTTGCGGCTTTTGCTGGCTCGTCGGCTAGCCCGATTGGGCAAAACCGACGCCGCGATGATCTATTTCGCCGAGCCGCTGCGCCAGTCCTATCGAGACTACATCGAGGGCGTGAAACGCGGCTACGATCGCACGGCGACCGCCGCGGAGCGTGCCGCAGGCTTCTGGGCCGCCGCACAGATCGCCCGGGAGAAGGGCATGGCGCTGCTCGGGACCGAGCTGGATCCGGATTGGGCGATCTGGGACGGCGATTTCGACATGACGCCCTCGCGTCAGGTTCGTCCGCCCCGCGAGAAGCGAGAGCCGCTCTGGCGCTACGTATCCGAGGAGAATCAAAAGAAGGAGCCGAGCATCTGGCAGCCCACCGAGCTGGAGAGCCAGCGCATCTGGGATCAACCCGCCCCCGAAAAGCGCTTTCACTATCGCTACCGCGCGGCCGAGCTTGCGTGGTGGGCTGCCTCACTGCTGCCCAATGAGTCCGACGAAACCGCCAAGATCCTTGCGACTGCCGGAGGCTGGCTGAAAGCCCGCGATCCCCAGGCCGCCAAGCCCTTTTATCAGGCGCTCGTGATCCGCTGCGGCGCGACCGAGCTGGGCCGCCGCGCGGAGGAGCGGCGCTGGTTTCCGACGGATGAGACGCCGAAGGACCGGGAACTGTGAGGCCGCTGCACTTTGCTTCGTCACCGAAGTGTATCGCCCGCCCTTTCACTTTACACTCGTGCGCGAGCTCCCAGCTGCTTAAACCCGTGCGCTTCTAATGAAGCACTTCCTCAAAGAAACCGACTTCGCGCGCTCCGAATTGCCGAAGTTGTTTGCGCTGGCCTACGACCTGAAACGGAAGCGCGGGAAGAAAAACGCACCCCAGCCCCTCGCGGGGCAGACCTGGGCGATGATCTTTTCCAAGTCCTCCACGCGCACGCGCGTCTCCTTCGAGGTCGGCATCCACGAGCTCG
>CAYZPV010000101.1:0-10561 GCA_964480585.1 uncultured Opitutus sp. | reverse complement strand
CATGTTCTTCGAGGGAAACCGCATCGACGCGATGCGCGAGATGATCCTCGCCGACACGCTCGAGGCCCGCGAGACCGCCCTCGCCAAGCTCCTCCCCTACCAGCGCGATGACTTCTACGGCATCTTCAAGGCGCTGAAGGGCTTCCCCGCGACGATCCGCTTCCTCGATCCCCCGCTCCACGAGTTCCTGCCCCACACCAAGGAGCAGCAGATGGACCTCGCGCGCAAGCTGGGCATCTCGGTCGAGAAGATCATGGCCCGCGTGCACGAGCTGCATGAGTTCAACCCGATGCTTGGTTTCCGCGGCTGCCGCCTCGGCATCAAGTTCCCGGAGATCACCCGCATGCAGGCCCGCGCCGTGCTCGAGGCGGCCGCCGATGCGAACAAGGCCGGCTTCAAGGCCAAGCCCGAGATCATGATCCCGCTGGTCGGCTTCAAGAAGGAGCTCGATCTGCAGGTCGCGATCGTCCACGAGGTCGCCGCGGCCGTGCAGAAGGAGAAGAAGACCAAGATCGCCTACTCCGTCGGCACGATGATCGAGATCCCGCGCGGCGCCCTCACGGCCGACGAGATCGCGCAGACGGCCGAGTTCTTCAGCTTCGGCACCAACGACCTCACCCAGACCTGCCTCGGCATGTCGCGTGACGACTCCGGCTCCTTCCTGGGCGCCTACACCGAAAACGAGATCGTGAAGAAGAATCCCTTCGCCTCGATCGACCAGACCGGCGTCGGCCAGCTCGTGAAGATCGCCGCGGAGAAGGGCAACCAGACCCGCCCCGGCATCAAGCTCGGCATCTGCGGTGAGCACGGTGGCGATCCGGACTCGGTGAAGTTCTGCCACAAGGTCGGCCTCACGTACGTGAGCTGCTCGCCCTATCGCGTGCCGGTCGCCCGCCTCGCTGCCGCCCAGGCCGCGGTGGAAGAGGCCCGCGCTGCCGCGAAGGCCAAGAAGTAATTCCGCGAGGTAATTCGCGTTTCGATAAAGCCCCGCGCCCTGACCGGCGCGGGGCTTTGTTTTTGGGCAGGATGAGCCCGATCCAGGCGGGAATAGCGCGGATATAGAGGAGGATCGGCGAGGCGACTTCGCGGCCGGGTGCCCTCCCCTGCGAGCCGACAACGCCGCCGGGGACCTGCCCGCCGTCGCCGTTTCGGCGGCGCGCGTGATGCGCGCGAGGATGCGACGGCAGCTCATGGATGGCGGTGGCGCAGGCGCCTCGCCGGTGATTTCGATATGCACCTTTTTCCGCCCGGACTGCGGCGGACCAATGCGAATTAGCCCGGAAATAGAGGAGAATCCCGCGAGGAAATCCTGCGCGCTGCTCCGACGCCGTTTCTCGTAAAAGAGCGTACAGGGCGGGCAGAAGGAGGCTCGCGCGTGGGCGAATCGCGGCGCAATGAGGTGGCGGGGAGTGGAGATGCGCGGTCTGGTGTGGCGAGCGAGGCTGCCTAGGAGTGGGAGCGGCAGCGAAACGGGCAGCCCCTGGGCGCTGACGCGCACCCTTCCCGGCGGTCGCTCCCGCGCTTGAACTGTGTGATCCTCGTTCATCCCTTGTCGGGCGTCGATCTAGGCCCCGCTGGCCATCGCTGCGCCGGATTCAAGGAGTGTAGCAGGAGTTGCAGCGTGCGTCATCCCCCTACCGGGAGTTTGTGATTTGCGCCCTCGCGCCGGAGCGCTCACGGCAAAAGGAAGGTGGGAAAAGATTAGCCGAAAGCGGAAATACGTCGGGAGCGGAGCATCGACACCCTGGAGTGAAGTGGAGCATGGTGGCCCGGTCTTTCCCGCAACCCTCCCCCTCCATGAAGAATCCCCTTCGACTGGCCCTGGCCTGCCTATGCCTGGCAGGCGCGCTCTCGGCTTTCGCCGCTTCCGCAGCGCGACCCAATATCATCCTGATCATGGCGGACGACATGGGGTTCTCCGACCTCGGGTGCTACGGCTCGGAGATCCCCACGCCGAATCTGGATGCGCTGGCGAAGAACGGGCTGCGGTTTACCCAGTTTTACAACATGGGGCGGTGCTGCCCGACCCGAGCGACCCTGATGACGGGCGTTTACGCGCATCAGGCAGGCATAGGCCACATGACGGCCGAGCAAAATCTGCCGGGCTACCGGGGCACGCTGAGCCCCAATACCACGTCGATCGCCGAGGTGCTGAAGCCCGCGGGCTACTTCACCGCGATGACCGGCAAGTGGCACATGAGCAACAAAGACGGCTCGACGCCATGGACACGAGGCTTTGACCGCAGCCTTAATGGAGTGGCCGGCGGCTTTTACTTCCCCGGGGCCAACCGGCAGATCTATCTCAATGGCAAAGTCGTGAAACCCGACGGCCCCGAACTGCCGAAAGACTGGTATTCGACCGACCTTTGGACGGATTTCGGCCTGCGCTTCATCGACGAGGCACGCGAGGCAAAGAAGCCCTTCTTCCTCTACATCGCGCACAATGCGCCGCACTTCCCGCTACAGGCGCCGGAGGCCGACATCGCGCGATTCCGCGGCAAGTATCGGGCCGCCGGCTGGGATAAACTCGCAGCGGAGCGACACGCGCGCCAAGTGGCCTCGGGCTTGATCGACAAGCAATGGAAGCCCGCGGCAAGGCCCGAGGCCGTAAAGGCGTGGGACAGCCTCTCTGAGACCGAGAAGGAGCGCTTCGACACGCTGATGGCGGTGTATGCCGCCTGCGTCTTTCGCATGGACCAGGCAATCGGCCGGCTCGTAGCCGGGCTGAAGGAGCGGGGCGTGCACGAGAACACGCTGATCCTATTTCTCTCCGACAATGGCGGCAATCCGGAAGGTGGCGTCGAGGGTCGGCTGCAGGGGCCGGGGGCGCCGGGCTCGGCGAATTCGACGCTCTTCAACGGCGAATCGTGGGCATGGGTACAGAATACGCCCTTCCGTCGCTACAAGCACTTCAATGACGAAGGCGGCATCAGCTCGCCGCTGATCGTGCACTGGCCGGCCGGCATCGCCGCGCGCGGAGAATTTCGCCGTGAGCCCGCGCATCTCATCGATCTGCTGGCGACGTTTCAGGAACTAGGCGGGGGCACGTACCCGAAGACCCGCGAGGGCCATGCGGTGATCCCGGCCGAAGGCGTGAGCCTGGCGCCGGCCTTCGCCGGCAAGCCGCTGGGGCGGAAGCAGCCGATCTTTGGCGAGCACGAGGGCAATGCCTCGGTGCGCGATGGCGACTGGAAGGCGCTGCGCCTCGGGTATCAGGCGACGTGGCAGCTCTTCAACATGGCAAGCGACCGCACGGAGCAGAATGACCTCGCGGCGGCGCAGCCGGAGCGCGTAAAGGCGATGGCGGCGCAGTGGGATGCGTGGGCGAAGCGCGCCAATGTGGTGCCGTATCCGAAGGGGAATGATGCCGGGTCGCTGCGGATTTTGGGGCGGGAGACGGCGGGCGGAGGGGACGAGGCGCCGAAGAACGCGAAGAAGAAAAAGAAGAAGGGGTGAAGGCGGGGCACGCGCACCTCATTGCGCATAGTTTAAGCCGCCGAGAAGGAAACCGAATTAGCGGTAAGAGCCGTGGCCAAAAAGTGACTCATAGTCCGTGGCCAAAGGCCGAGCCGGTCGCTATACTCGGGGTTCTTAACCATGCGCCCCTCCTATCAAAACGGCCGACCCTCCTTCGCCATTTTTACCGAGACTGTCTGCGAAGGACTCGTCCCCGCTTGGCACGATCAGCACGGCGTGCCCATCAGCTATGCCACTGAGCGGGAGGCTGAAGTCGAAATTGCCGAGATGATGGTCGAGCATCTCGAGGAGTTCCTCGCGGGTGATCGTGATTTTGACGACGCGAGCATCTGCGCGGATTTCATCTTACCGGTCTTCGTTCTGCCGGATGGCACGTTCTACACCGCTGACGGGCGCTTTTTCGGCGTTAAAGCGAGCTAGGCAGGCACATTACTCCAAAACCGGCAGCCCAAGGCTGACGAGGTAGTTGAACGTTGGATCGTAAAATGACTCGGGCCGGGTCGGATCACGCGCCTCGCCTTTCGGCACAAAAATTACCATTCCTTGCCGCGCTCTCGTAAGCAGTACGCGGTAGGCATTCTTCAGATAACTTTGAGCGTCCGCATTTTTCACGCTTTGCCACTTCGAGCCGCGGAAGTGATGATAACGCCACGTAGAACCGCCAAAGCGCAAATCCGCATCCCACGTCACGCAGGCCCAATCTACCTCAAGGCCCTGAACCTGAAACTCGGTCGCTGCATCCTCCAGATAGTAGCTCGATCGTGTGTCGTCTTTCCCGTCCAAGAACCAGTGCACCGGGTCGATATTATAGCGGACATCGATCGCATGAGGCTTAAGTCGCTGCGCCTTGGATGAAGCCAAAAGACCGTAGCGCTCACTGCCCTGTGCTCGATCTCGCACCCAATCTTTGGCAAGAGCAAGGTCACGAGTGACTACGATAGGATAGCGCTTGAGACTTTTCAGTTCTTCCTTTGCGCGCGCATGCTCACAATCGAGCAACGTTTTCACAAAGGCAGATACGCGTTCTGCGCGAAACGACCGCATCGATACCGAAAGGTGGAGGCGATCTTCCCAATGCAGATTCGCCAATCCCTGCACCTTCTCGATCTCACCACCGGCGGCGTACTCACTATCGGTAAGGCGAGACGAAATGTACATTTGCCAATGGGGAAAAGTCGTCCGCACAGCCTCGATCCACGCGGCGATGCCCGATTCGCCGCGATTGATCTCTTGGCCGCCACCAACTAAGCAGAGGATCACCGCCCAATCCTTATGACGATCTACATAACGAATCAGGAACTGGGGCTCAGAATCCGGGAAGTCGGGCACCTTCTTTCTCCGCTTCATGAAATTAGCCGTCATGGCGTGATTCCATGCGCGCTGCGCTTCATCAAACACGACGACATGGTCAGCCGGCGGACCGGCATTCTTACCAGCTTCGTCACGGAAGTGATGAACGTTTTGGATAAACTGTTTCACCGGATCGGTACCCCGATTGGGCTTTTGCTTACGACGCTTCAAGCGGGCTTTTTCATCTCTTGAAAGAGCCGCGCGGAGAACAGCCACGAGGGGCCCGTTACCCGAAAGTAAAACTGCGTGCGTGGGATTATCGGCCCGAGCATGCTGCGTCGCCACATTGAGCCCGACCAACGTTTTCCCTGCACCCGGAACTCCCGTGAGGAAACAGATAATCTTACGTTTCTGCGACCTCGCTTCATCGATCAGCTCCTCAATTCGCCGAGAAGTTTCTCCGAGATTCTTTCTACCGGCGTCAAAAGCTCGGATTGCTTCGACACGGTGTTTGGCGTAGAGCGTCCTCGCGGCTTCCACGATGGTCGGTGTCGGCTTGTAGGGTGCTTGTGCCCAGTGAGTGTGATCGACTGGCGATCCCTCGATTGAAGACAGCGCTGTATCGAGCGCCCTTCTAAAATCGTTCGAAGCCACCAACACGGGCCGGTATACGCTGTCCATACTCGACACCAATTCGCAAGGCGGTGACCCCAAAGCTTCCGTCGCCACCAACATCGGAACTACAGCCAGAGAATGGGTACCCTGATGGAAGTTTTTCAGGTCGAGTGCGTAGTCCCACACCTGATCGACGGCAGAGCGTTCAAACTTTGATTCTCCGACCTTAAACTCGACAACGAAGACAATCGGTCCGACTAGAAGCACCGCATCTGCTCGGCTGCCCATGCGTGGGATATTGAACTCCAGATACAGTCGGCCAGTAATTCCAACCAACGCGGTTTGCAGAAACTTTATCTGCGCTACCCATGCCTCTTTTTGATTGGCCTCCAGATCAAACTCCGGGTCCTGAGCCAATCGCCCAAAAACGGCATCTGCGTATGCCTGCCGAAACTCTTCAACCGACGCTTCGTACCAAGCGCGAGAAACGACAGGCTGGAGAGAAAAATTCGCCACTTCTTCCTTGCTGGCGTTTTGCCATGCCCAACGCAAGCCACGCCTTGCAAGCGCTCGTTGAGTCCACCCGCCTTGATGTAAAATCACGCGCGAACCAGCGCGACATCGATCAATCGCGGCAGCCCCGGAAATCGGTTGAGCCCATATTGGTGACGTCTTCATCCTGATGCCATGCCCATTCATGACGTCGGCGAGTTTGTGTTCTTGGCAGCGCTGAGCACGGGCCGAAAGCCTTCGAACTGGCGGCTGAGGCGGGTGTGCGGGATGGGTGATGCGCGGAATCTGCTCATGGCGTTGGCGGGCGATGCGTGCCTCGTGATCGGGGGGCGAGCGGGGACTATTTCCGATGTGTGTCTGGCGTGGCTGCATCGCCGGCCGCTGCTGCCGCTCACGGGGTGTGGCGGGTGGTCGGATCAACTGGAGCGGAATCCGCCGGGCGAGCGGCGCAACTCGCCAATTCTCCCGTGGGGTTCCATGGCGATGCTCGAGGCGCAGTTGCGGAGTCTCGGGCTCGTCGAGGAATCAAAGCGAGTCGGCCAGTAGTTTACCGAGAGTCGCCCGTGCGATCACCCATCGCCTTCACCCATTTCGTGCACCCCGTCACAGAAGCTCTCTTTGTTGAAATTCCGCATCAGTTGAGCTTCAGCTTGGCGCCGTCTTGTACCCTGCTGGAGTCGTTGGGTTGCGCACTCCAAAGGATCGGCCCGTTTCTCCGATTCGACTACGAAGACCAAATCGCGCTTCGTGTCACACTATCACGGGCTAACGACATCTCGATTGCAGCGATCGAGATCTGCGCGTCGCTTCCAAGCGACGAACACGGTTGGAACGGTTGGTCGAAAGAACGCGAGATGGAGCGCTTGCGGATTCAAGAAAACTGGCTCCGCAGGCGCGGATTGTCCGGTCCTAACATCTCAAATTTATTGTCACCTCAAGATGGTGCGTCCGCTATCCATATTGCGCGCTGAAAATAAACGGCGGCCTCAACGCGAATCGCCTCGAACTCGATCATGCACAAGTTGCTTCGATTAATCGCGGTACCGCTGGCGTCGCTTGTGACTGCTTGCGCACACAAGCCGATGCCGACGACTGCTCCGCAGGTGCAGCAGGAGGCGAGGTTTGAGTGTTTCGCGGAGGTGGTGGAGGTGAAGCAGGAGGCGTGGCAGTTTCGGCATGCCACGTATTCCGCCAACGATACGGTCTGGCAGGGGGTGATGGTGGTTTCGCTACGGATGATCAGCCCGGCGGTTCGGGCTGGGGAGGTCTACAACCTGGGCGTGGTGGAGGAGAGCGAGATTGTGATCGGCGGGAGGGCTCTGGTGCGCGGGGATGCGATCCGCTTCAAGGCGACGGAGGGGGTACTGGGGCGGTGGATTGCACCGGAGCTGTTTTCCAATCTGGAGGAGGTGGCGCAGAGCGCGGAGAGGAGCGAAGGCGGCTCCGTGGGGCTATCCTCGAGCGTAGGACCGGGTCCAACGACGCGAAGTTCGAAAGCCTCAGCGCCGAGCTGCCCGGGGATCGCCCCATCCTGGCCGCTACCTCCTTGAGGAGTGGATTGCGTCGGTCAAAAATTCCCAAACGGCAGCGTACGATAGAGGGTCAACGCGATGCAGTGCGTGCTCTCGCGTCCACTTTACCAATGGAGCCCTTGGCATAAATCGCTGGTGCCGGCTGGGGACCCTGAGGCCCTGTCGTAGAGGCCGCACTTACGAACCAAGCGATCGGCCCGGGATCTACCAAAGGGCGGGGCGAGCGCTACCTGAGCGGGCGGAAGCGCTCATCGGCGCCGCTGATTTCGCGCCATAGTTCGGAGGGGGAGACCTGGCGGTCGCGGGAGCGGTTGACCCACTCGACATCGGTGGGGGCGGATGCAGGAGTGAAGCGGATGCCCCAAATGGGATCGAAGGCCTCGGCGGAGAGGGAGTAGCGCATGTCGGCGAGCAGCGTGGGATCGGCAGGACTGCGGGCGACCCAATCATCGGAGAACCAGGCGAAGCGCTGAAAGGCAGCGCGGCCATTGCGCGCGGCCTCGGCAGGCGTGAGATCGGCGAGACGAGTGACGGAAAGCGACCAAACCTCGCGCACGGCAGGAGCGGAGAGCCAGCCGACGCGGATGCGATCGGAATAGAGCCGGCCTTGATGGAGGTAGAGCGCGCGCCAGACGAGGTTGTTGGCGAGCGTGGGCATGACTTCGTAGCGCTCTATGCGGTGGCCGCGGGCGGCGGCGATGGACTGCTGGGCAGCGATGGCGCGGCTGTGCTGGAGAGCGCCCCAAGCCAGGTAGCCAGCGCACAGGGTGAGGGCGAAGGCGGCAGGGCGCAGCCGCAGGCGCAACAGGCTCCAGACGAGGCCGACGAGGAGCACCAAGGTGAAAGGCGGATCGATGATCGCGATGATATCCCAGCCGACGCGATAGGTGGAAAATGGCCAGAGGAGCTGAGTGCCGTAAGTCGTGGCGGCATCGAGCAGCATATGGCTGAGGTAGGCGAGCGTGCCGGCCGCCCAGAGCACGAGCCAGCGGCGCGAACGCCAGGCGGGGCTGAAGAGCCACAGTGCAGCGACGAGCGCCGCCCCCACCGGCGCAAAGGCCAGGGCATGGGTAAACCCGCGATGGTACTCCACAGCGAGCAGCGGATCGCTCGCGCTCTTGATGAAGACATCGGCATCGGGCGCAAAGGCCGAGAGCCCGCCCACGGCTGCAGCGGCGCGGCCGAGCCGCCTGCCAAACGAGAGGTAGCTCAGATTGGCGCCGAGGAGGACGTGGGTGAGCGGATCCATGGCGCGAGAAAACGGGGGGCTCCGCGTGAGTTCGAGCCGATTTGTGCGCGGGCCGAGGAGGAATCAGCGCTTCCGAGTTGTCGCGCCGCAGAGGTTGCACGACGGTGCGGACATGCTCCTCGATTTTGCCGCCCTAAAGCCGCGCGACGCATATGCCTGGATGATCTCGACGATCCTGCCGCGACCGGTGGCCTGGGTGTCGACGATCTCGGCGGAGGGAAAGACCAACCTGGCCCCCTTTTCGTTTTTCCAGGGAGTCACCGCCAATCCGCCGACGCTGATGATCTGCCCGGTAAACAAGCGAGACGGCGCAAAGAAGGACACGGTGCGCAATATCGAGGCGGTGCCGGAGTTTGTGGTCAACCTGGTGCCCTTCGCACTGGCCGAGCAGATGAATGCGACGGCAGCACTGCTGCCCTACGAGGAGAGTGAGTTCGAAGCGTTTGGGATCGCCGCGGCGAAGAGCGAGCGGGTGAGGCCGCCGCGCGTGGCAGCCTCACCGGTGGCCTTCGAGTGCACGCTCGATCGCATCGTCAACATCGGCGAGGGGCCGCTCGCGGCGCACGTCATCTTCGGGCGCATCCAGACAGCGCACATCGCCGACGGAGTGCTGGGGGCCGATGGCAAGCCCGACCCGGAGAAGCTAGACCTCATCGGCCGGATGGGCGGGGAGATGTACACCCGCACGCGCGAGCGGTTTGAGATCGCGCGGCCGGACTGAGCGGCGCACCGGCGGGCCTAAAACCCGGTGACGCCCAGCAGCCGATCACGCGCACGGTAGCCGCGCTGAAACGCTCGACAGCAGCACGCGGACAAGGCGTGAAGAGCGCCTCGAAACACTTCTGACGAAACGATACGAGAATGGTGAAAGGACCCAGGCGGGCTCGACGTTTCTGGTGAAAAGCGACCGCGCCATTAAGGATATGTCCCTATCGGGGCCGGGATAACGCTATTCAGGTGAAAATACAGCGTGACTCGTGCAAAAAGTTATCAGTATTTTAGCATTCGGTTCGCATTTCGCCCCTGAGGACGGAACCAGCTCCGTACCCGCTACTTAGAAACGCCGTGAGACCAGTCATTTCAGCCGTGTCCCCCACGATCACCTCGGAAACATCGAATCCGAGCGAAAATTGGTGCCCCCACGGGGAATCGAACCCCGCTTTGAAGATTGAGAATCTCCTGTCCTAACCGATAGACGATGAGGGCGAAAAGTGGAAGATTGAGCCTCACGGTTTCGCGACGCGCGTCAAGCGCGCTTTGCGGAAGTTTTCGCGACCAGACAGGACGCGCGCAAGGGCCCGTGGCGGGAAGCCAGGCCAAGAATTTGCCGCGCAAGGAGCTGCGAAGTGCTCGCGCCCTCCTCGACCCCCTCGGCAGACGCGCCGCCCGATGGCTGGCCTCAGCGGGAAACACGGCATGAAAATCGTAATCGTCGAGGACCACATGATGTTTCGCGAGGTGCTCCGCAAGGTATGCGCGGAAGACCTACAGCACGAGGTGGTAGGCGAGTCAGACGACGGGCGGCGCGCGATCGAGGTGGTCGCGAAGACGCACCCGAATCTGGTGCTGCTCGATCTGCACCTGCCGCATCTGGATGGCTTTGGTGTGGTGGAGGAGATCCGCAAGATCGCTCCGGAGGTACGGGTGCTCGTGCTCTCCTCGCACTGCGACGAATACACGGTCTTCCGGGCGGAGAAGCTGCGGGTGCAGGGCTTTGTGGACAAAAACACCAATACGGTGGCGACCCTGAAGGAGGCGATCAAGACGGTGGCAGAGGGCAGGGTATGGTACTCGGAGGCGTTCAAGAAGATCCGCGAGTCGCGCCACCGCGATCCACACTCCTTCGACAAGCTGCTCACCGACCGCGAGCGGGCGGTGCTGGCGC
>CAYZPV010000100.1:0-10971 GCA_964480585.1 uncultured Opitutus sp. | reverse complement strand
CCGGGAGTTTGTACGGTGGGAGAGTAGCGAGTAGTGGGTAGCGAGTAGGAGGGTGGAGTAGGGGGAGTGGGGAGACGGGAGTAGCGGGGATTTGGGCTGGCGGCGTGGCGTAGAGGTGGGTTTGGCTGGAATCTTTCCCCCTCCCCATGAAATACCGAAAACAGCTAGGCTATGGCGTGCTGGTCGTGGTGCTCGGCACGAGTCTTTTTGCCGCGAAAGGAAAGAACAAGACGCCGGAGACGCCGTTTCCGACGAACTACGTCGCCGACGATGGCGGCGAGCAGGTGAAGCTCTTTCGCTTCACCGGGCGGGAGGCGATCGAGGGAGCAGAGGCGCAGATCAACACGTGGCTCGCGGAGATCACGCGCGAGCATGTGGTGCTCGAGCGGTTGCAGTCGTATCACCAAGCGGCCACCGGCGAGCCCGCGCTGGTGCTCTCAATCTTTTACCGCAAAAAGACCCTGCGGTAAAGGCGGTGGAGAAAACTGCTCGCGTACGGCGCGGAGGGGAAAGCGCCGCAGGGAAGGGCGGAGGCACGGCCCCGGGAGCGCGAAGCGGCCGCCGCGAAGGGGCACCGCCCGCCAGAGCGCCGGCGGCGGAGCGGGCCGTGCGGAGTGAGGCAGAGGGAGGAGCGTCGCCTACACCGGCAGATTGCCGGTGACGAGCGAGCTATTGTTGAGCAGGGCCCAGCCCAAGGCTCCGGGGCCCGGGAAGAGATAGAGCTGCACCTGGGCCCAGGGAAAGTGACCCGGAATTTGCAGGATGGCGGAGAGGGGCTGCATCGAGCCCTGGGGGATGACGACCAGGTGATTCGCGCCGGGGGCAAAGGTATTGGGCGCGAGGGAAGTATTGCTCCAGCCCGGGCCACCGGACGACGGGGATTGCGGCGACAGGCCGGGCGGGTTGGCGCCCGGGCAGGTGAACAGCGGACCGTTGTTGACCTGGACGGTGATGGAAAGGGCGGAGGTATTGAAGACGGTGACGGAGGGCATGTGGGAGCGGGGATGGCGCCAGGGGCGCGGGGGCAACGGGGGGGGGCAGCTTTTTCCCGGCAGGCCGGGCCGGGCGGCTGACACTCGGGGGGGCCGGGCGAAAAAGCGAAGTCATTGTGAGCGGGCGGGCGTGACGTGTCGCGACGGGGCGAGCGCGGCGGAGGGAGAGCCCGGCCGCACAGACGACGAAACGGGCCGCGCACACCGCACGGCGGACGACTCAATGGGGAGGGCGCACGAGGCGGATATCGATCTCCCGGTCGACAAATCGCCACTCCTCGGTCGCACGCAGCGCCGCGACCAAATCCTCGAAGGCGGCGGCATCCTCCGGGGCATAGTCGAACAGGGTGATAAAGTCGAAAGGCTGGCTCTCCCCGAGATCGCGACAGTGATGCAGGCGCCGCGCGATCGCGGGCAGATACTTGAGGCCGAGCTGGGTGTGCCGGGACCGCTCCTCGAAAATCGCGCGGCGCTCATCCTGCGTGAGCGCCCACCACTGGGCGTTCTTACGGATCGGGATGAGCGCGGCGTGGGTGGCAGCGGGGCGACCCAAGGCCGCCTGCCGGGCGAGGAGCTGGTCTTTCTCGGGGCGGGTGACGTAGCGCTCGTTGCTCGTGACACCGCACAGCATCCACCGCGCCCCCGGCGGCAGGGCAGGGGCAGGCTGGTCGACGATCTGCAGATGGGTGACGGGCGGCAGCGCCGCGCCGAGCACGGCCTGGCAGGAGGCCACCCGCCACGGCCCCGACTCGCCACCGATGAAACCCACGAGACGCGGATTCGCTGAGAGGGAACGCATCTCGCACTGCCTGCTAGCGGCGTGCCAAAGGACCGGAGAGAAAGCGGGCGAGCGGGCGCTTACTTTTCCTGCGGGTAGGAGGCGCTGTCGATGACGAGGTAGCGCTTGCCGAGATCCATGATGGTGATCACGGAGTGGGTTTTCTTGCCGTCGGCGAAGGTGAGGGTGAGGGTGTTACCGTTTATCGCGTAGGTGCCCGAGGTGGAGGATTGGGAGGTGGCGCCGGTATCGGCGGTGCTCACGCCGCCGAAACTGCTCTGGCTGAAAGTGCCGTCTTTGGAGAAGGTGAGGGTGGTCGACGACAGGAGGTTGGCGGTGGAGGCGCGGGCGGAGAACCGGCCTTCGATGCGGTAATCGGCGGGGAGGGGCGGCTGCTTGGTGGCGAGGCCGCCGTCGATGGCGCTGATGGCTTTCTTGTCGTCGAACTCGACCTCCCACTCGGCGCTTTTGCCGTTTTGCCAGGTGATGAGGAGTTTTTCGCCGACGAGTTTATAGGTGCCGGTGTAGGCGGGGTTGTCCTGCTTCTCGGCGGCGAGGTTGACGGGGTTTACGCCGTGCTTGGGGTCCATGACGATCACGCCGTCTTTGCCGAGGTAGACCCAGGAGATCTGGAGGCCGCGGAACATCACGGTGCGGAGATAGACGTCGCCGGCCGAGGCGGTGGCGGCGGGTTTGGCGGGCGAGGTAGACGCAGTGGGGTCTTGCGGCTTTTGCCCGCAGGAGGTGGAGCAGAGGGCGAGGGCGCAGGCGGCGAGGAGGAGGGCTTTGGGCATGGGAGATGGGAGGTGGTTGCGGGTGGGACGACGCGGAGCCGCAGCGTCTGCAAACGCGGTGAAGGTTTTTTGGGGCGAGCGGTGCTTTCTGGCGACGGAGGAACGGCGATGTTCGCAAGAATACGTAGAGGGCGCGGGGCTCTTCGCGGGTGGGTTTGCCGAGGGAGGGGGGGTTAAGCGACGAAGGGACACCAAGAGAGGGGGGGCGGGTGCAGCTGAGCATGAGGCCCCCTCTGGCTCGCGCGACCCCCGCCGACGCTTGCCGGCATTTTGTCGAGAATGCGACCTGACGCGTTGCTTGGGCTGCCCCCAAGCGTGGGCCGGTGAGGTGGTTTGAGTAGAGAGGAGGCGCCGGGCCTTGACGCGAAATTATGTGCCAATCGCGAGGGGCTGCGATGCTGGGCGAGAGTCGAGGCCTACCGGTTTCGCGGGCTCGGACGGGAATTCGACGACGAACGTGGTGCCCTCGCCGACGGTGCTGGCGATCGCGACGGTGCCAGCCATCTCCTGCACGAGACGCTTCACGATGGAGAGGCCGAGGCCGGTCGAGCGCTCGCCCCCGGTCGGCTTGGCGCTGAGCCGGCTGAACTTGCCGAAGAGCTTGGCCTGATCGGCCGCACTGAGGCCGGGACCCTCGTCGCGCACGACAAAGCGCACGCTGCCCGCCGGGCCGGGCTCGGCGGAGAGCCACACGCGCCGGCCGGCGGGGGAATACTTCAGCGCATTGGAGACGAGATTGTGCAGCACCTGGCGGATGGCCGCGGGGTCGAGGAGCGCTGGCAGCGCGGCGGGCGCCAGGGGCTCGGGCGGAGCCAGGAGGAGCTCGATCTCCTTGGCGGCGGCGAGCTCGCGGAAATCGCCATGGACCTCGCGCACGAGGGCGCGGGCCTCGACCCGCTCCGGGTGCAGCGAGATCCTGCCCTCCTCGATGGCGGTCACATCGAGCAGGCTATTGAGGAGCCCGAGCATGCGGGTGGAGGTATCGGCGATGGTGGCGAGGTCGGCCCGCACGCGCGGCGCGGAGTAGTCGCGCTCGGCCTCGATGATATCCACGATCATGCGGATCTTGGCGAGCGGGCTGCGGAGATCGTGCGCCGCCATGCCGAGGAAGGTATTTTTCTCTTCGTTGAGGCGGCTGAGCTCGGCGGTGCGCTCGGCCACGAGGAACTCAAGTTTCGCGTTGATCGCGCGGGACTCGCTCAGCGCCTGCGCGCTGCGGTGGTGCGCCGTCTCGATCAACCGGATGATCGTGATGCAGATGACGAGCACGACGCCAAAGGTCTCCAGCCCCTCGCGCAGGAGTATGTCGTAAGCCGACTCCACGGACCCGAGGATGGGGGAGGTGCGGGTGGCGACGGAATAGAGCACCAAGTGGCTTGCGATCACAAAGCCGAAGAGCAGGAAGGCCACCCACCGGGACGCGTAGACCACCGCCAGCAGGACGGCCATGATATCGATGCAGGCGAGCTGCAACGCGATGCTGAGCGGCTCCCGGCTCGGCAGCGAGAGGAAGACCAGCACGTGCGGCGGCGCCAGCAGGCCCACCGCAAAACCGGTGCCCGCCTGCACGAGCCGGCCCCGGAGGAGCAGGCGGAGCGAGGCCGCCCCGGCCAGTGCGATCAAGACATTGGACCCCATCCGCAAGAGCGGGTGGGACATGCCGGCCCACAGGATCTTCCCCTGGTTGATCGGCAGGATCACCAGCAGCACCAGCAGGATGAAGCCAGCCAGGAGCCGCGCCTTTTCGCGGGCGAAATAGGGCTGCCCCTCATAAGGGGCATCGAGCCTTTGGAAGAAGTCGGCAAGGAAGCGCGGCATCGACGGCGGATATTCGATGGAGGGGTAGTCTGCTGCACCGGCAGCGCAGCGCGCTGGAGCACGCTGCATGCCCACCTCCGTAGCAACAACGCGGCGATATTCAATCGTTTGCCGTCCATGGCTGCGCCGCTCAGCAAACTGCCCGGTGCCTCGTGCAAAGAGCTAGCTTTTGCGCGGGGCATAACCGCTCACCCGTGGAGTTGGATGCAGGCCGGCACGCGTACACGCGCGTGACGTTTCACGACGGGCGGGTGCTGCTGACGTATTACGAGTAGGCGGAGGCGACGAAGCGGGTGGCGCTGAAGTTCAAGAGTGTGCCGGTGGGGTGGTTTGGGCGGTGAGGGATGATGACATGCGCTTGACATGTTATGTGATACATGTGACATTACAAAGCATGGCACGTGGACCCTCCGGCAGGCTCGTGATTGAGATCGATCCAGCGCTAAAAGGGGAGCTTCATGCAGCATTAGCTACTGATGGAAAGACACTTAAGGATTGGTTTGTTGCCTGCGCATCGGTTTACTTGAAAGAAAGGCTACAACCAATGTTACCTGCTTTTTATCTAGCTGACGCGGTACAGCGCGAGCCATCAAAGCAAGAGCAACCAAGAAAGGGGGAATAGATGTCAGACGTTCAACTCATTTGGAAAAACAAAGAACTGATGCTGCGCGCTTCAGGCGAAACGGATTACGAGTGGATTCAACCGTCTGATCAGCAGCTGGCGGAGGCGCTGAATCTTGAACAGTTTACTCAACATCCGCTGGAACCTTCGTCTAACCTCGTCGCCATTGGAGATGGGCTGGATGTTCTTGAGGCACTAACGAAGCATACAAGCGCCCTCAAGCGTGGGATCCGATTGGTGTATATCGATCCTCCCTTCAACACGCAGATAAATTTCAGGCAGTACCGCGATACTTTGTCTCGGCCAATGTGGCTTAGCATGATGCGTGATCGTCTGCTGGCACTCCGACCGCTCCTGACAGAGGATGCCAGTATTTGGGTTCACTTAGACGATGCTGAAGTGCATCGGGCGCGAGCAATAATGGATGAAGTCTACGGAGAAGCCGCTTTCGTCACATCAGTCGTTTGGCAGAAAAAAACGACGCGAGATTCTCGTGCGGCGTTTTCGCAAAATCACGACACTATTTTGGTATATGCACCAAGTGGTCCGCAGCGTTGGAAAGCCTCCAGAAACCTTCTAGTTAAAGACGATTCTCGCTTGGCTAATCGAGACAATGATCCCCGAGGGCCATGGGCTGATGCCCCGTTCACTGCGCCCGGCTATCGAAAGGCTCAACAATACGACATCATTACTCCGAGTGGACAAGTTTTGCGTCCTCCCCGTGGACGATCTTGGTACGCAACAGAGCCAACCTATAAAAGTTTGCTTTCGGATGATCGAATTTGGTTCCCAAAACAAGGTGCGGGCGCTCCGCGAATCAAGCTGTTCGCTCATCAGCTGCGAGGTCTAGTGCCATTCACCGTTTGGGGAAGTTCCGATACAGGCACAAACGATGATGCGAAACGCCATCTGTTGGCACTTTTTCCTGACCAAGAAGTGTTCGACACTCCGAAACCTGAGTCGCTTCTCGAACGCATAATCCATATCGCGACTAATCCAGGGGAACTGGTAGTCGATATTTTTGGAGGCAGCGGGACTACTGCGGCTGTCGCGCATAAGATGGGGCGGCAGTGGATTGTAGCCGAACGAAATACTAAGACCGTGCTAGATTTCGTGGTTCCGCGTTTGCAGCGCGTGGTTGATGGGTCGGATCCCGGCGGCGTCACTGAAGCTGTTTGTTGGAGTGGCGGAGGAAGTTTCGAGCTTATAAAAGTGCAGCCGCGATTCGGTAACTACACGAGTTCGTGTCGCCCTGAATTCATTCGGCGGCGTCTCTCAGAGTTGAACTTCGAAAGACTTCGAACTGGTTCCGTGAAAAGCAATCCCGCTAGAAAAAAGCAGGCCTAAAAGATGCCGCGGTTAAAGAGGTCTGAACCTACCCTTACTTTGCCTCTAATTTTTGAGGGTTACTTACCGATCAAGCCATTCATAAGATGGGCCGGAGGGAAGTCACGTTTGCTGCCACGCATTCTCCCGCATGTGCCTGCTGATATCAAAAATTACTATGAACCATTTCTAGGCGGAGGGGCTGTTTTCTTAGCGTGTGCTGGTCGGGTATCGGGCTGTTCGCATTTAACGGACCTAAATGAACATCTCATCGCAGCGTGGGTTGGCATGCGAGATCATCAGGCGGAGCTGCGACCGCTTTTAGATGAGTATCTCAAGAATGATTCGCAGGAATTCTATTATCAAACCCGTGGAAATACGCCGATAGACCTTGTTGAAAGAGCTGCACGTTTCTTATATCTCAATGGGGTCTCATGGAACCACCTGTGGCGTGAGAATTCTCGGACAGGCGCAATGAACGTGCCGTGGGGAAATCGCCGGTTCAAGCCGTTCAGTGATGCCACTCTGAATAGCATTCAGAGGGTCCTGAAACCTACCAACATCCGAAAGGCTGACTTTCGCGATGTTTTACAGGGTGCAAAAAAGGGAGATTTTGTTTATCTTGATCCCCCTTACCTTCCGATATTCACGAATCCGAAAGGCGAAAAAGAGCCGACTGCGAAATTCAACAAATACACGGCAAAAACTTTCGAGTTGCCGGACCTTCTGGAATTAGCACAAACCTGTTCCGAACTCTCCCGGAAGGGGGTCAAATGGATTATGTCTAACCGTGACAATGAAGTGGTTCGGGAAATTTTCAAGGATGCGGAGATTATTCGTTTTACCACGCATCGTGCTCTCGCGGCTCAGAGTCGTCGCGAGGTAGAGGCGCACCAGTCCCCTGAGGCGATAATTGTTGGAAGGAGCTAAAATGGCTGCCAAAGCAGTTGAATGGGTGCTTGCAATATATTATGGCCCATCGGCGCATCGAGCGACCTACGGTCGGCTTGGCAATACTAAGTACACGAAGGACTATATCCAGCTCTCAAAAAAGCAGGATTTCATTGAAACCATTTCACGTCTTTTCGTTGCGGGCGCAGAGGGGCAAGTCCCGATTACTTACAGGTGGCCGACGGGGAGCACAAACGGCTCGTTAGTTTTCCAGTCCGCAGATAGGCCGCACCTCAAATGGGAAACAAGATTGGGAGCGCCAAAAGCGTGGAAAATGACGCCTGCTCCTAGCGAAGTCACCGCTGAGACGATTCCCGGCGACCCACATCATCAAGATTTCGAAGCGGCAGAGAACGAGTTGGCATTGCTTGGAGATCGGGGGGCGGGGCAGCCCTATCTTATTGCTGTAAAGCTCAACGGGGAAGCTGATAGCTTACATCTTCGAGCCTATCTTAAGGGAGCACACGATGATTTTTCTTGGGCCAGCATAGAAAACGCCCCTTATAAAGTAAAAGAGTTGGTTGATGAAACATCCAAGAGTTCTGCGATAGCATGGTCACTCTTCGATAGCGGGGGCATACCAATAGACGGCGATATCGAGCATGCCCTTGCTCGTCTAGTTGCCGGTGAATCCCGAACTGCGGTTATCGGCTCGCTTAGTACGGCAACGCGTCGCTCGTTGGCGGCCTACTTACGGCAGCCTGGATTCGGGCTTTTTTTCGATCCAACGAAAAATCATGACGCATGGCTAGAAGCCGCGCCGCTTCCCAATCAACTTGCGGTCGATGCAGCAAGTACAGCTGATGCACTCGACGCGCTCTCTCCCGTTGTTGAAACAGCACACACAGTGACTGAGCCACAGTCTAATCGGCTGGAGATCGGATCCCCTCGTGATGTACGTTCTGCTGAAGTTGCCCGAGATGGAACTACCACGGTTACGGGATCACAGACCGCAGTCTCTGAAATGGACACGGATTCGATTGCGGAGAACTTAGAATCCGACCCCGTCGAAACTGACGCGTTTCGAAGGCAGATTGAACAAGACAGCTTCGCAGTACCTGACTCCACAGCTACCGTGAAGACTAGGGGGAGTGCGCAAAGGGCCTTCGCCGAAGCGGTGAAAAATAACTATGGGTTTCGCTGTGCAATTACGGGAATCGAGGCAAAAGATTTTTTGGTCGCTTCGCATATTGTCCCTTGGAGCGTTGACCGAAATATACGGCTAGATCCCTCGAACGGGATTTGCCTATCTCTAATGGTCGACCGTGCTTTCGAGCGAGGGTATCTACTCATACAGGACGACTTTTCAATCCGCGTCGATTGGGCCAAAGTAAACAACGACTACTCGTTGACGAAGCAGTTGCGACCCTACGAAGGTCAAAGATTGAGTCTGCCAGCGCGCGGAGTTCCGAAGATAGAATATCTCCAGCGCCGACGTAATCTGATCTAAACGAAATCGTTCCTTCGTTGTCGCGAGGTAGCGGCGCGATCGGAGTCTGCTGCGCCCACGCCACTTTATGGCATGTTAAACTCCCAAGCTGTCCGGCTATTTTGCGTGGAGACTATAGTGAAAGGGTAGATGGGCGAAGCTGGATCGGCTGCGGGGCGGCTCGTCACGACGTCGATGCCGAGCGCTGTTTCGATTTCGAGCACGTCGGGGCTGCGGCGGGTGACTTTGCGGATGAAAGGGGTGCGCCCGGAGTGGGCTTCAAATACTGAGGCGAAGGTTTTCAGGCCTTCGCCGGTGGTGCGGCGGACTAGGTAGGGGAGGGTGGCGCCGAGGTCGGTGTTGCGCCAGTCGCGCTGGCCCCAGCCGTCGGCGAGGTAGCTTACTTCGTCGGGTTGGGGGAGGGACCAGGCTACGGCGGTGAGGTGGGGGCCGGCGGGCCAGGTGAGGCGCCAGGGGGTGTCGGTGGTCTGGAGGGTGCGGATGTGGGTGAGGTCGTAGAGGCGGGTGCTCGAGGGCTGGGCGGGGGTGTCGGGGAACTCGACGGTGGGGGCGCTGGCGTGGAAGACGAAGTCCTGGGTGGCACCGCCCTGGACGCGGAAGAAATCGACGACGTAGCTGCGGCCCTGGCCGTGATCGATGAGGAGGGAGGTGCGGCGGTAAGTGGTGGCCTGGGCGTAGGCTTCTGAGCGAACCTCGATGGCTTTGACGTGGGGGCTGGTCTTGAAGAAGACGACTTCGCCGCCGCGTTCGCGGGTGCGCTGGTTTTGCTCATCCACGAGGACGGTGTTGTGGGCGAGGGTGCGGGAGGTCTGGCTCTTTTTGGGGTGGTCCCAGAGGTAGCCGAGGTCGGAGAGGATTTCCTGACCGTTTTTCCAGTAGGTGAGGTTGAGGCTGTCGAGGTGGTGGTGGCTGCCCCAGTGGCTGGCGCTGACGAGGAGGAGGCTTTCGCGGCCGTCGGGGCCGGTGCGGAGGTGGCCGATGCGGAGATCGGGCGGGCACCAATCGGGGAGGGTGAGGGGCGGGGAGGGCTTTTGCTCGAGGCCGGGCTCGCGGTAGTAGAGGGCGAGGGGGGCGTGGGCGCGGGCGAGGTCGGGGCCGTGGAGCTCCTTGAGGAGGGCGAGGTAAGCGGGGCGCTCGGGGTAATTGGCGGCGAGGAGCTCGGCGAACTGGGGGCTGAGGGCGGAGGTGCGGTAGGAGTCGGCGTAGGCGGGGTAGGTGAGGTCGCCTTGGAGGCCGCGGAGGGAATTGTCCCAGATCTTTTCGTAGGCGGTGCCGCGGTAGAGGTCGACGGCGGTGCGGCGCTGGCCATCGGGGCCGCGGTAGCCGGGGGGCTCGGAGTAGCCGCGGAGGGCCTGGGGCATATCCCAGACATTGCCGAGGGTCATGAGGGCGTAGGCGGGGGACTCGGAGGTGGTGCCATCGGGGAGGAACCACTCGTCGATGGTGCGCTGAAAGCCATCCCAGCCGAAGCGGACGAGGCCGGGGTGGCCGGTGGCGAGGCCGACGAGGGCGGCGGCGGTGCGATTGCCGACGGATTTGTTGTTGATGGCTTTGTCGGCGACGAGGAGGGCGGTGCTCTCGAGGAGGAGGTCGCGCTCGATGAGGCGGCGCTCGGCGTCGGAGTAGAGCGGAGCGCCGGAGGTATCGAGGGCGGCGCAGGTGAAGTCGTAGGCCTCGGTGACGCGGCGGACGAAGCCGGACTCCTGGCCGACGCCGCCGGCGCGGCCGGCGCTCCAGTAGCCGGTGTGGAGGCGGCGGTCGGGGCGAGTGGGCGGGGGGCAAAGCTCGTCGGCGGGGAGGGCGGTGATGTGCTGGGCGGCGAGGCGGGGATCCATATCGGCGTACTCGCCGTAGCCGACGTGGAGGAGCCAGCCGGGGTAGCAGGCGGCGAAGCGGAGGAGGATGGCACGGGTGGCGCGGGCGTACTCGGGCTTACCGGTTAAGAGGTAGGCCTCGGCGAGGGTGCGGGCGCTGGCGGCGAGGTGGGCGACTTTTCTCGCGCGGATATTGCCGGTGAAGCTGGGGCGGCCGGTCTTGTAGGTGAAGATGACGAAGGGGTCGCCGCCGGCGAAGGTGAGGGTCTGGGGTTTGCCCCAGGTGGTGCGGAGGGCGACGGTCTCGGGGTAGCGCTCGTGGGGGAAGGTGGTCTTGCACTGGGTGCAGGTGAGCTGCTCGGGGGCGGTCTCCGTCCACGACCAGAGGCCGTGGGGGTGGACGGGTTTGCCTTGATCGCGGCAGGC
>CAYZPV010000099.1:5356-11528 GCA_964480585.1 uncultured Opitutus sp. | reverse complement strand
GCGGGCGGCCTCGACGGCGGCGTTGAGCGCGAGGATATTGGTCTGGAAGGCGATCTCGTCGATCGTCTTGATGATCTTGGCGATGTCGTCGCTGGCGCGCTTGATCTCGCCCATGGCGGTCGTCATGGCCTGCATCTCCTGGGTGCCGAGGTCGGCGGCCTGGCGGGCCTGGCGGGTGAGTTCGTTGGCGCGGTTGGCGTGCTCGGCGTTGCGGGCCGTCATGCCCGACATCTCCTCGAGGGAGGCGCTGGTCTCCTCGATGGAGGCGGCCTGCTCATTGGCGCCGGTGGCGAGGGACTGGCTGGAGCTGGAGACGTGCTGCGCGGCGGCGGAGACCTGGGAGGCGCCTTGGTTCAAGGTGCCCGCGAGGTCGAGCAGGCGGCGCGAGATGCGGCGGCCGCCAAAGACGGTGAAGAGCACGCTGAGCAGGCCGAGGCCGGCGAGCGCGGCGGAGCCGATGAGGCCGATGCGCTCCTGGCGGGCGAGCACGGCGCTGGTGCTCACGCCGGCCTGCTGGGAGACATCGAAGTAGTGCTCGCTGAGCTCCTTCAGGGCGGCATCGAGCGTCTTCTGCGCGCCGGCCACATCCTTGTCGAGGGCGGCCATGGCCTTCTCGAATTCGTTGCCGCGCACGAGGGCCTGGAACGCGGTGGTCTGCTGGCCGTAGGCGGCGACGCCCGCCTCGAACTTGGCGAGGTGCTCGGTCTTTTCGGCGCTCTGGTCCTTGGTCTTGAGCTCGGCGAGGCGGGCCTGGATGTTGGCCATCTCGGCCTGGTAGGCGGCCTCGAGGGCGGCCATGGCGGCCTCATCCTTGGCGAGGGCGAATTGGAGGGCGATCGTCGGCAGCTTGAGCGTGGAATCCTGCAGGCGATTGAGGATGACGAGGCCGGGCAGGAATTGATCGGTGATCGTGAGCGTCTGGCTGGTGGCCTGCCGGGCGAAGCGGCTGGAGATGGCGGAGACGGCGACGATGCCGAGGAGCACGAGCACGAAGCAGCCCGTGATGAGCGCCATCGTGCGCTTGAGCGACGAGGGCGAGGAGCGTTTGGTCATTGGGAAAAAGGCGCCTGCGGCCGTGGGGGGCGGCCGCAGGGTGATGGTGGTGGTGGTGGGATTGCGCGCGAGACGGGAGGCCTAGTTTTTGGCGAGGACGGCGAGGCCGTCGGCCTTGGCCTCATCGACGATGGCGATGGCGCCCGGAGTGGCGGCCGCGGTGGCGGCGGCCTCGGCCTCGTTTTCCACGACCTTGGGGGCGGTGCCGCCACCGGTCATGAAGAGGCGCCGCCAGTGGCTCTGGAACTGGCTGGTGCTCATGCCGACGGCGCGCTGGAGAAACTGCTCCTGCGCCTCCGAGGACTTGGCGATGACGATGACGACGCGGGTGTCGCCGAGGGTGATCTTCTTGCCGAGGAGCACGGCCTTCACCGCATCGGCATCGAGCGCCTGGCCGGCGAGGGCTTTCTGGCCCGCGAGGGCGGGAGCGGCGTGGAGCGCGGCGCCGAGGGCGAGCGCGCCGAGGAGGGCGCTGGCGAGACGGAGGGCTTTCATGGGCATAGGGTGGGTGTTGTTGCGCGGTGCTGCCCGGGCGCTCAGAAGGAGTAGGTGGTCTTGACCGCGAGCATGTTCCACGAGGTATCGCGGAGGGCAAACGGCTGGGGATTGGCGGGGGTATCGAAGAGCTTGCCCGCGCCGCTCATGTGATGGCCCTCGATCTTGAAGACGAAGCGCTCCGTGATATCGAACTTGGCGCTCAGCGCGTAGTCGGCCTGGCGGAGCAGGGGATTGGTGGACTGGCGATCCTGCGAATAGCTGAAGTAGGTGCCGAGCTCGAGCCAGCGATTGATGCGGCGCGAGACGGCGCCGTAGACGTACTCGATATTGGCCGGGCGACTGAGGGGAGCGCCGAGGCCGATGACGAGGAAGTCGTCGCCCTCGCGGCCCGCCTCGGCGGCGAAGAGCCAGTCGCCGCGCACGTACTCGACGGAGACGAGGTGGCGGTTGTAGGCATCGGCCGTCTTATCCCAGGTGAAGAGCGTGGTGCCGACGTAGCCGGTGCGGCGGGTAGTGAGCCCCTCGAAGCGGCTGTACGAGTAGCCGACGCGGAGGCCGGAGACGGGCGTATTCCAGAAGAGGGTGCCGCCGAGGGTGTGGCCCATGCCGATGGAGAGATTCTGCGCGGTGAAGCCGGTATTGAGGTAGTCGCTCGCGCCGGACTTGAGGTCGATCGGGATATCGCCGCCGAAGGCCTTGTAGTCGAGGCTGCCCCACTTGCCGAGGCCGACATTGCCGTAGACCATCGCGCCGTTGATCGCGGCATTGAAATCGCGGAGGCGCGCATCGTACACGCTTTGCGGTAGGAGCACGAAGGGGCGGATCGAGTCGAGATCGAGCGCCTCGTTGTAGAGGCCGCGCGGCATCTTCACGCGGCCGGCGCGCACGCCGAAGGACTGCGCGACCTGGTAGTCGACGACGGCCCAGTCGAGCTTGATCTTGTCGTTGCCATAGGCGCCGAGCTCCTGGCCGAAGACTTGCGCGCCCACGCGGAGCTTGCCGCGCGACCACGAGCCATTGACGGCGTACTCGCGGAAGTCGAAGGTGCCCTTGCTGCTCTCGCCGAGGTAGTCGTTGTGACCGCTATTGACGAGGTAGCCCTGGCTGGCAAAGCCGCCCCACTGGAAATTTCTCCAGCTGGAGTCGGAGGCGTGGGTGGTGGCGGCGCCCGCGAGGAGCCCGGCCAGGAGGAAGGAGCAGCGACGTACGCTGCGCCCTAGTGTCGATACGGAAGGGGATTTCATGCAAAGTGCCCCTTCGGTCGAATGCCCAAGTCCCTTAAGTCCAGGAGGGTGAGCAGAACTACCTATCCCTACCAAAACGTCCTCCGGGCTGGAATGGGCGGCGAGAGGTGCGAGTCGCTTGCAAAAATGCAAGGAGGGCGCCGTCGCACGCACGAAGTCGCCCCGCCCTGCCGCGCGCTCAGCCGGCGAGCGCACGCAGATCGGCGAGGGCGGTGGCGGCGGGCGGCGTCTGCACGTAGATGCGGGGCACGCCGCGCTGCGCGGCGTAGAGCTCGGCGGCGCGCGTGGCCGTCTCGAGGCTCATGCGGCAGGCGGGCACAATCTCGCGCACGGTGAGCGTGGCGCCCTCGCGCTCGTACGCGCACACGCGCGCGACCGCAAAGGCCTCGCCCAGCGGCGACGAAAAGCAAGTGACCTCGATGGCGGGAAGTTCGCCCGCGGGGGCTGGGCCGGAAAGGATTTCGATCATGGGGTGATCCTTGGGCTGGAGGGGGTGACGCCGCAGAACGGCGCTGGGACTGTGAAGCTACCTCCCGGAGCGCTAGCCCCCGGGAAGATGGGTCGAGCATAGCCGATCCCGCCGTGCGGCGCTAGTCGGGGAAATCCCCTGCCGCCCTACGTACTATCGGGCTGGCGCACTGCAAACCATGCGCAATGCCGGGAGTTTCTGAAACTCCCAATGCCATTTCACGCTCCGGCGCATGTCGGGTGCATCTACCGCTAAACGAGTGGAAAAAACCGCGCAGGCGGCCGCCGCCCACCGTCATCGCGTCGCCAGCTCGTGATCGGCCGGGCGCTTCACGGTATAGTAGACCCCGTCGGCGTGGCGCTTGACGGAGAGCCAGGAGAGGCCCTGGCGGATGAGCTTGGAGAGGTCGCGGCCGGCGACGATGCGGCTGCCGCGCGTGACATCGCGCACGGACTCGCGGAGAGTCTCGATGGCGCGGATGGCCTCGAGCAGATCCATGGCGGTGCCCACCCAGGTGGCGGCGTCGACGGCGCGGAAGTGGTAGATGCGCCACTTCTGGAGGAGCTCCCGCATGCCGACGGAGGAGCTGGCATCGTTGGCGGTCTGGAGGAGATCGGGATGGAAGTAGGCGTCGTGGCCGAAGCGGAGCGTCTCATCGGGATTGCGCCGCGCGCTCTCGGGGATGGCGTACGTGGCGATGTAGTCGGCGAAGTGGGCGAGCTCCGTCTCGAGGTGGGTCTCGGCGTCGGCAAAGGAGACGCCGGGCGCGCGGCAGAGGAGCACGACGAGCTTGTCGAGGATGGTGTTGTCGGTGGCGGGGAGCATGGCGATGGATTCCTCGTCGACATTGAGGGTGACGACGAGGCGGCCATTGAAGCGGAAGGTGACGGCCTTCTTGAACTTGGGGTGAAACTCCTGGCACGGATTGGCGACGAGGCGCTTCACGATGGCGGAGTAGAGGGAGTGGCGGCGGGTGTCGCTGGTGCCCACGGCGTCGTCGACGGCCCAGATGGGGCAGTGAAAGAGGGATTCGTTGAAGGCCGTCTCGCCAAGGATGTAGCGCGTGGCCTCCTGAAAGCCGCCCATCAAGGGCGCGATGACGCGCTGGGAGAGGAGCGTCTTGCCCGCGCTGCGGGGGCCGGCGAGGAAGAGCGCATGGCCCTGGCGGGGGCGGCCGGCGGCGGCGTGCTGGTAGAAGTGCGCGAGCCAGGAGAGGAAAAGCGTGCGCTGCGTGTCGTCGAAGAGGCCCTCGAGGTAGCGGGCGAGCCACGGAAAGCCATCGCCCCACGCGCGCGGGCGGCCGCTGGCCGGGAGGAGGCGCACGCGGGAGATATTGAGATACCGCTGGGTGGCGACGTGGACGAGCGTCTCGCGCTCGTAGAGGCAGGGCAGCGCGCCATCGACGGTGTGGATGTTTTCGATGGTCGTCATGGCCTGGGCGACCTCGCTGGGCATGCCCTTGGAGGGATCGGCGGAGAGGCCAAACATCACGCTCAGCCGGCGCTTGATGGCCTCGCCCGTCCAGGCGCGCCAGTGGCCATCCTCATCCTGCTGCCAGAAGTCGCGGCCATCGAAATACACGCCATCGATCGCGCCGCCGATGCGGTTGACGCGGTACTGCTGCACAAACGCCGCGCCGAGGAGCTCGTGCCAGGGGATGAAGCGGGCCTCGCCCGTCCACGCCTGCACGCCGAGGGTGCGGAGGGTGCAGCCGGTGGGATTGTCGGCGGTGGCCTCCCAGAAGCGGGGGCCGCGCGCGCCGTCGATGAAGGGGCCGAGCCAGCGGCCGGGCCAGCGGCGGTGCACCTCGGCCTCCACGGCCTCGAGGGGGATGTGCGGGCCGTCGACCTTCCACTTGGCCTTGTGGCTGGCATCGTGGAGGGCGGCGAGGACGAGCGTGTGGGGCAGGCGGGTGTCGCCGTAGGGCTGGCGCCAGTCGGCCCCGAGCTCGTAGGGCGTGTGGGGATTGCCCAAGGCGGCCTCGTCGAGGCCGGGGAGGTGGGCCTTGAGCCGGAGATCGCGGGCGAGGAGCTGTATCAGCCGGCTGAATACCTCGGGGGAAAAGACGGGCACCGGCCGCTCGAAGCACCACAGGAGGCGGGCCTTGCCGGAGAAGGTGGAGGTGACCCAGGTGGGCGCCTTGGCGGGGGGAAACTTGAGGAGCGGGAGGGCGGCCTGGATGGCGGCGGGGTCGCCATCGTAGTCGGCGACGAGGCCGTGGAGGAACTTGATGCGATTTTGCCCGGAGGAGCGGGTGGCGGGATTTTCCGGCTCGGCGAGGGTGTAGAAGACATGCTGCGTCTGCGCATCGTGGCACCAGCGGGCAAAGGCGGCCTTGTCGGGAAAGGCCGGGCGCGCGGAGAGCGTGGGGAGGGCGGCGAGCGGCGCGCGGTGGAGATCGGAGGCGCTGTGATTGCGGAGGTAGAAGGCCTGGACGGGAGCGGGCGGCGTCAAGGGGCACCTCCGGCCTCGTGAGGGCAGCGGCGGCCGGCGAGGGCGCGAGACTCCGCGAGCGCCTGGAGGGCGGCGGCGAGGTGGAGCGCCGCGCGGGCGAGGGGATCGGCGCAGTCGGCGGCGGGCGGCGGGGGGGCGGGCGCGGTGTAGGGGAGAGGTGGATACGCCGCGGGCGGGAGCGGGCGGTAGACGTGGAAGAGGCGGGCGGGGGAGAGACCCTCGGCGGTGGTGCAGTGGCCGAGGAGGTAGGTGTCGCTCGGGAGCACGCGCGCCGAGTCGGAGGCGGGAGCGCCGACGGGCACGAGCAGATCGCCGAGCTGGATCGCGGCGGCGCGCAGGAGCGCGTGGCCCTCCGGGGCGGCGGGCGGGCACGTGAGATCGGGGCTGGTGGCGGGGGTGGCGTGGCGCATGGCGAGGAGCAGGTAGCGCCATCACGGCACGCGGGGGCGGCGGG
>CAYZPV010000099.1:0-5346 GCA_964480585.1 uncultured Opitutus sp. | reverse complement strand
GGGCGCGCCCCTGTCCCCCCAACCCGGCCCGGGGGGGGGGGGGGGCGCCGCGCCGGGTTTGTGTTAACAGGTGTGAAGCGGCTGGGCATGTGTCCGGCGGTGTCAGGAAAAAGAGCAAGGGGTGGAGAATTTTCTGAGGGGTTGCGTGGGGAAAACGTCTTACGTGCAAATAGGTGAGGACTTGCGGGCAAGGGGCTTGCGTCAGCGGGCCGGGGCGCGTGAACTAGGGGCACGCGGCATACCTAGCTTTGATGCCGACTTGCGATTTTTGCAGGCCCGAGGGCGAGGGCGCTTGAGCGAGCCCCAGTCCCTTGGGCGGCACAGCTGGCTAAAGCGCGACAACTCTCTCACGGTCATGAAAGAAACGACTCCTCCGCGATGCCGGGTGCTCCTGGCCGATGACCACGCGATCGTACGGGCGGGATTTCGCTGCCTCCTGGAGGCCGGGGGCGATATCGAGGTGATCGGGGAGGCGGGCGATGGCGAGGAGGCGGTGGCGAAGATCGCGGCGCTCGCGCCGGACCTGGCGCTCGTGGATGTGTGCATGCCCCGCCTCGATGGCATCGAGGTGACGCGCCGGGTGGCGGCCAGCCGGCAGCCCACCCGCGTGCTCGCGGTGACGGCGATCGAGGATGCGCACACGATCCAGCAGGTGCTGGCGGCCGGCGGCGCGGGCTACCTGCCCAAGAGCGCGGCGGGCGCCGACCTGGTGAGCGCGGTGCGCACGGTGGCGGCGGGCGAGCTCTACGTGCACCGCAGCGTGGTGGGCGATATCCTGCGCCACCAGTTTCGCGGGGAGGCGGCCGAGCTGCTCACCGAGCGCGAGGTGGAGGTGCTGCGCGGCATCGCGCTCGGCTACTCCAACAAGGAGATCGCGGCGAGGCACGACCTGAGCGTGAAGACCGTGGAGACCTACAAGGCGCGGGCGATGGCCAAGCTCGGCCTGCGCTCGCGCGTGGAGATCGTGCGCCACGCGCTGCGCCGGGGGTGGCTCGGCGCGGCGGGAGGGTAGGGGCGTCGCGCGGGCGGGCGCGGGAGTTTCTTTCCGCTTGCGGCGGTAGGCGGGGGCGGCGGTAGGGTGGAGGGATGCTGCGCCCACTCCTTATCGTGTGCTCGAGCCTGCTCGTGGCGGGCTGCGCCACCGAGTCTGCCTCGCACCTCTCCGGCACGCCGATCGCGGGCCGGGCGGCCATCCCGGTGGAGGTGCTGGCAGGCGAGTACGACGTGGCCCCCATCTTTCTCAAAGGCAACGCGCCCGTGTGGCCGATCCAGCTCGCGCACCGCGATATCCTCACCGGCACGGCCAGGCTCTCGTACGTCATCACCCGGGAGGGCCGCGTGCGGGATCCGCGGGTGCTGGAGGCCTCGCACCCGCAATTTGCCGCCGGCGTGGCGCACGCCATGCCGAGCTGGCGCTTCACGCCAGCGACCAAGGCCGGCGCGCCGGTGGAAGTGACGGCAGTGTACGCCGCGACCTTCCACCACAGCGACTACCTGAAGTGGCCATGAAGGGAGGTGGCCATGCAGGCCCCGTCGCCGCCGGCCGGTAGGCTCCTTGGGCCACATGGCCTTCAGGGCCGATCCTTTCAGGGTTTCGCCGCGGTCCCGATCAACTCCGCGGGCCGCACTGCGGCAGCAGCACTTTGCCCGACCGCTGCGCTGGCTGAGGCGGCTGGCCTAGGCACTGCTGGGAATCGTCTAAGCGATGGAGCGGTCCGAGTGAGTGAAATAATTCACCATCGATCGAGAAATAAAATACCTTTTAATGGGTTAAACTAAACACGTGGATATGGATATTTTATTGAAAACACAAAACCGTGATCACCTCCCTGTGCAAGAAAGGGCGCAGCCGAACGGATCATGCTAGAGCTCGGCCCAGCCCGTCGGATTCGGGGCAGGGCGTAGTGGGGAGGCTCGCGGCGGAGGCGCTCGATCTGTGGGAAAGTGCCGGCGGTTTGCGTGTGGGCGAGGGGGGTTCTGAGGAGGACCGGTTTTATACGAAGCGGCGCTTGCCATGCTGGAGTGGGGTGCATAGCCACTGGGAACCAGCTGGTGATGCATCTCGCCGTTTGCGCAGAAAACAGGGATAACCATTTCAACTTGCTGCGCGCGCTGGCGGCCTCCGCTGTGTTTGTCGCGCATGGGGTGGGCTATGCCGGGGGCAGCGAGGCGCTGGGGCTGCGGGCGGGGATGGGCGAGGCGCTGGGGAGGACGGCGGTGGAGGTCTTTTTCGCGATCAGCGGCTTTTTGGTGACGGCGAGCCTCGTGGAGCGGGGGAGCGTGGCCGAGTATGCTCGCGCGCGGGTGCGGCGGATCTATCCGGCCTTGTGGGTGCTGATCCCGCTGAGTGTCTTGGTGGCGGGGCCGCTGCTCACGGAGCTTTCGGTGGGGGCCTATCTGCGGGACGGGGCGACCTGGCGCTATCTGCTCCAGGGGCTCACGTTGGTGGCCGGGGTGGCCCAGGAGCTGCCGGGCGTCTTTGCGCAGAGCGTGTATCCGAGCACGTTCAATGGGCCGCTCTGGACGCTGCCGATCGAGCTCTGGCTGTATATAGCGCTGGCGGTGCTGTGGCTGGCGGCGCGGGGGCTGGCGCCGCGGGCGCCGCGCGCGTTTGCCTACGGGGTGCTGGGGGTGGCGCTCGCCACCGGGGCCTGGGTGCTGGCGGCCCAGGGCGGGTGGCTGCCGCTGCACCGCGGGGCGCGGCTGGTTTTCCTCTTTTTCACCGGCGCGGCGTGCTATGTCTTTCGGGCTCGGATCAGGCTGAGCGCAGCGGTGGCGCTGGGTCTCGCGGGGGTGCTGGGCGGGCTGGCGCTGGTGTCGCCCGTCCTCTTCCGGGCGGGGTACCTGTGCAGCGTCGTCTACCTGGTGCTGTGCCTGGCGTACTTGCCGGGCGGGCCGCTGCTGGCTTTTAACCGCCTCGGGGACTACTCGTACGGGATCTACATCTACGCCTTTCCCCTCCAGCAGGCGACCGCGCTGCTGCTCCCGACGGCGCCGCTGGGGCTGCTGCTGGCGGTCTCGGCCGGTGCGACGCTCCTGTGTGCGGTGGCGTCGTGGCATGGGGTGGAGAAGCGCGCGCTGGCCACGCTGCCGCGGCGCGGTGTGGCGCGGCGGTGAGCGGGCGGAGGCGGGGATTCACTTCTTGTAGTGGGGGCTGACTTCGGCCTCGGAGGCGAGGGGGAGGGTGGCGGCCCAGGGGGGGCATCGTAGTGAGGAGCTGGATACAGTGGGCGGGGTCGGCGGCGGCGGGCGCGTCGATGATGACTTCGTCGTGGACGTGGAAGAGGATCTCGTACCCCGCGGCCTCGAGCTGGAGGAGGCCGGCGGCAAAGGCATCGCGGGCGATGGCCTGGCAGAGATTTTCCGCGAGGAGGCCGCCGTAAGTGCGCTGGGGGCGGGCGAGCGGGTGGCCGGGGCGGGAGGACCAGCCCCACTGGGGGGTGACGGCAAAGTACTTGAGGGAGCGGCCGCTGGGGAGGCGGAGCTCGTAGGTGCCGGAGGGCGAGGAGGCGGCGGCGCGGAAGGCGCGGTCGAGCCGGTGCCAGAGGCCATCGACGCCGCCGCGGGCGGGGTCGGCGCGGGCGGCGATGAGGGGATGGGTGGCGCGAAAGTGGGTGACCTGGAGCCAGGAGTTTACCCAGGTGTGGCGGGTGGTGGCATCGAGCTCGGGCCAGGCGGCGAGGGCCTCGCGGGCGGGGCCGCTGGAGGCGCGCTGGGCCGACCAGGCGAGGTGCGCGAGGAAGCGCTCGGTGTCGCGCGGGGCGGGCGCGGTGGCAAAGAGCGCGAGGAAGAGCGACTCGCTCTCGAGGTAGCCGCGGGCCATCTCGATGAATTTCTGCCAGCCCGCGCCGTAGCCGAGGGCGAGGAGGCGGGCCTTGGCGAGGGCGTAGAGGGCGGGGTCGTCCTTCTTGAGCGGGAGCGAGGCGGCGGGTGAGGCGGCGGGCTTGGGCGTGTAGCCCATGGAGGCGACGGCGTGGGCCTCATAGGGAGACGCGCCGCGCCGGCAGAGGGCGAGAAAGGGCTCGTTGCGCGTGAGCCAGTGGAGGATGCGGGGCTCGATCTGGGAGAGATCGGGGATGATGAGCTTGCGGCCGGGCGAGGCGGTGAGGCAGGCGCGGGTATCGACGAGGTGGCACGCCTCGGGCGGGTAGGCGGCGCCGGCATCGTCGAGGTAGGCGGCGCGGGCGGAGTCCCACTCGAGCCACGCAAAGGTGGCGGGGGCAAAGGCGAGGGGTTGCTTGGGGAGATTTTGGAGGTTGAAGCTGGACGCGCCGGACCAGCGGCCGGTCTTCTCCGCGCCCATGTACTTGAGGGCGAGGGCGGCGCGGCCATCGGGGCGGAGGCGGGCGAGGAGGGCGCGGTGGATGGAGAGGGCGCGATCGATGCGGCGGTAGCGGGCGAGCTCGTAGATGGCGGGCACGCGCGCGCCGTGGTGATCGAGCCAGTCGAGAAAGCTCTTGGCCTTCTGGTCGGTGGTCTCGGGCGGGGGCACGCCGCACTTGAGGCACTCGCGGTCGAGGGCCTTCTTGGAGCGGAGGGCGTAGGGGCGGCCGGTGGCGGAGTCTTCCTCGTCGAGCCAGGGGATGCGGGAGCGGGTGTGCCAGAGGGCGGTCTCGAGCCAGGCGAGGTGGCGCTCGAGGCGGGGGCGATCGATGGGGATGCCGCGAAACTCGAGCTGGCCGGTGTGGAGGGAGAGGCGGCGCTCGGCCTCGGGCCAGCGCGGGGAAAGCTCGAGCCAGAGGAGGAGGGCGAGCGCGGCATCCTCCAGGGCGTAGCGGAGGAGGCGCTCCTGCGCGGGGGCGGGGAGGGTGGCCCAGGCGAGGCCATCCATCTCGGCGCGGGCCTGCTTGTCGAGGGTGAGGCCGAAGAGGAGGGAGGCGGCCTTGGCGAGGGCGCGCGGGCAGTGGCAGTAGACGGCGAGGTCGGCGGTGTCGTGCCAGACTGGATACGGGATGGCGGGGACGAGGGAGAGCTCCACGAGGCGCTCGTAGGCGTGGCGGTCGAAGTTGCGGTTGTGCGAGAGCCAGGGGCGGCCGGCGAGGGCGGCCCAGGGGGCGGAGGCCGGCGGGCCGGCATAGGCGAGCTCGGGCAGGCCGAGGGCGGGATGGGCCGGAGAGTAGAGGGCGACGAGATAGGCGCTCCACTCGGGGTGGCGGCAGTAGGCCCAGTTGCCCAGGTCTTCCACGGCGCAGGGGGCGAGGTGGTGCTTCCTGGCGCGGGCAGGGGTGCGGTAAAAGGTCTCGAAGTCGATGGCCACGGGCGGGAGCTCGCCGGCCGGGAGGGCGGCGAGGGCGCGGGGGCAGCGCGTATCGAGGAGCTCGCGGAGGGCGCGGCGCATCGGTGGGG
>CAYZPV010000098.1:0-11918 GCA_964480585.1 uncultured Opitutus sp. | reverse complement strand
ATCCTCCTCTAGACCTCAACTATTTAATAAGGTTACTTGCGGGACAGGACACTAGTGAAAGAGGTCGGGCAGTGCAGCGGACTCGAGGAAACCTCAGCGCACACGCCGGGCATTGATATTGCCAAACACCGTCAGCGTGCCCCCGCTGAACGTGCCACGCACCAGGAGGTGGATGGAGGTCGTAGTGCTGATACTGATACGACGCGAAGCGGCGGGGAGCGTAGCCGTGAGGATCGTGGCATTTGACGTGAGGAAGCCTGTGCGAGCATAGCTCGTCTCGCCGCCGTCCCACCCTCCCGTTGAGTTGCTGATGCCGACGATGAAGTCCGTCGCGGTGGTACCGGAGGTCTGGGTGAACACCGCCGCCCCCTGCACATCCCAGTCGCCCGGCGTCAAAGAGAGGCTAGTCACACTCAACAACACTCCCGCCGTCAGGCCGACGGCGCCGCCACTGCCTACCGTAGCGTTCAAAAACTCCCCGACATTGCCCGCCGCCGCATTATCGTTGGTCGTGGTGCCTTTGAGTGCGGTGACGCCGAGCAGGGAGATATTGCCACCTGGTCCAACGGTCAGCGCAGGAGTGCCGAGCGTGCCAGGAGTGGCATTCGTGTAGAGCGTGAAATTGCCGCTGCCATCAGCGAACAACTGCGCGGCCTTTTCTGCGGGGCCCGCAGATGTCCCGACCAACTCCAGCACACCGTTACCGCCACTATTTCTAAGCGTGGAGATAAAGCCGTTGCCCGGGGTGTTTATCGAGGTATTTACTCTTCCTGCCAACGAATGCGTTCCCGTGCCGCTGACGGTGAGGTTTCCGGCGACCAAGGTCCCTGAGTTGCTGATCGACAGGCGCTCGATCGGGGTGCCGGAGGTTTCGGTGAAGAAGCGGTGTGCGGCGTTGATGCCGGAGCTGGTGCGCGTGATGTAGAGCAAGTCGCCCGCGGCCACGCCGGGGCCGCCGGTGTTTTGCACGCCGATGTAGGCATCCGTGCCGTTGCTGGGCACACTGGCGACGATGCCGGAGCGGAGCGTGAGGCCGCCGGAAGAGGTGGTGGGCACGGCGGCTCCGGTCACTTGGAGGGCGCCGTTAAACGTGTGGCCGCCCACGCCGTTGACCGTGAGATTGCCCGAGGCATCGAGCGTCGCGCGCACCGCGCCGCCGAAGCCAGAGCGAAAGCTCAGGGTCCCTGGATAATCCCAAAACGCGTTGCCGCCACTGACGCTGAATTGCGCCACGTCCACCCCGGCGAGCGCGAGGCGATAGGCCGCGGCCGTGCCGCTCGGGGCATCCGCGCGGAGCAGCCCGGCGCCGAGCGTCGAGAGCGTGAGATTGCCGCCCAGCGCCATCCCCGCAAAGAGGGGCGTATTGCCCGTGCCGATACCGAGCGCGGCGCGGAGATTGCCGCCGAGGATCGCCCGGGTGCCATTCGTGGCGCCGTCGAGCGGGAGGTAGTCGTCGCCGGCGAGGGTGGTCGTGAGGGTAAAGTCTTTGATGCGTGCCATAAGTGTTATTCTAGGGTGGAAATTGGGTTTCCTGCCGCGTCGGTGATAGCGATGTCGCCGACGGCGAGGAGGTGGCGCCCGGCGCGAAAGAGCCGCCAGGTGTAGGTGAGCTCGGCGTGGGCGGCTGCGCCGGTGGCATCCGTCACGCCGTCGCCGGCGGCATCCGTCCAGAGCGCGGAGGATGAGCCCGCCGGGGGAAATGCCGCGCACACCACACTCGCGGCGAGTGCGTAACGGGCCTGTGGATACGCCAGGACGCCGCGCAGCGCGCCCGCCGCCGAGACGAGCCTGCGCCGCGCTAGCAGCGCGAGGCTCGCCAGCCCGCCGGCCGCGAGGCCGGCCACAAAGCCCCTCCGCCGCACCGCTGCCACCACCACGCCGCGGGCGGCGGCCGGAGCGCCGAGCAGGGTCCGCCAGCGGCGCTGGGCAAACTCATGGCCCTCGGTGCAGGCGGCGCCGAGGTGGTCCGCAATCGCCGCGCCGGCGTGGTCGACGATGTCGCGCCGCGCCCAGAAACTGGTCTCCCGGAGCATCCGGCCCTCGGCCGTCACGATCGCGGCCCCGCCGGCATCGTGCACGATCAACTCACCGCCGGAAAAGCGCACACGCGCACCGCGGCCACCCAGCACCGCAAAGGCCCCGCGCAACCCGCGCGCCGGGGCCGCGCCCACGGTGCGGCCCGCGCTCGCGGCCGCCGGCGAGGGCTGCCGCACCCGCCGCACGAGCGCGCCGCCCGCCGCCCGGGCGCAGCCGGCGGAGAGCGCGCCCGGACCGGCGCGGCGGCAAGCCACGCCGAGCGTAGCGACTGCGCGTCCCGCCTGCGTGCGCGCGAGGCCGAAGCGCAGCACAAGCCACCCCGCCACCACCACCGCGCGCCCGCCCCCGCTCTCCGCCGCGCCGCGCCGGCGCCTGAGCCACGCCGCGACTGCCGCCGCGCGCGCGGCGTGCGCGCCGGCGGCGAGCGCACCAGCAAAGCGGTAACTACGGGCCGCAGCCACCGTGCGCAGGGCCACCGGGCAGGCCACCGTGCGGCGGGGAGTCGTGACTATGACCTCGCGACGCATCGGCTTCCTCAGGACTCTGTCACCTGGATGCTGCCGGCCGGGTACACCGCCTGGTCATTGGCCGCAAAGCTCTTCTGGTATGGCGCGGAGAGATCGGCAAACCACAGCAGATTTCCGCCACTCGCCGCATCGCGGATGCCCACCGCGACGACCGTCGCCACCCCGCCGCTAAAGACGGGGAAGAGGTGCTGCTGCGTATTCTGCACGGTCTGGCCCGAGCGCGACCACTGGCCCGAGCCCATCGGCACGGCCACGCGCGCGTAGTTGCTGCCCGAGACTTCCACGCCCGCATCGCCCGCGCCGGGCGACGTAGTGTAGAGGGCGAGGTGCACGGTCGTGGGAAACGTGTAGGCCGCGAGGCCAAACTCGTGATCGAGGAGCTTCTGCGCGAGGTAGTTGGATTTGCCGGAGGCCATGAGCGTGGTGGTTTAGGAAAGGTCTTTCACGACGGTGACAGGGATGTAGCCGGCGGAGGGATACGTCGTGATCATCCCCGCCACCGAAAGTTTGAACTCGGCGTCGTACACGCCCGCCGCCGCGGTATCGCCCACGGCCCAGTCGTAGCGCACCGCGCCCGCGCCGCCATTCACCACCACCGCCGCGCGCTCGAGCGCCGGCGCCGCCGCCTGGCAGCCCCGCGAGCGCGGGCGCATGACAAACACGACCGCCGCGCCGGGCGGGATCGCGATCGGCTCTCCATCCTCGGAGAGCACCGCCGCGAGCGAGGGAGCCGTATCATGCTGCTTGATGAGAAATGGGTCCACGCCCCCTTTGTATCAGGAAATCGGAGACAGCGAAAGGGGGTACCGGGACTTTGTGCATTCCACGCGCGCGCTCGCCTCCCAAACGCGCACCCACGCGCGCCGCTCCGCCCGCGGAGGGGCCGCCGCACCCGCCCACGTAGAGCCGCTTCCTCCTCTGTGGCGCGGGCAGCCCGCCCGCCGGGAGGAGGAGTCAAGTGCCCGGGGTTTAGCGAGCTTTACAGCCGGGCAAGCTCGGAGCGCCTTCTTGAGTTCACGGCGCTTGAAGGGCCGCTCGCGACCATCGCGTATCCGTACCGACGATACGACACGGCGGCAGGCCGGAGCGGCGCGCCTCCCCTGCCCCGCGCGCGCGAGCGCGCCGGGGCGGGCGAGGCAAAGGGAGCCTGGGGGCGGGGGCGGAGCCGCCGTGAGCGGGATGACAGGGAGCGACCCCGTGCTTTCCCGGCCGCCGCGAGGCGGCGTACGGAGCGGGCCCGCGCGTGCGAGCCCGCCCCCAGGCAAAGGAGGAAGAGAGACACCTCGGGGGCCGAGCCGGCGGATGCGGCCCCAGCCGTGGCAATCACCACGACCGGGGCCGGCGACCTGCTTTGAAACCCCAAGGCCTACAGCGTATCACTCCGCGGCCCGCGCCACAAGGGGGTACCGGGACTTTGTGATCTCGCCGCGCTCCGCGCGCGACGCGCGCGCACCCTCACCGCACGGGCGGAGAGCCGGCGGCAGACTGCTGCGCCGCCCTGCGCCACTGCGCCCAGAGATCGAGCCCCAGCCACGCGCCCACGAGCGCGATGCCCAGGCCCGCGCCAAATTCCAGCGCCGCGGGCCTCGCCGCTGGAGCCGCCAGGAGGTAGCCGAGCCCCTGGAGCGCCACCGACACGGCGGCCAGCACTCCGACAAAGAGCGCCGCGCCCCGCCGCTCCCGCGCGAGCAGCACGATCAGGCCCGCGTATACCACGCCGCCCAGCACGAGCGGCAGCACGCCCACCCCGCCCTGCGCGAGGAGGCCTGGCGCCTTCTGCAGGTAGCCGGCCGCCAGCAGGAGGCACAGCAGCCATTTTTCGATCTTCGCGCGCATGAGGAAACTTTACGAGCGACGGTGCACCCGCTCCGCCCGAGCGCGATGGAAAAAGCGCCCCACTCACCCGGCGCTCACACGCCCGCTCCGCCGCCTGCGCCATCCTGCGCTCGCGCCTCCGGCGCGCCCGGCGGCCGCGCGCCGGCACTCGCCCATTTTTCGGCCGGGAGGAGGAAGAGCCTGAAATCTCCACTCGTCGCGCCCAGCGAGGCGTACCAGGCATTGAGCTCGGTATTGGCCGCGAGCGACAGCCAGCGCACGAGGCGGATGCCGCGCGACGCCGCCTGGCGCGCGACCTCGTGGACGAGCGCCGTCGCGATGCCCTGCCGCCGATGCTCCGGCGTCACGTACAGATCGCCGAGATGCACCAACCGCTCCGCCAGCACGCCAGCCACCGTGAGATACCCGGTGGCAAATCCCACGAGGTGGCCGCCGCTCTCCGCCACGACGACAAAGCCGCCCTCCCGCTCGGCCAACAGCCGCGCGAGAAAGGCCCGGGTCTGCTCCTCTCCGGCGCTGGTGAGCGCGCGATAGTGCGCCTGATAGGCGCGGAAAAGCGGGAGCAGGTGCGGCAGGCACGCCGCATCGCCGCATCGCAGGGCAGGCGCGCCGGTCGATCGCATAGTGCGCGCATCAAAGGCCCCCGGCCTCCGAGGTCAACCGCCTCGGCCGCGTGGTCCGCACGCCGCATCCCACGCGCCGCGCATTTTCCCATGCGCGTGGGATACGGGAGCGATTTTTTCACGGGTCTTGTCAGGATTATCCCTACCAGGCGCGCGCCCTGGGCGAGGAGGGCGATAACACATGCTCTTACAAATGAGCATCTTGAGCGCCATTTCCACGTTATCGGGAGCGCTTTTCGGGGCGTAGTGTCCACCTGCGTGCAGCGGGTGTTGGGGCTCAACTTTTCCCACGTGGGCCGATTAATTGAGAGAGGTGCCAACACGAAAACATTGCATGGGATGGCTCTATTGCGCGAGCGCCTTGGCGGGTATCCCGTCGGGTGTCGTCGCGGCCGAGGGAGGTGTGCGCTCGCTGCGCGATCTTTCGCTGGAGGAGCTGATGGAGGTGCGCGTGGAGAAGGTGTCGAGCGCCTCCAAGTACGAGCAGAAGGTCACGCGCGTGCCCGCGACCGTCACTGTCGTCACCGGCGAGGAGATCGAGGCGTTTGGCCACCGCACGCTCGCCGACGTGCTCGCCACGGTGCGCGGGCTCTACACGACCAACGACGGCAACTACACCTATCTCGGCATGCGCGGCTTTCTCCGGCCGGGAGACTACAATATCCGCTCCCTCGTGCTCATCGACGGGCATCGGGTGAACGACAACGTGTACGACGGCGTCTTCATCGGCCGGGAAAACACCCTCAGCCTCGATCTCGTCGAGCGCGTCGAGGTCATCCGCGGACCCAGCTCCTCCGTGTACGGCAGCAGCGCGTTTTTCGGCATCGTCAATGTCGTGACGAAGAAGGAGCTCGAGGGCGCGCGCGTGACGGCCGAGACCGGGAGTTTCGGCAGCCGGCGCGGCGCGGTCGACTTTGGCACGCAGCTCAAGGGCGGGCTCAAGCTCCTGCTCTCCGCCAGCGCGTACCAGAGCGACGGGCGCGACTCGATCTACTATCCCGAGTTTGACCCCGCGCGCAGCACGGAGCCCCGCGCGGCCCATGGCGGACACGCCGACGGCGCCGACGGCGAGCAGGCCTACCATTTCTACGCCCGCGCCACGCTGGGCGACCTCGTCGCCACCGTGCTGGCCTCGCGCCGGGTGAAGACGGTGCCCACGGCCTCCTTCGGCACCGTCTTCAACTCCGCGCGGGAGCGCACGCGCGACGATCGCGCGTATCTGGATCTCCACTACACCCGCCGGCTCGGCGCCGACTCCGACCTGCGCCTGCGCGGCGCCTACGACTCCTACGCCTACCGGGGCGACTACCCCTACGCCGATGCCGCCGCGCCCGGCGCCGTCGCGTACCTCAACCGCGATGAGACGCTCGGCCAGTGGGCCACGCTGGAGGCCGAGACCACCCACCGCCTCGCCCAGCGCCACACCCTCGTCGCCGGCGCCGAGTACCGGCACGATCTCCACCAGGACCAGCTCAATTTCGACGACACCTCGCCCGCCATCCAGAATGTGGCCGATCACCGCTCGGGCACGCGCTACGGCGTGTACGTGCAGGGCGACTTCGCGCTCGCGCCGACGCTCACGCTCAGCGCCGGCCTGCGGCGCGATGAGTACGCGCAGTCCTTTGGCGGCGCCACCAATCCCCGCGGCGCGCTCATCTGGCAGGCGTCCCCGCAGACCGTGGTGAAGGCCCTCTACGGCGAGGCCTTTCGCGCGCCCAATGTCTACGAGCGGCACTACTACCCGCTCACGCCCGCCACGCTCCGGCCCGAGACGATCCGCATGGGCGAGCTCGTGCTGGAGCATTACTTCCGGAGCGGTTTTCGCGCCAGCATGTCGGCCTACCGATACCGCCTGGCCGACCTGATCGAGCAGGCCATCGATGCCAATGAGGAGCTCTACTTCACCAACAGCGCCTCGGCGCGCGCCTGCGGCGTGGAGCTCGAGGTGGATGGCCGCTTCGACTCGGGCTGGAGCGTGCGCGCGAGCTACGCCTGGCAGCGCACCGAGGATGCCCAGGGCCGCACGCTCACGGGCTCCCCGCGCGATCTCGCCAAGGTAAATCTCCGCTCGCCCCGCCTGCTCCGCCGCCTCACGGCGGCATTCGAGGCGCAGTACCAGAGCGCGGTGGCGACGCTCGCCGGAGGCTCGGCGGAGTCCTTCGTCATCGGCAATCTCACGCTGACCGTCCCCAAGGCACTCGATCGCCTCGATCTCTCGCTCAGCATCTACAATCTCTTCGGCACTCGCCGCGCCTTTCCCGGCGCAGCCGAGCACCTCCAGGATACTCTCCCGCAGGAGGGGCGGCACCTGCGCCTCAAGGCGGTCTACCGCTTCTAGCCATGCGGCCGGCCTCCCTCTCCGCCGCTCCCCTCCCCCGCCGCTGGCGCGGCTGGCTGCGCCTGCCGGCGCTGCTCCTCCTCGCGCTCGCCGGCGCGGGCGCGGGCCACGCGGCGGAGTCGGCCGGGCCGGCGCAGGAGCACCAGCTCAAGGCCGCGTTTCTCTACAATTTCACCAAGTTTGTGGACTGGCCGCCGCGGCGTTTTGCGCGGCCCGAGTCGCCCCTCATCATCGCCGTGCTCGGGAAAAATCCCTTTGCCGATGCCGTGCGCGAGCTCGCCCGCGATCGCCGGGTAAATGGCCGGCCCGTGCACTTCCGGCGCCTCGATACGCCCGAGGCAGCCGCGCGCGAGGCGCACCTTGTCTTTATCCCCGCCGCGGAGGAGGCCCGCTACGCGCCCGCCCTCGCCGCGCTCCACGCCGCGGGCGTGCTCACGGTGGGCGAGTCGGCGGGCTTTGCTGCCGCGGGCGGCGCGATCACGTTTGTCATGCAGGAGGACAAAGTCCGTTTCGTCATCAACCTGGCCGCCGCCCAGGCCGCGCAGCTCCGCGTGAGCGCGCAGCTCCAGAAGCTCGCCAGCCGCATCGAGCAGGGCCCCGCCACGCTCCCATGAGCCGCCGCTTCCGCGATCTCCCGCTCCAGCGCAAGCTCGTCGTCGTCGCCATGGCCAGCGCCGGCCTCGCCCTCACCGTCGCGTGCGCGGTGCTCGCCGTGCTCGATCAGCGCGCCATCCGCGCCGGCTTGGTGAGCGATCTCACCACGACGGCCCGCATCCTGGGGCACAATACCGCCTCGGCGCTCGCTTTTCGCGATCCCGTCTCCGCCGGCCAGACGCTGGAGAGCCTCGCCGCGCAGCCCAATATCGACGCCGGCGCCCTGTACCTGCCTGATGGCACGCTCTTCGCCCTGTACCGGCGGGAAGGTGAGGCACCCCTCTTCCCCGCCGCCGCGCCTGCTCCCCGCGTGGAGTTTTCCTCCGGGCGCCTCGAGCTCGTCGCCCGCATGGAGCACGCCGGAGAATTCAGCGGCACCGTCCTCCTCCGCTCCGATCTGCACGCGCTGCAAGACCAGCTCCTCCGCTCCCTCGGCGTGTACGCCCTCGTGCTCGCGGGGGGCGGCCTCCTCGCCTACCTCGTGGTCTCCCGGATCCAGAGCCTCGTCTCCCGGCCCATCTTGGAACTGGAGGCCGTCACCGCCCGCGTCGCCGCCGAGGGCGACTACTCCGCGCGCGCCACCAAGCTCGGCGACGACGAGGTGGGCCGCCTGATCGACGGCTTCAATGCCATGCTCGCGCAGATCCAGGCGCGCGACGCCGCGCTCCACGCCGCGCAGGGCCAGCTCGAGCAGCGCGTCGCCGAGCGCACGCGCGCACTCGCCGCCTCCGTCGCGCTGCTCAATGCCACGCTCGACTCGGCCACCGATGGCATCGTGGCCCTCGACAAGTCCGGCGCCCTCATGTGCTCCAATGCCCGCTTCCGCGCGATGTGGCGCCTCTCCGAGGAGCTCGCGGCGCGCGGCTCGGCCGCGGAGATCTTCCAGGAGATCGCCCGGCAGACGCGCGACCCCGAGGCGTTTCTCCGGATCGTGCGCGAGACCAATCGCGGCTCCCTGGAGTCATCCTTCCACATCGTGGAGCTCGCCAACGGCCAGGTCTTCGAGCGCTTCACCCATCTCCAGCTCATCGAGGGCCGCGAGGCCGGCGTCGTCGTGAGCTACCGCGATGTCACGGCCCGCCTGCGCGCCGAGGCCGAGATCCTCCGCGAGCGCGCGCGCTTCAAGTTCATCTTTGAGGCCGTGCCCGTGGGCATCTGCTACCAGGCTCCCGGCGCGGGAGAGCAGCCCATCGTCAACGAGGCGCACCGGCGCATCGCCGGCGAGGCCGCCGCCGACTCGGCCCCGCCCGCCGAGGCCGAGCTCGCAGCCCGCTTTGCCCGCGGCGAGCTCCCCGCCTACTCCACCGAGCGCCGCTACCTCCATCCCGATGGCCGCGAGGTCTGGACGGTGCTCGAGAGCCGCAGCTTCACCGACCCCGCCACCGGCGAGCGCCAGGCGCTCACCACCCTCGTCGACATCACTCCGCGCAAGCAGGCCGAGGCCGCTCTCGCCGCCACCCACAAGCAGCTCCTCGAGATCTCCCGCCAGGCCGGCATGGCCGAGGTCGCCACCGGAGTGCTCCACAATGTCGGCAACGTCCTCAACAGCGTGAATGTCTCCGCCACGCTGCTCCTTGAGCTCTCCCGCCGCTCCAAGATCGACCGCGTCGCCAAGCTCTCCGGCCTTTTCCAGGAAAACGAGGCCCGCCTCCCTGAGTTTTTCGCCACCGATCCCCGCGCCGCGCAGATCCCCGGCTTTCTCGCCTCCCTCGCCGCCCAGCTCGGCCGCGAGCAGGCCGATGCCCTCCGCGAACTGTCGTCGCTCCGCAAGAATATCGAGCACATCAAGGAGATCGTCGCCATGCAGCAGGACTACGCCAAGGTCTCCGGCGTCGCCGAGACGCTCCCGCTCGAGGAGCTCGTGGAGGATGCCATCCGCATGAATGCCGCCGCCCTCGCCCGGCACGCCGTCGCCCTCGAGAAGGACTTCGCCGCGCGGCCCCTCGTCACCACCGAGAAGCACAAGGTGCTCCAGATCCTCGTCAACCTCATGAGCAACGCCAAGTACGCCTGCTCCGAATCCCGCCGCCCCGACAAGAAGGTGCGCGTGCGCATCACCGAGCGCGAAGGCCGCGCCCAGATCGAGGTGATCGACAACGGCGTGGGCATCGCCGGGGAAAATCTCACCCGCATCTTCGCCCACGGCTTTACCACCAAGCGCACCGGCCACGGCTTTGGCCTCCACAGCGGCGCCATCGCCGCCCGCGAGCTCGGAGGCTCCCTCGAGGCCTTCAGCGACGGCGTGGGCTGCGGCGCGCGCTTCGTCCTCGCCCTCCCCACGCACCGCGCGGCGGAGGCCAACTAGCCCGCCCGCCCCCTCCCCCCGACATGGCCCTGCCTCCCTCAGCCCCCCCCGAGACTCCGCCGCGCATCCTCGTCGTCGACGATCAGGCCGCCATCCACGAGGATCTGCGCAAGATCCTCGCCACCCCGCCGGAGGAGGAGATCGCCCACGAGGCCGCCCTCTTCGGCGCGGCCCCCGCCCGCCCCGCCGCCCCGGCCTTCGAGGTCGCCTGCGCCTTCCAGGGCGCCGAGGGGCTCGCGCTCCTCGAGGCCGCCTGCCGCGAGGGCCGCCCCTTTGCCGTCGCCTTTGTCGATATGCGCATGCCCCCCGGCTGGGATGGCGTCGAGACCATCCTGCGCCTCTGGCAGGCCGATCCCCACCTCCAGGTCGTCATCTGCACGGCGCACTCCGACTACACGTGGGAGGAGACGGTCTCCCGCCTCGGCGCCGGCGACAACTGGGTGGTGCTCAAGAAACCCTTCGACAACATCGAGGCCCTCCAGCTCGCGCACGCCCTGGCCACCAAGTGGCGCGTGGCCTGCCGCGATCGCCTCCAACTCGCCTCGCTCGATGAGGCCGTGCACCGCCGCACGGAGGAGCTCCGCCGCTCCGAGCAGCGCTTCCGCCAGGCCTTCCGCGGCAATCCCGTGGCCGTCACGCTCCAGTGCCTCGCCGATGGCCGCTACCTCGATGCCAATCCCGCCTTTCTCCAGCTCGTCGGCCGCCCGGCGGAGGAGGTCGTCGATCGCACGCCGGCGCAGCTCGGCCTCTGGGCCGGGGAGGATCTGTGGGAGCGCGCCCGCCGCTCGCTGGCGGAAAACCAGCCGCTCCGCGGCGTCCGCGGCTCCCTCCGCGCCGCCGGCGGCGGCATCCGCGAGGTGCTCCTTTCCGTCGATCGTATCGAGATAGAGGATACGCCCGCCCTCCTCAGCAGCGTGCAGGATATCACGGAGCGCATCGAGCTCGAGCGCCAGCTCCGCCATTCGCAGAAGATGGATGCCGTGGGCCAGCTCGCCGCGGGCATCGCGCACGATTTCAACAACGTCCTCACCGTCATCCAGAACTTCACCGGGCTCGCCCTCGCCGAGAGCAGCCTGCCCCCGGAGCACCAGCAGGGGCTCCGCCAGGTGGAGCTCGCGGCGCAGCGCGCCTCCCGCCTCACCCGCCAGCTCCTCCTCTTCAGCCGCAAGCAGATCGCCCAGCCCCGCCGCCTCGATCTCGCCGCCTGCATCGAGGGCTTTCGCGAGATGCTCCGCTGCGTCCTCCCCGCCACCGTGGAGCTCCACCTCGCGAGCGAGCCCGGCCTGCCCCCCATCGAGGCCGACGAGGCCAACCTCGGCCAGGTGCTCATGAACCTCGTCGTCAATGCCCGCGACGCGCTCCCCCGCTCCGTCGGCCGCATCCGCATCGCCACCCGCGCCGTCACCATCCCCGCCGATGCGCCCCGCCGCGCTCCCGGCGCGCGCCCCGGCCGCTTCGTCTGCCTCACCGTCGAGGACGATGGCTGCGGCATCGAGCCCGCCCTCCTGCCCCGCATCTTCGATCCCTTCTTCACCACCAAGCCGGTCGGCCAGGGCACCGGCCTCGGCCTCTCCACCGTCTACGGCATCGTGCAGCAG
>CAYZPV010000097.1:0-11922 GCA_964480585.1 uncultured Opitutus sp. | reverse complement strand
GCGACTACATGGGCATGCTCGCCACCGTGATCAACAGCCTCGCGCTGATGGACTGCCTCGAGAAGCAGGGCGTGAATACCCGCGTGCAGTCCGCGATCCCGATGAATCAGATCGCCGAGCCCTTCATCCTCCGCCGCGCTGTGCGCCACCTCGAAAAAGGCCGCGTGGTGATCTTTGCCGCCGGCACGGGCAACCCTTACTTCTCCACCGATACCACGGCAGCGCTCCGCGCCAGCGAGATGCACGCCGACATCATCATGAAGGCGACCAAGGTCGACGGCATCTACGACAAGGACCCCAAGAAGCACGCCGACGCCGTGAGGTACGACAGCATCACCTACATCGACGCCCTCAAGCAGCGTCTCAACGTGATGGACTCCACCGCCTTCTCCCTCTGTATGGATAACAACGTGCCGATCCTCGTTTTCGACCTTAACGACGAGCACGCCATCAAGAAGGCCATCGTCGGCGAAAAGATCGGCACCCTGGTCCACAACTGACCCAAAAGCCTCCCCCCTCACCATCATTCCCACTCCCATGAGCCACCCGATTCTCACCGATGCCCAGGCCCGCATGAAAAAAGCCGTGGACCACACGCTCCACGAGTTCAGCGCCATCCATACCGGCAAGGCCAGCCCCGTAATGGTGGAAAACGTCATGATCGAGGCCTACGGCTCGATGACGCCGCTCAAGCAAAACGCCGCCATCTCCACGCCCGACCCACGCCTCATCCAGATCCAGCCCTGGGATGTGAGCCTCATCAAGGCGATCATCTCCGGCATCCAGGCCGCCAACCTCGGCTTCAACCCCGTGCCGGACGGGAAGATCGTGCGCATCCCGCTGCCCGAGATGAGCCGCGAGCGCCGCCAGCAATTCGTAAAGACCGCCCAGCAGCTCGCCGAGCAGGGTCGCGTGCACGTCCGTAACGTGCGCCGCGACAGCATCGAGGCGGGCAAGAAAGCCAAGCTGCCCGAGGATGAAATGAAGCGCCTCGAGAAGGACATCCAGACGGCGACCGACAAATCCATCGCCGACATCAATTCCCATCTCGCCCATAAGGAGAAGGAACTGCTGACCGTATAAGGCGGCAGGCGATGGCGGTCGGCAAGATCGTCGTCGCTTCGCGCCTCCTGCCCGCTCGTACGTGACCAAATCCACTTCCGCCCAAGCGCTGCCCCGGCGCATCGTCATCAAGCTCGGCACCGGCGTGCTCACCACCGGTATCGGCCAACTGGATACCGCCCGCATCGCCAGCCTGTGCGAGCAGTTTGCCCGGCTCAAGGCCGCGGGCAGCGAGGTCATCGTCGTGAGCTCCGGGGCCGTGGGCCTCGGGATGGGCCGCCTCGGCCTGGCCAAGAAGCCGAAGGAAGTCACCAAGAAGCAGGCCTGCGCCGCCGTCGGCCAGAGCCTGCTGATGGAGACTTGGCAGACGGGCTTCAACCCGCACGGGCTCACGGTAGCCCAGGTGCTGCTCACCCGCGAGGATCTGCGCGAGCGCAGCCGCTACCTGAGCGTGAAGGCCACCCTCCAGCAGCTCGTCGACTACGGGACGATCCCGATCATCAACGAGAACGACACGGTGAGCGCGGCGGAGATCAACGCGCTGCTCAAATTCGGCGACAACGACACCCTCGGCGCAATGGTCGCCGGCCTCGTGCAGGCCAATCTGCTCATCATCCTCTCCACCGCGCCCGGCCTCATCGACATGAAGGGCACGGGCAAGATCGTGCCCGTCGTCGAGCGCATCACCGGTGAGATCGAAGCCATGGCCGGCGGCACGACCAGCGAGACCGCCACCGGCGGCATGATCTCAAAAATCTCGGCCGCCCGGCTCGCCACCAAGTCGGGCTGCGGTGTCTTCATCGCCAGTGGCGCCGAGCCGGACATCGTGCAGCGCCTGCTCGCGGGAGACGGCCCGGGCACCTTTTTCGTCCCGAGCGGCCTGCCGCTTGAAGCGAAGAAGCGCTGGCTGGCCTTCTACCAACGCCCGGCGGGCACGGTCTTCGTAAACTCGTGCGCGGTGCCGGTGCTGCGCGAGCAGGGCCGCAGCCTGCTGGCGGTGGGCGTCACAGGAGTGAAGGGCCAGTTTTCCGCCGGCGAGATCGTGAATATCGCCGGTCCGGACAAACAGCCCTTCGCCCGCGGCAAGGTCGCCTTTGCCAGCGAGGAAGTCGCCAGCCTGGCCGGCAAACAGGGGCCCGAGGTGGCCGCGCACTACCCTGCGCGCAAGCGCCTCGAAGTGGTGCATCGCAACGACCTCGTGCTGCTCTGAAGCGACGCGCCGCAGCCCCGCGGCGCTTACTTCCAGTCGTAGCGGACGCGGTAGGTGACGACCTTCTCGGTATCGGGCGGGATCGTGACGTTGAACTCGATGGTCTGCGCATCCTTCTTCACGAACTCGTCGGACTTTTGCAGGATCGACCAGTTGTTCCAGCGGTAGAGGTGCTCGACGATGCGGACGGTGACGGGCTCGGTCTTGCGGTTGCGGACCTTGATCTCGAAGTCTTCCTCGGAGAAATCCTGGCGATTGCTGCTATTGAAGTTGGTGCGGATGCGCTCGCCGACGACATCGAAGGCGTCGCCGGTCTTCACGCGGATGAGCTCGTTTTTCGCGGTGTGATCGAGCTCGTTTTCGCCGGTAAATTCGATGCGGCCATCGGCACTGTCCTGACGGTAGAAGCGCATGCGGCCCTTGGGGAGCGGGAGGCCGAGCTTGTTGTCCTCACTGTTCTTAAACTCGCGCATGACCCAGACCTTTTTGTTGCTCTGCGTGCCGTAGCCGGGGTCGCGCATCTGGCCGCCGTAGTAGTTGCCGAACATCGCGCCTCCGTCGTACACGTAAACGACTGGAGCTTTGACGCCGGTGGCGCGCATGAACTCGACCTGCTTGGTCTCGCGCTCGCGGAGCGTGACGGGGCGCGGGAGCGTATAGAGGTGAAATTCGTCGAAGGCTTTTTCGGTGACATCAGCGGCCTTGCCAGACAGCTCCATCATCATCACCTGGCCGCGAGCGGCCCGCGGCGCTTGGGGCTGGATACGATTGACGTCGCCCGCCATCAGCTTGAGCGAGGCGTTTTCGAAGAGTTTTCCGCTCTGGTTGTTAACCGTCACCCAACCGACGATGTCGAGGGTGTCGCCTTTCTCGGGAGCGACGAGATTGTAGGCGGCCTGCCAGCTCATGCCATTGGTGATGTAGCCGAGCTCGGCGTCGAACTTGGCGGCTTGGGGAGCATTGAGCTTCCAATTGAGTGCGGGCTTGAGGATGCCATCACCCGCAAGCGCAGGGAAGAGCGGCTCGCCGGGGAGCGAGAAGCGCAGCTTGCCGTCGACCTCGATGATGGGGGTCATGGGCTCGCCCGTGGGGTTGTGGCCGCTGCGGACGATCTTGCCGGGGACGGTGTACTCCTTGGAGTTTTGGTCGCGGACGAGGAAGTCGATGGTCTTGCCCTCATTGAGCGCGAGGAGCACGCCCTGCGACATGACATCGGCGCGGTAGCTTTGCTCGAGGATGCGGACTTGCACCTTGCCGGCAGGATCGCGGAGCACGACGGAGTCGGGCTCGAGGAGCGCGGTCGCACCGGAGAACGTGACGGCGTTTTCACCGGCCTTGAGGTCGAGCGGCACGCGCTCGCGCACCACGGCGAAACCCTGGTTGTACACCGTAAGCGCAGGCTGCCCGAGCAGGGCGGCGGCAGTGGCGAGAAACCCGACAGAAAGTGTCTTCTTCATACGATTAAGGTAGTCAATGAGGACAGACACGCCAGTAGCTAGTTTCTTAGAAAGAAGCGCCCGCGCGCGGTTTATGTTCAACCACCGGGGCGGGGGTGCGTCTTGAGCGCAGGCGCTTTCGCGGGGCGGGTGCCGTTTTGCTTTGCGCCCCTTGCGGCTTTTTGCGGCGCTTATCCCTTACGTCTTTCATGGATTTTGTCCTCGACCCGTCCTCCGCGCCGCACGGCATACCGCCGATCGACTTTCGCGCCTCGCTCAATGACGAGCAGTATCACGCCGTCACGGCGGAACCGGGGCCGCTGCTGGTACTCGCGGGCGCGGGCTCGGGGAAGACACGCACCCTCACCTACCGCGTGGCGTACCTGCTGTCGCAGGGGGTGCGGCCGGGCGAGATTCTCCTCCTGACCTTCACCAACAAGGCGGCGAAGGAGATGCTCCACCGCGTGCACGAGCTCACGGGCGTGGAGGCGGCGCGCTTCTGGGGCGGCACGTTTCACAGCATCGGGCATCGCTCATTGCGCATGTACGGCGAGGAGATCGGGCTGCCGCGGACCTTCACGATCCTCGATGCGGAGGAGTCGGAGCATCTGCTGCGAGACGCCGTGGAAAGCGCCGACAAGGCCTTTTTCAAGGACAAGACGCACCCCCGCCCGGGGCCGCTGCACTCGGTGATCTCGATGTCGCGCAACACGCAACTGCCGCTGGAGCAGACGGTGGAGCGCTTTTTCCCGCAATATGGGGACATCAAAGACAGGCTGCCGCTCTTTGCACGGAAGTACGCCGAGAAGAAACGCGAAGCCAACACGCTCGACTACGACGATCTGCTGGAGCACTGGCTCGACCTGCTGAAGAAATCGGAGCGGGTGCGAAACTATTTCGCGGAGCGCTTCCGCCACGTGCTCGTCGACGAGTACCAGGACACCAACGTGCTGCAGTCGCAGATCGTCGACCTCATCGCCTCCCATCATCGCGTGATGGCGGTGGGCGACGACGCGCAGTGCATCTACACCTGGCGCGGGGCCGACGTGGAGAACATCCTGACCTTCCCCGACCGCCATCCCGGCACGGTGATCCATCGCATCGAGACCAACTATCGCTCCACGCCGCAGATCCTCGCGCTCGCCAATGGCGTGCTGCTGGCGCAACCGAAGGGGCGGGCCTTCGAGAAAGAGCTGCGGCCGCATCGCGCCAACTCGCAGAAGCCGTACCTCGTGCAGGCAATGGATGGGCGTGAGCAGGCGCAATTCATCGTGCAGCGCATCCGCGGCCTGCTGGACGAGGGCTGCTCGCTGAGCGATATCGCAATCCTCTACCGCGCGCATTTCCAGGCGCTCGATGTGCAGCTCGAACTGGCACGACTTCAAATCCCGTACCAAATCACGAGCGGTGTGCGCTTCTTCGAGCAGGCGCATATCCGCGATCTCGTGGCGCTGCTGCGCTTCGTCTACAACCCGAGCGATATCGCGGCGTGGTACCGCATCTCGATCCTGCTCCCCAAGGTCGGCGAGAAGAACGCGCAAAAGCTCCATGCGGCCGCCCTGGAACATGCGAAGCTGATGCAGCAGGACTTCATCGACGCGCTCGCCACCGACGACGTGGCCTCCCGCGTGCCGAAGGATGCCAAGGAGGAATGGCCGCGCTTCGTGGCCTCGCTCCAGCAGGTGAAGGAAATGATGCGTACGATGAAGCCGCACAACGCGGTCGAAATCGCCATCGACGGCTGGTACGGCGACTACCTGAAGGGCGCCTTTGCCAACTACACCTCGCGGCTCGACGATCTGAAGTCGATGATCGGCTTTGCGAGCCGGTACGAGGACATGCAGGAGCTGCTCGCGCAGATCATGCTCCTCAACAGCGAGACGAGCGACCGCTCGGCCGATCCCGACGCCGACGCGCTGCGCCTGACGACGGTACACCAGGCCAAGGGCCTCGAGTATGCGGCCGTATTTCTGATCAGCCTCGCAGACGGGATGTTTCCGCTGCGCCGCGCCATCGAGGCCAACGATGTGGAGGAGGAGCGCCGGTTGTTCTACGTCGCGGTGACGCGCGCGCGCGATGAGCTGTACCTGTGCTTCCCAAAGGTAAATACGAAGGGCGGGCCGGCGATGCTGCTCTCTCCGAGCCGATTCCTGCAGGAGCTGCCGAGCGACCTCTATCAGCCGCTGCGAGTGAAACGCGCAAACTACGGGTGGTAAAAGCGAAGCCCGGCGGCAGGCACCCGGGAGCCCATTATCGGTCCAACTCGCGTGCCGCGACTTTTCCTTCTCTCGCCTGCCAAGGTCGATGGCTTACGGGCCAAGCACCTGCTGAATCCACGCGCCTCGTTTGAGCTCGCGCGGCGATTTCAGAGCGAGGGAGCGACCATCGCGGAGCTATTTGCGTACGCGAGCTCGCTCTATTTCCGCGGGAAGATCGCGTATGCGCGGCGGTTTGCCGCAGTGGGTGATGGCGACGTGATCCGCGTGATCACGGCCAACGCGGGGCTGGCGCCGCCAGAGCGGATGCTGACGCCGGCCGACCTGACCACCTTCGGGACCGTCGACATCCGGGAGGACGATCCTCGCTATCATACGCCGCTGCGGCGCGATGCGAAGGCGCTGGCGCGCAAGATCGGCGTGGGAGGCGAAGCGATTTTATTTGGGTCGATCGCGACAGGGAAATACCGCGATGTGCTGCTGGAGGTGTTTGGCGACCGGCTGCTGTTTCCGGCGGAATTTGTCGGGCGAGGCGATATGAGCCGCGGGGGCTTGCTGCTGCGGGCGGCGCGGGCGGGAGAGGAGTTGCGGTATGTCGCCGTGCGAGGGGCAGTGTTGAAAGGGGCGCGCCCACCGAAGCTTGGCACTTACTCACCCGCGCGCCTGCCGCCGGGACGCGAGGGGCGAGGTTGATGCGGGAGGTGCGGGGTGACCTCCTGTCCCGCCCCTCACGGTTTGTTGCCCGGGCGGGGTACTCAGGAGGCGTCGTAGCGGTAGCCGACGCCGTGGACGGTGGCGATGGGGTCGCGGGTGGATTCGGAGGCGCCGAGCTTTTTGCGGAGTTGGGCGACGTGCTGGTCAAGTGTGCGGGTGGTGCCGAGGTACTCGACACCCCAGACGGTGTTGAGAAGGGCGTCGCGGGTGAGGACTTCACCGGGATGAGCGGCGAAGACTTCGGCGAGTTTCAGCTCACGGGCGGTGAGCGCGGTGGAGGAACCGGCGACGGTGACGGTGAATTTTTTGCGATCGATGGTCGCAGCGCCGAGGGTGAAGGTGGCGGGCAGGTCCGCGGCGGGGGCTGGCGCTCCGCTGGCACGGCTACGGCGCAGGAGGGCTTCGACGCGGGCGAGAAGCTCGTGGACACCGAAGGGCTTGGTGACGTAGTCATCGGCGCCGAGCTTGAGGCCGACGACCTTGTCGATCTCCTCACCCTTGGCGGTGAGGAAGAGGACGGGGGTGCGCACGCCCTTGGCGCGGAGCTCGCGACAGACATCGTAGCCGCTGACCCTGGGCATCATCACATCGAGCATGACGAGGTCGTAGGGCATCTGCGGATACAGCTTGAGAGCCTGCGCGCCATCGCTCGCGGCGGTGACCTCGTAGCCCTCGCTCTCCAGCGTGGCGATCAGCCCGAGACGGATATTGGGATCGTCTTCCGCGATCAGGATTTTCGCTTTCATGCCAGAGTAAGGATGAACTCCGCGCCGCCGCCCGCGCGGGCCTCGCAGTGAAGCTCGCCGCCGAGGCCGCGTGCGAGCTGGCGCGCGATGCTCAGGCCGAGGCCGGTGCCGGTCTTTTCCGCGGTGAGCCTCTCGTCGACACGGTGAAATTTCTCGAAGATGCGCTCGCGCTGATCGGCAGGCACGCCGGGCCCGCGATCGGCGACGCGCACGAGGGCGCCGCCGCCAGGGCGCGCAGCAAGGGCGACGGTGACCTCCCCGCCCTCGGCGGCGTACTTGCAGGCATTGTCGAGGAGATTGAGCACGATCTGCTCGAGCGCATCGCGATCGACGACGGCGGAGACCGGCTCGGGCGGGAGCTGCCAGTTGAGCGTGAGGCCGGCCTCGGCGAGACGCGGGGCGTGCGTCTGGAAAAGGCGGCCGAGCTCGGCGCGAAGATCGAGGGACTCGCGGACGTACTTCTTTTTCCCCTGCTCAAGGCGGCTGAAGTCGAGCGCGTTGTTGACGAGGCGGGCGAGGCGCTGGGTCTCGCGGCCGATGGTGCGAAGGTACTCGCGGCCCTGCTCCTCGCTGCGCACGCGGCCCTGCTCCAGCAACTCGGAATAGAGGCGGATCGTGGTGAGCGGGGTCTTGAACTCGTGGGAAACATTGGCGACGAAGGAGGTCTTCTGCGCCGCCTCCTCCATGCTGCTGCGCGCCTGCCAGAGCAGGAGCGAGCCACCGGCGAGGATCGCGAGCACAAGCAGCGCGACGAGGACGACCCCAGCGGCGGCGAAGCCGCCCCGTGTCTCATAAGACGCCGGCAGGCGCACGACGACACTCCAGCCTGGCAACAGGGCGGTAGCCAACGGGACACGCAAGGCAGGCGGCTCCGACTCCGAACGGCCAAACTGGCCCTTGCGCCCCACTCCGCCCGGCCCCTGCAGCTCGTAGGACTCACCCTCGCCCGAAGCAGCGGGCATCGCCTCCCGCAGACGCTCGACGAGGGCAAACGTATCGACCTCGACTCCGCGCACCTCCCCTCCCCGCTCGATCCAGCCCAAGACAAAGGTAAGACCGTCGATCTGAAGCGCAGACCATTCGCGGCGCTCGGTGAGCTTGGGTGCCTGCGGCTCGGCGCGTGCGACGGCTGAGGGCATCGCGCTCGCCTTATTTGCACCGGCAGCTTTTTCACTGCCATCGGCGAGGCCGGCGGACGAGGGGCTCTGATTGAGGAAGACCGCGCTATTCGACGCTTCGGCACTGCTGCGCAGCATCTGCTGCACATTCTGCCGTGTGGACTGGACCTGCCGCACATTATTCTCCGCCTCCTGGCGCAGGGCGTAAGACTGAGGTGGCACGAGTGAACCTTCCGGCGGGGAACTCTGGCTCAGCGCCGACGCCTTCTTTTCTGCCCGCCAAGGAGGAGCGGAACGCAATACCCCACCGAAGCGCCGAAGAAAATCCCTGGCCTTGGGCTCCTGAGCATCGAGCCCAGGCCACAGCACTTCCCCACTCGACCTTGCCCGAAAGGCCGAACGCACCAGCGGATTGGTGCGCGACCAGTCTGCGAGGAAGACATCGAGATCGCTGGAGGGCTGCTGCGCGAGGGTATCGAGCAAGAGCGCCTGCACATCGCCGGCGAGAAGCTCGGCATTTTCCACCAGCAACCTTGCCCGCGCCTCGGCCGCCGAGCGCAGGGTATCGGAGGCGCGAGCGCTCTGCTCCTCGATGCGCGCCTGCTCCCGCCGGAGCAGCAGGATGGCTCCCGCGCCCACCACGAGCGTCGGCACCAGGAGCAACATCCAATACAGAAAAATGCGGCGGGACACAGGCGACACGGGGTGACACTTGGCAATTTGAGCGAGCTTGGGAAGCCGCGAGCGCGCTCACTTGCCCGCGCCGGCGGTGGAGCTGCCGGCCGACTCCTGCTGCTGACGCACCTGCATGTTTTCGGCGCGGAAGAGCTTGCGCTCCTGGTTGCTGATGCCCTCGGCCTCGATCTTGGAGGCGGCACGGGCGGCAGGCGCGGCGACGGACAACATGATCTTGTTGTCATAAGCCGCGGCGGTCGCACTGAGACTGGCGGCGCGCTCATTGAGCAACTTGGCGGCCTCGTCGCGGCGGTCGGCATCAACGAGATCGATGGCCTGATCCTTGGCGACGGCGAGCACGTTGGCGGCGTAGTCGGCCTGGAGCCGGTGATTGGCGGAGGCGATCACCTTGGGCTGAGACGCGCTAAACTGCACGGTGCGCTTGACCGTGGCCGTGGCTTCGCGTTGGCGGAGGGTGTCCTCGTAGTTGACCTGGGCGCGAGCGAGCTCGATCTGGCGGTCGGACTTATTGGGGGCGACTTCGACCTCGATCAGGGCAAACTTTTCCTGGCCTCCGTAGATCTGATGGAGCGTGAGCTCGGCGCGCTGGCCCTTGATCGTGCCCTCGCGGCCGACGAAGTGCAGCGGGCGCACGCCGGCGGGGAACTCGACCTCGACGACGACGCGGCGGGCGACGACATTCATCACATCGCCGAGCTCGGCGGCGAAGATGCGGGAGAGGTCGCTCCCATGCTCCACGAAGTAGGTATTGCCATCGCTACGCTGGGCGAGGCGGGTCATGAGGTCTTCGTTGAAGCCGAGGCCGAGGCCGATGGTCGTCACCGAGATGCCATCGCGCAGGAGTGTGGAGCCGAGGCGGCCGAGCTCCTCCGGCGTGCTGGGGCCGTGATTGGCCAAGCCGTCGGAGAGGAGGATGACGCGATTGACGAAGCTGCGATCTTCGAGGTTTTTACGCACCTCCTTCGCGCCGCGCACGACGCCGTCGTAGAGGGCGGTGCCGCCGCGCGGCTCGATGCGGCGGATGGCATGGATGAGGTGCGCACCGCTGCCGACGCGTTGCGCGGCGACGAGCGTATCCACATGATTATCGTACACGACGAGTGAGACGATATCATCGGGCGACAGGCGCTCGACGGCCTCGATGGCGGCCTCGCGGGCCTTGACGATCTTGTCGCCCGACATGGAGCCGGAGCGATCAATCACGAGGGCGAGATTGACCGGAGGGCGCTTGCCGGAGCGGTAGGGGCGCACACCCTCGAGCGAGATTTTCACAATGGCTTTATCCGTGGTATCGGCGGGGAGCACGGTACGATCGACATCGAGCCGGACAGTAACGGCGTCGATGGCGCCGAGATCGGGGGATTTGGCCGAGGCGGAGGGAGGGAGAAACGCGCCCAGGAGGGCGACGGCGGAAAGGAGGAGACGCGAGAGTTTCATGGTGGAGTCGTTGGTTTTGACTCCGGCAGTAAACCACGAAACGGCCCGCGGGTTGTCAGCGCGGGGTCAGGCGATTGTCAGGGAATTGTCAGGTGATCGGTGCGGGACGGCTTTAGACCGCCGACGGGAAGCATAGGGCCCCGCGAATGGCGCAGTGCCTTTATCCGCGCAGCTTCGGTTGCTTACCTCGCGGCTCGCGGCGGTGGAGGGGAAGGGAGCGTCACCCGCCTACCTAGCTGCGAGAGGGCGGATCGGAGACCCGGCCTTGTTTATTTATGATCCCACGGGAGCTTTACATCGAGGCGCTTGTGACGCCAGACCTCGAAGACGGTGAACATCTTGCCGGGATTGAGGATGCCCCGGGGGTCGAGGGCGTGCTTCACAGCCTGCATGGCGCGGACTTGCGCGGCGGAGTGCTGGATGCGGAGGAAAGGCGTCTTGGCGAGGCCGATGCCGTGCTCGCCGGAGATCGCGCCGCCGAGGGCGACGACGGTCTCCATGAGGGTCTGCACGGTCTTTTCGGCGACGCGGCACTCCTTGGGGTCGGCCTTGTGATACATGATGTTCACATGGAGATTGCCATCGGCGAGGTGGCCGAAGGTGGGAATGTGGAGGCCGGAGGAGCGCTTCAGTTTCGCGAGGAACTGGGCGAACTTCACGTAGTTCCTCATGGGGACGACGATGTCCTCGTTTAACTTGGCGTCGCCGAGCTCGAACATCGCGCCGGAGCACTTGCGGCGGACGGCCCACAGCTCCTCGGCCTCCTCGCGCGACTGGGCGGCGCGGTGGCCGACGGCGTGGGCCTCGGCCCAGGCGAGCACGGTGGCGCGGTGCTCATTGACCTCGGCGACGGAGCCCGCGAGCTCCAGCAGGAGCACGGGGCGGCCAGCCTGGCCGGGGAAGACGGTCTTGCCGGTGGCGCGCTCGGCGCAGAGCACGCTCTCGCGATCGAGAAACTCGCAGATGGCGGGCTGCACGCGCGTGCGGAAGAGCGCGAGGGCAGCGCGGAGGGCGGCCGTCTCATCCTTGAACGAGGTGAGCAGCGTCCAGCGCTCGGCGGGCTTGGGCACGAGCTTGAGGACGGCGCCGGAGACGACGCCGAGCATACCCTCGCCGCCGATCCAGAGATCGCGGATATTGAAGCCAGCGGAAAACTTCTTGGTGGCCGTGCCCCACTGGACGAACTCGCCGGTGGGCAGGAAGCCGCGGAGCGCGACGACGAAATCGCGGGTGACGCCGTACTTGCCGCCGTGCATGCCGCCGGCGTTGCACGCGATATTGCCGCCG
>CAYZPV010000096.1:0-12072 GCA_964480585.1 uncultured Opitutus sp. | reverse complement strand
AAAAGAAAAACCTCGCCGCCGAAAACCCCGAACTCGTCGCCGAGCTGAAACAGCTCGTGATGGGCTGGCGCCCCACCTGGCCCAAGAAAAAGTAATCTCTCAAACCGACGCCCCGCCATGCTCACCCGCTTCCTCCGTTTCGCCGTCGTCGGCGCGCTCGCCGCGACCGCCTCCCTGTGGGCCGCCGCCGCCAAGCGCCCCAATATCGTCGTCTTCCTTACCGACGATCACAGTCAGCTCGACTCCACCGTCTACGGCTCCACCGATCTCAAGACGCCCAACATGCAGCGGCTCGCCAAGGCCGGCATGACGTTTGACCGCGCCTTCGTCGCCTCTCCGAGCTGCGCCCCGAGCCGCGCCGCGCTGCTCACGGGCCTCATGCCCGCGCGCAACGGCGCCGAGCCCAATCACTCCAAGCCGCACGGCTACATCAAGAAACTCCCCAGCTACCTGCAGGCGCTGGGCTACGAGGTCGTGGCCTTTGGCAAGGTCTCTCACTACCAGCACACGGGCGATTACGGCTTCGATCACTACGCGCACGACAAGTTTCACGAACACATCGCCATCCCCAATGGCATCGCCTGGCTCAAGGCCCGCAAGAGCGACAAGCCGCTGTGTATCTTCTACGGGAGCAACTGGCCGCACGTCCCGTGGCCAGATTCCACCGAGGGCTACGATCCCGCGCAGGTGAAGATCCCGCCGACCCACGTCGACACGCCCAAGACCCACGAGATGCGCGCGAAGTATTACGCCGCCGTCAGCCGCATGGATAAGGAGCTCGGCGAGGTCTACGATACCGCCCGCGACGTGCTCGGGCAGGACACCTTTTTCCTCACTACCGCCGATCACGGCGCGCAGTGGCCCTTTGGCAAGTGGACGCTCTACGAGGCCGGTGTGCGTACGCCGCTCATCGTTTCCTGGCCCGGCAAGATCGCCCCGGGCACGCGCACCGATGCCGTCGTGAGCTGGATCGATATCCTCCCGACGCTCGTCGAGGTCGGCGGTGGCAAGCCCGTGGTCGATATCGACGGACGCTCCTTCGCCCCCGTCCTCCTCGGGGCCAAGACCGAGCACCGCGACAAGATCTTCACGACGCACAGCGGCGATGGCCGTTTCAATGTCTATCCCTCCCGCGCCGTCCGCATCGGCAACTGGAAGTACATCCGCAATCTGCGCCCCGAGTATTACTTCACGACGCACGTCGATCTCGCGCAGGCCAATGACGGCCCCGCATACTTCGGCACCTGGCAGGAAAAGGCCAAGACGGATCCCGCCGCCGCCGCCGTCGTGAAACGCTATCACGAGCGCCCGGCCGACGAGCTCTACGACCTCTCCACCGATCCCAACGAGCTGAAGAATCTCGCCGCCGATCCCAAGCACGCCGACCGCCTCAAGAGCATGCGGGGCGAGATCGACGCCTGGATGAAAGCCAGCAAAGACGAGGGCAAGGACTTCAGCGAGCCCCGCCTCCTCTCCGACCCCAAGCGCGCCGAGCCCCCCGCCAAGGCCGCCAAGAAAAAGAAGTAAGACTGACTACCGATCAAAAGACATTGCACAGAAGGTAACGAACAAAGAGCCCTGAGTTGTCGGCTCTGACCTGCGAGGATGATCCTTATTTAGCCACAGATGATTACAGATGCCGGAGTATCCGTGCCCATCTGTGTTATCTATGGATAAAAAGATCGGCCGCATCGCCCTCGAGGTTGAGTGGTCATTGACGCTCTTCGTTCCCTTCGTTGCTTGCTGTTCAGTTCAAAAAGCCTTCGTAAGCCCCCTCCGCCATGAAGCTGAAACGTCTCTCCCTTTCCGTCTCCCTTTTCCTCGCCCTCGCCACCGCCGCCTTCGCCGCGTCGAGCAAGCCCAACATCATCGTCATCCTCAGCGACGACATCGGCTACTCCGATCTCGGTAGCTTCGGCGGCGAGATCGCCACCCCTCACCTCGACTCGCTCGCGGCGGGCGGCCTGCGCTTCACGCAGTTCTACAATACCGCGCGCTGCTGCCCCACGCGCGGCTCGCTCCTCACCGGCCTCTACCCGCACCAGTCAGGCATCGGCTACATGACGGACATGGCGCCCTACAGCGCCAACGCCATGATCAACGAGTGGTACGCCGGCGACCTCCGCCAGGATGCGGTCACCATCGCCGAGGCCCTGCGCGGCGGCGGCTACCGCACGTATGCGATCGGCAAGTGGCACGTTACGAAAAATATCGGCAAGCCCGAGACGCGCGGCGCCGAGACGGAGGTGCCGATCAATAACTGGCCGCTCCAGCGCGGCTTCGATCGCTACTACGGCATCCTCCCCGGTGCCGCCAATTTCTTCTCCCCGGTCCACGTCACGCGCGACAATACCCGTATCGATCCGAAGAACGACCCCGAGTATCCTGCCAAGGATTTCTATCTCACGGATGCGTTCAACGATCACGCCGTCCGCTACGTCAACGAGCACGCCAAAGAGCATAAGGAAAAACCGTTCTTCATGTACCTCGCGCACACCGCCGCGCACTGGCCGATGCACGCCAAGCCCGTCGATATCGCCAAGTACAAGGGCAAGTACGACGGCGGTTACACTCCGATCCGCCAGGCCCGCATCGAGAAGATGAAGCAGCTCGGCATCCTCGATCCCGCGTGGCAGATCAGCCCGCAGTGGGGCGACTGGAGCAAGGTCGAGCGCAAGGATTGGGAGGCCCGCTGCATGGAAGTCTACGCCGCCATGATCGACAATATGGACCAAGGCATCGGCCGCCTCATCGCTGCGCTCAAGGCCAACGGCCAGTTTGAAAACACGCTCATTGTCTATCTCCAGGATAACGGCGCCTGCGCCGAAAACCCCGGCCGCAATCCGGGGCAGGGGAAGAAAAAGGGCGACAAGGCCGGCGGCGGCCTCCCTCCTATGCCCGGCCCCGAAAACACTTGGATCGCCTACGGCGAAGGCTGGGCCAATGTCTCGAGCACGCCCTTCCGCCTCTACAAGCACTATACCCACGAGGGCGGCATCGGCACCCCGCTGATTGCGCACTGGCCCGCCGGCATCAAGCGCCGCGGCGAGCTCGAGCACCAGCCCGGCCACCTCATCGACATCATGGCCACCGCCGTCGACATCTCCGGCACCAAATACCCGACCGAGCGCAACGGCCTCAAAGTGCAGCCGATGGAAGGCCGCAGCCTCGCCCCCGCCTTTGCCGGCAAGCAGATCCAGCGCGAAGCCCTCTTCTGGGAGCACGAGGGCAACCGCGCCATCCGCCTCGGCGACTGGAAGCTCGTCGCCAAAGGCACCGACACCCCCTGGGAACTCTTCAATATGAAGACCGACCGCACCGAGATGAAAGACCTCGCCGCCACCCAACCCGCTCGCGTCAAAGAAATGTCCGCCCTTTGGGACAAATGGGCCCGCCGCACCCACGCGGTGCCGTGGCCATGGAAGCCGGGCTATGAGGAAACCGCGACGGCGAAGGCGGCGAGAAACTGAGGTGTCGCGTGTGCCTTGCTCCCGGTGAGAGTAGGGCACCCGCTCATCGAATTTGATGGGTAAGGTGATCCCTCCTCGCGTTGCGATTGTCATACTTCGCGTTCAAGAGATCGTTCCCGGAGTCGGTGTTGGCTTTTTCACTCAAACAGCGACTGAGTCATAGCGCAGTTTGATAGGGAAATGGCATGCTGACGCAGGGGAGCGATATTATGTTTCGCCTGCGCCAGTCAAATCGGAGCCTTACCTTGCTCCGCCGCAGCGTTCTCCCGGTAGTGGCTTACATTAGGCCCACAAAAATGCTATAGTCAGGACTATCGGGCAGAGGGATGTCTCGAGCAATCGTTAGCCAAAATCCGAAACTTATTTACGCAGTGCAATCCAGCGGAGTTCCACGGTACGCCCCCACGGCACGCGCGCCGCTCAAGTCTCCGCACGAAATCCTCCTCTATATCCGGGCTATTCCGCGCTCTGCTGCCTCTTTCCGGGAGTTTTTTTGATCCGATGATGCCCCCGCAGTACCAGCCGCCAACGAAGCCTTCACGCCTCCGACCTCCGGCCAACCGAAGCGCGTTGAGTCGGTTAGCGGTGCTACGATCTCGTACCGCCATTCGACCTCCTCCGCCGCTCGGCGACCCGGTGGAAATTCGTCAGTCGATTGTGTGTCCGTCGGCCTTGCCCGGAGCAGGGGTGGGGGCTCACTTTTTGCCGTGATGCCCCAACCCCTCACGAAGACACTTCGTCGCCGCTTAGGACTTGGCCAGCGGCGTGGGCGCAAGGATCACCTTCATGTACTTGCCGCCGTCCTTGGCGCTGAGTTTTTCGAACCAGCCCGCGCCATCGGCGAGGGGCACCACGGCTTCGATCATGGGCTTCACGTTGATGTGGCCTTGGGCGATCAGGTCGAGGCAGAGGGGGTACTCGCCGGCGCTGGCGCAGGAACCGGTGATGGTGATCTCCTTGGTTACGACGGCTTGCAGGGGGAAGTCCTGCGTCTTGGGCGAGAGATTGCCGACCATCACGCACGCGCCGCCGCGCTTGAGGACGGCGATGGCGAGATTGAGCGTGGCGGTAAAGCCCACGACTTCGAAGGCGGTGTCCGCGCCGAGGCCGCCGGTGATTTTGGCGACTTCCGCAGCCACGTCGCCTTTGCCGGAGTTGATGGTGTGCGTCGCGCCGAGCTGGCTCGCGAGGGCGAGGCGGTTGTCGGCGAGATCGACGGCGATCACGTTTTTCGCGCCGGCCCAGCGGAGGGCCTGGATCACGAGCAGGCCGATCATGCCGCTGCCGATCACGACCGCCGTGGAGCCGGGCGCGATGGTGGTGCGCTTGATGGCGTGCACCGCGATCGAGACGGGTTCGACCATCGCGGCCTGGTCGTAGGGCAGGGTGTCGGGCAGGCGGTAGAGGATGCGCTCCGGGATCGCAAGGCGCTCGGCAAAGGCGCCGTGCTGCTTGTACTCGGTGGGCGAGACGCCGACGACGCGGCGATTGTCGCACAGGTTGACGTGGCCATCGCGGCAGAAGTGGCACTGGCCGCAGTAGATCGTGGAGTCGAAGGTCACGCGGTCGCCCGCCTTCCATTTCGAGACCTTGGGACCGGTGGCGACGATCTCGCCCGAGGCCTCGTGGCCCATGATGAGCGGCGTCTGGCGCCGGCCCGTCGAGCCATCCCAACCGTGGATGTCGCTGCCGCAGATGCCGCAGGCGCGCACGCTGATGACGACCTCGTCGTCGGCGGGCTTGGGGTCGGCGAAGTCGACAAATTCGAGTTTGGACGGCGCAGTCAGCAGAAGTGCCTTCATAGTGGGGTGCGAAGTTCGCCCCGGACCAAACCGCCCGGTTTGACTCCTCGCAAGCGCGGCTTTTCCAAATAATCTTTTTTCAAATACCCAAACACCCATGCAACCCCTGTTCACCCGTAAACGGTTCCTCGGTCTCGCGGTCGCTGCCTTCGCGACGGCGTCGGTGCTCTCTGCGGCCTCCGCGAAGAAGCTCAAGGTTGGCTTTGCGCAGACCGGCGCCGAAAGTGCCTGGCGCACCGCCAATTCGGAATCGATGAAGTCCGAGGCCGCCAAGCGCGGCATCGACCTCAAGTTCTCCGATGCTCAGGGCAAGCAGGAGAATCAGATCAAGGCCGTGCGCTCCTTCATCACCCAGGGCGTCGATGCCATTGTACTCGCGCCCATCGTCGAGACGGGCTGGGATCCGGTGCTGCGCGAGGCCAAGCGCGCCAGGATCCCCGTGATCCTCACCGATCGCACGATCCAGACTTCCGACCAGTCGCTCTACGCGACCTTCATCGGCTCCGACTTCTACGAGGAAGGCCGCATGGCCGCCGACTGGCTCGCCAAGCACGTCAACGGCAAGGGCAATATCGTCGAGCTGCAGGGCACACCCGGCTCCGCGCCCGCCAACGAGCGCCGCAAGGCCTTTGGCGACGCCATCGCGAAGTACCCCGGACTCAAGATCATCGACTCGCAGAGCGGCAACTTCGAGCGCAGCCAGGGCAAGCAGGTGATGGAGGCTTTCATCAAGAAGCACGGCAAAGCGATCAACATCGTCTACGCTCACAATGACGACATGGCCCTCGGCGCGGTGCAGGCGATCCAGGATGCCGGCCTCAAGCCGGGCAAAGATATCACCATCGTGAGCATCGATGCCATCGGCGAAGCCGTGAAAGCCGTCGCCGCCGGCACCATCAACTGCACCGTCGAGTGCAGCCCCCTGTTCGGCCCCAAGGTCTACGACACGATCAACGACCTCCTCGCCGGCAAGAAAGTCGAGAAGAAGCTCTACAACAAAGACGAGCTCTTCGACTCCACCAACGCCGCCAAGGCCCTCCCGACCCGCCAGTACTGAGCTGTCTTTGGTAGCCCTGCCCGTGAGGGCAGGGACGGAAGTCCCCCACACGTCGATCCCTGCCTTTACGGGCAGGGCTGCCAGTGCGAGACGGCCCACTCTTCCTCAGAGCTAAAATTGATCTAGTACGTGTCCGCTCCCTCTCTTCTCCAACTTCGCGGGATCGCGAAGCGCTTCCTCGGCGTCACTGCGCTGGATGGCGTCGACTTCTCTGTGCGCGCGGGCGAGATCCACGCGCTGCTCGGCGAGAATGGCGCGGGCAAGTCGACGTTGATCAAAGTCCTCACGGGCGTACATACCGCCGATGGTGGCACGATAATGCTCGAGGGTCGCGCGATCTCGCCCGAGTCGCCCAAGGAGGCGGAGGCGTGCGGGATCAGCACGGTTTACCAGGAGGTGAATCTCATTCCGGCGCTGTCGGTCGCGGAAAACATCGCGCTCGGCCGTCAGCCAGGGAAATTCGGTTTTGTGAATTGGGGTGCGATGCGCCGGCACGCCCGCGAGGCCCTCGCGCGGCTCGATCTCACCTGCGATGTCGATGCGGAGCTCGGCTCCCTCTCGGTGGCGATGCAGCAGATGGTCGCCATCGCGCGCGCGCTCGATTTACGCGCCAAGTTACTGATCCTCGATGAGCCGACCGCGAGCCTCGACGAAAAGGAGGTCGCTGAGCTCTTCGCCGTCATGCGCCGCCTGCGCGGGGAGGGGATGGGCATCGTTTTCGTGACGCACTTTCTCGATCAAGTCTACGCGGTCACGGATCGCATCACCGTGCTGCGCAATGGCCAGCTCGTTGGCGAGTTTGCCACCGCCGAGCTCCCGCGCCTCGCGCTCGTGAGCAAGATGCTCGGTCGCGAGGTGAAGGACGAGGCGGGCCGCGCACCCATGCAGGCGCGACCGACCGAGGATGCCACCGCGCCCGCGCTCCTCGAAGCGCGTGGGCTCACCCGCCGCGGCGCGATCGACGGCATCGATCTCACGCTGCGGCGCGGCGAGGTGCTAGGTCTTGCGGGCCTGCTTGGCTCGGGGCGCACGGAGACGGCGCGGTTGCTCTTTGGCATCGATCAGCGCGATGGCGGCGAGGTACGCGTCAAGGCTCACCCCGCCGCGCTTACTTCGCCCCGCGATGCGGTGCGGCTCGGCTTTGCCTTTTGCTCCGAGGATCGGAAAACCGAAGGCATTTTGCCGAATCTCTCGGTGCGCGAAAATCTCATCTTTGCCCTCCAGGCCAAGCGCGGCGCGTGGCGCACCCTTTCGCGCGCGGAGCAGCAGGCCCTGTGCGACAACTATATCTCCGCCCTGCGCATCAAGACCGCCAGCGCCGAGACGCCGATCAAAAACCTCTCCGGCGGCAATCAGCAGAAAGTGCTGCTCGCCCGCTGGCTCGCGACGCAGCCCGAGCTGATCATCCTCGATGAGCCCACGCGCGGCATCGATATCGGCGCCAAGGCCGAGATCGAGGCGCTCGTCGCCAAGCTGCGCAGCGAGGGCCTCTCCGTACTCCTGATCTCTTCAGAAATCGAGGAGATCGTGCGCTCCTGCTCGCGCGTGCTTGTGCTCCGCGAGCACAAGGCGGCGGGCGAGATTCACCCCGGCCCGGAGCTGACTCCCGAGGGCCTCATGCGCCGGATGGCGGGAGGTGGCGCATGAAATCCCAGCGCCCCATTTCGCTGCTCTGGCTGATCGCCGGCCTCGTTGTTCTCGTGCTCGCCAACCTGGTGAGCAATCCAGCGTTTCTCAGCATCACGGTACAGGATGGCCACCTCTACGGCGTGCCCATCGACATCTTCAACCAAGGCTCGCGCACGATGCTCCTCGCGCTGGGTATGACGCTCGTGATCGCGACGGGCGGCGTCGATCTCTCCGTCGGCTCCGTCGTGGCCATCGCAGGCGCGGTGTGCGCCGTATTGCTCAATCAGGGCCACGGCCTCGCGCTCACGATTCTCGCGGCGCTCGGCGTCGGCGCGCTGGCTGGCTCGGTCAATGGCGCGCTCGTGGCGCGTTTCCAGGTGCAGCCGATCGTGGCGACGCTGATCCTCATGGTCGCGGGTCGCGGCATCGCCCAACTCATCTGCGATGGGCAGGTGATCGTCATCGATCACCCCGGCTTTGCCTACCTCGCCAATGGCTTTATTCTCGGCCTGCCGGTCGCACCGCTGCTCGTGGTGGCGCTGTTCGTGGGCACGCACTTTTTCCTCCGCCGCACGGCTACGGGGCTTTTTGTCGAAGCGGTGGGTGACAATGAAACGGCTAGCCGCTTTGCCGGTCTCGCGGCGGCTCGCGTGAAGGTGCTCGCGTATGTCTTCTGCGGCGCGTGCGCCGGACTCACCGGCGTGCTCACGGCCTCCAATATCCGCGCCGCCGATGCCAATCGCGCGGGCGAGAGCGCGGAGCTCGATGCGATCTTCGCAGTCGTGGTCGGCGGCACGGCGCTTACGGGCGGGCGATTCACGATTCTCGGCACCTTCCTCGGCGCGCTCCTGATCCAGACGCTGGCGACGACGATGTATTTCTACGGCGTGCCGCCAGCGGTCGCGCCGGTGCCCAAGGCGCTCCTGATCGTGGTGGTCTCGCTCATGCAGTCGGATAAGGCCCGCGCCTGGCTCAAGAGCCTCTGGCGTCGCGAGCGAAAGGCCGTCGCATGAAGCGCCACCTGCCTCTCCTCGCCACCGGCGGGATCTTCCTCGCGCTCTTCATCGCGGCGTCGGTGCTGTACGACGGCTTTTTCTCGGCGCGCGTGATCGTGAATCTGCTCTCCGACAATGCCTTTCTCGGCATCGCCGCCGTGGGCATGACACTCGTGATTTTCTCCGGCGGCATCGATCTCTCGGTAGGCGCGGTGATCGGGTTTACCTCCATCTTTACAGCTACCATGATCGCGCAGCACGGCATGCATCCGCTCGCCGCGTGGGCGCTGGCGGTCGCGCTGGGCGCGGCGTTGGGTGCGGGCATGGGCACGCTCGTCCATGCCTTCAGGCTGCCTGCCTTTCTCATCACGCTCGCGGGCATGTTTCTCGCGCGAGGCACGGGCTTCTGGATCACGACGGAGTCGGTGGGCATCACGCACCCGTGGTACGATGCCATCGCCAATTTCACGCTGCCGCTGGGCGAATCGATCCAGGTGCCAGCCGCCGCGCTCGTGCTCCTTGCCACCGTGGCGGCGGGCTACATCGTGGGGCACTACACGCGCTTCGGGCGCAACCTGCTCGCCATCGGCGGCAGCGAACAATCCGCGCTGCTCATGGGTCTTCCGGTCGGCGCGACCAAGATCGGCGTCTACACGCTCAACGGCGCGGTCGCGGCCTTCGCCGGCATCGTGGCCACACTCTACACGGGCTCGGGAAATCCCAGTATGGGCGTGGGCCTCGAACTCGATGCCATCGCGGTCGTGGTCATCGGTGGCACGCTGCTCGCGGGTGGGCGAGGGCACGTCGCGGGTACGCTGCTGGGCGTGCTGATCTTCGGCACGATCCAGTCGGCGATTCTCTTCGATGGCCGCCTCAGCTCCTGGTGGATGCGCATCGTCGTCGGCGCGCTGCTGCTGATCTTCATCCTGCTCCAGCGCTTCCTCCTGCGCGGAGCAAAAAAGTAGCGAACTGCCGCTTTGGCAACCCTGCCCAGGAGGGCAGGGCTCCGAGAAAATCAGACCCCTTCCTGAGAAACCCCGCGCGGATCGAAGATGTACCCGATACCATGTACGGTGCGAAAAGCGGTGAGCTGCAGTCCCTGCGACTGGAAGAGTTCCCGCACCTTTACGATGTACTGGTCGAGCGAGCGGCTCTTCACATCGGCGTGGATGCCCCACACGGAGTGAATCAGGGCCTTTCGCGTGATGACCTGACCGGGATGGGCATTGAGGTAGGCCAGGATGCCGAGTTCCTTGCGCCCGAGCTTGTGGACTGCGTTATTGGGGAAGGTGATCTCCAGTCGCTCGGGCGTCACGCGGGCGCCGCAGAAGTCGAAGGGCTCGTCGGTGACTTTTACGTTCTTCGTCACGTTGAGATCCGTTTTGGCCTCTGCCCGGCGGAGCACGGCGCGGATGCGCGCCACGAGCTCGGCGTAGCTGAAGGGCTTGGTGATGTAGTCGTCGCCCCCCATGTCGAGCCCCTTGATCTTGCTGGTCTCCTCGACGTTGCCAGTGACGAAGATGACAGGGATCGAGATATCCGCATTCTTCAGCTCCTCGATCAGCGAGAAGCCAGGCTGGTCGGGCAAATTGATGTCCAGGAGGATGAGATTGGCGAAGTTCTTCTTGAGGAACTTCACGGCATGCTGGACACGATTGCACACCTGCGTGTGCATGTCGGCCTTCTCCAGATGGATCGAGATCAGCGAGGCCAGCTCAGGCTCGTCCTCGACGATAACGATCAGGGGTTTCGGCTCCGTGCGAGGGGGAGTGGTGGTGGCCATGGGCTGCAGCTGGGGAGTTTTTTACAATTGCTTGCACAGGTGTCAACCATCGCGGGTGTACAGTCGTGTCCGATTTTCGCGCGCAAAAGTGACGGAAGTAGCCGGGAATTAGGCTTGAAGGTGCTCGTGGCGGCGTGTGCCTTTTTGGGATGGCCGAGAAAGCACCTTTGTTGATGTTGGGCTTCCCCAAGGGCAGCCTGGAAGAGTCCACGAAAAACCTGTTCGCCAAGGCGGGCTGGAAGATCGCGACCAGTTCGCGCAGCTACCGGCCGTCGATCGACGATCCTGAGTTGGATGGCCGATTTATCCGTGCACAGGAAGTCAGCCGGTATGTGGATCACGGTTTCTTCGATTGCGGCCTGACCGGGGAGGATTGGATCAAGGAAAACGAGTCCGACGTGGTCGACGTCTGCGACCTCATCTACAGCAAGGTCTCCACGCAGAAGTCGCGCTGGGTGCTGTGCGTGCCCGAGGCCTCGCCGGTCATGTCGGCCAAAGACCTCGAGGGCAAGCGCGTTGCGACTGAGCTCGTGAAGACGACGCAGCGCTACTTCGATTCAAAAGGTGTAAAGGTGGAGGTGGAGTTTTCCTGGGGAGCCACGGAGGTGAAGGTGCCGGATCTGGTCGATGCCATCGTGGATATCACGGAGACGGGCTCCTCCATCCGCGCCAATAAGCTCCGCATCGTCGACACACTGCTCGAAACCAATACCAAGCTCATCGCCAACAAGAAGAGCTGGGCCGACCCCGCGAAGCGCAGGAAGATCGAGACCATCGCGATGATGTTGAAAGGGGCGCTCGAGGCCAACTCCAAGGTCGGCCTGAAGATGAACCTGCCCAAGGCCTCGCTCGATGCCGTCGTGAAGGCGCTGCCCGCGCTGCGCAATCCCACGATCTCGCAGCTCAGCAATCCCGAGTGGATCGCGCTCGAGACGATCATCGACGAAAGCGTCGTCCGCGAAATCATCCCGCAGCTCAAGGCGCTCGGCGCGGAGGGGATTGTCGAGTACCCGCTCAACAAGGTCGTGTACTAAGTCGCGGCACGCGGCAGCCGGCGAAAGTCCCGGCTGCCCATTGCGCGCGGCGGTGAAATGTGCGAGGATTTTTCCACGGTCCTTGCACTTCGGTGCGTAAACCACGAAGCTCGTTAAACAAATGTCCAAGGTAACTCTCGGTTTGCTCCAACACGCCTGCGGCAAAGACCCCGCGGCGAATCTGAAGAAGACGCTCGCGCTCACGGAGAAGGCAGCCAAGCAGGGCGCGCAGATCATCTGCACGCAGGAGCTCTTCCGCTCGCAGTATTTCTGCCAGGCGGAGAATCACGACTATTTCGGCC
>CAYZPV010000095.1:0-13440 GCA_964480585.1 uncultured Opitutus sp. | reverse complement strand
CCCTCCGAGCAATTCCTGGTGAATCGCGGATGGACGGTCACGATCACGGGCGACCTCGTAAACCCGGGCCGCCAGATCGCGATCTACGCGCGCCAGATCATCTGCGGCGGGCTCACCTTTATCAGCACGGCGGGGGCGGACCCGGTGACGGACTACAAACCGGGCGATCCCGCGCAGCAGACCAACCAGGCCAACGGCGCGGCGGGCGCAGGCGGCGCGGCGGGCTCCACGGGACTCGCGGCAGGCGCGCTCATCCTCGCGGCGGAGTCGATCCAAGTGCAAGGGCCCGATACGGGCGCGGGCACGCCGGGGCGGGCGTTGTGCATCGCGCAACTGCTGCCGCAGGCGGAGGCCGCGGTGGCGGCGGCGTTGAGCGCGCTGCCGCACGGGCTGAGCGGCACGCCGGTGACGGTCGCCAACCAGCCCATCGCCTCCCTGCCGGGCTTGTCCGTCACCAGCATTTCCTACACGTGCAGCGGACCGGCGGGCCTGATGAGCTGCCAGTGGGGCGGATCGTCGTTTCAGGTGGTGGTGTCGCAGGGGGCGACGTTTGTGGGCCTGATCTCGGGCTCGGCCGGCGGATTCCCCCTCTCCATCCCGCTGAGCGCGACCTTCACGCTCACGGTCACGCTCTCCGCGGTGCCCCCGCTCGGCGGCCTGCCCGCCGGGGGCGCGCCGACGTGGAGCGTAAGCGGGGTGGCCAGCAGTGTGAGCACGGGCATCCCCGCGCTCGATGCCGAGATCAACGCCGCGATCGCCGGCCTCGTCACCAGCATCGTGCCGGGCTCGATCGCGGGCAGCAGCCTGGCGACAGCGGCAACCAGTCTCGCCGCGAGCATCGCGGGCGGGATCTTCCCCGCGGGCAGCACGCCCTCGCTCGTGCTCTCCGCCATCGGCGGGCGCGGCGGGCGCGGGCAGGATGGCCATGCGGGCATCATCGGCGCGACGGGCCCCGCCGGGCAGGGCGGCCAGGACAGCGGGATGCCGCCGCCCAACTACCCGGCTGCGGCTGCAGGCGGCGCGGGCGGCCAAGGCGGACAGGGCGGCAATGCCGGCGTCTCGGGCGCGGGTGGCCAGGGCGGCGCGATCACGGTGAGCGTGGTCGAGACAGCCACACTGCCCGTCACCACGCTGGCCACGGGCGGCAGCGGCGGCTACGCGGCGGCGGCGGGTGCGCCGGGCCCGGGCGGCCCCGGCGGAGCGGGCGCGCAGTGGACGTACGGCTTTCTGTCGATGCCCCCGCAGACCTTCCTCGCCCCCAATGGCCCGACCGGCCCCGGCGGCGCGCCGGCGGCGGTGCAGGGCGCGGTGGGCGCGCCCGGCCAGGCAGGCACCACGAGCCTCAACGGCGTGGGCGCGGCGAGCACGTACACCTACGCGCAGCTCGCCAACCAGCTCGACCTCTATCAACTGCTCTTCACCCAGCAGGGCGCCAAGCTCGCGTACCTCAATGCGCAGAGCGCCTCCGACTACACGGCGGTGGGTGTGCTGTACACGTGGCTCTCCGCCGTCACCCTGCCCTTCCAGGGCGGCGCGACACCGCCGGGCTGCCCATTTTCCGCGACGGATGTGGCCACGCGCGGCGCGATCTATGCCGACACCGCGCAGGAGCTCGCCCGCCTCGCCACCGGCCTAGACTACTACGGCGAGGGGCTCAACTGGGTGCCGGTGCTCACCTGGCCTGCCCTCAATGCCTTCATCACCCAGCAGCTCGCTAGCATGAGCATCGTGCAGACGCAGTTCGCCGCGGGACAGCAGATCGCGCAGCAGGAGGCCGCCGCCAAGGCCGCGATGAAGGCCGCCGAGCAGGATCTCGCCAATCTCCAGGCCTACGAGGCCACCGTGCAGACGCAGATCAACAACCTCTCCGCGCAGATCACCTCGCTCGACGCCTCGGTGTCGGCCCAGATGCTCGCCACCGAGCAGGCCCTGCAGGTGGTGGAGGCGGCCCTGCTCTCCCAGACCGGCTGCTCCACGATCACCGCCGTCATCTCGGCCCTGGGCAGCATCGTCTCGCTCGGCAAGGATGTGATGGCCTCGGAGAAGGACGTGAGCGCCGCGCTCAAAGTCCCCGGCGACGCGGTGAGCGTCTACTCCAACGTGAAGAACCTCGTGGTGCAGATCGAGGCGCCCGAGGTGAATTGCAGCGATATCTCCACCGCCTGGCAGAACCTCCAGACCACGCTCCAGAGCAACGGAACCAACTCCGCCCTCATCCTCGCCGATGCGGATAAGTTTACCAAGCTGGTGAAGAAAATCTGCGACGGCCTCAATGGCACGCAGGCGCTCATCGACAGCGTCAACACGCTCGTGGCCCTCATCCAGACCCGCAACCAGACGGTGCTCAACTACAGCGGGCAGTACCAGAACCTCGCGCGCCTCCAGTCGCGCTACACGCAGAAATCCGCCGAGCTCCAGCACATCGCCGCCCTCACCGCCGCCGCGCAGCAGCCGCAGCTCCCGGTGTACCTCGCCTTTCTCCGCTCGGCGCTCACGGCGATGGGCAACGCCATCGTCGACAACCTCTACCGGGCCAACCAGGCGTACAACTACGGCACGGTGCAGGCGCAGCCCTTCTCCGTCAACGGGCTCGACCTCGCCTCGCTCGCCACGGCCGCGAGCACGCTCCAGACCGAAGTCACCAACGCGCTCATCGCGCAGGGCGGCCCCTACCAGTCCTTCAGCGGCATCAGCTACACCGCCACCGCCGCGGCCTCGGGAGCGGCGTTTGCGGCCTTTGCCGCCTCGGGCGTGCTCTTCGTGGAGGTGCCGATCACGGCCCCGATCGCGGGCTTTGTCGGCAACTACGCGATCATCGCCGAGACGATCGCCGTGAGCCTCACGCTCGCGAGCGGCGCCACGATCCCCGCCGGCACGCCGGCCAGCCCCACCGTGCTGCAGGTAAACATCCTCCAGCTCGGCCCCGATCTCAAGCAGGCCCAGGGCAGCGGCACGACGATCGCCTTTACCCACGCCCCGCGGCCACTCGAATACGGGTACAACTACACCAGCCAGCAGACGATCATCGACGGCGACGTGGGCGACGCCAGCCAGGGCTTTGCGGGCCTGAGCCCCTTTGCCACCTGGCGGCTCGACTTTACCCCGGCCACCACCGCCGCGTGGCTCACGCCCGCCCTGCGCGCGCAGGTGACGGGCGTGCAGCTCACCTTCTCCGGGCAGCTCCTGCCCCCGCCGGCCGGCGCGGCGGCCGCGCTCGCCAAGGCCGCCGTGAAGCAAGTCGCGCAGGCCTCCCAGGCGGCCCGCCACGATCAGGCCGCCCGGCAGCCGTGACCGCGGGCGCGGCCAGCCCCCCGCCCCTGCCCGCCGGCGCGCGCAGCGTGGTGTGGGTGACGCTCGACTCGTGCCGCTTCGATACCTTTGTCGAAGCCCGCACGCCCGTGCTCACGCGCGCCTTTGGCGCCGCGCAGCGGCGCCACGCCTTTGCGAGCTGGACGGCGCCCTCCCACTACAACCTCCTCCTCGGCCTGCTCCCGCACGACAATGCCCCGGGCGTGCTGGGCTCGCAGTCGTACCGCGCGCAATTCGAGCGGCACGCGGAGCGGTTTGGCTTTCCGCTCGCGAGCGCGGGGCAGAGCCTGGAGGGCTTTTACCTCCCCGAATTTCTCCGCGCGCAGGGGTACTTCACGGGCGCGCTCGTCTCGATGCCCGCGCTCAGCCCACAGTCGCCGCTCAATCGGGGCTTCGACGTGTACGCGCGCATGGCACAGCCCAACGACCTGCGCGGCATGCTCCGCCGCCTGCACTTCCCGGCGGGGCGGCCCGCCTTCTGGCTGCTCAATGTGGGCGAGACGCACTACCCCTACGCGATCCCCGGTGACGACCCCGCGACGTGGCCCCGCCTCCGCGGCGTGGGCGGCGTGCTGCGCGAGCTCGCCGCCGGCCGCGCGCCGGGCACGCCCCCGGAATTCGACGCCAGCGAGCTCGCCCGCCTCCGCGCCCGCCAGGTGCGCGCGGTGGAGTACCTCGACGGCGTCTTCGCCGATCTCCTCGCCCTCCTGCCCGACGACACCTGGGTGACCATCACCGCCGACCACGGCGAACTCTTCGGCGAAGACGGCTACTTCGGCCACGGCCCCATCCAGCACCCCAAGGTGTTTGAAGTGCCTTTTCTGGAAGGCCGCGTGGGGAAACCCTGAGCGGGCTCGGACGGCTGCGAGGACAGTGAGGGGCACTTAGGCGTGGAGCGTGAAATGCTAGAAAAGCGCCCGCGGATCTTTCCACGTGTAATCCGTCATGAAGAATCCATAGACGGGCCCGGATCTTCTCGTCTGCGTGAAGACCGTCGGCTGCTCAGGCTTGGTATGATCGAAGTAGATGACGACGTCGTCCTTGCCGGGGTAGTTGGGGTCGTAGAGCTTCACGGTCGTCGTCGAGGCCTCAACTTTGTAGCCCCAAGCCAGCACTTGGTGGTTTTTGCCTAGCTCTGCGATGTTCCAAGTATCGATGACAGCCTGTGCGTAGATCAGTCCCAAGGGGCAGGGAAATCCGCGAGAGATGCATTCCTTGAGTGCAGGCGTCGCCTCTTGGATCGTCATCCAGGAGATGCCCGCTTTTCCATTGGCCGGGTTGTAGAACGCAGGATGCATCCACTTGGCGTAGTTCCACACCGCCTCCGGGGTGAAGCTTTGCAGCAACCGCTGATAGAGGTAGCTGAAAGCCACACTACCGCTTGCGGGGTGGGTGGTGATCGGCGGCGGGAGCCGGCCGGCCTCGTAAAGATCCCGCACCGCGTACGCCATGCCACCGCACATTCCATCCCTGGCGTCGCCGAGGGGTATCTTGTAGCCCAACACATCGATGGTTAAGTAGGGCCCGGCCGGGAAGTTGTTGCCAAACTTGAAACCATTGCGCGACGGGAGAAAATTCGGGACATCGCAAGCGGCCGGCAGGGGCGCGAGCGCGAGCACAACGGGCTTTTTCACCGCGACGGCATCGGACGGGGCGAGATATCCGCCGCCGTCGCCGCCGGGCTCACCGTACCCGTCGCCGGGCTGCGAAAAAGCCCGGTAGCTCATTGCGGCTCCTCGCAGGTGATCGGCAGGCGGGGCAGGCACTTGGCCTTGCCGCGCAGCCAGACAAGTTGCGTGGGCGTGGTAAACTCCCACGGGGCGCCGATGTACACGGCTCCGGTGGCCCACGGCAGCCCCTGGAAATCCGCACCCTCGCAGGCGCGCTCCAGCGTGATCACCCAGGCGGTGTGGAGGCTCACGCTCACGCCATTGACGAGGACGGGCGGGCTGGGCGGATTGGCCTCGGCGATGGCGACGATGCGGTAGACCACGCAGTCGAGTACGATCTCCCGGTCGAGGTCTGCGTCGATGGCGAGCTGGCTCGGCTCGCCGGCGGCGTAGTCCCAATAGTGGGCCGTGGGGTCGGTGAGTTGGAGCGTGTTGTTGGGCGCGCCCGGGGCGGGGTCGCGGGTAAACGCCAGCGTGCCGGCCCGATCGGCGCCGAAGTTGCCGCGCTGCTCGCGCAGTTCCTGGGCAAGGGAGACGTAGTAGGCATCGCCCGGGAGTGGCGCCGCGTCGTTACCCTGCCAGATCTCGCCGTAGGCGAGGAAGTGCGCGACCTGCTCCTCGAAGCCGGGCCGCACGGGCACCTGCACGCGCGCAAAGCCGGACTGGAGGAACTTTTCGAAGATCGGGTCGTCGGCCGACTCCTTGAGCTTGTCCTCCCAAGTGCACTTCCTACCCCAAAAGTACGGGTAGAACAGGTAGGTCATAAGGGGCCACTCAAACGCTTGCTCGAAGAACTGCACCCAGCGGCCCTCCCGCTCGGCCTCCTTCAAGTCCATCTGCGGAAAGCCGCAGGGCTTTACCCGGTGCCGCATCGCATCCATCTCGTCGAAGAAGGAGCATGAGATATAGGAGATGGCCATCCGCTTGAGCTCGATCCGCTCGGTCTCCCGGTTGAGGAAGGGATTGCGTGCGTGCTTCTGCGCCTTGGCGGCTTCGAACTCGGCGAGCGCCGCCGCGTGCGCCGCGTCGTAGTCGCTCTTCCGCCTGGTGTACGTTTCCGTGATCTTACCGTAGGTCTCGAGTTGCCACTTGAGCAGCACTTCAGCCTTCAGCTTGAGGTGGATCGTCACGGAAAGGACGTAGCTGCGCAGGTTGAGGTAGGAAATGTCGATGGCATGCGACCCTTCGAGATCGGGCAACGTCGCGGCGGCGATGGCCTGGGAGACGGTGGTGCCGTAGCCCAGCGAAGCCCCCGCAAGGTAGGCGAAGATCCAGTAATCGAGGCCGTGCAGGTTGGCCTGCACGCCGGTGAAGCTGGTGGACATGCTCTCAGCCACGCACCCCTCGGGCACGGCGAAGGTCTTGGGGCCATCGTCGTTGCCTGGACCGGAGCCGGCCCATACGCCCCAGCTCCGCGTCTCGTGGCCCTTACCGCCCCGAAAGCTCACCACGAGATCCTTGGGCTTCTCAGGCGGCGGGTTGAAGTCCGTGATGCCATACTGGAGCATCAGCGGCAGGTAATTATCCGGGGTGATCTCCGCCGGCAGGATCGCCGGCTTCACCGGCTCGGTCTGCGAGAACTTGAACCGCCGCTGGAGCGTGCGCTTGTAGAGCTCGGCGGGCTCCGGCAGGTAGAGATCGCAAAGGAGCCGCTTGCCATAACTGAAGACCTGCCCGCGGGACACCTTGTTGACGTAGAAGTACTGCCCGGAGATATTTTCTGCGCCGCCGATCCCCTGGCTCGTGTTGTCAAAGGCGTGCCGGTTGGTCTCCTCGGTCTCGGCGATCCGTTTCCGCGTGACGAGTTCTCGCATCTTCTCCTCCACGCGGGTGAGCGAGCGGTCGACCACATCCTTGGCATAGTCCTGGGCGATTTTCTCGACCGTAGTCTTCGACCAGTCGTAGCTGGCATCCAAGTGCGCCGTGAGGGTAGCCCCAGCGGCCGCCGGCCCGTACTTGAGGGTGGTGGTGACGCCGGCATCGACCGACACATCCTTCGCGATCGTCTCGGTCGCCTCCTTCTGGAGCGCGAATTTCTCGGTGGCCTGATGGTCCTTCTCCGAGTAGTTGGAGAGCTCTTGGGATTTCTCCACGTACTCCTCGTTTCGCTCGAGGCGGCGGTGATCCCGGCTACGGGTCTCGCCCATCAGCACATTCTCAATATAGGAGAGCTCGCCCGCTTCGTAGCGCCGCACCTCCTCGCGCACCACCAGCAGATCGGTGACGTAGGTCCGCACGCCAACACAGCACGGGTTTTGCTCCACGCATGCCTCGTCGGGCCGGCACTCGCAATCCCGCTCTGCGGCGCCTTTCTCCTCCCCGAGCTTTGCCGCGCCGGCGCGGGGCGCCTCGACGCCCAGCCCGAAGAAATCCGCGTGGCTCGCAAGCTTTCGCGCGCAGGGATCGACGAGGTGAAACGGGGCCGGCAGGCGGACCGGCTTGGCCAGGTGCACGCTCGGAGCGAGGCCCATAGCATGCGCGGCGCGGCTCCGCACGCCCTCCACGAGGCGGAGGGCTTTCAAAGCATCCTGCAGGATGCCGCCTCCGACCTCGCCCGCCCGCCCCAGCACGACGGCGGCCAGCAGCGTATCCGCCGTCCTCGTGATCGCGTCGTGCAGCGCGCCGTCGCGCTCGAACCCTTTCGCCGCCGCGAGCAGGTCCATAAGCGTACCGACGGGGATGCTCCGCCCTTTCGCCAGCACGGCCGACACCACGGCAGACACGCCCTCGCCCAGATCCGCCACGCCGGTGACCGAGTCTCCACTGCCGAGGAAGGCCGTCAGTTCTTTGATCAAGCCAGCGTGATCCCTCCGCTCGGCCAGCCCCTGCCAGGCGGCAAACCGGGCGGAGCGAAAGGCGGGCGGATGAGAGTCGATGCCTAGGGAGTCGAAATCCGCCGCGCGCACCACCTCGGGATTCCTAGGCGTGTTAAACCGCAATAGCTCAGGCATAATCTTCCTTTGGCTGGCGCTCATGACGAGCGGGGGGATGCAGCCGCGACTTGCCGCAGATCGGACAGGGAGGGGGCCATCGGGGTAGGGATGGCGAGGATGCCGCATCCTCTCACTCGATCCTCGCGCAAATATATACAATGTCGAATACAATCACCGCCTCACACGGCGATGCCATACAGTTGCTATATTTAGAATTAAACCGCTCTACCGCTTTCCGTGAATATGCGCCGCCAGCTCGATGTCCTCATCACCGGCATCGCCGATGCCTCCCGCGAGCAGAGCGAGGGCATCGGGCAGCTCACTATGTCCGTCGGGCTCATCGACAAGGTGCCCCAGGCCAACGCCGGCGATGCGACCCAGACTTCCGACTCGGCCAAAACCTCGCCACCCAATCCAGCGAGCTGATGGTGGCTGTCGCGAGCCTGCAGCGCCTGTAGGCCACGTCGGCCGCAAGGCCGCCTCCGCCACGACGGACGTCGCCCACCAACGGCCGGCGATGAGCGCGGCCTCCGCCCTGCCCGCCCGACTCCATCCCTCGGCCGGAGCTCTGGCACCCGCCGCCGCACGGTTCGGGTGCAGGCCGGGCCTGTGCGACTCTGCGGCTCGGAATCACGAATCAATCGCAGCGGAGGCCGGCGTCGCTTGCCCGCAGGATGGGCGAGGCGGAGGGGCCCTGGAGCCGGCGCGCAAGGCGCGAGGTGTCGGCTGCTTTGCGCGCACCCGCTCCCCACACAAAGCCAAAGGGCAACCTGCTGGGAGGCACCTCGTTTATGGCTGCGCGTTGCGCTGGCGGGACTCCCGACCCGGGGGAGAGCTGAAAAAGACCCCCCGCCGGGTAGCGCAAAAGCGGGACAGGCGAGTCTCAGGGCCGGGTCTCCGGCGAGGCACCGAGCGCGGGCTGACCGCGCTCGCCACTCCTCGCCCACCCTGCCCGGTGGTCGCTCACAAGTACTTCCGCGCCTGCCGGGCGATATCCCAGACAGCGGCCTCCACCGCATCATCCCGGATGTAAGGGCGGTCTGGGACGGTATTTCCCTTTGCCGTGAGCACAATGCGCTTATCCCCCACGAGCAGCTCAACCTTTACATAATACCGATCGGTGGAGGGGAAGCCCGGGCTGCCATCCCGATTGGAGGAGAAGTCGTCCTCGATGATGCGCAGCCTGGCCCGGCCATTGGCATCGCCCGTAAACGTCATGGGCCAGAGATAGTTTAGCCGCTGCCAGCCTACCACCCGCGCCGAGGCCTCGCTCGCGGGATCGAAAAACACCGGCAAGGGCGCTGGACGCTGCGCGACGTGGCTCGCGCACCCGGAAAAGCAAACGCTGGCGACACATACCCATAGGAGGGTAAATAGGGATCGTTTAGCAGGCATAAGGCGATGACAGGGATGATCTCGCACCGGGGATGGACGGCACGGTACTCACCACGCGGCCCAATGCAACGACTGACACCACAAAACAGGTAAGCACCCAGCCACGTCCGCCCAGGTGGGGCGGTGGGCGGCGCCCTCTCCGCGCTGACACACGGGATCGGGGGATGGCCGCGATCGCCTGCAGGCGGAGCTCGACCTCGGCGAGTTGCTGGGATTGGCGGTCGAGCGCCGCGAGCTGGGCCTCCTGCGGGAGCGCGCTGGTGGCGGCTTGCTCGCGCAGGGCGTGCGCGCGGGCGAAGATCGCATCGCTCGTTGCGAGCCGGCGCTGCGCGCGGTCCATCAGCGAGCTACCTTGGTCGAGCTGGCGCAGGAGCGTGAGCTTAAGCGGGGCGTGGAGGTGGAGGCGGCGGCGAAATCAGTGGCGGGGTCGGGAGCGGGCTTGGCGTGCGGCATGGCGAAGGGGACTCGCCCTTTATAGCGTATCGCAGTATCGGATACAAGGGGGTGCGGGAGTTCGTGCGGCCACCCGCCGCCCTCACAGCCGACCAGAGGTCAAGCGCCTGTCGGGTCTTCGTGCACGAACGCCTCGGGGCGCAGCCCAAGCCAGGTAAGCGACCGACACCAGCAACCCGATCGTAAGGCCCAGCACGATCCGAAACACGGTCCGCTGCGCCCGCAGCCAGCCCGATAGTTGTCGCCCTCTCGTCCCTTTCCCATCGGTTTCCCTCCACTGAGCGCGGTTCCTCCTTTGGCTCGGATCCATCGCGCTTCAGCGCGCCACCCCAATCCACCGACCTCCCTGATTGTCTGAGCGGCGACAGGCGCGGCACTACCAGCTCACTTCAGCCGGGGGTGAGGCTTGGGCGGACGTGTGGGTGCAGCCGGCTCTGCGGCTAGGTTTCTCCCAATGTGCGCTCTTCACGCGGCGCTGCGATGACGACGAGCAGCCAAAGGCAAGCATAGCCCAACAGAGCCATGCCAACACCCTGAGCATAGATCAGCAAGTAATCAGCCGAAAAGGATATCAGCTCGGAAGCCTTGGGCAGAAGGAATAGCGCCGTCATCAAAGGCGCGACAAATGCCAGTACCAACACGCAGACCACGGCGGGCTTTCTGCCCATATCGTACAGGAGGCGAACGGCCCACGCACTGCCACCCGCCAAGACCACAAAGCCGACATGCTTCCAGGATGTATCCGGCGAAGTGGCAGCCAGTGACATATAACTGAGTAGTGCGAGCGCCTGCGCGGTCAGCCCGATCACCAGTGCCAAAACCAGCCGCAGATTCATAAGCCTCCTTACTTTTTCGATGGCAGCGTGACAATGACGGGGACTGGGTCAACCTGTCGTTGGAGTATGGGGAAGATGGTTTCATCTGCTCCGCCGCAATCGATACATCCCGCCGAACCCGGCTTGCTACCGCCGTGCAGGAAGAATTCGTCGCGACCGAACATATCGCCGGAACCCGGCACGGGCTTCAACGGCACACGGAATTTTCCCCAGTCTCCTGTCAGGTCTCGAAGAAACCCGCCTGGGGTGATGTCGCGGCGATTCAGAAAATAGACGCCCGACGGTATCGGCCCTTGATTTCTGATAGTCGGATCGGTGATACCGGGCCGTCCCGAACTCGCCGGATACCGGCTCGTCTTACCGCTTGCGTCGTGAATCGCAAGGGTGCTGCCGTCATAGGTAAGCGCGGAAACCGTGTTTGCTTTCGGTTTCACGGCAATATCGCTATTCCGCACACCCTCTTTTCCAGCAACTGTGGCCTCTCCACCTTTGCTTACACCAGGGATGGTGCTATCGGTATACATGCTATCGCCATACCTCGAAGTGAGTTCCATGGGCCCGGTCTCCTGCGGCTGTAGATCGGATGGAGATGCGATAGTCGACGCACGCGCGCTCAAGGATGCCAGCCGCAGGTTATAGACGACTGAGGCTTGATTGCCCGGGATGCGGGAGACCTAGCGGACGGCGGAGTCGTCGAGGGCGGCTTCGAGGTGGGAGCGCTTGCCGGTGACCTGGGCGAGGTGGTAGGCGTTTTGGATGACTTGCACGGCCTCGGCTTCGAGGTCGGGGTCGGCGAATTTGCTGGGGACGACGAGGGGGCGGTCCGTGCCGGGAGCCATCAGGGTGTTGATCTTGCGGCCGGGGTAGAGCTGGCGCGCGTCGGCGAGCGTGGGGGCGTAGCGGCCGGCGAGGATCGCGGCGCCCTCGCGGCGCTGCACCACGGGCTCGCAGTCGGCGAACTGTCGATCCAGGCGCTGTGCGATCTCGGGATTGAAGGCAAAGGCGGCGTCCCGGGTTGGCGATGCTCAGGTTGCTGTCGATCGACGCCAGCTCCCGGGCCAGCGCACGAAAGGGCCCATACCCAGCGGCCCCACCACGAGGCGCGGATACCAAGGGAGTGCCGGGGCGTCGTGCGACGGACAGTGCCAAGGACGGCATTGGAGTATCCTCACGCGGTCGGCTACTCCCCACTCTGGATGCCGCGGTGCCGATGGTCGAGGGGTCCTCACTCTATCGATCGACGACCTCCAACTCGTCTGGAGAAATCATACCCTTGGGCAAGGTGCCAGTAGGCCAGTTGTTTATTTTCAAAATTGTAACCCTCCACCGGGTCTCATCGGTGTCCTTCTTTCCGGAACTATCACCTAGGGTGCTAATCCAAATCGCCCCTGTGCCGATTCTAATACCCATCCAATTCTTGACAACATTTTCAGGGGTGGCGGCTTTTATGGATTTCTTCACGTAGTCATTGAAGGCAACGTCGTAATATCGCAAAAAAACGTCGGGGGACTTGAGGTAAAGCCATTTCCCTTTGTGAAGTATATGAAAACGATACCAGATGTTTCTGGATATCCATTGCGCATCGTTGGACTCAACGGCACACTTTAGATCCTCGAGAAATCGCAATTCGTCGGCAGTTAACCTTAATGGGTCGTCAGGCGGCAACGGCCTGGACTCCATATCCCTCAACAATAACAACAAGGGATCGTCAGGCGGCGACGGCTTGGGATCTGGGCCGGCAGCGCCAAAAGCCAGGCTCGACGCCCAAAGCATCGCAACGATACTCAATATGCTCCCAAGGCGTGCTTTCAAAGCCCAGGAAATTGGCGCGCCCTGCGGGTGAGCGGTGCGGAGCGCCTGGCCACCGTCGCCCTCGGTGGCATGGGCTCCTGGCCCATCTACACTCCGACCGCCTGGGCCCGGCGCACCGTCCCACTCCGGTCGGCCCCATCGGATTTGAAGCCACGCCCTAGTCATCGCAAAGGCCCCCTGATATAGTCGCCGTGTTGGAATAGTTCGATTTCATCCGGTCTCCGGTTTTTCAATCCGTTATTGTCTCCAAGTTTTCTAGTTTTGCTATCTCTTGATTTTATATATTTTCCCCAAGTCTCAAGAAAACCCTCGATATCCCCTGAGTTTATTTTTTCGGGCATGGTGTTGCCTTTACCAAAACCTCCGGTGTTGAACGCAAACGCAACCAACGCGTCAAATTCATACTGGGTCAACGGTCGAGTAATCCTGTCGCGCACCGGCTTTGAGTGTTTCTCCAGGTCACGCTTGTACAAGTCCAATGCCTCCTGCGCGGTCATTCTCTTGCTGAAATCCTCGCCCGGCAGGATCTTGTGACCATAGCCGATGGTCATATAGCCTGAGCCATCATCATACGGCGTCGATGCATAACCTTTCCGATGCTCCCACGCCGCGATAAATGAGGCCCCCTCCGTGCTCAGTTTCATGGTCTTCGGATCATATTTGGGGTTTGCAAGTTCGCCCTCGCCAGCGGTGATCCCACTGCGATTTGGCGGCTGCGGGTCGCTGGTTGGATTTCTACCCGCATCCGATAATCCGGATGGAGCACCGAAATCTCTGCGCCCGCCCGAGCTGGCCTGCAGTTCGTGGCTTGAAGGATTGCCTGGCGAGGGCTGCTGCGGTGATGCTCCGGAGGCTCTCTCTGCGGACACAGCACTGAAAGACGCCAGCCTCTGACCAAAGACCACGGAAGCCAGGTTGCCCGGGATGCGGGAGACCTGGCGGACGGCTTCGTCGTCGAGGGCGGCTTCGAGGTGGGAGCGCTTGCCGGTGACCTGGGCGAGGTGGTAGGCGTTTTGGATGACTTGCACGGCC
>CAYZPV010000094.1:0-13940 GCA_964480585.1 uncultured Opitutus sp. | reverse complement strand
TTCCGCCCGGATGCGGCGCACCGTGTCGGCGGACACAGGGTCGTAGTCGTTTCCGAAGGATTGCCGCACATAGGTGAGTACCGCGGCCATTTCGTTGTCATTTAGCATCCCGCCAAAGCCCGTCATCGGCGGCACGCCCTTGCTCGGATCGTAGCGCTTGCCGTTCACCTCGATGGGCCCCCACAGGCCCTTGAGCACAAGCTTGGTCAATCGCTCTTCGTCCTCGATCCAGTCGCTCCGCTCCAGGGGTGGATAGACGTCGGCGAGGCCCTTGCCATCCGCCTGGTGGCAGGTGGCGCAGTGCGCGTCGCGGAGGTACACCTCTTTGCCGATGCTATACACCCGGTTATCCTCGCCCGTGAGCGTGCGCGTCGGGCCAAAGCGTTGCTGCGCTTCCGTCTTCGGTGCCTCGGGGAATTTGAAGGTGCCCGCGAAAAATGCCTCCGCATTCGGATTTTCCGCCAGGTCCGCGCCGCTCGCGCGCAGTGCCGCCACGTGGTCTTTCAGCGTGCGCTCCAGGATCAGCTTGGTCACGGGCCCCATCCAGGCGTCGAGCGGCAGCTTGAGCGCCTCCAGCACAATGCGCGCGCCATCGACGTTATCGAGCCACGATGCCGCGACGATCGCCTCCAGCCGCACGCGCGGATGCTCGTCGCGCGCCGCTTGCAAAAACAACTCGGTCGCGCCTTCCACCTGATGCGCCGAATACCTCAGCACATTCACCGCCGCCGCGCGCGCCTCGGGCTGCCGGGCTGCGAGCACCTGCTTTAGCAGCGCGGCGTCGGGCTGGTTCTGCGCCCAGGTAGCCCAGAGTGCTTCGCAGAGGTGATGCTCATAGTCGGGATCGTTGCGATCCAGCTTCGCGGCCCACGCGCGCACCGCTGGCAGCACCTCCGCCGCCGGCCGGCCGCGCAGCTCGCGCCGCGTGCGGTAGCGCGTGCGGTACTCATGAAGTTTCAGGTTTTCCAGCAGTTCGGGGATCGATGCCCCCGCCACCTTTGCAGGCTTCACCAGCGGTCGTCCCACCGCCGTGATCCGGTAGACGCGCCCATGGTCGTGGTCGCGATTGGGATCGCGGGCATTGTGCTGCATGTGCCCCACCAGCGCATTGTGCCAGTCGATGAAGTACAGCGAGCCATCCGGCGCAAACTCGAGGTCGACTGGGCGGTAGTTCGGATTGTTCGAGGAGATCAGATCGCCTGCCAGCTTGCCCAAATAGCCCGCGCCCTCATCAGCCACCGTGGAAAGGCCGATACCGAGGAATCCGATGCTGTTGCAGATCATGAATTGCCCCTGCATCGCCTCCGGAAAATGCCGCGAGGAGATCCACTCCGTTCCCGAGGTCGGCCGCGATCGCTTGGGCGTGAAGGTCCGCGTCTTGGGTATCTCCACCCCGTAAGGCATCTTGGCCGAGAGCGGCAGCCCCCACCAGTTGAGGCCGTCGGAAGCATCCGAGATGAAGAGCTGCTCCCAGCGGTTGAAGGAGATGCCCCACGGATTGTTGTAGTCCGCCTGGCTGTAGCGCTCCAGTCGGAAGCTCTTGGGGTCAAAGCGCCATACGCCGCCGTCATTGCAACGCCGGGGCCCGTACGGCGTCTCCACCTGCGAGTGCAGGAAGCGCCCCTCCGCGAGGTAAAACGCGCCCGACGCATCCGCGCAATACGCCGAGATGGCGTGGTGCGTGTCATGCGTGTCAAAGCCGTGCATCAGGATCTCCATGCGATCTGCCCGGTCATCCTTGTTGTCGTCGATCAGCAGGCAGAGATTCGGCTCCTGCGAGATATACACCCCCTCAGGCGCAAACTCGAAGCCGATGGGCAGGTGCAGTCCGTCGGCAAACACGATCTGCTTGTCGGCTTTTCCGTCGCCATCGGTATCCTCCAGGATCAGCAGCTTGTCGTTGGGCTTGGGATCGCCCGGGCGCCAGTGCGGATACGTCGGCATCGTCGCGACCCAGAGCCGCCCGCGGTTGTCGAAGCTCATCTGCACCGGATTGCGCAGGTCGGGAAACTCCTTTTCAGAGGCGAAGAGCTCTAGCTTGAAGCCCTCCATCACCTTGATGTCCGCGATCACCTTGTCGCCCGCCACATAGTCGATGGTGCCCATCGCGCCGCCTGGTTTGAAGTTTGTCGGCACATCCGGCAGCGCGTGCGTCTTGCTGTCGTCCACCATCAGGTCCCGCTTGCGGCTGGAGGCCACATCGTGGATCAGCGTGTCGCGGATCGCCGTCATCTCCCGCGTCTTCTTGATCTCGTCCGGATAGTTCTGCGGCCCGTACGGCGCATAGCGCTGGCCGTGCGTGTGCACGCCGTTGACGAGGTTGTAGTCGTTATTCCAGAGGAAGTCCTTTTCCTGCACCGCCGCGCGTACCAGCGCCGGATCGGCCTCCGACTGGTAAGACTGCTTGCCAAAAAGCCCGTCCGCGAGCCAGCGGCTCATCTCCTGGTAGCCTGTCGTGCTCGGCGCAAATCCGTTGATCGTGAAAGGCCGCAGCCCTCCTTTCGCGTACCGCTCCCGGGTGAGTGCGAAAAGATCGATGAAGGTCAGCCCGCGCCGCTGCGCCACCCGCCGCATGGCCTCCGTGTAGAGTCCCAGGTTTTCGTTCTCTTTCTTACCATTGGGCAGGTCGCGCGCGCCTGAGAGGTCTTCAAACGCGATGGGCGATACCAGCACAAGCCGCGGCGCCGTGCGCCCGTTGTACGCCTGCGCCAGCGTGTGCGTGACGAAGGCCTCCAGCTCCGCCTCGTAGTTCGCTACGCGGGCAGGCCCGTCGTACGATTCATTCAGTCCGAAAAACGCCACAATCGTATCCGCCTTCAGGTGCGTCAGCCACTGGTCCGGCGTGGGGAAAAAGCCTTTGCCGTTGTGCTGCGCAAACTCCGGCCGAAAGGCCTCCGCTCCGGGAAAGGCCCACTGCGATACCCGCGCCGGATGCGGCCGAAATCCCGGCGTGTCGCCCGGCCGTCCCATGTTGCGCACGATCAGTTTCTGGTCGGGGTAGCGCAGGTGCAGCTCGGTCTCGAGAAATCCGTAGTACACATCGCGTTCGGCCAGCCCGTTGCCGATGAAGACCACGCTTTCGCTCTTTCCTGGCGCAGCGGCCGCCTGCGCTCGCTGCTCGCTCGCCGGCTGCGGCAGAGGGAGATCCGCGTGCACGGCGCTCGCGGGGCGCACGCCATCGCTCTTCTTCGGCGGCATGTCGCGTTTTTTCGCTTTCTGCGGGGCGGGTGCCCGCGGCGCCTCGGTCGTGGCGGGAGCCTGGCCGAGGGCCAAGGTCGCCGCGAAAAGGAAGGGCAAGGCGAAGCGTAGGGTCTGGGAGCGGGTCATACGGGCAAAAGGGGGTGCAAAAAGGAAAGAGCGTTCGCCTGCGCTCTGCAACCGCAACGGATGCGGAATGCAACGTTTCCATCTCGCCCCGTTTTCATGGCCCGGCGCCTGAGCGCCAGGCCGGAAGTCCTAGCCGCGCCTCCCAGCCTCCGTCGACTTGGGCGCTTTTTCTCAATTCACCCGATCTTCCGGCTTCGTCAGCGCCCTCGGGCGATTTGCCGCGCCCGGCTTCGGTGCCGGATGCTCGCGCAGCGCCCGCTCCGCCGCCTGCTGGTACGCGCGCACCTCCGGCATGCCCACTCGATTGTCATACTCGCCCGGATCGGAGGCATGCACATACAACTCCCGCGCTGCCCCGCCATCCCACTCCGTGTAGCGATAGCCCTGCCCGATCACGGTGCGGCCCGGGATATCTCGCCGGCGCTCGGGATCGTAGTGATAGACCAGGCTGAACCCCGGCTGCATCGACGTCTCGCCCCGCGCGACGGCGACGAGTGATCGTCCCGGCAGCGGCTGCTCCGGAGTCTGCCCCGCCAGCGCGGCCAGCGTGGGATAGACATCGATCAACTCCACCGGCGTGGCGACGGCCTTGCCCGCCGGCAGGGCCGGAGCGGCGATGATCAGGGGCACTCGGGTGGCCGCATCGAAGGCCGATAGCTTGGCCCACAGTCCGCCATGGTCGCCGAGGTGAAATCCGTTGTCGCTCACCAGCAGCACCACCGTCTTGTCCCACAGCTTCAGCCGGTCGAGCTGCGCCAGCAGTTTGCCGATCTCATCGTCGACGTAGGAGATGCACGCATAGTATCCACGGAGCACCTGCTCGCGCGAGTCTGGGCCGGCAAAGCCCGAAAGCTCGGTCTGCAACGCCACTGGCGGCACCGCTTTCATCGCTGGCTCCCTCAGCGGCGGCAGCTTGTCCGCCGGATACATATCGAAAAACTTCTGTGGCGCCGTCCAAGGCAGGTGCGGCTTGTGGTAGCCGATCGCGAGGAAGAAGGGTTTGCCCGACTCCGCCCGCTCCTCAATCAATCCTGCTATCCGCGCCGTATTGATGCCATCGCGCGTCTTCGCGCCATCCGTCGTCAGCGGCGTCGCCGAGGGCCGCCCGTCGCCGCCGCCGTAGCGGGCGTTGATCGCAGCCTTCTCCTCCTCATCTTCCGTCGCCCGATCCTGATAGCTGTCCCACGAGAGCGCTACGTCCGCCGAGTTCGCATTATGAAAGACTTTACCCGCCCCCGCCGTGTAATAGCCGTTTTTGCGGAATAGCTGTGGCAGTGTCACGGCGTCCGGTGCGGCCGTGCGCGCCGGGAGATTGAGCCGGTACACGCCCGTCGTCTCCGGACGCAGCCCCGTGAGCATCGAGACGCGACTCGGATTGCAGAGCGGATACTGCGAGTACGCGCGATCAAAGCGGACCCCGCGTGCGGCGAGGCGATCTATGTTCGGCGACTTCACCACCGGGTCGCCGTAGCAGCCGAGCATGGTATTGAGATCGTCGATCACAATCATCAGCACGTTGGGCCGCGACACGGCGGCAGCACGCGCGGAGGCACCGAATACGAGCGAGACGAGGCCGAGCAAAACGAAGCAGCAAAGACGATTCATGGGGATCGAGCGCATCACGACAAGGGGTGACGCACAGCCTACCTCTGCGGTGACACCGGGCGAGCCGGTTTTCCCGCCCTACCGCCCCGCCAGCGCCCGCGCCACCCGCACGAGTTCCTTCGCCGTCGTATTCACCGCCTTCTGCGCCCGCGGCTCGATCAACTTGCCCGCCGCATCGAAAGCCTTGTCCGCCTGCGGCACGGAGCACTGCGTCGGCACCACATGACAGCCGAGGTGCGTGAGCAGCTGCCGCGCGAGCTGCGCGGAGCGGATCGCACCGTAGCCGCCGGGAGATGCGGAGACCACCGTCGCCACTTTGCCCGGAAACGGCTCGTCGTCGGCGCGTGTGCACCAGTCGATCGTATTCTTCAGCAATGGCGTCATCTGCGAGTTGTACTCCGGCGAAGCGATCAGCAGCGCATCGTGCTGCATCATCAGCGCGATCAACTTGGTCGCGTTCTCCGGCATCCCCTGCTCCGCCTCGAGGTCGCCGTGGTAAAGCGGCAGCACGTAGTCGTTGAGACTGATAACGGTGACTTCGCCACCCGCCGCACGCGTCGCTTCAGCGACCGCGAGCAGCAGCTTCTGGTTGAGCGAGTCGCGCCGGGCGCTGCCGGAAAATGCGAGGATGCGGGGAGCAGAGGTCATAGGAATTGGGCGGAGATTCAGGAGCCGCGTCCGATATGGCCGCAAGATCTGTGCTGACGCAGCCAGAAATCGCGAATCGCCTCCACCGTCTTCACCAGATCGGCAAAGACCGAGGGCTTCACCACATAGGCATTGGCGCCGAGTTCGAGGGCTTTCGCGATGTCGGAGGGCTCGTTGGAGGAGGTCAGCACCACCACCGCGAGCGTGGCGATCTCCGGCCTGCCACGCACGAAACGCAGCACATCGAAGCCGCTGCGATAGGGCATCCTCAGGTCAAGCAGCACGAGGCACGGCCGCCGCAGTTCATCCGCCATCTCGGGCTTCGAGAGAAACGCGATGGCCTCCTCCCCATCGGTTGCGATCGGCACCGGATTCGTCACTCCCGCCGCCTCAAATGCCCGCTGCATCAGAAAGGCATCGTCCACGCTGTCCTCGACCAAGAGTAGGGGGCGCACATTCATGGGGTTGCGGACAATCTTCCATGCCTAGCCCGCGACGCCAAGCCGTGAGACACCCTAGAGCCGCGCGGGCAAAAAGCACGACCGGCTCTCCGCCCCCTCGCCTTTTCGCGAGACAGCCTGAGAGCCCGCCGCGCGCGCGGCGAGCCCTCAGGTAGGGATCAACCCAAGCTCTTCACCAGTCGCTCCAACTCCGCCTTCTTGGCTTTCTGGTCGGCGAGCTGCTTGCGAGCGCCTTCGAGCACGGCGGGCGGCGCTTTGCTCACAAAGGCTTCATTCGAGAGACGCGCTTCCGTGCCGGCGATGTGCTTTGCGATCTGCTCGAGTTCCTTGTTGAGCCGCACTTTTTCTGCGCCCACATCCACCGTGCTCGCGAGATCGAGGTACACGGTGCCGAGCGGCGTCACCACCGCAGGCGCACCGTCGACTTTGTCGCGCCGCGTGATCTCGGACGCGCCCGCCATGCGGGAGATCTTGGCGAGATTGCTCGAGACGATGCCCCACTCGGCGTCGCCCGCGATCACGAAGAACTTCACGTCGCGGCGGCTCGCCAGATTGTGCTCCGCCTTCAGAGCGCGCGCCTGCGAGACAAACGCCTTCACGCGCTCGACCTGCGCCACCGCAGCCTGATCGAGCACGAGGCCGTGGGAGTGGGAGGTCGTCGCGATCTGCGAGGCATTCTCCAGCCGCGCATCCTCGATGAACTTGCCTTCGGTGCCGTAGCCGAGCTGGTGCCACAGCTCCTCAGTGATGAACGGGATGAAGGGATGCAGCAGCAGCAGCGTCTGGCGCAGCACGAGATCCTGGATCGCGAGGCAGTTGGCCTTGGTGTTCGGATCCTGGAGCTTCGACTTGGAGACTTCCACGTACCAATCGCAGAAGTCATTCCAGAAAAAGCCGTACAGGCTCTGCACCGCGGCGCTGAACTCGAACTCGTAGAAGCAGCGATTCACCTCGCGCGTCGTCGCCAGGAGGCGGTCGAGGATCGCGTGGTCGTCGGCGTCGAATTTCTTCGCGTCGAGGCGATTCACGATCGCGGTGAGCGAGGAGTTGTCGCCGGCTTCACCGCTCATCTGCCGGAAGCGGCAGGCATTCCACAGCTTGTTGCAGAAGTTCTTGCCCGTCTCGATGCGGTCTTCCTGGAAGCGGATATCCTGCCCCTGCGGCGCGATCGAGATGATGCCGAAGCGCAGGCCATCCGCGCCGTACTTGGCGATGAGGTCGAGCGGGTCGGGCGAGTTGCCGAGCGACTTGGACATCTTGCGGCCCTGCTGGTCGCGGATGATGCCGGTGAAGTAAACGTGCTTGAACGGGATGCGCCGCTCAAGCGGCTCGCCGGGCCGCATGAATTCCAGGCCTGCCATGATCATGCGGGCGACCCAGAAGAAGATGATGTCCGGCCCGGTCACGAGCGTCGTGGTCGGGTAGAAGTAGTCGAGACCCGCGGCCTTTTGCTTCTCGGCATCGGGCCAGCCCATGGTCGCAAACGGCCAGAGCCACGACGAGGCCCACGTATCGAGCACGTCCTCTTCCTGGAACCAGTTTTCGGGATCGGCGGGACCTTCGAGCGAGACGTGAATCTTGCTCGGATCGCGCAGATCGGCCTCGGTGAGCTTCTCCTTGTCGAGGCCCTTGCGGTACCACACCGGGATGCGATGGCCCCACCAGACCTGGCGGCTGATGCACCAATCCTGGATGTTTTCGAGCCAGTGGAGGTACACCTTGCTCCAGCGCTCGGGGTGAAACTGGATGTGCCCGTCGCGCACGGCGGTCTTGGCCTCTTCGATGCGCGGGTACTTGAGCCAGAACTGCCACGTGAGGCGCGGCTCGATCGGCACCTGGCCGCGCTCGGAGTAGCCCACGTTGTTGGCGTACGGCTCCTCGGCGACGAGGTTGCCCCGCTCCTTGAGAAGCTCCGCCGCCTTCTTGCGGCCGGCGAAACGCTCCACGCCCGCGAGGTCGGGACCAGCGAGCTCATTGAGCACGCCATTGGCCTCCAGCACGTCGATGGCGGGCAGGTTGTGGCGCAGGCCGATCTCGTAGTCGACCTTGTCGTGCGCGGGCGTGATCTTGAGCGCACCCGTACCGAATTCCTTGTCGACCGACGCATCGCCGATGATCGGGATCTCGGCGGCAGGCCCGATGGGGCGGCGCACCTTCTTGCCGACCCAGCCGGCCCAGCGCGGATCCTCGGGATGCACGGCGATGGCCACGTCGCCCGGGATGGTCTCAGGGCGCGTCGTCTTGACCTCGATGAATTCGCCGGGCGCGTCCACGCGCTCGTAGCGCACGCGGTACATGGTGCCGTTGGTCGGCTTCATCTCGACTTCTTCGTCGCTCAGCGCCGTCTGCGTCGCCGGGCACCAGTTGACCATGCGCTTGCCGCGATAGATGTTACCCTTGCGGTAGAGATCGACGAAGACCGAGAGGACCGCCTTGGAGTAGTGCGGGTCCATGGTGAACTGCGTGCGATCCCAGTCGCACGACGCGCCGAGGCGGCGGAGCTGCTCGAGGATCACGCCGCCCTTCTCGTCGCGCCACGCCCACACCTTTTCCAAGAACTTTTCGCGGCCCAGGTCGCGGCGCGTCACCTTGGTCTTGCGCAGCTCGCGCTCCACCACCGACTGCGTGGCGATGCCCGCGTGGTCCGTGCCGGGGAGCCACAGGGCCGACTTGCCCTCGAGGCGCGCGCGGCGGATGAGGATATCCTGCAACGTGTTATTGAGCACGTGGCCCATCGTGAGCACGCCCGTCACATTCGGCGGCGGGATGACGATGGAGTACGGGTCTTTCGACGGGTCGACCTTCCCGGCAAACGCATGGGCGTCCAGCCAGGCGGCATACCACTTCTTCTCAACATCGCGCGGTTCGTAGCTCTTGGAGATCTCGGCCATCGTACGGGTCAGGATTGGAATCGATAAACAAACCGCCCGCCGCACCGCGAGGCAAGGGGGAAACCGGCACAGGCTCCTACCAAGCGGGAAAAAAGCGCCCGGAAAGACCGTGGGGTCCTCCCGGGCGCTTTCGCTATTCCGGCTATGCGCGGGCGGGGATCAGAGCCCGGTTAGCTCGACCACGAACGAGTTCCCCGTCTGGGAAACGAAGTCGATGCGATAGCCCCGGTTGAATCCGGTGGAGAGCGCGGTGACCGTATGGGTCGCGCCTTGCAGGCTGACGATGCGGAGGTTGCCCGCCATGATGGAGCCGTCCGCCTGGAGGATGGGCTGCACCGGTACGTGGAGTTGAAACACCGGGCGCACGCCCGAGGCCACGGAGCAGGTATCGGAGATGCGCAGCGTGTCGCCGATGTACTCGAGGCTGCGGTTCCACTGCTGGACCAAGTTAGCATTGCGGCTGAAGGCATTTCTCAAATCCGCGGAGACCGACACCTGTCCACCCGAGACGGTGTGGGTCATCGTGGACTGCACGGTATCGCTCGGATTCTGCGCGATCACGCTGCCATCGGCCCGCTCGAAGCGCACCGTATTATGATACACGGTCTCCTGATTGATGCCACTGGTCGACCAGATGTTGGCCGTGACGGCCAGCCAGTCGCGTTTGAAGAACGTAAACGCGCCTTGGTCCTGATGAGCGTGCGATTGGTCATATTTGCCGGCCACGAAGGAAAACCAGGAGGCATCCGTGTTCCAGTCGGAGCGGGCAAACAGCACGCCGGCACCCACCGCGTGATACACCCGGTCTGTCGGTGCGACCGGCGCATCCGGCAGTGGCAGCAAGTCGCCCATCAGGTTGAATGCGGCGCTCACGCCGTTGACCGAATTTTGGTTAAGCCACCAGGTGCCGCGACGGGCCTCGGGCGTACCGGGATTGAGCACCACGGCCGTGTGCACGAGGTTCTCGTGGTAGTCGAAGAGGTCCGGGATCGACGAGCGCGACTGATCGCCGATGGGCGCGAAGCGGTCCCGCGTCGGCACGGTCGCATGGATCCAGTAGTCGATGGTCTCGCGGGTGTGCGAGGTCAGCTCCGAGAGGTCTTCGCCGGTGGAGTCTTTCCACATGAGGTAGTTTTCAAACAGGGCCTTCTGCGCGGTGCCGTAGCCCGTACCTTCGCGTGAGCCGCCGCCGGGCAGACCGCGGTAGTAGGTGACGAGACGAGGGAATTTCTCCTTTTGCAGAAACTCCAGCAGCGGGACGCTCTTCGTCGCCAGGGCCCACAGCATCGTCGCCCGCAAGAAGTGGAAGTGATAGTTATTGCCCGGGTCGCAGATCGACCAGCCGGTCCACGGGTACGCCACGCCGCCCCAAGTGGCGGCAGAAGGATTCCACAAGTTGAAGAGCGACTGGTCGGCAAACGCCGCCCAGCGGATGCGCTGCTCAGGGGTCAGTCGGTCGTAGCCGGAATCATACGTGAGGGCCAGTTGCTCGATATACCAACCGATTTCGAGGTAGGAGTCGCCGGAGATCGCGGGACGATTGCCGCCAGCGATCGCCAGCTCTGCCGCCGCCACAAAGGCCTCCACCCGCGCGATCGCGTCGTTGATATAGGCCGCATTGCCTGTCATGCGATACATCGTGACTGACGACACCGCGGAGTAGGCGTAGGGCGGATGACCGGCCACAGCTTGGTCGGCCGCGGCGCGGAAGCGCGAGTAGGTCGAGGAGGACTGGCTCGCCTGCGTGTAGGAGCCCAGGGAGATGAACGGGCGACTCGCCGGCAAGAAGTAGGTGAAGCCGGCATACACCGAGTCGTCGGCCACGACCGGGGTGCAGCCGATCGGCTCACCACCGCCGCCGCCGCCGGAGTCTCCGCCGCCACCACCACCGCTGCGTACCGGCGGCGCTTCGACGACGTCGAGGTACGCCTCCGCCTCGTCAAAGGTGAAGGTCACCGGCGCGCCGCCCTCCTGGATCAGGCGCAGGCGAACCGACTGCAGGCGCTTGGTCGGATCGATCGCGGTCTGCACCGTGATCAGGCCCTTGTCGCCCACGGCGCCGCTCAACGGCACCTGCGTGAGGGTGGTCGAACCATCGGCGAAATAGATCATCGCGCTGAATATGAGCTTGGACGAGCTCGCGACATCCGAGCGAGCTCGCGCCCGCACCAGGAAGTGGCTCGCGAGGCCGCCCTCGAAGTCGTAGACCCACCACACATTGTTGCCGTAGCCATTGATCGAGACGCGCAGGCTGTTGGCGCCTTCCAGCGGAGCTACCGCCGACTGCGTCACCGCGCTGCTCGCATCCTGGGCGGTGACGCCCGAGACGCCGGACTCGAATCGCCCATCGGTGAAGAGATTGACCGGTGCCGCGGGAGCCGCGACCTCGACGGTCGCCGTCTTCGTCACGCTACCGCCCATGGTGTTGGTCGCCGTCAGCGTGTAGGTCGTCCTCCCGGTCGGGCTCACGGTCAGGCTGCTGCCCGTCACCGCACCCGGACTCGTCCCGGTACTGGCGCTGATCACCAGCGTGGCCGCGCCACTGGCCGTCCAGTTCAACGTGCTCGTCCCGCCCGGCGCGATGGACGCCGGGGTGGCGGCAAAGGATGCGATTACCGGCAAGGGCTCCGGCGTCGAGACGGTTACGCTCGCCGAGCGCGTCACGCTGCCGCCCGCGTTGGTCGCGGTGAGGACGTACGTCGTGTTGGCGATCGGGGTGACGACGAGGCTCGTGCCCGTCACCGCGCCGATGCCCGGCGCGACGGTCAGCGAGTCCGCGCCCGTCACCGCCCAATTGAGCGTCAGGGGCGTGCCCGTAAGCACTGCGGAGGGATTCGCCGTGAAGGAGGCGATCACCGGCACCGGTACCGGCACGGTCACAGCCACCGCGAGGGTGCGGGTGACGCTGCCCGTTTCATTGGTGGCAGTGAGGGTGTAGGTCGTGTTGGTGGTCGGCGTCACGACGAGGCTCGTGCCCGTGACGGCGCCGATGCCCGGCGCGATCGAGACCTGCGTGGCCCCGGTCACAGACCAGGAGAGCGTCGTCGAGTAGCCCTGCACGACGGTCGTCGGCGCGGCGGCAAAGGTCGCGATCGTCGGAGCCGGAGGCGTGACCGTGATCGCGGTGGTGCGCGTGGTGGTCCCACCGGCATTGGTCGCCTTCAGGGTGTAGGTGGTGTTCGCTGTGGGGGAGACACTCACGCTCGTGCCCGTGACGATGCCGGGGCTCGCCCCGGTGCTCGCGGTGATCTCCAGCGTGTCGGCCCCGGTGGCGGACCAGGCGAGAGTCGCGGTCGAGCCGGTGATGATCGTCGCCGGGGTCGCCGCAAAGGTAGCGATCGTGGGCGCCGGCGGCAGAGGGTTAACCCTGACCGTCACGGTCTTCGTGACGCTGCCGCTGGGATTGGTGGCAGTCAGCGTGTAGGTGGTGTTGGCCGTCGGAGTGACCGTCGTGCTCGTGCCCGTCACGGTCCCGACGGCGGGCGTGATCTTGAGCGTCGCGGCGTCGGTCACCGTCCAGGCCAGGGTCGTGGATTGGCCGGCGAAGATCGTCGCGGGGCTCGCGCTGAGGGAAGCGATGGTCGGCTTCGGCGGCGGCGGCGCGACCGGCAGGGTCAACGTCTTCGTGCCCGTCCCGGCGGAATTGCGCGCGGTGAGCGTATAGGTCGTCGTCGCGGTCGGGCGCACCGTGGTCGTCGTCGTGAAAAATTGCCCAGGAGAAGCGCCCACATCCGCCGTGATCGTGTAGGACGTGGCGCCGGGAGCCGACCAGGTCAGCTTTGCGGCCGTGCCCGCCGTGATCGCCTCCGGCGTCGCGGTGAAGGAGGCGACAACCGGCGGCTTGACCACGGTGATCGTCCTGCTCCTGGTCACGCTCCCGGCGGCATTGCGCGCCGTAAGCGTGTAGGTCGTGGTCTGGGTGGGCGCGACTTGCACCCACGTGCCGGTGACCACGCCGATGTCAGGTGAGAGCGACACCTCCGTGGCGCCTCCGACCGACCAGTTGAAACTCACGGTCTCGCCCAGATTGATCGTAAGGGCACCGGAGTTGTTGAAGGCATAGATCGTCGGCGGGCGGAGTGTTTCAGCCGCCGGCGCGAGGCTGCAAAAATACGCGAGCACGGCCCACAGGAGGGCCATGCACCGCGTCAAGTGATGAGCAGTGGCAGGGATTTTCATACGGAAAAGTTGAAGGAAAAAAGCAGGAGCTCGGCGTGCGGCCGGTGGATGGCCTACGGTAAAAAAAAACGCGTGGCGCGCGGCAGGTGGCGGAGACCTGCCGTCGCGGACTCACCGGTGCTCAACGCAACGCGGCGACGCGGCAAAGATAGACGGGCGGTAGTGAGCCAACCCGGGCCGCTCGACCTCCGGGCAGGGAGCCCGCGGGATGATCCGTGGGTTTCTGCCCGAGACGTGAAGAACGATGCCTGACGAAGAATAGCAAAAGCCCTGCAACTTGCATAATGCATTCCCGTTAGACCGGCCATGCCGACCCGGCATCGCCTGCTAAGTCGTGATGCCTAGGTGGCATGGCTGTGTGGCCCACCTTCGCCTCGACCGTCTGGACTGAGCCCATTTCCCGCTCACGCGGAGCCCTAGCACCGCCCTGCCCTTCTGCAGGCGCTCACTTTTGGGCGTGCGGCGGCCTTCCCTTCGGAGGTCTTTCGCTCAATCTGCGGGCAGGTGGCCGGTGAGCTATGCGGCTTGGGCGCTGTTGGGCGACGTCGACGGCATGGGCGAAGGAAGCGGGAAAATTTCGGCCGATTTTGGCCGGTCGAGGCCGGAATAGCCCGGAATTCCCCGAGGATTGCGCGGATCGGGATTGGCCACATCGGCCTCTTCCAAGGGGCGGCTGCCGAAGGAGACGTCCAAAGCCGGTTGAGTCGCCTGAGCCTCTTGGGCGCGTTTTTCTTCGGCGAGCTTTTCCTTGGCGGCGGCCCGGCGCTGAGCGAAGGCGAAGCGCTCGCGGGCGAGCGCGAGGCGATCGGCGCTGCGGACGGTCTCGAGG
>CAYZPV010000093.1:0-14804 GCA_964480585.1 uncultured Opitutus sp. | reverse complement strand
CGAAAATCTGGAACTCCCACTGGCCCTTCGCCACCTCGGCGTTGATGCCCTCGATATTGATGCCGGCATCGAGGCAGATATCGATGTGCTTCTCGACGATCTCGCGGGCGACGGAGCCCACATTCTGGTAGCCCACGCCCGTGTAGTAGGGGCCCTGGGGCGAAGGATAGCCGCCCACGGGGAAGCCGAGGGGCGCGCCATTCTTCATGAAGAAGTACTCCTGCTCGAAGCCGAACCAGGTGCCCTCATCGTCCGGGATGGTGGCGCGGCTGTTCGACGGGTGCGGCGTCTTGCCATCGGGCATCATGACTTCGCACATGACGAGCACGCCATCCTTGCGGGTGCTGTCGGGATACACGGCCACGGGCTTCAACACGCAGTCCGAACTCTTGCCTTCGGCCTGCTTCGTCGAGGAGCCATCGAAGCCCCAGTTGGGCAGCTCGGACAGCTTGGGAAAGCTGGAGAATTCCTTGATCTGCGTCTTGCTGCGGAGGCTAGCCACGGGGGTGTAGCCATCGAGCCAGATGTATTCGAGTTTGTATTTAGCCATGATAATTCGGGCAGGGTTTGAAGGGAATATCCGTTGTCAGCCTGAGGGCTTTTAACCTCAAGCGATAAGAGGAAAAAAACCGGTCCACAAATCAGCAGCTCATATGCCAGCGCAACCACAAGTTTGCTTCATGACACGGTTCTGACGCAGAAATCTCATTCCCGCAACCAACGTGCTTTCTTAAGGTCTCGCTTGCCAGATGCTTGCGGTCGGCGGAGGGTGTGTTTTCCGGATGCACAATGTGAAAGATACGGCGCGCGCCACGGTGCGCATCGGCTTCGACGGGCGGGTCCACAAGACCTTTCGGGGGCACTTTGCGCGCGAACGCTTCGAGCACGAAGTGCGGGTGCTCAAGTATCTGGAGGAGCGCGGCTGCAGCTTCGTGCCCAAGGTCCTGGAGGCGGACCCCGCGATCCTCAAACTCGTGACGACCAACTGCGGTCAGCGCGTCGATCAACTGGACCCGGAGAAGCTGAAGGCGCTCTTTGCCGAGTTGGAGACCTTCGGCGTGCGCCACGAAGACCGCGAGCTGCGGAATGTCACTTACCGCATCGCCGATGGCCGCTTCTGCCTCATCGATTTCGAATTCGCCACCATCCTCGATGATGGCACCGGCAAACCCCTCTCCTTGAAACCGATCGTCTCTTTATGAGCGCGGATGCTCCTGCCTCCGCCACACCGCCCACACCCACTCCGCACGATGTCGCCTGGTCCGGCCTCACCCACGTCGGCAAAGTGCGGAAAAACAACGAAGATGCCTTCCTCGCCCTCGCCATCGATGGCCGCGAGGTGCAGTATCTGGGTAAGACCGGAAGCTCCTCGCTCGCCGAGCACGATTTCATCTTTGCCGTGAGCGATGGCATGGGCGGCGCCAAGTCGGGCGAGTTTGCCAGCCGCAGCGCCGTAGATCGGATCACGCGGCTCTTCCCGCGCGCCTTTCGCATGGCGGCGGCGGGGCTCGACTCGGGCTTTAACGACCTGCTGAGCGAGCTCATCACCGCGATCCACAACGATCTCACCAAGCTCGGCTTCTCCTACGAGGAGTGCCAGGGCATGGGCGCGACGCTCAGCCTGTGCTGGGTGCGCCCCGAGTGGCTCTATTTCGCGCACATCGGCGACAGCCGCATCTACTATCTACCGTACGACGGCCCGCTCACCCAGGTGACTCACGATCACAGCCACGTGGGCTGGCTCCGCCGCACGGGCAAGATCAACGAGCGCGAGGCCCGCAGCCACCCCCGCAAAAACTCGCTCCAGCAGGCGCTCGGCGCGGGGCACCAGTTCATCGAGCCCCATCTCGGCGCAGTAGGCCACCGGCCCGGCGACCGCTTCCTCATCTGCTCCGATGGGCTCGTCGATGGCCTCTGGGATCGCCAGCTCGAGGAGATGCTGCGCGAAGCTCCTCCGCTCACCGTGCAGGAAAACCTCGCCCGCCGCCTCGTCGAGGCCTCGGTGGAGCTTTCCGGCCGCGATAATACGACGGCGCTGGTCGTCGAGATCGCAAAGTAGATCGAGCGCAGGGAGGGCCCCCGGCGCCCCCCCCGCCCTCACTTCTCCTTCATAATGTACCGGCCATCCCACTCCGCCGGCGGCGGCTCCTCGATGGCCTCGGGCACGATCTTCTCGAGGTACACCAGGGAGGGATTGCTCACCACGCCGGGCGTCTTGCCAGGGATATTCGGCTCCAGTTCACGGCTCTTGGCAAAGAGCGCCAGCGCGCCGGCCCAATCGCGCGCGTAGTACCGGGCGAGGCCCTGCTCGAAGAGCGCGATACACTCGCGCGTCTGGTCGGTGACGTGCTCCTTGAGCCCCACGATCTCGTAAATCGGCACGGGCCGGGTGCGCCCTTTTACCACGATGCGCCCGAGCGCCCGGAAGACCACGCGGTCGCCGCCGTGCTCGATGCAGGCGGCGCGCGTGACTTCGGTGCACATCGTATAGGAGCCCCAGAACTTCGCGCCTGATTCCATGCGGGCAGCCAGGTTCACATCGTCCCCCATCATCGTGTAGTTGAAACGCGAGCGGCTGCCCATGTTGCCCACCACGCAGGTGCCGCTGTTTACGCCGATGCGCGATTGCATGTTCCACACGATCTCGGGCCACTTCTCGCCTTCGCTGCGCCATTTCTCGCGGAGCTCGGTGAGCTTGCGATGGACGAGCTGCGTCGCCACGCACGCCCGGTAAGCGTGATCCTTGAAGGGCACCGGCGCGCCAAAAAACGCTACGACCGCATCGCCGATGTACTTGTCTAGAGTGCCGCCCTGCGCCTGCACGATGTCGGTGCATGCAGTCAGGTACTCGTTCATCAGGGCGACGAGGGGCCCGGAGCCCAGTTTTTCGGAAAAGGTGGAGAAGCTCTGGATATCGGAGAAATAAGCCGTGATCTCCGCATCGTGGCCTCCGAGCTGCAGCTCCTCGTCCGACTCGATGATCTGCGTGACGTATTGCGGCGACACATACGCGCTGAACATGCCCCGGATGCGCCCCTTCTCCCGCTGCTCCTCGATCGCCTGCCACACCAGGCCTGCAAAGCTCGTGCACAGCGCCGCGCCCAGCGGGGCGGCAAAAGGCAGCACGATGTGCTCCAGCTTGAAGAGGTGAAAAGTAAGCGCCGCATACAGCGCCATCGCGAGCACGGCCATCACCTTGCCAAAAAGCGATCGCGCCCCGGCCGCCATTGCGAAGATCGTCACGATCGCCGTCACGCCAAACACCATCGCATACTTCATCCATGGCTCGATGCGCTTGAGCGTGAGGCCGGAGACGATCGTCTTGAGCAGGTTGCCGTGGAGGCCGACTTTGGGCACGGGATTCGCATCGAGCGAGGTCGGCGCGATATCCTGCAGCAGCGGATCGACAGGGCCGACCAGCACCACCGCATCCTTGAAGGCGGGATTGGCAAAGTACTCCTTCGCCTCGGCCCGCTCCTTGGCATCGTCTGATTTGAGCCCTTCCGCAAAGATCAGCGCGCGGGCAAACTCGTCGTGAGGCGTGCGCGGGGAATACCACCGCGTAAACCAGTTCACCTCCAGCACCTGCCCGTCGACCAGGGGCACCGAGCGCACCAGCGTCCCATCCGGCCGGATAAACTCCAGCGCGCCCTCTCGCACGCGCACGCCTTCGCGCCCGAGGTCCCAGTAGAGCCGTGCGAGCTGCACCGACATGTGGTAGTACGGCCCGAGATTGCTGGGCGCCCAGGCGGCCACGGCCCGCGTGCCATTGCGCAGCGAGTCGATCAGGCCCACGGCCACCGGGGGCGTGTAGAGGTTTGGCTTGGCAGGATCGGCGCTCACTTGAAATGCCGGCAACTCCGGCGGCTCCACCTCCGCTATCGGGCGGCGATCCGTAGGATCGGCGAGGAGCTTCAGCGCCCGCTCGCGCCGCTTGCCATCCACCCCGATGAATTGCCAGCCGCCGTAGCTCGCAGCCAGCACCACCGGAGGGCTCTTCTGCAGGAACCGCCCAAACTCGAGGTTGCTGCGCGCGAGCTGCCGGATGTCGGCCGACTGCGCGAGGCCCGCGTCGGAAAAGACAAAGTCAAACGCCACCGCCTTTGCCCCGGCCTCCTGCAGGAGCGCCTCGGCCACGCGCGAGTAGAGATCGCGCGTCCAAGGCATGTTGCCGATCTGGTCGATCGAGAGCGTGTCGACATCCAGGTAGACCAGCTTCACCGGCGAATCGATCTCGCCCCGGTACTCGAAGCGCCAGTCCACCGACTTGTTCTCGAGAAACGTCAGCCACGTGTAATGCTCGAAGACGCACCACAGTGCCGGGATGGGCAGCAGCAGGAGCCAGCGGAGACTCGTCCACCACTTGGTCCTTTTGGGCTTTGCCATTGGGAAAAACGTAGGTTCCTGCGCCGGCGAACGAAAGCGAATTTACGTCGGCCCGCAGCCGCCGCGCTGCCGGCCTGTCGGGCGACCGTAAAACACCGCCCCAGTTGCGCGCCCGCCGTTTCCGGCCACGCTGCCGGATGGATCTCGACCCGGAAGCGCGCGCCATGCTGCAGGCCATCCGCACGCACATCGACTCCCTGCCGCTCGGGGAGAGGGTCAATGCGCTCCTCAAGTTCGTCGCCGTCATGCTCGAGTATCTCAGCCGCGAGCAAGTCCTCGCGATTCGCGCCGAGATGATCTCGACGTTTGGCGAGCGGGAGCTGTCGGACGCGCTCAACCTCCTCGATGGCCACCTCGCCCTGCGCGAGCTGAGGGAGTGACGCTTGTGGAGCCCTGCCCGTGCGGGCAGGGCCAGAGGTGTCGAGGCCTTCCGCCCGCCCCTGCCGGGGCTACGAAAACATCACGCCTTCTTCGCGTCTTTCTTGGCGTCCTTTTTCACCGGCTTCGGATCGAGGTTGGCCTCGATGTCAGCCGGGGTGACTTTCGACTGGATGCCATTGGCGGGCACTTCCGCCTTGGCGAGCCACACCAAGGCATTGAGCACGACCTTGCGAAACTCGTCGTTGGCCCAGTTGTCGTGGAAATGGCCGCCGGTAAAGCCCATGCCACGGCCGCCGTCTGCCCGCTCCACCACCCACATCATCGCCTCGGGCTGGCCCTTGGCGGCCTGGATGTGCGGATACGGGCCCTTGGGCGAGACGTAAGGGCCGTCGCGCACCGCGTCGCTGGGCTTGGCCACAAGGATGGGCGTGAAGGTCACGCCGTCCTGCTTGCTCGCGCCCTTGGCGCTGAAGCCCTCCACAAAGCGCATGTTGAAATACCACTCGTCCTTCGCCTGAAAGGGCTTCACCCCGCGCGTCACCGGGTGCTTGGGAAAATCCGAAAAGGTCGGCTCCCAGATGGGATTGCAGGAGAACAGATTTTCGTAGTGGCCGCCGATCCAGCGCTTCATCTCCGCGCCCGCCTGCGAGGCCTCCACCTCCACCCCGTAGTGCATCGCGCCGATGCTCACGCCGCGCTTGGTCCACTCCTCGATTTTCTTGAGACGCGCGCCGCCCTCGAGCACGATCTCGTGCTTGCCGCGGCCATCCATGTAGAAGACCACGGCGTCGGCGCCCTCGAAGACTTTTTCGTCGGTTGGCCAGCCGTTGAGCACCACCTCGACCTGCAGCTTGGGCGCGCCTTGGGCGAGGCACTTGGCGAGGAGCTGCGTGCCGGCGTTAAACTCATGCATGCGCGGCGGGTGCGAGGGCTTGCCGGCTACGATCACGAGCTTGGAGCGGCCATCGGCTGTCTTGGCGCTCGCCACGGAGACGAACGGCAGCGCCAGCGCCGCCACGAGACAAAGGAAACGGGTTTTCATAGGGTAAACGAGAAAGACGAGGCGTAGAGTTGAAAGGTCTCGCGCGCGCTTGTCCACCGCCGAAAGGCCTCGCCATCGCCGCGACGCGCGCGCTTGCTTCGCGACGCCCTAACCCCTCTCGCCGCCTCATGAATCGCCGCGACTTTCTCCACTCCGCCTCCGTCCTCGCCGCCTCGGCCGCGCTCGCACCCTCCGTCCGCGCCAATACGACCGCCACTCCGCGCATGACGATCGCGCTCACGCCCGGCAGCATTGGCGTCACCGTTAAGACCCAGGCCGAGCTCAACGACCTCGCCTACCGCCATCGCTTCGAGTCCGTCGAGCCGCGCGGCCCAGAGCTCGCCGCAATGTCGGCCGCCCAGCTCGCGGCCGTGCATGCCGATCTCAACGCCAAAAAACTCGTCTGGGCCGCCGCGGGCAATCCCGTCGATTTCCGCAAAGACGAAAAGACCTTCGCTGCTGGCCTCGCCGCGCTGCCCAAGCTCGCCGAGGGACTGCGCCGCGCCGGCGTCACCCGGATGGGCACCTGGCTCGGCCCGGCCCACGACGAGCTCACGTACAACGTCAATTTCAAGCAGCACGCCGCCCGCCTCCGCGCCATCGCCACGATCCTGAAGGACAATGGCATCTGGCTCGGCCTCGAGTACGTCGGCACCCAGCTCCTCCTCGTCGGCAAGCGCTACCCCTTCGTCCACACCATGGCCGAGACCCGCGAGCTCATCGCCGCCATCGGCACCGGCAACGTCGGCCTCGTCCTCGATACCTGGCACTGGTGGACCGCCGGCGACACCGTCGAAGACATCCTCGCGCTCGAGGCCAAGGACATCATCAGCGTCGACCTCAACGATGCCCCCGCCGGCATCCCCAAGACGCAGCAAAAGGACAACGAGCGCGAGTTGCCCCTCGCCACGGGCGTGATCGACATCGGCACCTTCCTGAAAGCGCTGGTCAAACTCGGCTACGCTGGCCCCTGCCGTCCCGAGCCTTTCAACAAGGCGCTGAACGCGCTGGACAATGAGCCCGCCTGCGCCGCCGCCTCCACGGCCTTGCATAAGGCGATGGCGCTGGTGCGCTAGGGCGTTGGAGGGCAAGCGTCCCTGTTTTCGGCGCCACGGGGCGCACCAAGCACGTTTTCCCGGCTCCCCGCTGACAATGGGGAGGGGCTTTGCTATAGTGCTCCGCACGCGACCGATCACCGGTCGCACTCGTATGCCACTTAGCCTACCAGTACGCTCCGATCTCCAGCCAATGGCAGCACCTCGCCGCCACCTTCCCGGCGCTGTCCCTGCAGAATCTCCTCTATTTCCGGGCTAAATCGGCGTGGATCGGGGAGCGCCGCGCCAAAACGGCCAAAAAAAGCCGCCCCGTCTCCGGCGGTGGCGCTGTCTCCGATTTGGCCTGCGGCCGTCGCTCGGCAAAATCCACCTGTCGTTTTCCTTTTGTCAGAAGTGAGTCTTTTTGAGGCACTATGCGCATGCACCGTCTAGTCCCCCTGGTTGCCCTTGCCCTCAGTTTCATCGTTTCTGCGTTTTCCGCCCCGATCCCCTTCCCTCAGACGCAAAGCGATTTACCCGCCGATCCCGCCGCGCGGTTTGGCACTCTCCCCAATGGGATGCGCTACGTCGTGCGCGCCAACAAAGAGCCCAAGGAGCGCGCCTCCTTCCGCCTCCTCGTCGAGGCCGGCGCGCTGCATGAGACCGAGCAACAGCTCGGCCTCGCGCACTTTCTGGAGCACATGGCCTTCAACGGCAGTACCCACTACAAGCCCGATGAGCTGATCAAGTTCTTCCAGCGCATGGGCATGAATTTCGGGGGCGATACCAATGCCAGCACGTGGTACAAGCGCACCCTCTACCTCTTGGAGCTGCCCGACACCAAGCCCGCCACGCTGGCGGAGGGCATCAAGGTATTTGGCGACTACGCCGGCGGCTTGCTCCTGCTGCCCGAGGAGATCGAAAAAGAGCGCGGCATCATCCTCAGCGAAAAACGCACCCGCGACTCGGTCGGCTATCGCACGTACCTCGCCACCAATAATTTTCTGCTGCGCGATACGATGTTCGCCAAACGCGACGTGATTGGCACCGTGGAGGTGCTCACCAAGGCAGGCCGGGAGCAATTCGTCGATTTCTACGATACCTGGTATCGCCCCGAGCTCATGTCGGTGGTGGTGGTCGGCGATATCGACGCTGCGGCGATGGAAAAGCAGCTCATCGAGGCCTTCACCCCGCTCAAGGCTCGCGGCCCCGCGCGCCCGCAGCCCGATCTCGGCAAGGTCCATCACGAAGACGGCGTGAAGGTCTTCAACCACTACGAGTCCGAGGCGCCCGATACGGGCGTCACCATCGCCACCGTCACGCCCTATTCCCAGGAGGTCGACAATGCCGCCAACCGGCTCAAGTACCTCCCCCGCCTGCTCGCGCACGGTATGCTCAATCGCCGCCTCTCCGAGCTGGCCAAAAAGGAAAACGCGCCCTTCACGAGCGCCAGCTCGGGCGCGGGCGAATCCCAAGGTTTCTATCGGCAGACCACGATGTCCGTCACCTGCCGCAACGACCAGTGGCAGGCCGCCCTCGGGGTGGCCGATCAAGAGCTGCGCCGCGCACTCCAGCATGGCTTTCAGAAGCCCGAGTTGGAGGAGATGAAGGCACTGTATCGCAATAGCTTGGAGCAAGCAGTAAAGACGGCCGCCACCCGCCGTTCGCAGTCGATCGCCGATGAGATCGCCAACTCCCTCCTGGAGCGCGAGGTCTTCACCACGCCGGAGACCGACCTGGCCATTTATGGCCCCGCGCTCGAGAAGGTCACCGTCGAAGATTGCGTGCGAGCCATGCGCGAGGCGTGGAGCCCCAAGCATCGCCTCGTGCTCGTCACCGGCAATGCCAAGGTCGCCGACGATAACGCCGCCGCCCTCGCCACCATCCGGGGCGTCTACGAAAAATCCCTCGCCGTCCCCGTCTCGGCCCCGGCCGCCATCCAGGAAGCCGCTTGGGCGTACACCGATTTTGGCGCGCCCGGCAAGGTCGCCAAGCGCGAGGAAGTGAAGGATCTGGAGATCACCCTCCTCACGTTCGAAAACGGCGTCCGCCTCAATCTCAAGAAGACGGACTTCGAGGCCAGCCGGATCCGGATCGGCGTCCGCCTGGGCTCTGGCCAGTTGACCGAGCCCGCCGACAAGCCCGGCCTCTCTTTCTATACCAACCAGACCTTTCTCCTCGGCGGCTTGGGCAAACACAGCGCCGACGACATGCGCCGCATCCAGGCCGGCAAGACCGCCGGCGTAAGCTTCAGCGCGGGCACCGATGCCTTCAACTTCAGCGGCACCACCAACGCCCGCGACCTCCTCTTCCAGATGCAGCTCATCGCCGCTCGCATCGTGGATCCCGGCTACCGCAGCGAGGCCGCGCGCCAGGTGCGCAAGGGCATCGACGAGATGTACCTCAGCTTCGAGCACACCGCCAGCGGCCCCTTCTCGCTCCACGTCTCCAAGCTCCTCTCCAGCGGCGACCACCGCTTCGGCCTTCCGCCCAAGGAGGAGATGCTCAAGCGCAACTTGGCAGAGTCCAAGGCCTGGCTCGCTCCCGAGCTGGCCCGGGGCGCCATCGAGGTCGCCATCGTGGGCGACCTCGACATCGAGGCCACTATCGACGCCGTCGCCCGCACCCTCGGCGCACTGCCCAAGCGCGAGCCGAAGCCCGAGCTCGCCGAGCGCAAGCAGGTGAAGTTCCCCGCCGAGCCCTTCCATCGCGAGTTTACCATCGCGACTGAAATTCCCAAGGGCAACGTGGTCCTCTACTGGCCCACCACCGATGGCCGGGAAGTGAAGCTCAACCGCCGCATGAACATGCTCGGCGAAGTCTTCAGCGACCGCCTCCGCATCAAGGTGCGCGAGGAACTGGGCGACGCCTACAGCCCCAATGCCGGCAATAACTCCAGCGACGTATACCCAGGCTACGGCTACATGCAGGCGGGCATCACCATCGATCCCCCGCGCGCCCAGAAGGTCGGCGAAATCGTCACGGAACTCGCCGCCGAGCTGGCGGCCAAGGGCGTGACGGAGGAAGAACTCGAGCGCTCGAAAAAGCCCGTTCTCACCTCCCTGCGCGACTCAGCCCGCACCAACCAATACTGGCTCGGCGCCGTGCTCGCCAAGGCCCAGGAGCGCCCCGAGGTCCTCGAATGGTGCCGCTCGCGCTACGCCGACAATGAGGCGATCAGCGTCGCCGAGATCTCCGACCTCGCCAAGCGCTACCTCACTCCGGACCGCGTGAGCCGCGTCATCGTGCTGCCCAGCGGCAAGCCCGAGGCCAAGCCGGCTGCTGGCGCGGCCCCGTCGCAGAAGACCTCACCGTAATCCGAATCGCGACGCCCCGGCAGGCTAAACACCTATCGGGGCGGCACGCACTCGGCAGCGTCCAGCCGCATCCGGCGAGCTCTCCGCCGAGCGAAAACCCTGCCGGCTCGGCTCCGGCCCGGCGCAACCACGAAGGTGCGACCGAGCAAGAGGCCCGGTGCGAGACGCCGCCTTTGCGTGGTTTAGACCGCGGCGACCACGAGCGAGGCGTTGGTGCCGCCGAAGCCGAAGCTGTTGGCGAGCGCGGCGCGCACCGGCTTCCTCACGGCCACATTCGGCGTAAAATTGAGGCCGAGTGCGGCGCAGGCAGGGTCGATGTTGTCGAGGTTCGCCGTCGGCGGGATGATGCCGTCGCGAATCGCGAGCACCGCAGCAAAGACACCCATCGCCCCTGCGCCGCCGAGGAGGTGGCCGGTCATCGACTTCACGCCGCTCACATGGAGGCTGGCTTTGTTCTCGGCAAAGACCGTGGCGATCGCCGTAGCCTCCTCGCCGTCGCCGCCGGGAGTGGAGGTCGCGTGGGCGGAGACGTAGTCGATATCGCTCGGCTTGAGACCGGCCCGGGCGAGAGCCTGCTTCATCGAGCGCGCCGAGCCCTCGGCGCCGGGCGCGAGTGAGGAAAGATGGTACGCGTCGGCCGAGGCGCCATAGCCTCGCAGCTCGGCATAAATGCGGGCGCCGCGGCGCTTCGCGTGCTCATACTCTTCGAGCACAAAAACCACCGAGCCCTCCCCCAACACAAAGCCATCGCGATCCTTGTCGTAGGGGCGCGAGGCCTTTTCGGGGGCGTCGTTGCGCGTCGAGAGCGCGCGCATCTGCGCAAAGGCTCCCACCGCAAGCGGCGTCACCGTCGACTCGGCGCCGCCGGCGATCATCACGTCGGCATCGTTGCGAATGATGGCTGCGGCAGCTTCGCCGAGGGCATGGCCGCTCGTCGCACAGGCCGAGGCCACACTCATATTGGAGCCGCGTAGGTCGAGAATCAGGCTCACTTGACCGGCCAGCAGATTGGGCGCGATTTGGATGATGAAGAAAGGGGAGATCTTGCGAAAGCCGCCCGCCTTCCACGTGTCGTGCGTCGCCTCCATCTCGGGCAAGCCGCCCAAGCCGACGCCGAGATTGACGCCCATGCGCTCGGGAGAAATCGAAGCCCGGTGCGCATCGAGACCGGAGTCGGCATAGGCCTCCACCGCCGCACCGACACCCAGATGAGTGAAGCGGCCGAACTTCTTGATATCCTTCTGGGTAAGCGCCTGCGTGATGGCCTCGGTGCCGGCCCCCCGCGGGTGGAGCGGCGCGGGCAGCGGCCGCGCAGGGTCGTAATTTTTCACCTCGCCAGCGATCTGGGCGTTGCAGCCAGTGGCGTCGAAACGCGTGATCCGGCCGATACCGCTCCGGCCTGCCGTGAGCGAGGCCCAGGTTTCTGCGGCCGTGTTGCCGCAAGGCGAGACGCAGCCAATGCCGGTGATGACGACGCGACGAGGAGCAGACGAGGTTTCAGGCATAAATGGGAAGCGAGCACTAAAACACCTCGGCGCGTTTCCGCCAGCGCCTTTCTCGGACTGAACTTTTAGCCGCTTTCCCCTTTCCCCTCCGTTCCAACTCCCGGTCTTCCTTTGACTTTCACCGGGCCGCGGCTTTTGTGCGCCTTCACGACTCATGCAGCAACTCCACCCCCACTGGCGGATGGAATACATCGAAGCCCCGCGGTACCCCGCGGCCATGAAACGCCCCTTCACCGAGCTACCCGCGCTCGGCGACGACCGGGCGGCGCTGATCGTGCATCGGGCAAAGCTAAGCTACCTGATCCTCAACCGTTTCCCCTATAACCCCGGCCACCTCCTGGCCGTGCCGTTTCGCGATGTCACCGACCTCGACTCGCTCGACGCTGCCGAGCGCGCGGACCTCTTCGACGAGATCATTTTTGCCCAGCGCCTGCTGACCGCCGCAATGAAGCCCGAGGGGTTCAATATCGGCTTCAACCTGGGATCCTCCGTCGCCGGGGGCAGCATCGCTCACCTCCACGGCCACATCGTCCCACGATGGAACGGTGATAACAACTTCATGCCCGTGCTCGGCCACACCCGCATCCTGCCCCAGTCGCTGGATGCTACTTGGGAAAAACTCACCGCCACGGTGGCCAAACTGGCATCGCCCGCCGTATAGGTAAGACTCAGCCGGGCGGACGGTGTCCAACGGCTCCTATTCTCTCGTGCCTTCCAAGACTCTTCATTTTCCCTCCCCCCGTCATGTCAGCGCCACCTATGGCGACCGCGAAGAAAATCTCGCTCACGTCGAGCGCCTGCTGGGCGTAAAACTCGCCTCGCGGGATGACTGGCTGAAGATCGACGGCCCCGCCGACAAAGTGGCGATAGCCGAGAGTCTGTTTACCTTCCTCGACCATGCGCGGGGCCAGGGCATGACAATCCGTACGCCCGATTTTCACCGCATTTCCGATACGTTTGCCCGGGGCGATGGCGCTCAGCTCTCCAAGATGCTCGATCAGCCGCTGGTCATTGCGACCAATCGCAAGACCATCGTACCCAAGACATTGAGCCAAAAGCTTTACCTCCAGTCCATGCTGGAGCACGACGTCGTCTTTGGGATCGGGCCGGCGGGCACCGGCAAAACCTATCTGGCCATGGCCGCGGCGGTAAATGCGCTGCTGAAGAACAAGATCGAGCGCATCATCCTCACCCGCCCCGCCGTGGAGGCAGGCGAAGCACTGGGATTTCTGCCCGGCGATCTCCGCGAGAAAATCCTGCCCTATCTCCGGCCGCTTTACGACGCGCTGCACGATATGCTCGATGCCGAGGACGTCGCGCGGCTAACCGAAAAGGGTGTGATCGAGATCGCTCCGCTCGCGTACATGCGCGGTCGCACGCTCTCCCGGGCTTTCATCATCCTCGACGAAGCCCAAAATACGACGCCGGAGCAGATGATGATGTTCCTCACGCGCCTCGGCGAAGACTCCCGGATGGTGATCACCGGCGATATCACCCAGATCGATCTGCCCCGCTCCAAGCAAAGCGGGTTGCTCGAGGTGCGGCACATCTTGGGTGATGTCGCCGGGATCGATTTCCACACCTTTGGCGGCGCCGATGTTGTGCGTCATCCCTTGGTCGCTCGAATGATCGAGGCTTATGAAGCGTATCGCAACCCCATATCGAACGCTAAGGACTCAGGATCAAGTAGTTAAGCTAGGGTTATAAAGTAGGTTGGGCTTAGTTCGAGCAGGGCCCCATTTAGGGTTTATCACCTAGGGATTGGCGATTACGTCGAAGATCGCTATCGCTTTGGCGATACGAATCGTTTTCGATTCGTCCTCTTAGTCGGCGTTCAACATTCCTCGGATGTCCGTTCGCAACCAGCTCAAGCTTCTCGTCGGCGGTCTTAATGCCCGTCGCAATGGTCGTGGACCTGCCGCAGCACCTTCCGGGATGGGCGAATTCCTCGAGCGCAGCCGGGTAATCGCCGCCCTGATCTTCCTCGTCACCGTATCGACGATCGTGCTCATCAGCTCGGTCGGTATCAACACGCTCAATACCCCCCTGCTGGTCAATCAGGTGGCCACCAGCCACATCTCGGCGCGAGTCCCCTTCAGCTACGTCAGCGAAGAACGCACGGCTGCGGCGCGTGAACAGCTGCTCGATCGCATCCCGCCGGTGTACCGGCTGGATCAGGAGAAGTTGCGCCGCTTCGAGGCCGCCGCGCAAATGCTCATCAAGCAGCTGGCCGCCTTCGAAGCCGGTCCCCAGGCCACGCTGCCGCCCAACCTGCGCAAGGCTGAACTCTCCCGCATCGCAGACACCTTCAACTCCCATGGGCCGTACCATGCCACGGTCGACGATATCGGCGCGGTGCTTGCGATCGGGGATGCCAAGACGAGACAGGAACTTTTCGAAAACGGTCTGGCGACTCTCCGCGATCTCTATGCCCGCGGGATCAGCGACTCCGCGATGAGCGGCTTCAGCCCGGGGAGCGCGATCGTTTTCCAGATCGCCCGCGGAGATGGTGAAGTCACGCAGCGCTCCGTCCAGAGCAAGGAGGATGCGCTGACCATCTTGCGCGTGACGCTCGGGGCCGGCAATCTCCCGCGCACGGCGGTGCTGGCGGTCTTTCGCATCTTTGTTTTTGGGGTGAGTGACAACGTCGTCTTCGACGAGAAAAGCACCGCCGCCCGGCAGGAAGCTGCCGCCAAAGCGGTGAAGCCGATCACCGTCAATGTAGCGCGCGGGCAGACGATCGTGGAGTCGGGCTCCCGCATCACGCCCGACCAGCACGAGATGCTGGTCGCCCACCGGCAGTACCTGCGCGAGCACGAGGATAGCAATTGGAGCGAGGGCTTCGCGCTTTTCGGGCGCGTGCTGCTGGTGGTCGCCATGGTCATCGCCTCCCTGATCTATATCCGCATCGAAGATCCGGAGACCCTCCGCAGCAATGTGCGCTGCGCGCTGCTCGCCAGCGTCGTAATCGTGAACCTCGCCCTGATCCGCGCCAACTATTCGCTGGGCGGCGCAGAGTTCTTCATCCGCGATGGCTCGTGGGCGTCGACGCTGCCGTACGTGGCGCCGACGGCGTTTGCCCCCCTGATCGTCGCCATCCTGATCGATGCCGGCTCGGGCATCTTCATGGCGCTGCTGA
>CAYZPV010000092.1:0-14904 GCA_964480585.1 uncultured Opitutus sp. | reverse complement strand
GCCGCCGACATCGCCGCCCTCCGCACCCGCATCCAAAGCGGCAACGAAGGCCGCGCCCTCAATAACCAGGCCGACTACACCGCCAACCTCTTCGGCAACTACGCCTTCTCCACCTCCTCCCTCAAAGGCCTCAGCCTCGGCGGCGGCGCCTCCCTCGTCGGCCGCCGCATCATCGGCAACCAAGTCACCAACGCCTTCGACTACATCAAGGCCCCCGCCTACTACACCGTCACCGCCACCGCCAGCTACACCTTCAAGCTCCGCGGCCGCAACCTCCGCCTCCAGCTCAACATCAACAACCTCCTCGACCACGACGACCCCTACTACACCGGCATCCGCACCCTCGCCGGCCGCAACTACCGCGACGCCTTCTACTACATCGAGCCCCGCAAATTCATCCTCACCACCACCCTCGAGCTCTGAGCCCCGCCGCCGCCTGCGCAAACCACCCACCCCGCTCCGCCCACCCGGAGCGGGTAAAGCGTCGCAGCACCCCCTGCTCAAGTCGCTCTATTTTGCCTACGACTACCCCAAGCCCGAGGTGGGCGGCGCCGAGGGCGCCAGCGGCGTCGCCCTGGTGGAAGTGTACGAGGTGCGCGAGCGCGAGCCCCGCTCGCCGGCGAAAACGAGAAAAAAAGCGCGCCCTCGCCCGCGCCGCGCCCTCGGCACGCCCCAGCACTGCTCTCCCCTCGTTTTCGCAAGTCCCCCCGCAGATTGCCAACTGGGGGATGGCACCCTCGGCCAGCCCTGCGGAGTCGCTGGCTTAGCTGCCGACGCTCTGCCAGTCGCCAGCCTTCAGCGGCCCGTATCGAGAGCGTTTTCGGCCTCCCTGTCGTCCCCTACGCGGAGGCGTGAAACTAGCGGAGGCTGATCGATCAGCCCTAGCCGCGCCGCGTGCAAGGCGAGCTGGGCGACGGAATGAAGGCCCGTTCGGCGAGCGATGCGGGCACGATGGTTCTCGACTGTGCGTATGCTCAACTCGAGCTTTTCTGCGATCTGCTTCGACGAGCAGCCTTCGGCGATTAAACGCAGCACTTGGCGCTCGCGCAGGGTCAAATCGGTCGACTCCTCTACGCGATCCGCCTGAAGCGCGATACGGCGGACACATTGCGTGATTGCCGGCCCCAGATAAGTCAGTCCCGATCCGACGGCGTGGATTGCGCGTACGAATTCGCCGATGCCCGCCGTCTTTTCCAAATATCCCCTTGCTCCGGCGTCGAGCGACTCGCGCACCGCAAGTTCGGTCGTATTGGCGGAGAAGACCAGCACGTGAGGTTGCGCCTCGGCGCGGACCGACCTTAAATACTCAAGCCCCGAACCGCTAGCCAGGACCCAATCGAGGACAATCAGACACGGTCTCTTTTCAGCGGTGATACGCAGCGCTTCGGCCACGTCGCCAGCCTCGCCGACGACCACAAATCCCGGGATCGTGCCCACAATCACAGCCAGCAGTTCGCGGATCGCCGTCTGATCTTCGATGATGAGGACGGTTATTGGCTCACTGGACTTGTGGGGTTGATCGAGCGCCATCCAAGGTAGGTTGAAGTGCGTATCGCTCGTCTTGGTCGAATTGAGAGTCTGAGGCTCGGGCGACTTCAGCCGATTCGAGGGATGACGGGGAGCTACGCGGTGGACGATTTCAGAACGGGGCGTGCAGCAAAAGCGAAAGGGCACCCGCCCCCCAGGGGGTGGCCGTGGTGGTGGCCGGGGGACGGGTGCCGGCACTGCCCTCGGCACGGCTGCACACGCCGCTGCAGCTCAGGGAGGGCCTGCCTCGCAGGAAGGCCCCTGCGAAATGGAAAAAGCCCTCGCTGGCCAAACGACGCCGGACTTCGAGGTGCGCAAAAAGCAATATCACGGATTTGCGCGCCACCACGGTCTATCGAGGTAAGACAAACAACCTACCACCACGAAGATTGTACCGCCCAGCAGCAGTGCCACGACCGCCGATAGCAGTACGTACTCCAAGTAGGAGTTCACGTTGTATCTGTTCATGTATGACGAGGTTTTTCTCCGCGCACGGCTCTTCTCTTTTGTGGACATTATTTGGAGAGAAACGCAGCGGTGACGACCCCTACGAAATTTCGCGGGGTCACGAGCTCGTCGTCCGGGTCGACGCTGTTGAGTCCCATGGCGAGCCATCCCTTCGGCAGTCGTTCGAGCACCATATGCGCGACGTAGAAGCCTTCGGTGTTGCGATACACTACGCTCATGCCGGGGCGCAGGGTTCTGTAACTGTGCTCTTGCACGACCAACGCAGTCCCTTGCGGGTAGGCGGGCTCCATCGAGCGACCGGATCCTACAAGTACAAAGGAGTGGGGGGACTCGCTGGCCTGTCGTTCTGCGGAGCGGATATGCTCTCCGGGCTTCGTGAGGTAGACGGGGGGCGATTGCTTGGCAAACAGTCGAGCATTCGCCACCGAGGTATAGCTAGCGCATCCTCCCAATGACCCAGCCGCAAGTGCAGTGAAGATGGCAGGACCGAGGAGGTGGGCAAACGCGTGTTTCAGTCGGAGAGGTGACATTGGCTGGGCCTGCCAGATGAATGTCCCCGGCTCCCTGCACAGAGCGATCACACGCGGGGGCAAAAAACGGACACAAGGATGGGTGCTCGACCCCAGGCGCAACCGAGGACGCAGAAATTCAGGCCTGCACAGCAGGCACAGGCGGCAGCTCTGGAATAACCAGCTCGAAAACCGAGCCCCGGCCAAGATCGCTCGTGACCTCCAGCATCCCACCCATGGCGACAGCCAAGCCGCGTGAAATGGCCAACTCCAGGCCCGAGCCGGACGTACCATCGATGGTTCGGCTCTCGAGTTGCGCAAAAGGCTGGAAGATTTCCTGCGTCGATGCGCGGGGTATTGCCGGGCCGGAATCGCGGATCGTAAAGCGCAGACGCCGGGGCAGCGAACGGTGCGCCTCGACAATGGATGCGGAGACCTCCACGGATCCGATGCGAGTAAACCTGATCGCGTGGTCAATCAAGTTTAGCAATATCTGGCGAAGCCGCGCCGAATCCCCCAGCCACTGCTGCTCCGGCGGGATCGTGACTTCACAGTGGAAATCCAGACCCGAAAGGTGAGCCTTGGGCGCCATCGTGGACGCCAGTTCACTAACCAACGTCGCGGGACAAAAGCTCTCGTAATTCAGAGTGAGCGCCCCCGAATCGAGCTTCGTGAAATCGAGGATATCGGTAATCAGGCCGCGTAGCGATTGGCTCGACTTTTCGAGTGCAGACAGGGCGCGGGTCTGAATGGCGTTGCGGCTATCGGCGGTGCGATGCAGCAGTGCTGTGGTGGATATAATCGAAGTTAGTGGCGTACGGAGTTGATGGCTGATGGTGGCGAGAAAAACGGATTTGGCTCGATCCGCCGATTTCGCCGCGACGAGCGCTTCCTTGAGTTGCCGCGTACGAAGGTCGACCTGGGTTTCGAGCTCACTGACGAACTTTGCTCCCCGCGCCTGCTCCGCCTCCAATTCGCGTGCCATCGAAGCGAGATTGATCATGAGAGTCCTTAGTTCATGTGGTATCTCCCTTCGCAGCTGGGCCGCTGCTTCGAGTGCCTCGACGCGAAGGATAGGCTGCCGGGCGAAATCATGCAGTGCTCGATTGGCGGTAAAAATCCCCCGTATCGACCAACCGGTTCCCACCGCGACCAAAACCGCCACAAACGCGCCGATGCCGAGGGTGGCCAATAAAAAGTAGGTGACCGGTTTCAGCATGCTGCTCCAACTGCGCTCAACTATCAGGTGCCAGCCGAGCATGGGGATAGGCGAGACGCTCGATCGATAGACCGTAGGGTAGCCGCCGGCATCTTCCGTACGCCGCTGCGGCAGAGCGGGAGACTTCGCATTATTCGCAATGCTGCGCGCGAGCCGCGTGCCCATCAGGTTCGTAAAGGCCGGCAAAAAGGAACTGCTCGACGCCAAGACCTTCATATCGGTATCGACCAACAAGGCACGCCAGCCCCGCGCTTCGATAGTCTGGAGTAAATCTGCTACGAGTAGATCGATCGCCAAGACCGCTTCCACCGCTCCCCGATACTGCCCCTGCTGATCGACTATGGGGCACCTGAGCGCAAGGACTAGCCGTCGATCCTCGCCTACCGAGCATCCTACGGTTGAGGCGATAGCGGTCGTATGGGTTCCTGACTTGGTCTCGTAAAGGAACGGCGGGCGAGCTTTCCAAGCTGTACGGAGCGTTGGTATCGAAATGTTGGCGTTTCCCTCGGCATCGATCCGCCGGGCAGCGACGATGGCTTTGTCCTGGCCCATGACGTCGTAAAGCATATGGCTCTGATGTCCTATCCCATCAGGGGCCTCATGATGAGACAGATGGCTCGCAACAATGCTGATGGCCGTAATGCTTTTTCCGATACGCTGTGTAATCTCGGCTTCGATGCTGGTCGCAGTCGCCTGCAAGTGGTCATTGGCCTCCTTCAGGCTTGTGGCCTCATACACGCGAGCAGCGAGAATAGCCCCTGCGAGCAGAGGGAATACGCCTATGGTGATGTACCGATTCCAGATATAATGCTTCAACTCCTCTCCGGCTCGCCCCGGCGGCGACCACGCGCGAGGCAGAAAGCTTTGCACGACGACCGCAGTCCAGACGGCAATAAAACCGTTGGCTATCTGTATGAACATTGCCTGCTCGAGCACCGGACTCGGCAGGCGCAAAACGTGGCGATAGATGAACCACGTAAGGGGGGTGCCAAGCGCCATCCAGTAGGCGATATCGGCCCGGAAAGGCGATCTGCCTTTGCGCCAGGCAAGGCCGACGATGGCGGCTTCCAGCGCCACCGTCAGGGCGCTATACGGCTGTTTCCACTTGATCCACAGCACGATTACGCTGGTCACGAGCGGAACTAGAGCGCGCACGGGGCCGAGCTGGCGCAAAGCGAGCCAATATACCACCTGCCCAAGCACCAGCGAGTGGCCGGCGATCAACGAGGGTGTCCACCAGTCAATGGCGCCAGCCGCTGCCGCGAGGGCAAGCAGCAGCACGATCTCCTTCGCGTACTCCGTGACTTTCGCGGGTGTCCTCACCGGCCTAGACCCCTCCGCCAAGGCGCGAGATGAAATCGATGAAGCGATCCGGTTCAAACGGCTTGGTGAGATAGTAGTCCGCACCGGCTTCCAAGCCCATCTCCACCTGCGCATTCAGAACGTGGGCCGACATCATGACCACGACGATCCTAGCGCATTTGGAATTCGAACGAATCCAACGGACCAGCCAGACGCCGTCACCCCGGGGCATGGCGAGATCGGTCAGGACGATGTCCACGGTATTTGCTTCGAGAAATGCGGCGGCCTCTTCGCCGCATTCCACAGCGTGGGCGGACAAGCCCGTGAAGGAAAGTAGGTCGAGCGTCGTTTCGCGCACACAACGGTCATCCTCGACGAGGAGAAGCCGTTTGGGAGGCAGCTTCGGTGGTATCACGACCATATGCGCTATACGATCGAAAGAGCGGTGCCACCAGCAGCCGGAGCGATAGCGACACAGCGCGGCAGGCTGAGTCGCGCAGTCACCCCCTGCGCCTCGGGCCTCAACTCCAAAGACCCTCCGGAGACTTCTGCGAACGACGCCGCCAGCGCCAGTCCCAGGCCGAGTCCCTGCTGTTCGTTCTTCAATCGGTTAAATTGCCTAAAGACATCCACCTTGGCGATGTCCTCCTGGCTCATGCCACGGCCGTAATCCCGGACCACCAAGGTGGCCATGGAGGCCGTGATCTCGCACGAAACGTGAACTCTCTGGCCCGGAAGCGAATACTTGAATGCATTGTCGATCAATTGCTGGGCGATGGTGATGAAACCGGGCACCGCGACAGATATAGCGACGTCATCAAAGTCCAATATTCTGAAATCATTGAGACGACCATAGGCGCTGCCAAGCGTTTGACATACGGACTGCAGCCCGCTTTTCGAGATGTATTCTTTGTGCATTTGCAGCAAGTTTCCGCCGGCGAGGGAGCGCGTGCCCTCTATCTGCGCCCACAGCAGGAAATTCTTCACGACAGAATAAAGCCTTTCGCCCGAGAGCTTGATACCCTCTCCATATTCTTTCAGCTCCTCGTTTGACAGTCCCGCTCCTAGGTCAGCGGCGGCGACCATGAGTTCGGAATACCCGAGGATGCCTGTCAAAGGGGTACGCAATTCGTGGGGCAGGGTCCGGAGAAGAAATTCCTGCTGGCGCTTCTCGACACGGCGAAGTTTTCGCGCCCTTTCCAGCCTCACCTCGAGCGTCCTATGCAGGTTTTCCGGCTCGTACGGCTTGGTCACGTAATCATCGGCCCCGAGGGTCATACCCATTCTCACATCGGAGGTCTGCGTCTTGCCGGATACGATGACAAAAGGAGTATTGAACCAGCGGGGGTTTTCCCGGACAGCTTTCAGCAGGCCGAAACCGTCTAGCTGGGGCATTCTTACGTCGCTCAGAATCAAATCAGGACGCCCATTGCCCAAGGCGGTCAGTGCTTCCTGGCCATTCGCGGCGGAGGTCACCCGGTAACCGTAGGACTCAAGCACTCCTCCGACAACCTCGCGTACGGCGGGATCGTCTTCGACGACGAGAATCTGCGCGTTGGTAGATTCGGTAAGCGACATATCAGGAAATAGGATGAGGTGTAATAGCCTGGGCCTCGCTAGCGGGCTTCGTGGGGAAAGAGATTTCAAACCGGGAGCCTGCGTTTTCACGGCTCACGAAGGTTAGGGTGCCGCCGTGAGAGGATACGGCCTTCTGCACAATCGCCAGGCCAAGGCCCGAACCCGGCACACCCCCAACATTGCTCGCCCGATGGAAGGGAGTGAATAGTTTCTTCTGGTCCTCGATCGGGATCCCGCGGCCCTGGTCTTCGACTGTAACCTTCCATCCGCCGGGCGCGAAGTCGAGTGCCACGATGACAGGGGAAGTCGGCGAAGAATATTTCAAGGCGTTCGATACGAGATTTTCAATCGCGGTCCGGAGAACGAGTGTGTCGATGTCCGGAAAGTAGTTCATCGGCAGACTATCAAGAAGTTCTATACGAGGCTCGGGGAGCGACGAGTTCATCGCGCTCACGATCTCGCGGAGAAGCTCGCCCGGGTGTTTTGCGCTGCATTGCGTCGCTCCATTCAGCCGCTCTATGCGGCTGTAGGTGAGCACCTGATCCACCAGTTCTTTGAGCGTCACTATGGCAGTGCCCATCAAGTTCAGCCAGCGGCCCACCGCCTGGGACTGCGCATCGGAGACCACGCCGGGCGTGTTGAGGATACGCCGCAGCAGGAACAATGTGCCATCCATTGCCGTGAGTGGAGTCCTGAACTCATGCGAAACGATCGAAACCATCTCACTCTGCGAGGCCTTGCACGTCCCGTCGTCCGGGAGTCGGCAAGGGCGCGGTTGCGCGTCTGTATCCGCTTTGGAGTTGTCCGCGGCATCTTGGGTGCCGGGTTTCATGGGCTTCTGGGCTATAAATATACGCCCCCAACTACGCGGCACGAACCACCCCTGAAGTACCAGCCCAGTCTGGCGCAGCCGCAGCAAGCACGTCGGCGGCATGCCTTCGGCCGCAGGGAGCGAAGGCGGCCTGCCCAGGTCTATGGGCTCGAACGATTCGTCGAGCATTGCGTCGCAGCCGATCAGAGGAGCGAGCGCTGAACCTCGGTTGACGATGCACCCCGCTTTGCTGACGGCGAAGGAGTACGGGAATAAGAGACTAACCTCGCTGGAGGTAAGGGCGAGGGCATGGGGGTCTATGGGAGAAGTCATCTACGGTGGGCCTGGGGCATATGGCGCTAAAAAAGGGGTATGCGATGGTTCCAAGACCGTCGTTTAGATGGCTGATGCCATCCCGATGCGTCGCGCTACCCTCCGGAGATCGCCGTCGGAGTTCGCCATGAAGTGTTTTTTACTCTTATGTAGAGTCTTATATACTGATGATTCTGTTTTTCTTATCCGAAGGGCGATTTCCTTCACCGGCAGGTCCATCGCAAACAGTCTGAGCGCCTCCAAGTCGGAGGATGATAAACTCTTTTGCGTGCGCCGGGCTCTGATCGCCCAGTGGAGGGCATCTGCGACACAACCAGTCAGCGCCATGTTGCCGCCACGCAGCGATGCGAGTGTGCTCAGGAATTGAGCAGGGGGTAAAGTCTTCGGTATATAGTAGCTGGCCCCTGCCATCAGCGCCAATTGGATGGCTTCCCGAGATTCCAGGCCGCTCAGCACTATTTTCTCGGTGCGGGGAGCCACCTTTTTGAGGGCAGTGATCAATTCCGGGCCGCTCATATCAGGCAGCACCATATCCAGGAGCGCGATGTCCGGCTTTTCCTGCTCGCATAGCGCTATCGCCGATTTGCCGCACCCTGCGACGCCGACGACTGTATAGTCACCAGAACTCGCAATTAAATCGCGAAAGGCATTTAGAAAAAGCGGATGATCATCCACCAACACAATCGTTGAGCGATCTGGCATGGGCTACTTTTTGTAAAGAGGGTTAGTCTTAACCATAACTTTACACTGAAAATTATGGAACGTGTGATGAGCATATCCACCTACTCAGCTTGCAGGGAGATCCGCACCGCACCGTCTCGCGTCCATGATTCGCCGACGCACTGGCTCGACTCGTCCTCGCTCAGAGGCGACGCACTGCGCTCCTCCCCCAGACGTGATTCCTGTTTTCTACGCTGGTTGCCCGCACCTTAAAAAAAAGCGCCGCGCGCCGCGCGTATCCGCTTCCTCCCTACGCGCCTCCGCCGCACGGCGGCGCTTCCGCCCCTTTCCCGCCCCGGCGCTACCCCTGCCCTGCTCCCGCCGCGTTTTCGCAAGTCCCCCCGCAGCGTAGCAAGCGGCCTTGATCGGCACGTTAGCGCCGCTACTTCACTTAAACTCCCTGCGTACTTTCACTTAAGCCCCCGCGCCCGCCGCCGATGTAGCCGCCCACACTTACGCTTGGTCAGTCAATGCTGGATAGGCGCTCCGCAGGGACTCGTCCCCGCGGCGATCAACCCCGCCCGATATCCCCAGGCGAGTCCTCGCAATGGCAAATGGCTTCATCTCCCATCCCCGCGCGCAGCCGCGCCCCCGGTCGATCGCCCAGCGCATCGCCCTCATCAGCGTCACCCTCCTGACGCTCCTCCTCGCCGTGGGCGGCGTCGCGCTCCTCAATCTCCGCTCCCTCCGCCAGGCCATCTCCGCCGTCGATGCCGAGTTCATGCCCGGCATCGCCCACGCCGGCATGGCCAACAACTACTTCATGCGCTGCTACAGCCGCCTCCTCATGGCCAAGGATGCGCCCACCCCGCCCGAGCGCGCGGCCTTCATCGCCGCCGCCGATGAAAACCTCGCCCTCGCCACCCAGGAGCTCGCCGCCTACTCCGCCACCGTGCGCGATCCCGCCGCCCGCGCCCACTTCACGCAGGCCTCCGCCGAGCTCGCCGCCTACCTCACCCTCCGCGCCGAGTACCTCCAGCTCGTGGCCGCCGGCGATCGCCCCCTCGCCGAGCGCTACCTCGCCGCCCAGCTCGAGCCCGCCAATGCCGTCTTCCGCCAGAGCCTCGATCGCATCCTCCAGTGGAATATGCGCCAGGGCGGCGCCGCCTCCGCCCGCTCCGAGCGCCAGGCCCGCGCCGCCACCACCTGGATCGCCCTCATCGCCCTCGCCAGCCTCGCCCTCGCCGTCGCCCTCTCCTGGCTCGGCGCTCGCCGCGCCAGCGCCCTCCTCCGCCGTGCCGCCGCCGGCCTCGATGCCTCCTCCCGCCTCCTCGCCGCCGCCACCGCCAAGATCGATCGCGCCAGCCACGCCATCGCCACCGGCGCCGGCGCGCAGGCCGCCGCCCTCCAGCAGACATCGGCCTCCCTCGCCGAGATCAACCGCCAGTCCCGCAGCAACTCCGACGATGCCGCCCGCGCCCGCCAGCTCGCCGAGGCCGCGCGGCTCTCCGCCGAGCAGGGCGCTCGCCAGATCGCCGCCATGGTCGAGGCCGTCGCCGCCATCAAGGCCTCCGCCAAGAGTATCGCCGAGATCATGGTCACCATCGATGGCATCGCCTTCCAGACCAATATCCTCGCCCTCAATGCCGCCGTCGAGGCCGCCCGCGCCGGCGAGCACGGCGCGGGCTTTGCCGTCGTCGCCGAGGAGGTCCGCACCCTCGCGCAGCGCGTCACCGCCGCCGCCCGCGACACCGCCGCCAAGATCGATGACTCCCTCGCCCGCACCACGCTCGGCGCCGATCTCTGCGGCCAGGTCTCCCAGCGCCTCTCCGATCTCCACGAGCGCGTCCGCCAGGTCGATGCCCTCGTGCAGGGCATCGCCCAGGCCTCCGTCGAGCAGATGCGCGGCCTCGATCAAGTCACCACCGCCGTCCGCGAGATCGACGCCCTCACCCGCTCCACCCAGGCCGGCACCGCCGGCAATCTCACCCACTGCGAGGAGCTCACCGCCGAGTCCGTCACCCTCCGCCACTCCGTCGATCACCTCCTCACCCTCGCCGGCGCTCCGGCCGCCCCCGCCACGCCTCCCCCCGCCCGCCCGCCCTCCGCCCAGGCCCGCCGCGCCGCCCCCGCGCCGGAGCCCGCGCCCGCCGGGGTCTGAGCCCGCGCCGCCCTCGCGTAGTGGGTGTACGGATACGCCCGCTCCTACCAGCCCAGCTCCCTCCGCCACGCCGCCAGCCGCATGCGCGCCTCGCTCGCGGGCGCGAGCGGCGAGCCCTCGCCGAGGAAGGCCAGCGCATTGCCCGCCAGGAAGGCCTGCGTGTACGGGCGCAGCCTCTCGTCCCCCGCAAAGGCCTGCCGGTACGCGCTCAGGAAGCCCAGCCTCGCCTGCGCCGCGTCCGGCATAAACCAGTCCGAGCCATACAGGAGCTTGCCGCCAAAGTCGTGCCGCCCCTCCGCCCGCGAGCGCTCGATCAGCCCGCCCAGCCGCGCGATAAAGGCCGCCCGCCGCTCCCCCGTCAGGATCTCCGCCAGCACTCCCACCTCGCAGTACACCTCCGGGTGCCGCGTGCACAGCTCGTACACCTCCTGCCCCCACGCCGCGTCGTCGCCCCCCGTTCCAAACCAGAAGCCCGCGCCCCCCGCGTGCCCCAGGCACAGCCGCAGCGGCGGCACGCCCGGCATCGCGGCCAGCCGCTCCAGCACCTGCCGGTAGTACGCCGGGTGCGCCATGTTTTTCCCGTAGCAGTTCGCCGCCTGGAATTCCCCGTCCGCGCAATGCGCAAAGACCGGGATGCGGTTCTTCGCGCAGAAGAGGAAAAACGCGAAGTTCAGTTCGTCCAGCTCCGCGGCGTCGTAGCCCTCGTACCGCTCCCGCCACTGCTGCCGCGCCGCCCAGCCGTGCCTCGGCCGCGGCGGTATCTCGTTGTGCGAGGCGCGATAGCCCGCCGGCGGGTAGTACTTCACGCCCCACGCCCCCTGCTCGATCGCGCGCTTCACCAGCTGGATCGACTCCGCCTCCTCCCAGCCGCCCGCCGGCCGGCTCCGCTCCCCGCGAAAGGGATTGAAGGCCACGAAGTGCAGGTACCCGCCCCCGACCGCCGCATCCAGCGCCCGTATCCGCGGCAGCTGCTTGCCGTGGTAGTCCCAGAAAGTGCGCCCATCCGGGTCCTGCGCGTACGTCGGCCCCATGTCCATCGCGTGGTGCACAAACCAGGCGACCTCGCCGCCAAAGTCCCTCGGCAGCGTCTCGCGTATCTCCGCGTCGCGGCTCGTCAGCACCCGCAGAAAGGCCAGCACCTTCTCCGCCGTCCCCGCCTGCCCGTCGTCGTGGATGCCGAGCACCAGCCGGCCAAAATTGCGCCAGTTGTCGTCGTCGCGCAGGATCCTGGCCACCTCCTCCCGCCGCAGCGTCTCCGCCGGCGTCAGGGGCGCGCCCGCCTGCCGCGTCCGCGCCAGGCTCGCCGGCGCCGGCTGCCCGCGCTCCACTTCCTCCGGCGTCACGCCGAGGCGCGCCGCTATCCCGTCGCCGATCTCCGGCGCTCGCTGCGCCCGCAGCGCCGCGTCCTTGTTCACCCCGTTGGCCAGCGTCGCGCCGATGATGCCCTGCGCCAGCACCACCGCCGCCGTCTCGCTCAGCAGCGTGCCCGCCACGGGCAGCTCGCTCACCCGGCCGCGCGCGATATTCACCAGCGGCAGGTACAGGCTGTTGAAGGTGTGCGTGTGGATATCGAGCACCGGCGCGCGGCCCAGCTCCTCCGCGCTCGCCGCGCGCCGTGCGTCGCGCTGCGCCAGCGGCGGCGTCACCGGCCCCCAGGCCGCCAGCGGCGGCGGCGTCACCTGGCAGGCGCAGCCCGCGAGGGCCAGGGAGGCCGCCAGCGCGGCCGCTCCCGGAGTGAGAGGCAGGAGTGTTTTCATCGGGGTAAAGTGCAGGGCCTCGCGCGCCGCCCTCATGGCAGCTCCCACGCCCGCCCCGGCGTGAAGGGCAGCCGAAAATCGAAGCGCCAGCCAGCCTTCAGGCTCCGCAGCTCCACGCGCACGCCCGTCGCATCGACGGTGAAGACGCCGTAGTTCTTCCGCGGCTTGCGAAAGACGATCCCCTCCCGCGCCACCCCCGAGGTCACGATCTCCACGATCCCGCTGTCGTCGTACACCGCGTTGCGGTGGATGTCGCCCGAGACCACCAGCGCCCCCGGCTGCCCGCGCAGCAGGTCGCGCAGCCGCTGAAAGGCGTACGGGTAGTGCTCCCAGCTCTCGTCCGTCAGCGCGTAGTGATGCACCGTCGTGCTCGAGACGATCAGCCGGCACGCCGCCCCCGAGGCGCGAAACGCCGCCTCGAACCACGCCCACTGCCGCGCCCCCAGGATCGCGTCCCCCGCGTTGGAGACGTCCTTCCGGTGGAAGCGCTCATCCAGCACGAAGATATCCACGCTCCCCGCCCGCGTCACCGAGTACACCTCGCCCTCCGGCGTCGCGGGCGGGTTGAAGTGCTTCCGCAGCATCCGCCGCGCCGCCTCCCTCAGCCCCGGCGCGTGGTCGCCGCCGTGCCGGTTGTTGCCGAGAAAGTCGTGGTCGTCGTAGGTCGCCAGCACCCGCGCCCCGCGCGCCCGCATGTCCTCCAGCAGCGCCCGGAAATGCGGCTCGCCCAGCTGCGCCGCGTACAGCCGGTCCAGCTCCGCCTCCAGCGCCACGGGGTCCTCGTGCACGTCATTGTCCAGGTACACATTGTCGCCCAGCAGCAGCAGCACATCCGGCCGCTCCGCCTGGATCTCCCCCCATACCGGCTGGTCAGGCATATCCTGGAGCTTACAACACGACGTCGCGATGATTTTCATGGGGAGGGGTGAAGGGGTTGGAGACAAGGCCGCACTCCGGCCGTACCCCCTACGAAACGCCGCCCCCCGCGCCCTTCTTACAAAAAAATCGCCCGCCCGCCTCGCGCCCCCGCCACCCGCCGGGCGGTACGCGCCCCCGCTCCGCCGCGTTGTGAATAACCTCGCCCCGCCTGAGCCAAGGCGCGTCCTACCCCTCCCGGCATGATCGTCTCGTCATGCCCACGCTCCGCTCCTCCTCCGCTCCCTCGCGCTGCCTGGGCTCCTCTCCCTCTCTCCCTGCGCCCGTGGCGGCCAGCATGATTTGTTCCACGTGGAATCATGTTGGCCCCGCGCGGCCCGCCGCCGCGCCCGTGCCCGGCGCGCGCCTACCGCAGCGCCGCCTCCAGCGCCGCGCGCAGCCCGTCGAGCTCCACGCAGGCATGCTTCAGCGTCGCAAAGCCCTTCAGCGCCTTGCCGCTCTCCTCGATGAAGTACGGGCACACCGTGATGACCGGCTTGCCCGTCACCGTCGCGCCGATCTGCGCCTCCGCGAGGGCCAGCTGCAGCCGGTCGATGCGCGGGCTCGATTTGCACTGGATGCTCGCCTGCACCGCCCCGTCGCGCGTCTCCACGCTCACGTCGGCCACGAAGAGATTGCGGTCCGTCTTGTGTATCCGGGAGCGCACTACGCGCAGGTTGCGCCGCATCGCGATCGCGCCGCTCACCACGTTGCACACATCCTCCTCGAACATCATGCTCGCCTCCTTGGCCTTCATGTAGAGCGCCGCCCGCTCCAGCGAGCTCGGCGGGCTCTTGTGCCCCTGCAGCAGCGCCGCCGTATCGATCTTGCCGATACGCGCCTGGTCGATCAGCGCCTGGATGAAGCCGCTCAGCCCGCCCCGCTCCCTCTTCGCCCCCGCCCCGCGCTTCCGGCCGCCCTTGGCCGGCTCGCCCTGCACCAGCCCCATCTCCGCCAGCCAGCGCTCCTGGTAGCCCCACACCGTGATCGTGTGGGGAAACGTGCGGGCATCGTGGTCGGCGGCGTCGGCGTCGGGGCGTGTGGGCATCGCGGTGATTTCGGGTGAGTCGGGAGCGGCGGTGGGTGTGCCCCCGCATTCGAGCGATTCGGGCCCGTCGGTCGAGCCTGGAAAACGGGCCGCCCGGCCGCGCGCGCCCTTTTTCCGCGCGCCGCCGCCCCCCGCCCCGCCCGCTCACACAAACGTCATACCACTCCGCCTCGCCCCGCCCCTGCCCCGCCGCCTTCCTCTGCCCCAGTTTCACTTCCGCCGCCCAGCTCCCTTTTCCCTCTCTCCGCCCGAGCGATGTCCCCGCGCACCAAAGTCACCAACGTCCGCCTCCTCTCCCTCCTCCGGGAGCGGGCCGACGCCGACCCGATCGCCGCCATGAATATGTCGGCCTTCGTCCGCGCGCTCGTCGATGCCTTCATCGCCCGCGAGGCCCCCATCGAGTCCACCCGCCTCCTCGGCATGCGCCACCGCTGCGCCACCGATGAGATCACCACCGGCATCTCCCTCCCCGCTCCCCTCCTCGCCCACTACCGCGCCTACGCCGCCCGCCAGCACGAGTCCGTCGGCTCCCTCATCATGTCCGCCCTCTCCCTCCACTACTTCGGCGCCGCCCCCGCCCCCCAGCCCGCCGCCCCCAAGCCCGCGCCCGCCCCGG
>CAYZPV010000091.1:0-15234 GCA_964480585.1 uncultured Opitutus sp. | reverse complement strand
TCTCGCAATCGCTACCCCGTGGTTCTTCGCGCTACAGCGGCGTTCGTTACACTTGGCCGATCGCTTCGCCGAGATGACCTACGAGCGCTCGGGCTACAATCGCCGCTGATATCCGCCCCTCCCCTCGATGGCGACCAGCGATACCAATCTCGCCGACCGCTCCGGCAACCTCCTCGAGTCCCACAAGGGCTACGATCCGCGCATCGTGCTGTTCTACGGCATCATAGCGCTGCTGCTCATCATCCTCGTCGCAGGCCTCGCTTACCAGCAACTCGCCAAGACCGACACGTACACCGAGCGCGAGCGCAAGCAAAACCAACGCCGCATCCTCATCCCGGGCCCGCGCGGCAACATCTACGATCGCCATGGCACCCTGCTCGTCGGCAACGACCACAATTTTTCCGTCCTCCTCCATCTCGACGAACTGCGCAAGGACTTTAGAAGCGAAGTCATCCGCATCCGCAAAAACTTCACCGACGCCGAGGGCAAGAAAGAGGTGCCCAGCACCAGCCAGCTCGAGCAACTCGCCCGGCGCTCCGTCGTCCAGCGCTACCTCGACCGGGTAAATACCATCCTCGGTCGCTCCGAGGTGGTCGACCCGAAGGACCTGGAGCGGCACTTTCGCGCCCATCTCCTGCTGCCGTACAAGCTGCTCGACAAGCTCACGTCCGAGGAGTTTTCCCGGCTCATTGAGCAACTGCCGGTCAACTCGCCGCTGGAGGTATTTGCCTCCCATACCCGCACGTATCCTCATGGCGCTGCAGCAGCCCATACACTGGGCTACGTCCGCCCCACCACCGAGATCGTGGCCGACGATTTCGACGGCGAAGACCTCACGACCTTCAAGGCCGAGGGCGTCGCCGGCAAGGACGGCTTGGAGCGGCAATTCGACGACTATCTCACTGGCGAACCGGGCGGCCGGATATACCGCGTAGATCCGCTCGGCTATCGTATCAATCAGCCGCTCCAGGAGCGGAAGCCCAAGCAGGGCAAGCATCTCTTCACCTCCCTGGACATCGAGCTGCAAAAAATCGCCGAAGAGCAGATCGGGGACCAGCGCGGCGCCGCCGTCGCCCTCGATGTCGCGACGGGCGAGGTGCTCGTGCTCGCCAGCATGCCGAACTACGATCTCAAGGAATTCTCACCGCGAGCTTCGCAGGCGACCGTCGACAAGATGAACGAGCTCAACGCTTGGGAAAACCAGGCTGTAAACGGCTTCTGGCCCCCAGGCTCCACCTTCAAGATCCTCACCAGCATTGCCGGGCTTCGCGCTGGAGTGCTCGATCCCGATCAACCGATCACCACCTGTGCAGGCGCCATTCGCGTTGGCGGCCGCCTCTTCGTGTGCGACAATCAGCGCGGTCATCATGGCGAAGTCCTGCTGCGCGATGCCATTGCCCGCAGTTGCGACATCTACTATTACGAAGCCGGCAAACGCATGAACGATCTGGTGCTCGCGGCCGAGGCCCGGCGCTTCCACTTTGATCGCATCCCTGGCCTCGAGCTCCCCAAGCAGCAGAGTAGCATGATCGTGCCGGACCGTGAATGGAAGGCGCGCGAACGCAAGGAACAAGGCCCGTGGAGCATCGGTGACACCTACAACACCTCCATTGGCCAAGGCTTCCTCTTTCTCGCGCCGCTGCAGATGGCGTGCTTTGTCGCCTCCGTCGCGCGCAATGAAGTCTGGACGCAGCCGACGCTCGTCCATCGCCCTGATGCCCCTCGCCAGAAGCACCCTTCGATTGGCCTCACTGCCGAGCAACGTACAGCCCTCGTTGAAGGAATGATCGGCTGCGTACAGTATGGCACTGCGTCACGCCTGCTCGGCCCCACTGGACTCTCACGTGTACCCGGTGTAGTCGTCGCAGGAAAGACTGGCACCGCGCAAATCCATGGCCGCAGAAACACCGGCTGGTTCATCTGCTTTGCGCCAGCTGAAAATCCAGAGATCGCAATGGTTGTCGCTGTCGAAGGTGATACAGCAGGGGAAAGCGTTGAGGGCGGCATCTACGCTGCTCCGGTGGCTGCCGCAGTTCTCAAGCGCTACTTCGAGAAAAAGTCCGGCGCAGGCGGGTTGCGCGTCGCGCCCCTCAAGACCGAGTAGCGCGCTGTTTGCGCGCCTCGCGGCAGGCGCGTTGCGCACGGCGAAAGATCGTCTCCGGCTCGCCCCATGTCGGGCGCGCTCCATAGCGGAGGCGCTGCAGCGCTGTCCTTAGCCCGGCATCGGCCACGGGCGTTTCGTTGTCTTCGATCCGTCGCAGCCAGCGCCCCGCCTCCCGGCGCACGGGGTCGCCATGGCGCCCGCCGCTACGCTGCACTGCGCGCCGCCACCAGCCGCGGCCGTGCTGGCGCCAGCTCCACCACAGCGCGGCGGCCGCTGCCGCGGCCCCAGCCACAGTCGCCACCCGTCGCACATCCCATGGCGAGAGCAGCCACGCTTTCATGGCATCGACCCGCGCCGTCAGCCATGCGCGCAGCTCCTTGCTCGTCTCCTGCGTGGCGGTTTTGACCGCCTTGAGCGTTTCCAACTGCGATTGCTGGTCGAAGCTCACGATCCGCCGGTACCAGAAGACGCGCAGGCTATCGAGCCGCGCGCGCCAGCTTCGGTCGAGCCGCGCCGCCACGGCGGTCTCGCCGACGGTCGCGGTCGATTGTTCGCTCTCCTCCGGCTGCAAGGGATCGGCGCGCAGCCAGCCCCCGGCCTCCTCGTCGAAGATCTCCGTCCAGGCATGAGCGTCGGAGTTGCGGATGGTGAAATTATTGGAGTAGCCATTCCACGTGCCACCGCGAAAGCCGGTGACCACCCGAGCCGGGTAGCCCGCCGCACGCGCCAGCACCACCAGCGAGCCGGCGAAGAGCTCACAGTGCCCGGGCTCGCGCGACGTCATCCAGCGCACCAGCGGATCGCCCTCCCCCTTCGGCACAGTGGAGGAGAGCGAGTAGCTGTGCTGCTGGCGGAGCCACGCCCCGGCCCGCCGCGCAAACTCCCCTGCGGGCAACGCTTTTCCACCCGTAATCTCGGCTGCCAGCCGCTCCACGCGCAAACGGTCTGCCCCGTGCAGGCGCAGCGCAAACTGGAGAGTCCCGAGGCGCTGCGCGGCATCGTCGCGATTGCGGGCTTTCCAACGCTGGGCGAAATTCGCATCGCGCAAAAACGACCCCGCTTCGTAGCCTTCCACTTGATAGGCTGTCATCGACGCGGGCTCGTCGCGGAGCATCACCACCGATAGCTGCGGCGCGAAGTGGACGTTCTGGGTCTCGCGAAAGCGCAGGCGCGCAAAGGGGCCGATCTGCGGCATGTAGCGGCTCACGCCCGACTCGAGGAAAAAAGTCCATACCGCCGCCGGCCCCTCCTCCTTCGGCTGGGCCGTGCCCTCCAGTGCGGCAGCGCTCCGCTCGCGTCTAAACTCCCAGCCGCGCAGCCCGGGCGATAGCTTGAAGGTGCCGTCGACGTAGTAGTCGAGCACCAGCATCCGCCAGTACGGCGACGAGGGCACGGCCGACTGGTCGGAGACATCGACACTCAGCGCCACGCTCGTATCCTGCTGGATCTCCGTCACGTCGCCAAAGGAGATCGAATCGGAGAAGCCGGTCTTCGATTTCTTCGCGATGAAGCGATCGAGAAACATATTGTTTTCGAGCTGGAAGCGGGGGATGGCGAGGAAGAGCAGGGCCGAGATCGCCACCACCCCCACAAAGAGCACGGCGCCCAGCCCCACGACGCGCCAGTCCGCGGCCTCGCGCAGCCGGCGCAAGAGCCGGGGCAAATCGGCGTGCGGCACCCACTGCTCGGGGGCAGTCTGGCGCTTCGAGTTGGGCGTTTTTTCGCCGTTCTCCGTGAGAGTGAGGGTAAGCAGCAGGGCGAGCGCACAGCTGGTGTAGACGAGCAGATGGGCGGCAAACGTAAGCGACACGGTGAGCACGCCGGCCACGATCACGAGGAAGAGACCGAGCACCACGATCTGCAGGTCGTCGCGTCGCTGGCGGTAGGAGAGATTGCGATAGAGCAGAAGCAGGATATCCAGCCGCACCATCGCCGGCAGGAGTTCGCCGCTCAGCCAGAGATCGCCCGCGAAAAAGGCCACGATCGCGGGAAATGCCAGCGTATGCGCCACGCGCGGCACGCGCCCCGGTAGCTGGGGCCGCAGCATCGTCGCCAACGTCGCCGCTGCGGCGAGCGCCATGGTGATCCAGGCATCGACATCCATGTAGACCACCGTGAGCAGCGCGAGCAGCGACAATGCCCCACCCAGCAGCCAGCGCAGATGCAGCAACTCATCCCGCGCCAGCTGCCGCCGGGTCGCCGCACTCGATACTGTGGCGGCGGCACTCATCGCTGCCCGCTCCCCTGGCTACAGACGCCCACCGCCAAGGAGGTGCCTTCTCGCGGAGCACACTCGCTCGGTGCGCTCTGCGGGGCGCCTGGACCGCTGGCCTCGGTGCTTTTCATCCTCATCTTCATGCCGTCGCTGCGACCTGCCCATCCACATGCGCTGCGACGCCACGCACGCCATCGGGAGAAAATGTGATCACGTTGCGCTTGACCACGGGCGCCGTATCCGCGCCAGCCTGAGCCACTGCCTCTTCGGTGGGCTCGAGCACGGCAAGCTTGTCGAGAAAGAGCTCGAGATCGTGCACGCGCCGGGCTGCCATCGGCGGCTCGGCGTCGATGGCCACGCTCAGCAGCCGACCGGCGCGAAACAGGTCCTCCGCCATCGTCGCGGCAAAGCTCACCAGCACCTCAAACTGCTCGGGCCTCGACCACACGCCCGCATCGGTCCTCAGCCAGAGCGCGTAGCCTTCGGTGCTCTCGGCGGCAAACTGCCGCACCAGCAGCGCGCCGGTGCGGGCGCTGGCCTTCCAATGGATGAGCCGGTGCGAATCACCCTGTGCATACTTGCGCACCGCGAAGAGATCGCCGCTCGAGCCCGCGCGCGTCACCCGGTCGCCTCCAGCGGTGCGCCGCGCCGTCGCGAGCGCGTGCCTCCGGTACTCGATCGGCGCGGGCCACACTACGGCCTCGAGCTCCAACTCCGTGCCGATATCCTTCTTTAAAAATCCGAAGGGAAACAGCGAGCCTACGCTCGTCAGCTCGACGCGCAGCCGCCCGCGCTTCTCAGGCTTCAGCAGCCACTCGACGCGCGTCTCACCCTGCGGATCGAGCCTGGAGGGCAGCAGGACGTGGCCGCGCCGTATCTCCGACTCCGCCTTGGCGAGGGCCGCGCGCACCTCTTTGCCGCTCGCATTGATCGTCGCTTCCGCGCGCTGCCTGCGCGCATCGGCCGCAGGCCTCGCCGCAAACTCAAACCATAGCCCATAGGTGGGCAGCACGCGTTTGCCATTGCGCAGTTCCAGCAGCACCACCGTGTCGTGCCCGGCCCGCAGTGGCGGCGCTAGCCGCAGCCGCCACCGCACCCCCCGGAGATTGAGCCACGAAAGCACGCCGCTGAGGATCAGGCAGGCGAGCAACAACGAGAGTGTGATGAAGAGGATGTTGCTCGACGAGTTGTATGCCGCCAGTCCGATGCCGAAACACAGCGCGATCAACGCGACACCTGGCACTGTCGGGAGGATGCGATGCCCGCGCTGCGGATACACCATCGACCAAAGGAGCGCGCGCCAGGTGAAGGTCGGTCGCTTCCGCTTCACCCCGGGCCCCGTCCAATCTCCTTCGATGTGCGATGTCATCGCCGTGGCGAAAGTCTCAACTCCCAGACACCAAATCCCAAAGAAATCTCAGATCTCGGGCAGCGTTGGCGCATGGAGATTTCCTTGGTGTTTTGAGCTTCGGCGTTTGCCACTTGCCGCGCTCACTTCGGAGCCGGGATTGCCGCGAGGATCCGCTTAAGCGCAGCCGTGACTGTGCGGCGCTCCTCCAAGGCATCGCTCGTCTGGCGCGCGAGGGCGAGGCGGTGGGCGAAGACCGGGGCGACGAGCTCCGCCACATCATCGGGCAGCACGAAATCACGCCCGTGCACCAGCGCACGCGCCTGCGCCGCGGTGCGCAGGGCCAGCCCGCCGCGCACACTCACGCCCGCACGAAACTCCGCCTCGGTGCGGGTCGCCCCCACGACCTTCAAGATGTACTCCAGCACCGAATCCTCGATGAAGACCTGCTGCACCAGCGCCTGCACGCTCAGCACCTCACTGCGCGTCACCACGGGATTTAGCGCGATCGCATCGTAGCCGCCTCGCTGGTTGCGAAGGATCTCCAGTTCGTCTACGGCCTGCGGATACCCCATCCGCAGCCGCATCAGAAAGCGATCCATCTGGCTCTCGGGCAGCGGAAAGGTGCCCTCGTAATCCACCGGATTCTGCGTCGCAAACACCATAAAGGGCGTGCCTACGGCGTGGCCCTCGCCGTCCACCGTCACCCGCGCGCGATCCATCACCTCGAGCAGCGCCGATTGAGTCTTGGGCGTGGCACGATTCACCTCGTCGGCGAGCACGACGTTGGCGAAGACGGGCCCCTTCTTGAAGACAAACTCCTTCATCGTCTCGTCGTAGATCGCCACGCCCGTGACATCGCTCGGCAGCAGATCGCTCGTAAACTGGATGCGCGAAAACACACAATCCAGCGAGCGCGCAAGCGAGTACGCCAGCGTGGTCTTGCCCACACCGGGAAGGTCTTCGATCAGCAGATGGCCGCCGGCGATGAAACAGACCAGCACCTGGTCGATCACATCGTCCTTCCCGCGGATCGTCAGCCGCATGTTGGCGCGGATTTTGTCGATCGCCTGCCGGGCTGCGGTCATTTGCTGCGTCTGGACAAACTCGCTCATGGGCGTGGACGTTACCCGTGACGACGCCAGGCGCAAATGCGTTTCTCGCCCAATCACTTGGCATTTGCCCGGCTGAGCGGGACTGATAGCCAAGCAAGGCTCCCACTGCCCATGACCGGCTTTGAACACGCCCTCATCCTGATCCTCCTCATGACTGCGCTCAGCGTCGTCGGGCGGCGCATCCCCGTCCCCCTCCCGATCGTCTACGTCGGTGGCGGCGCCGTGGCGGCCCTCGTGCCGGGCTTTCCCGAGATCGATCTCGATCCGAGCTTCTTTTTCCTCTGCTTCGTACCGCCCCTGCTCTTTGCCGATGGCTGGCTCACCCCGCTGCGCGATTTCAAGGCCGCCTGGCGCCCCATCGTCACGCTGGCCACCGGCCTCGTCGTCATCACCACGATCGCGGTGGGACTCGTCGCCTGGTGGCTCGTGCCCGGTCTCCCCCTCGCGATGGCCTTCGCGCTTGGCGCAGTCGTGTCGCCCACCGACGCCGTCGCGATCTCCGCGATCACCCAGCGCCTGAAAATCCCTGCGCGGCTCAATACCATCATCAACGGCGAGAGCCTCATGAACGATGCCACGGGCCTCGTGGCTTTCAAAGTCGCGCTCGGCGCGATGGCCGTGGGCGCCTTCTCGCTCAAGGCTGCCACGATGGAGTTTCTCGTGCTCGCGCTCGGCGGCTTGATCGTGGGCTTCGTCGTGAGCTGGGTCGTCGGCTGGCTGCGCGATCAACTCAAGTGCTTCCGCAGCACCGACACCTTTGTGGAGGTGACGGTCTCGCTGATGACGCCCTTCGCCGCCTATCTCGCGGCGAATCCCCTCGGCGTCTCCAACATCCTCGCGGTCGTCGCCGCTGGTCTCTACGCCGGCTGGCGAGACCCGGTGCGCATGGAGCCAGCCACCCGCCAGACCGCCTGGGCCGTCTGGTCGGTGCTGCTTTTCTGGCTCAACGGCCTCGCCTTTGTGCTGCTCGGCCTCCAGCTCCCGGCCGTCTTCGAGTCCGTCACCGGCGTCTACTCGCATGCGCAGCTTCTGCTCTTCGTCGGCGCGACCTCGGGCGTCGCCATCCTGATCCGCATCGTATGGATGTATCCCGGCGGCTATCTGCCGTATTTCATTTTCCGTCGCGCGCTCCGCAACGAGCCCCGTCCCAATCGAGCCTCGCTGCTCGTCGCGGGCTGGGCCGGCCTGCGTGGCACCATCACGCTGGCGGCGGCGCTCTCCATCCCCGAGACGCTGCCCGATGGCTCGCCCTTTCCCGGCCGCCATATCGTGATCGTCCTCGCCGCAGGCGTGATCGTCGTCACCCTGCTTCTCCAGGGCACCACACTCGAGTGGCTCATCCGCAAGCTGGGCGTGGAGGCCGACGACTCTGCGCTGCGCGAGGAAAATCACGCCCGCCTCACCGCCGTCCAGGCCGGCCTCAAAGCCCTCCTCGACACCACCTCTCCCGCAGCCATCGCGGAGGGCGAAAGCGCGCGCCGCCGCGTGATCGCCGAGTACGAACTCCGTCTCGCGGAGCTCACCGCCGAAGGCGAAAATCGCAGCCAGGCCCGCCAGCAGCGTGACGATGCCCGCGCTCTCCGGCTCACCGCCCTGCGCGCGGAGCGAGCCGCGCTCGACGATCTCTGGCAGCGCGATATCATCTCGGACGAGACCCATCGCCCACTCCAGCAACTGCTCGATTTTGAAGAGGCCACGCTCGGCGCCTCGCCCTCCTCTCCCGTCACCCAACACGCCTCGCCATGAAACGCGCCCTCCTCCTCGCTCTCGCCTCCCTCGCTCTCTTCGCCCGCGCTCAGCCGCCTCCCGCCTCCCCCGGCGGTTCATGGGTCGATCTCACCCACGCCTTTGGCAAGGATACGCTCTACTGGCCAACCGACGACACCTTCGTGCATGAGACCGTTTTCGCCGGCTGGACGGACAAGGGCTTCTTTTACACCTCCAAGAAATTCCGCGCCTCCGAGCACGGCGGCACCCACCTCGATGCGCCGATCCACTTCGCCGAGGGCCGCCAGCACGCCGACGAGCTCCCGCTCGATAAGCTCATCGGCCCCGCCGTGTGCATCGATGTCTCCGCCGCTTGCGCCGCCGATCGCGATCACCAGATCTCCGTCGCCGACATCCAAGTCTGGGAAAAAGCGCACGGCACGATTCCCGCCCATACCATCATCCTCTTTCACACCGGCTTCGGCCGCCACTGGCCCGACGCGAAAAAGTACCTCGGCACCGATGTCCGCGGCGCGGCCGGTGTCGCGCTCCTGAGTTTCCCCGGCCTCGCCCCCGCCGCCGCCGAGTGGCTCGTGCAAAACCGCCAGCCCCGTGCCATCGGTCTCGACACCGCCAGCATCGACCACGGCAAATCCCAGAAATTTCAGACCCACGTCATCCTGATGGGGAAAAACATCCCCGTCTTCGAAAACGTCGGCCACCTCGACCGTCTGCCCGCCAAAGGGGCACACGTCACTGCGCTCCCCATGAAAATCAAAGGCGGCAGCGGCGGCCCCCTGCGGATCGTCGCGTGGGTTCCGGCAAAGTAAAGTCAGGCGCCGACATATCGCCCCCTCCGTCCCGCCCCTCGCGGGGCGGACCTATAAAACGGTCACCCCAGGATCTCCAGCATCCGCTGGAAAAGGCGGTTCACCTTGGCTTGGTTGTCTTTCACCAGCTCCTTGAACTTGGCAAAGTCGATCTCCGTCCCCTCCAGCCCATTGGCGTAGTTGTCGATCAGCGCCAGGCTGTTGTAGCGCAGCCCCGCCTCCGTGCACAGATCGGCTTCGTGCGCTGCCGTCATGCCGATGACGTCGCCCCAGTCCTTCACGATGCGGATCTCCGCCTTGGTCTCGAAACGCGGCCCGCGCATCTGCACGTAGACCTTGCCGGGATGGATCGTGAATTCCGGCGCCAGCTTCTCGAGCAGCAGCGGGATGAGATTGTTGGCGATGCCCGGCGCGCCACCCTTCAGCTCGGTGTCGAAAAACGTCGCCGGCCCCTGCTGCAAGCCCACGTAGTCGCTGCATGAGACAAACGTCCCCGGCGGCAGATCCTTCTTCAGTGAACCCACCGAGTTGAGCGACACGATATCCTGAAAGCCCAGCTGCTGCAGCGCCGAGATATTGGCGCGGTAGTTGATGGAGTGCGGCGGCAGCGGAAAGGCGTAGCCATGCCGGTTGATCAACGCATGCTCGCCCCGCGATTTGTAGGTGACGGGGCCGTAGTTGGTCTCGACCGTCTTGACCTCCCAAGACGAGAACAACGTCGAGTTGACAATGCTCGTGCCACTGATGAATGCGACTTTCATGGCGGCAGCATCTGCGGCAAACCACCTGAACGCCAATCGTTTTTAAGGTCGCTTCACCCGCCCTCCCTCTTCCAGCCTGCTACCGCTTTTCCATGCTTCCTCCTCCCGCGCCTTCACCGCAGTCCGCCCCCGCCGACCTCCGGCTCGACAATCTCACCTCCGCCAAGGAGCGCCGCTACTATCCCTTCGTGATCATCGTCTCGGTGCTCCTCTGGGGCGCCTTTGCGCTCACCATTTTCGGGCCGATCGTGGCGGTTTGCATCGGTTTTTTCATCTGGATTGGCCACGGGCTGCTCGCAGCGTACCTCCGCGCGGAGGCCGTGAAGGTCAGCGAGCGCCAGTGGCCGGAGCTGCACGCGAGCTTCCTCGAGGTCTGCCAGCGCCTCGGAGTCGCCCTGCCTCCGCGTCTCTACGTGCTGCAGGCCGGCGGCTCGCTCAATGCTTTTGCCACGCGTCACTCGGGCCGCGATTTCGTGGTGGTGTATTCCGATTTCCTCGAGGCCTTCGGCCCCTCGTCGCCGGAAATGAAATTCATCCTCGGCCACGAGCTTGGCCACCTCAAGAGCGGCCACATCTTGAAGCACGTGCTTCTCGCGCCCGGTCTCTTTTTCCCCTTGCTGGGGCCCGCGTACCGCCGCTCCTGGGAGTTCTCGTGCGACCGGTACGGCGCCTTCGCGTCGCAGGATATCGCGGGCGCGCTGCGCGCGATGCTCACGCTCTCCGGCGGCAAGGAGAAGGGCCGCTTCCTCGATGCCGAGGCCTTCGCCAGCCAGTACGAGGAGGAGCGCGGCTTCTTCGTCTCGCTGCATGAGGTCACATCGACGTACCCCACGCTCTCCCGCCGCGTGCGCGAACTGCGCGCTCTGCAAACCGACGACTTCGTGCGGGAAGCTCCGCGTAATCCCTTCGCCTACATCATCGGTTTTCTCATGCCCGGCGGCAATGTCGGCGGCGGCGCCGCGAGCGGCCTTGCTGCGATCATGGTCGTCGGCCTGCTGGCGTCGATGTCGATTCCCGCATTTCAAAAGGTCCGGCAAGCCTCGATCGAGCGAGCGTGCATCAACAACAAGATCCAGCTCAACTCCGCGGCCGATATGCTGCAGGTCGAAACGGGCCGCGCCCCCACGAGCCTATCCCAGATCGTCGGCCCGGATAAATATATCCCGAAGATGCATCCCTGCCCGGCCGGCGGCACCTACTCGCTCGAGCGGGGCCCGACCGGCATGGTCGGCACGTGCTCGCTGCATGGCGCCACCCTGGCGCTTTCGCTGCAACCACCCGGATCCGCACGATGAAGATTCCGGTTATCCGCCTGCTCCTCCCTCTCGCCGCCCTCCTGCTCGCCGGCTGCGCCACGCCCGGCCCGCTCCACGTCTACTCCCTCGCCCGCGACCGCGGGGAAAAGATGATCGTCGACCGCGGCGGAGAAAATGCCGCCGACACCCCTAGCTACCTGGAGCAGGAGGACCGGCTGACCGGTTTCGCCTACGACCCGTTTACCGATCACTTCTTTCTTCGCCTCGCCCCCGGCAATAAGATCCGCGTCGTCGATCGCCCCGCCCGCAAAATCAAGCGCGAGTACGAGGTCGAGGGTCTTGCCGCCGGCGGCGACCTCGCGCTCATCCCTCGCACCGGCCACCTCTTCTTTCTCGACGGCGCGCGCGTCGTCAAAACCACTCGTTTCGGCAAAGTCATCGCCACGTTTGCCCTCGAAGGCGCTGGCGCCGCTCTGGGACTCGCGGCCGACATGGAGCGCAATCAACTGCTCGCACTCCACGCCGATGGCCGCACGCTCACCTATCACGATCTTGGAGGAAAGCGCCTCTCCAGCATCACGCTCGCAAAACCCGCCGCTGGCTCCCTCGCCTTCGACTACGAGCGCCGCGAGCTCTACGCCCCGCTCCGCGAGCAGCCCGGCGCCGTCGGCATCTTCGACGCCGACGGCAAACTTCTCCGTGATATCCCGCTGACTGCCGCCTTCCTCGATCTCGGCCCGCGCTCATTCCTTCGCCTCTTCTAACCAGCCGGCGAGTCGATCCTCCGCTGCGCCGCGCAGGCACTCGGGCATCCAGCCCACCGAAGGTTCCCGCTCGCTCTTGCTCGTTTGCGCCTTTTTGTGGCTCTAAGACCTCCCCCATGCCGCAGATCGACCTCTCCCTCCCCGAGCTCCTCCAATACGGCGGCCGCAACCCCCGGCCCGCGGACTTCGACGCCTATTGGGCTACCGCGCTCAACGAGCTCGATGCCACGCCGCCCAGCCCCGAGTTGCGCGCCAATCCCATCCTCAGCACGCGCCACGTCGAGTGCTTCGATCTCTGGTTCACCGGCGTCGGCGGCGCGCGCGTGTATGCCAAGTACCTCCGCCCACGCGCCTCGACCGCCTCGGGCGCCCAGCACCCCGCCGTCCTCCAGTTTCACGGCTATTTCGGCCACAGCGGCGACTGGCTCGATAAGTTCGGCTGGCCCGCCGAGGGCTTCTGCTATGCCGCGCTGGATTCGCGCGGTCAGGGCGGCAAGTCCGAGGATAGCGGCAAGGTAAAGGGCACCACCGTCCGCGGCCACATCGTGCGCGGCCTCGACGACCCCGACCCGCAGAAGCTCGCCTTTCGTCACATTTTTCTGGATACGGCCCAGCTCGCCCGCGTCGTGATGGGCTTTGCCGAGGTCGACGCTGGCCGCGTCGGCTGCTTCGGCGCCTCCCAGGGCGGCGCGCTCGCCCTCGCCTGCGCCGCCCTCGAGCCCCGCATCCGCCGCACCGCTCCGGTGTATCCATTTCTCTGCGACTACCAGCGCGTTTGGGAGATGGACCTCGCCAAGGATGCGTACGAGGAGCTGCGCCTCTTTTTCCGCTCGTTCGATCCCCGCCACGAGCGCGAGGTCGAGCTCTTCACCAAGCTCGGCTACATCGACGTGCAGCATCTCGCGCCCCGCATCCAGGCTGAGACGCTGCTGTTCACCTCGCTGATGGACCCGATCTGCCCGCCCAGTTCCCAATTCGCCGCCTACAACAAGATCACCGCCAAGAAGGACTTGGTCATCTACCCCGACTTCGCCCACGAAGCCCTACCCGGCCAGATCGACCGCACGTTTAATTTCATGCGCGGACTGTGAGGGAGTAAGGGAATGCGGTAGTAGGTGGCCTCGGCATTCGCACGTCGGCCACCCAATGCCCCATCCGCTTAGTCCCTCACTGCCTCGCCTCACCCGACCCACGAGATCTTCTGCATCCGCGTCGCGAGGTCGACATCCTTGGCGGTGACCTTGTTGCCTGCATCGTGCGTGGTCAGCCGGACGGTAACCTTGTTGTAAACGTTCGCCCACTCCGGGTGGTGGTTGATCTCCTCCGCCTCGAAGGCCACCCGCGTCATGAATCCCATCGCCTCGCGAAAGGAGCCAAATTTGTAGACCTTCACCAGCGCGTCGTTCTCGGCTTTCCAGCCGGCTAGCATCGGGAGCGCATTGGTAAGTTCAGCGGGGGTCAGGGGCTTATTCATGGCAAAAATCATGCGCCGGGGCCCGACCTGGTCAAATTTCACCGCCACTTCCCGCTACTCCCTCGGCGGAGGGTAGGTGCAATCCCCACGATGCCTGCTTGTCATCGCCCCCCGCAAAGCCATACGGTGGCGCTTGCTTCATGGCCGCTCCTTCCGAAAACGTCCCCTCGCACGTCGCAATCATCATGGATGGCAATGGGCGCTGGGCAAAACAGCGCGGCCTTCCTCGCATCGAGGGCCATCGCCGTGGCGTCGAGACGGTCCGCACCGTCACCTTTGCGGCCCGCGATCTCGGCGTAAAGATGCTCACACTCTACGCCTTCTCCATCGAGAATTGGAAGCGCCCCCAGGAAGAGGTCGGCGCGCTCATGGGCCTGCTCGAGTACTATCTCAAGAAAGAGCTCGAGACCTTCGTCCGCGACCGCGTGCGCTTCCGCACCATCGGCCGCACCGACGAGCTCCCCTCGGGCGTGCAGAAGCACCTCCGCACGACCGTCGAGGAAACTAAGCACTTTACCGACTACACCCTCGTGCTCGCGCTCAATTACGGCTCGCGCACCGAGGTCGTCGATGCCGCTCGCGCCTACGCCGCCGCCGTCGCCGCCGGCAAGGAGAAGCTCAACGACAGTTCCTGGGCTACCTTCAGCCGGTATCTCTATACCGCCGATATGCCCGAGCCCGATCTCGTCATCCGCACCTCGGGCGAGACGCGCATCAGCAATTTTCTGCTCCTGCAGGCCGCGTACGCCGAGTTCATGTTCTCGCCCGTCTTCTGGCCCGATTTCACCAAGGAGCACCTCGCCGCCGCCATCGCCGACTTCAATCGCCGCGAGCGCCGCTTCGGCCTCACCAGCGAGCAGTTGAAAGCGCCTGTCGCGAAATGATACCGGGCTCGCGCCGGCTCGCTTCCGGCCACAACCACCGGCCCTTTTGAGGGTCCATCACTTTTTCCCGCGCACCATGGGCAAACGTATTTTCAGCACTGTCCTCCTCTGGCTCGTCCTCGGCGCCGTGCTGTGGTTTTTCCGCACCCATGGCGCGCTCGTGCTGCTCGCCCTCATCTCGGTCCTCACCCTGCGCGAATTCTACGCGCTCATGCACGCTTCGGGCTACGACCCGTTCGACAAGTTTGGCATGGCTCTCGGTGGACTCATTACCCTCGGGCCCTGGCTTAGCGTGCAGTTTGGCGTGCCCGCCTATTTGCTCCTGCCCCTCGCCATCATCGTCTTTGCGGTGCGCCTGCTGGGTGAGCGCACGCCCGAGACCCGCGTCGAGTCGCTGGCGTCCACCCTTTTCGGCCTGCTGTACGTCTCGGTCACGCTTTCCTTCCTGGTAGCGATCGTCACCCCCATCCCCGGCGCCACCCTTACCCCCAATGCCCGGCTCGGCCTGGCTCTCTGGCTGATCGCCCCCGCCAAGTTTTGCGCCGTCGGCGCGCGCCTCCCCGGCACGCCCCAATGCCCGCCGGACTGTGCCCATGATCAGTGGCATCAATCCGCGCGGCAGCGCGACGATCACCACCACGAACGCGATCCCGATGATCAGCTTCCAGACAAACGGCAGGTTGCCGCTCAAATAGGACGTACTGACGTCCAGCACGAGGGTTCCGAGCACCGGTCCGATGAGGCTGCCGCGCCCGCCGAGCGCCACCCAGATCAGC
>CAYZPV010000090.1:0-15299 GCA_964480585.1 uncultured Opitutus sp. | reverse complement strand
CCCCCCCCTCGCACCCGCATACCTTACCTCAGGAGGACCTCACCCATGAATAGGCGTCGCTTCATCCTTCAATCGCTCGGTGCGAGTCTGGCGTTGCCTTCTTTGCCTTCGCTGCTGGCCAGTGCTATCGGTGGCAATTCTGCCGTGCAGGTAGCCAAGGGGGCCGGTCAAGGGGCGCGGCGCTTCGTTGGCATCGGTAACTTGTTGGGGTATCAGGTGAAGCAGTTTTTTCCCGTCACCACCGGTAAAGCCTACGAGCAGACCACGTTGCTCAAGCCTCTGTGGGACGTGCGTGAGCTGATGACGGTCTATCGCGGCCTCGATCATGGCATCAAGGGCGGCCACTTCGCGGTCCACTCCTTCCTCTCCGGCGTGCTTAATTCCGAGGCGCAAAACCGTCCCCATGGCAATGTCACCATCGACCAGTATATGGCCGATGAGATCGGCCACCAGACCCGCTTCCCTTCGCTCACCGTAGGCTCCGAAGGCGGCATCCATGGCGGCTGCCAGATCGCTTGGACCAAGTCCGGCGTCCGCGTGCCCCCGATCACCGGCCCGGCCGAGCTGTTCGACCGGTTGTTTGTCAGCGATTCCGCCGACCGCCAGGCCCGCCGCCAGCAGGAAAACAAATTACAAGCCTCCATCCTCGATAGCGGCCTCGCCGATGCCAACCGCCTCGCCCGGCAAGTCAATCGCGAGGACAAGGACAAGCTCGACGAGTACTTCACGTCCATCCGCGATGTCGAGAAGCGCCTCGAACTTCGCCAGCGCTGGGCCAGCCTGCCCAAGCCCAAGCCGCCCTTCGATCGCCCCGCCAACAAGAGCAAGGTGCAGGACCTGCCCATGCTCTATGAGCTGATCGCCCTCGCGCTCCAGACCGACTCCACGCGCATCGCCACCCTGGAGATCGGCGGCGATTTCCTCCCTCAGGATCTCGGCATCGACAAATCCTATCACGGCCTCTCGCACCACGGCAACGACCCCGCGGCTATCAATCACCTCATCACGCTCGAGACGTATCAGGTCGAGCAATTCGGCAAATTCCTCGCCCGCCTCTCCAAGATCGAGGATGGCGACAAGACCCTGCTCGATTCCACCACCGTCCTGTTTGGCAGCGGTATCGGCGACGCCAATACCCACAAAAATTCCGACCTGCCCATCGTGCTTGCGGGCGGCGGCTATCGTCACGGCGAGTTCAAGCAGCTCCCCGCTTCGGGTGCCAACAAGGTGCCGTTGTGCAATCTTTACGTCGATATCGCGCAGCGCATGGGCGTTGAGATCGACTCGTTTGGCTCCAGCACGGGCCGCTTCGGGCTCGCGTAAAGGTGATCACCGGGAGTCTTCGTTTGCGGTCGCATGTCCGTTGCTGGCGCGCGGGGTTGCTTGGGCTGGCCTTGGCTGGCTTGGCTGCGGTGTCCTCTCGCGCCGCCGAGCCCGCGGGCCAGAAGGCGCTGCACCATTTCGTCGGCAAGTACTGCCTCAAGTGCCACGACAAGGCCACGGAAAAGGGCGACCGCGAGTTCGAGACCTTCAAGCTCCCCCTCCGCACGGAAGCCGCCTTGATCGACGCCAAGGACATCATCGACCAGCTCACGCTGCGCGAGATGCCCCCGCACAAGGAGCCGCAACCCAGCGATGACGAGCGCCTCGCGCTCATCCGCCTTCTGCGCGAGGGCATTGCGGATGCCCGGGGCAGGATGGAGAGCAGCGCGGGCCGCACGGTGATGCGCCGCCTCTCCAATCGGGAGTACGAAAATACCCTCGCGACTCTCTTTGGCCGGCGGGTCGATACGCTCGGCCTCACCGCCGATTTCCCCAAGGAAAAAGCCAGCGAGCACATCGATACCATCGGCCAGTCGCTCGTCACCTCCGGCTTCCTGGTCGATCAGTATTTCCAGGCCGCCAACCGCCTCGTCGAGATGCGCCTCGGCCGCCCCGATACGCCCCCGCAGACCTGGGTGTTTAACAAGAACTTCGTCCAGTACGAGGAACTGCAGGGCCCGCACAAGGCTGCTTTCAATTTCCGCTACCTCTGCCTCTACGAGCAGCCCAATACCGATACGCGCCAGGGCGGCTACGGTCATATCGAGGATTTCCTGAAGGGCGTGCCCGTCTCCGGCCTCTATGACATCGAGGTCGAGGCGCAGGCCATGCACCGTGATACGCACTACGACCCGGCCATCTTCAATATCGACTTCACGGAGCCCTTTATCCTCGGCCTCGTCCCCGGCGATGCCAGCAAGAATCACATCCATTACCCGCAGGCCATCGAGCCCCTGCTCGCTCAGGCGGTCGTTCCCGATGCCCAGCCCGAGCGCCTCAAGTTCCGCGTCTATCTCGAGGCTGGCCAGACTCCTCGCTTCATCTTTCCCAACGGCCCCTACGAGTCGCGCGCGTCCGTTATTACCATCAATCGGCGGTACGCGGATGATTTTCAGGGCAAGTACGCCAAGGCCGGTGTGAGTCGCACGCACCTCCTGCGCGAGGGCAAGCTCCCTCACATCCGCATCAGCGAAATCAAGATCGAAGGCCCCATGCCCGAGCCCGGAGGCAGCCGCGAGGAGCTCGCGGTCTTCGGCGCAGGCGGCTTCCAGCCGGCGCGCGCGCTGGATCAGCTCTACTCCTTTGGCGAGCGCGCTTACCGCCGCCCGCTCACGCGCGACGACCGTGCCGGCATCCGCCGGATCTACGATAAGCGCCTCGCCGAAAAGGCGACCCCGCGCCAGGCCGCGCTGGATGCCGTAAAGATGATCCTTTGCTCGCCGTCGTTCCTCTACTTCAGCGAGATCACGCGCGAGAATGACGCCAGTCTTGGGCCCTACGACATCGCCACCCGCCTCTCCTACGCGCTCTGGGGTTCGCCGCCCGATAGGGAGCTCATGGCGTCCGCCGCCGCCAGGAAATTGGCCTCACCTGCCGAGATAAAGCTGCAGGCCGCCCGACTCCTCGCCGATGAGCGCGTGGCGGGTTTTGTCCACGGGTTCCTCGAAAGCTGGCTCGGCCTGCGCGAGCTCGGCAGCCAGCCGCCGCCGCGCGAGACCACGCGCGTGTACTACGCCGAGAATCTTCCCGAAGCGATGAAGACCGAGGCTCGCCTCTTCTTTCTCGATCTCCTCCGCACCGATGGCTCGGTGCAGCGCTTTCTCGATGCCGACTATACCTTTGTCGATAAGCGCCTCGCCAAGCTCTACAACCTCCCAGAGCAGAAAACCCTCCGCATCGCCGATGGCTTCCAGCGCGTGAGCATCGCGGGGAGCCGCCAGCGCGGCGGGCTGCTCGGCATGGCCGCCGTGCTCACCGTCAGCGCCAACGGCGTCGAGACTTCCCCGGTGACGCGCGGCGTGTGGGTCTCGGAAAACATCTTGGGCATCGAGCCCCCGCCGCCGCCGGATGTCGTCCCCGCCATTGAGCCCGATGTCAGCGGCGCCACCACGGTCCGCCAGCGCCTCGACCGGCACCGCGCCGATCCCACGTGCGCCGAGTGTCACCGCAAGATCGACCCGCTCGGCTTTGCGCTCGAGAGCTTCGATCCGATCGGCCGCTGGCGCGCGACCTATCCCAAGCCCAAGGGCAACGCCCCCGCGCCCAAGGTCGACTCCACGGGCGAGTTCAGCACCGGCGAAGCCTACAAGGACTTTGCCGACTTCAAGCGCATCCTCCTCTCCGGCCGCAATGAAGCCTTCACGCGCCACCTCATCAAGCAGGTGCTCAGCTATTCCTCCGGCCGCCACATGGAGCCCACTGACGATGTCGTGATCGAGCAGATCTACCAGACCGTGCAGCGAAACGGCGGCGGCCTCCGCACGCTCATCGTCGAGTCCCTCGCCAGCGAGATCTTCCGCTCACGCTAGTTTTCCCGGCACGCGGAGGCTCGGTGCCGGGAGGATGCCTGCCGCTCAAGCCTTCACCAGCGTGCGCTTCCCGGTCTTCGCCGCTTCGTAGATCGCATCGATGATGAGCATGTCTCGGCGTCCCATGGCGGCGTTGACGATCGATTCGCGCTGCTCGCGTACGCACAGGGCAAAGTCATCCATCTGCACGGCCTGCTGGCTTGGCAGCTCCTGGCGGACGAGCGGCCCGTTGCTGGTGACGGCCTTGATGCCCTTGTAGCTGTGCGCCGGCTCCAGGGCGATCCAGCCCTTGCTGCCTTCGGCTCGGAACTTGCCGATGCCCTGCGCATAAGTCGTCATGAGCTCGGCCTTCGCGCCGTTGGAGAACTCGAGGGTGTAGTCCAGTCCTTCCTCGACGTCGGCGAAGATCTCGGGGCGTGTCTTGGGGTGCTCCTTCGCGGTCACGGCCACGCACTTCGCATCGCCGGCGGCCATGCACGCGGCCTGCACGGAGTAGACGCCCATGTCCATCAGCGGGCCGCCGCCGGAGAGCTTGTAGTCGGCGCGCCAGACCTTGCGCGCCATGCGAAAGCCGTTTCCGCCCGACATCTTCATGAAGACGCCAAAATCCCCCTCTTTCGCGAGCCGCTTCAGCTCCTGCGTGTTCGGTTCGAAGTGCAAGCGGTACCCGATCGAGAGCCGCACGTTGGCGGCCTTGCAGGCCGCGATCATCGTATCGCACTCGGCGGCATTCATCGCCATCGGCTTCTCGCAGATGACGTGCTTGCCGGCCTTGGCCGCTGCGATCGTGTGCGGCGCGTGCAGGGCGTTGGGCGTCACGACATAGACAATGTCGATGTCCGGATTGCCGGCCATCTGCTGCATCGTGTCGTAGTGGTAGATGTTTTTTTCGGAGAAGCCGTACTCCTTGGCCCACTGGGCGCCTTTCTCCTTGGAGCCGGTGATCACCCCCGCGAGATGGCAATGCTGGGTGAGCTTGAGCGCCGGCCCGAGCTGGCCGCGCGAGTAGTTGCCGAGGCCGCAGAGCGCGATGCCGAGTTTGCGCGGCGCGGTGCCTTGGGCCTGGCTGCGGCCGCTGAGCGAAAGCGCGGCGGCGCCGAGGGCCAGGCTGCCGACGAAGTTGCGACGGGAGAGGGAGAAGTGGCGATCGTGATTCATGGGGGAGGTGAAAGAGGCGGGAACCAAGACGACAAACCCCTCAGGCGCAAGGGACTGGGGTGTAGCGGAGGCTCTTCTGCGTGTTAGACCTACTGCCCGGCCGCCGTGGGGTCCGGTAGACCTGAAGTGTTCTCCAACATCAACCCAGTGCAATCCAACATGAAAACCAAGCTCATCCCCGTTCTCCTCCTCTCGGCCCTCGTCGCCGCGTTCACCTCTGGCTGCAATACGACCAAGGGTCTCGGCAAGGATATCGAAAAGGCCGGTGACAAGATTCAAGACGCCGCGAAATAAGCGGCGTTCAACCACAACCCCCATAACAGGCACATCATGAAAGCGAGCACAGTGAACAAGGGCCGCGGCGCGGCCAACGTCGTCAAGGGCAAGACCAAGGAAATCGCCGGCAAGGCCGTCGGCTCCCGCCGTCTCGAAGCCAAGGGCAAGGCCCAGAAGGCCGTGGGCAAGGTCCAGCGCGCCGTCGGCAAGCGCCAGGACGCACGCGGCGAGTAAGTAAGCAGCTTATTCATCTGAACAAGAAAAGCGGGCCGGAAGACCGGCCCGCTTTTCTTTTGCGGCGGGAGCGCGAAATCAGCCTGCCTGAGCCGGCAGGAAAAGGGGGGCGCCGGGGCCGAGCGGCCAACCGAGCCAGATCCACACCATCAGCATCAGCGTCCAGCCGATGAGGAACCAGAGCGAGTACGGCAGCATCGTGGCGACGAGTGTGCCGATACCGGCCGAAGGAGCGTAGCGCTGGGCAAAGGTGAGGATGAGCGGGAAATAGGACATGAGCGGGGTGACGATATTCACCACGCTGTCGCCGATGCGGTAGGCCGTCTGGGCCATCTCGGGCGAATAGCCGAGCAGCATGAACATTGGCACGAAGATGGGCGCCATCACCGCCCATTTGGCCGAGGCCGAGCCCAACACGAGGTCGATGACGGCTGCGAGGAGCACAAAGGCCACCATCAGCGGGATCGGCCCGAGGTCGAGCCAGCGTAAAAACTCCGAGCCCTCCACCGCGAGCACCACGGCGAGATTGGTCCATGCGAAGTAGCTCACGAATTGTGCGATGAAGAAGACCAGCACCACATAGCTCGCGATGCCCTCGAGGGATTTGGTCATGCCCTTGATGACGTCGCTGTCGCGCTTGATCGTTCCCGCCGCCACGCCGTAGGCGATGCCGGCCGCCAGCCCGTAGAGAAAGATGAAAAACACGAGGCCGCGCAGGAAGTAGGATTGGAGAAAGCCCGGGCTCTTGGGGTCGTGGAGGAAGCCGTTTTCCGGCAGCAGACCGGCGAGCACGCCGGCGGTGATGAGCGCAGTGACGAGGCCTGCCCACCAGAGCCCGCGCTTCTCCGCGGGATTCAGCGCGGTGAGCGGCTCCGCTCGCGCCTCTCCGGTGTACTTGCCGAGGCGGGGCTCCACGATGCGCTCGGTCACCCAGGTGGCGATGCCCACGACCAGGAAGACCGACACGGCGAGGAAATAGTAGTTGGACATTGGGGTGACCACGTAGTCCGGCCGGATCAAGCGGGCGGCCTCCTGGCTGATGCCACTGAGCAGCACGTCGGACGTGCTCAGGAGAAGGTTGGCCGCAAAGCCTCCCGATACGCCTGCAAACGCCGCCGCGAGGCCGACGAGCGGGTTGCGGCCCACGGCGTGAAAGAGCGCGGCACTCAGGGGAATGAAGAGCACGTACCCCACGTCGCTGCCCGTATGTGAGAGCGTGCCGCAGAGCACCACCACGAGCGTGAGGAGTCGCGGGTGCGTGGCCATCACGGTCACTCGCAACACGGCGCCGATGAGCCCGCTCGACTCGGCCACCGCGAGGCCGATCAGGCAGAGCAAGACGGTGCCCAGGGGCGCGAAGTTGATGAAGTTGGGGAGCGTGCCCGCGATGATGCGGTGGAGGCCGTCGAGCGAGAGGAGATTGACGACGCCCACCATCTTGCCCGTGCCGGGATGCACCACCTGTACGCCGGCGGCATTGAGCGCCCACGAGAGCACGAGCACAAGGGCGGCGAGGATCGCAAAGAGCGTGGCGGGGTGGGGTAGGGCGTTGCCGGCTCGCTCAATCCCACTGAGGCAACGCTGGAAGAACGGCGCGCGCGCGCCCGACGCGGAGACAGTCATGTTGCCCATGGACTCACGCGCCAACGGGCGCGGGCGTCAATGCTAGGCGGCGGGCAATCGCACGCCTCTGGGTTGAATCCGGCGATGGCGCTCGGACGTAGCTCTCCCGTCCATGACAAATCTGGCCATCATCGGCACGGGTGTCGCCGGTCTCGGCTGCGCCCATTTTCTGCATCGGCATTTTCGCGTGACGCTTTTCGAGCAGGATTCGCGCATCGGCGGCCATGCCTACACGGTGGCGGTGCCAGAGGCGGGCACCGCGCGGCCGCTGCCGATCGACACGGGCTTCATGGTCTTCAACTATGAAACCTACCCGGAGCTGACGCGGATGTTTGCCGCGCTCAAAGTGCCGGTGAAGAAAACCGATATGTCCTTCAGTGTCCGGCACGAGGATACGGGACTCGAGTTTTGCGGTTCGTCGGTAAATCATCTCTTCGCGCAGCGGCGAAATCTGCTCCGGCCCTCGTTTTATCGGATGCTGCTGCAGATCGATCGCTTCAACCGCGAGGCGATCGCGGCCCTCGCAGATCCAGAGATCGACCAGCTGACACTCGCGGACTACGTGCGGAAGCGGGGCTACGGGCGCGATTTTCTCGACCTCTACCTGGTGCCGATGAGCAGCGCCGTGTGGTCTACTCCGCCGGAGAAGATGCTGCGCTTCCCGGCGCGCACGCTGCTGCGGTTCTTTCACAATCACGGGTTTCTCGGCCTCAGCACCCAGCACCAGTGGTGGACGGTGGACGGGGGCTCGCGCCAGTATGTCTCACGGCTCACCGCGCCATGGCAGGATCGGATAAGGACAGGCGCAAAAGTCACCCGCATCCGGCGCGATGCAGAAGGCGCCGAGCTCACGCTTGCCGACGGCCAGGTGGAGCGCTTCGACAAGGTCATCCTCGCCGCGCATGGGCACCAATCGCTCGCCCTCCTGACGGACCCCACTCCTGACGAGTGGCGTCTGCTGAGCGAATTTCAGTACCAGGCCAATGTTGCCACGCTGCATACCGACGCCTCCGTGATGCCGCGTACAAGGCTGGCGTGGTCGGCGTGGAATTACACGCTGATGCGCGGCGGCGGCGGAGAGTTCGAGCCGATGACGACCTATTGGATGAATCGTCTCCAGGGCGTGTCCGAGCGGGAAAACTACTTCGTTACCATCAATCGGCCCGAGCGCATCGCCGAGTCTCGTCGGCTCAAGACGATCGCTTACGAACACCCGCTCTTCACGCTGGGCGCGGTGCGGGCCCAGACCGAAATCCCTCGGCTCAACGAATCGGCGCAGGGCGCGACGGAGACCTATTTCTGCGGGGCGTGGACGCGCTACGGATTTCACGAGGATGGATTCCTCTCCGCGGTAAATATTTCCCGTCTGCTGCTGGGGCGGGATCCTTGGGCGGGCACCGGCGCCTAGTTGACTGCATCTCCTGAGCCGTCTAGCGCGTATCCAGAGTAGTGAACTCCAGTCTGTACGAGTGCCGGATTGTGCACGCGCGATTCTCCCCAAAGGCGCATCGTTTCGCCTATCGTATTTTCCTGTTCGCGCTCGATCTGGACGAGCTCGACACGCTCGATCGCCGGCTGCGGCTCTTTTCCCTTGGGCGGCGCAACCTCTACTCCCTGCGCGAGTCGGATTACCTTCCGACCGGGGAGCCCCTTTTCAACCGATCCGAAAGCAACGCGGCCCACGGGGGTGCCGGGGCTAAATTGAAGGAGCGAGTGGTGGCCCATCTCGCATCGCGGGGTATCGATCTCCAGGGGGGGCGGGTGTTATTGGTCACCTTGCCGCGCGTGCTTGGCTATACCTTCAACCCAGTGTCGTTCTATTTCTGCTATGATCGTGCTGGCGAGCAGGTCGCCGCGATCGCGGAGGTGACCAACACGTTTCGGGAGATGAAGCCGTATACGCTGGGGCCCGAGACGCGGAGCGACGGGGTATTCGCCAATCGTGTGCCGAAGCATTTTTACGTGTCGCCATTCAGCGATGTGGATGTGCGGTTCGACTTTCAGCTTCGTTTCCCGGGTGAGCGCCTTTCGGTGCGGATCGACGATTACGCCGATGGGCAGCGCACCTTGGCGAGCACGCTGGCGGGTGATCGGCGTGAACTCAGCGATACGGCTCTGGCTTGGTACACGCTCAAGTACCCGCTGATCACACTCAAGGTGATCGGGCTCATCCACTGGCATGCGCTCCTGCTGTGGTGGAAGTCGGTGCCGTGGTTTCCGAAAGCTGCCCGCGCGACGGAGCAGCGAGATCTGTACCGCCCGCACGCCAGCCTTGCGCCGGAGCGCCACCACGCTGCGCTTTCATCGGCCAAGCTCCCAGCCCATCTCGACGCATGAGTCCCCACGCCTCCACTATCGATTCCCCCTTGGCCGAACGCACGGCCGGCTTTGTCGAGCGCACAGTGCTAGCGGCATTCGCGGCGCTGCCCGCGGGCCGGCTCCGCCTCGAATTGCCGAATGGCGATGTCCGGATCTTTGGCGATCCGGCACTGCCGGCCGGAGCCGATGGCCACGCCAGCATGAAGATTCGCCGGCCCGCATTCTTCCGGAAGTGCGTCTTGCGGGGCGACATCGGCTTTGCCGAGTCGTACATCGATGGCGATTGGGAAACCCCGGATATGACGGCCATGATCGGCTGGTTTATCCTCAATCATCGCCAGGCCCCCACGCTCTCCGGCTCGCAAGCCCGCAGTTCGCTGGCGCTCAATTTACTGAGGTTTGTGGACAGGCTAGGTCATCGCCTGCGGGCCAACACCCGGGCCAGCGCACGGCGCAACATAGCGGAGCACTACGATCTCTCCAACGACTTCTTTGCGCTCTGGCTGGATGAGACGATGATGTACTCTGCGGCCAAGTGGGAACGCGCGGATGCGACTCTCACCGAGGCCCAGCACGCCAAGAACGACGCGCTATGCCGCCACCTGCAGCTCAAGCCCACGGATCGCGTGCTCGAGATCGGCACCGGATGGGGTGGCTGGAGCCTGCACGCGGCGAAAAACTACGGCTGCCGCGTGACGACCGTGACGCTTTCCCGCCAGCAGCAGGAATTCGCGCAGAAGCGCATCGCCGCCGCCGGCCTGGCCGAGCGGGTAGAGGTGCGGCTGCAAGACTACCGCGATATCACAGGCCGTTTCGACAAGATCGTGTCCATCGAGATGCTGGAGGCCGTGGGGCATGAATACCTGCCGCATTACGCGGAAGTGTGCGATCGGCTCCTCGAGCCGCATGGCTTGCTCGCGCTCCAGTTCATCACCGTGCCCGATCATCGCTACGAGGCGTTGCGGTCGGGAGTGGATTTCATTCAGAAACACATTTTCCCCGGCTCGCTCCTGCTTTCGGTCAACCGACTGAACGATCTCTTGAGCAAGAAGGGAGGCTTTGTGCTGAGAGACCTCGATGATTTTGGCCCTGACTACGGGCGCACGTTGCAGCTCTGGCGGGAGTCTTTCCATGCGCGACTCGACCAAGTGCGCACCCTGGGCTTCGACGACCGCTTCATCCGGAAGTGGCACTACTATCTCTGTTACTGCGAAGCTGCATTCGCGCGGCGCCACATCTCCGTGGTGCACACCCTGCACAGCCGCGCCAACACCACGTGGTAGAGGCCCTGAGGCGGTTTTTCCCATGATCCTTTTTCTCCGCGCACTCTTCGTGATTGTGATCCTCTCGATGGTCGCGGTGACCGGCTGGGCGAGTTCGCAGCAGGCGCTCGGCGATTTTGCGCGCAGCGCCACCTTCCGCGATCCCTGGGTGATCGCCACGCTCTTCGACGCGTACTGGTCCTTCATCGCCTTCTATGTCTGGGTGGCTTGGAAGGAGCAATCGCTGGGCGCCCGCCTGCTCTGGTTTGTCTCGATCATCCTGCTGGGAAATTTGGCCATGGCGGCGTACATGCTGGTGCAGCTTTTCCGAGTGCCCGCCGATGGATCGCTCGATGAGGTCTTCGCTCGCCGGCAGCCGGGCAAGCTCCTCTTGCCGGCCATCCTGACGGCGATCTCCGTGGTGCTCTACCTGCTCGCGTGACAGCCAGCCACCCGCGCCGGTCATTCTGGCAACGGCGGGTGCTCGATCCGCTGCTTGCCCTGCTTTCGCAGGGGCTCACGCCTGACAAGCTCGCGCTGACGCTCGGAATAGGGAGCGTGTGCGCGCTCCTTCCTTTCCTGGGCTTCACCTCGCTGCTCAATCTGGCGGTAGGCGTGTGGCTGCGGCTGAACCAACCGCTGCTGCAGACGCTGAATCAGCTCCTCGGGCCTCTGCAGCTTGCGATGATCCTCGTTTATGTGCGTCTGGGAGAGTGGATCTGGGCGGCGCAGGAGAGCCGTTTCACCGTGACCGAGATGGTGCGGACATTTCGCGATGCGAGCATGCTGGAATTCCTGAGCCGCTTTGGCTGGGCGGGCATTCATGCGGCCACGGCCTGGGCGCTCACAAGTCCGCTGCTGCTGGCCGCGGTCTATTTCTTGTCGCGCCCGGTACTGCGCCGCATGGCGTCTAAGCTTCGCAGTGGCGCGTAGAACAGAGCGATGTCTGCATGGCTCATGATTTCGATCGCGCTGGCGGGGCTCTGTACTGCCTTTGCGTTGGCGTATTTCATCTGTCGCCGCGTGGACAATTATGGCTTCGTCGACGTGGTGTGGTCCTATGCCTTCGCCCCGCTGGCAGGGTTCTATGCCTGGGCGGGCTCGGGCTGGGCGCCGCGCCGGCTGGTGCTGGCCGCGATGGTGTCGCTCTGGAGCGTTCGTCTCGGCACGCATCTGCTGCGGCGAGTGGCCGCCCATCACCCCGTGGAGGATGGGCGCTATGTGCAGTTGCGGCGCGACTGGGCCGGAAACTTCGGGCCCAAGATGGCCGGTTTCTTCCAGTTGCAGGCCGCATCGGTGGTGCTGCTGGGCGTGCCTTTTCTGCTGCCGGTTTTGAATCAGGCGGAGCGGTGGAGCGGCTGGGAGTTTGCCGGCATCGGACTGTGGCTGCTGGCCCTTGCCGGTGAGGCGCTGGCCGATGCGCAGCTCGCCGCTTTCAAGCGGGACAAGGCAAACAAGGGCCGAGTGTGCGACGCGGGCCTTTGGCGCTACAGCCGGCATCCCAACTACTTTTTCGAATGGCTCGTGTGGGTCGCCTATTTCGTCTTCGCGCTGGGCTCTCCCTGGGGCGCGCTGGCCCTCATCGGACCGGCATCGATCCTTTTCCTGCTCTTGCGGGTAACGGGCATCCCCCTGACGGAGGAGCAAGCGGTGCGTTCGAAAGGCGAGGCTTACCGCCGCTATCAGGCGACGACGAGCGCGTTTGTGCCTTGGTTTCCCAAAAAACTCTCATGATCGATTTCCTGCTCGCGAAGAATCTGCTGCCCGACCCTGTCGTGCGCATTGGCATCCGCCGTCTGCTCAAACAGCGGCTGGCCGAAATCCAGCATCCAGCGCCTGCCGAGCAGGTGGCGGAATTTGCCGCAGCGCTGCGCAGCATGCCGATCGCGGTGAACACCACCGAGTCCAAGGAGCAGCACTACGAAGTGCCGACCGCCTTCTATCAACGATGCCTGGGGCCTCGGCTGAAATACTCGAGCTGCTACTACGACAGCAGCGCCGAAACGCTGATGCAGGCCGAGGAGCGCATGCTGGCTCTTACCTGCGAGCGGGCGAGGATCGGGGACGGCCAGTCCATCCTGGAACTCGGCTGTGGCTGGGGCTCGCTCACGCTATGGATGGCCGAGAAGTACCCACAAGCGCGCATCACCGGCGTGTCCCACTCTCGCACGCAGCGGGAGCATATCCTTGCGGAAGCGCGGCGGCGGGGGCTGGGAAATGTGGAGATCATCACCTGCGACATGAACGAATTCGACTTTCCGGCCGAGAGTGTCGATCGCGTCGTCTCGGTGGAGATGTTTGAGCACATGAAGAACTGGCCGCGCCTGATGGCCAACATCGCCCGTTGGCTGCGGCCGGGGGGAATGTTCTTCGCGCATGTCTTCACTCACTCGAAGTTCTGCTACCACTTCGAGGCCAGGGACGAGAGCGACTGGATGAGCCGCTATTTTTTCACGGGTGGCATGATGCCGGCGCACGCGTTGTTCCCGCAGTTTCAGGATGACCTGCGGTTGGTGCAGGACTGGAAAGTCAATGGCACGCACTATGCGAAGACGGCGGAGCACTGGCTGCTCAACATGGACGCCCACCAAGCGGAGATCCTGCCGCTGTTTGTGCAGACCTATGGAGCTGACCAGGCGGTGAAGTGGTGGGGCTACTGGAGGGTTTTCTACCTCGCTTGCGCGGAGCTGTGGGCCTTCCGGGGCGGCGAGGAGTGGCACGTGAGCCATTACCTCTTTCGCAAGCCCTGAGCGCCGCCGCGATGACGGATGGCGTCTTTGCGGAAAAAGGCCGCCGGTAGAGATAACGCGGCGGCCTTTCTGCGATGACCCGCCGGCGAAAGTCGCCTGGCGGGAAGAGGGTAAGAGGCTAGTTTCCTGCGCCAGCTGCCACGAGATTGCCGCCACCCGCCGCGACCAGGTTGCCGCCGCCGGCCGCCACGAGATTGCCACCGCCGGCCGCGACCAAGCTGCCGCCGTCATTGCCAATCAGCGACGCGCCATCGTTTCCGACCAAGCCGGCAGCTTTGACTGCCTCCGCCGCTACCGCAGGGGAAATGGTCACGGTGGTGAGGAAGGGGGTGCTGGCCGAGACCGAAGAGCGGCCGGATACTTTGGCTCCACCGGAGGGATTCTGCTTCTTCCACGAATCGTGCGCTGCGGCGAGCATGGCGTAGGAGAGCGTGCCCTGGCCCTTCCAGTATGCGATCTCCGCTCCCGTGGGAGCCCGCTTGAGCACGAGGTTGTAGGAGCGGCGAATCACGCCATCGTACTCGGCGGGATTGCCGCGGAGCCAGCTCATGTGGTTTTTCATCAACTGCGTGTACGTGTCGTCACCGGCGAGCCAGTGCCGATACTCGCCATCGTTCGGCTCGCGACCGAGCGCATCGATGTAGGAGCGGCGGATAGTGGTGCGATGCGTACCGAGATCCTGTTTCAGGTAGCGACGGTGGCCGGCGATCAGATCGGCGATGGTTTGGGCGTTTTGCTTGGACCAGTAGCCCACCTCGGCGTCCGTGGCGGCACGGCCGAAAGCAAGCAGGTAGGAGGACTGGATGCGCTCACGCTGGACTTGAGTCTGAGCAAAGACGGAAGCCGCAAGGGCGGCGACGTACAAACCGAGAGCAAGTAGACGCTTTTTCATGGGCAGGGGGGAGTACGGGCAGCTTTCGCCGACGGTGCGTTGCGCGCAAAAGGGAAGCGGCCGCCTACGCAAGTATGCGTATAGGGAGCGTGCTTTCGCTACGGAAACGAACCCCCTTCTAATCGAAGGCCGCGCAGCGAGCGGCGTACCCGCAAAAAACCCGCACGACAGGCGAGTCGTGCGGGTTGGGAAGGCGCTGGGGCGAAGCGTGGGGATCGTTGTTACCGATACTCTTCGCCGGTGATCGCGTTGATGATCTTGAAATTCTCGACGTGGTAGTTGAGGTCGGCGCGGAAGGCCAGTTTGACCCCGAAGAGCTTCTCCATGCGGACGAGGAGGTCGGCATCCTCGCTCCGGAGGCGCTCGAGGATGCTCGGGTGCACCAGGACGCGGAGGCTGTACTCCTTACCGTCGTTGCGGAGCTGCAGCCGGCGGACGACGCTGCTGAGCTTGCGCTGGAGCTCGACCGACATCGTCGTGGCACTCTTCACGATACCGCGGCCGCGGCAGTAGGGGCAGTCGGTGTAGAGATTGGACGACAGGCTCTCCTGCTGGCGCTGGCGCGTCATCTGCATGATGCCGAGCTGCGAGATGGGGAGGATGTGGTTCTTGGCCTTATCCGACGCCATGAGCTCGACCATCTTTTCGTAGATGGCATTGCGGTGGCGGCGCTCCTTCATGTCGATGAAGTCGATGATGATCAGACCGCCGAGATTGCGGAGGCGGATCTGGCGCGCGACTTCGGCGGCGGCCTCGAGGTTGACGGCGTAGATGACGTTCTTCTCGTCGCCGCCGCGGTTCTTGTGCGAACCGGTGTTCACGTCGATGGCGATGAGGGCCTCGGTCTCGTCGATGATGATCTCGCCGCCGGAGGGGAGGGGGACCTTGCGCTGGCCGGTCTGCTCGATCTGGCGCTCGATGTTGAAGCGCTCGA
>CAYZPV010000089.1:0-15363 GCA_964480585.1 uncultured Opitutus sp. | reverse complement strand
CGAAGCTGAAAGCGTATCGGCTTCGAACGCCGCGTTCAAACGCAATCTAGGGATGGGTTTCACGCCACTTCACGGCATCATCAGTCGACAGCGGCGCCCGGACGTGCCGGCCTTTGAGCTGTCGGCACGGGCGGGACCGATCAATCGTCGTCGCCGCGGCGGATCAGCCGACGCTCGAGTAGCTCATACAGCGTTGGCAAGACCATTAGCGTCAGCAGCGTGGAGGTCACCACACCGCCGATGACCACGCTGGCCAGGGAGCGCTGGATCTCGGCACCAGCGCCGTGTGACAGCGCCATGGGCACGAATCCCAGCGCCGCTACCATCGCCGTCATCATGACCGGCCGCAGTCGCGTGGCCGCACCCGTCAAGACCGCGTCCCGAAGCTCGCGCCCCTCCTCGCGCAAGCGATTGACTGCGGCGACCAGCACGACACCGTTGAGAACGGCGACGCCGAACAGCGCGATGAAGCCCACCGACGCGGACAGATTCAGCGTCAGCCCCCTGAGCCAGAGTGCGGCCACACCGCCGACCAGCGCGAAGGGAACATTCAGGAGCACCAGCCCCGCCTGGCGCAGTCGACCGAAGGTGACAAACAGCAGCAGGAAGATGATGGCCACCGACAGCGGCACCACCACCGCAAGTCGCGCAGTCGCGCGCGCTTGATTCTCGAACTGTCCGCCCCACGCCGTCCGGTAGCCAGGCGGCAATGCGAGCGCTGCTTCGACACGCCCCCTCGCCTCCGACACAAAACTGCCCACGTCGCGGCCGCGCACGTTGGTCTGGACCACGAGTCGCCGCTCGGCGTTCTCGTGATTGATCGTCTCAGGCGCCTGGACCTCCTCGATCCGCGCCACCCGGCCGAGCGGTACGCGCTCGCCGCGCCGTCCCGTGAGCAGCATGGCTGCCACCGCATCGGGATCTGCGCGCATTCGATCGGGCAGGCGCATCACAACCGGGAAGCGCCTGGGGCCGTCGAGCACTTCCGTCACCTGCGATCCGCCGACTGCCGTCTCTACCAAGTCGCGGACGTCGGCCACATTCAGCCCGAAGCGCGCAATCTGCGCCCGGTCGACATCTATCTGCAGCTGCGCCGCGCCAAACAGCACTTCCGCCTGGAGGTCGCTGGCCCCCTTCACCAGCGCCATCTCACGCACCGCGACGGCGCCAAGCCTTTCCAGGGTTGCAGGATCGGGGCCGTAGATCTTGACCGCCACATCCGCCTTCACGCCGGAGATCACCTCGTCGAGGCGCATCGCCATGGGCTGCGTGAAGTTAAACGTCATCCCTGGAATGTCCTCAAGTGCCTTGGCCATGGCGTCGACCAGCCCCGTCTTGTCGCGGCCGGTGGCCCAGCTCTCGTTGGGATGCAGGTCGACGTAGACGTCGCCCTGGTAGATGCCCATGGCTTCGGTCGCCAGATCGGGCCTGCCGATCTTGGTCACCACCTGCCGCACTTCCGGGAAGGACCTGACCACGCCTTCGACGCGCTTCGACATCTCGATCGATTGCTGCAGCGAGACGGACGGCAGCTTGCGTGTCTCGATCAGGATCGAGCCTTCGTCAAGTTTCGGCATGAACTCGGTGCCGAGCCACGGCAGCGATCCGATCGCCAGAGTCACCGCGACCAGGGCAATGCCTATTGTCCGACCCGGATGGTCCATCGCGGATCGGAGTTCGCGAAGGTAGCGCGCCTTCAGCGCCACGAACCACCGTTCGTCCCGGTGCGCATGGGACAGTCTCAGCAAGTACGAGGATGCGACCGGCACCACAGTCAGCGACAGCAGCAACGAGCCGAGGATCGCCGAACACACCGTGATCGCCATCGGCCTGAACATCTTTCCTTCGAGTCCCTCGAGGGTGAAGATTGGCAGGTAGACAGCGACAATGATCAACACACCAAACAGGATCGGTCGAGCCACTTCCGTCGCGGCGCTCGTGAACAGCGCCAGCCGGCTGCCGTGGGGATCGTGATGCTCCTGGGTGTGACCGGCCTCGGCTCGCCGGCGGATGAAGTTCTCCATCATCACGACCGCGCCGTCGACGATCAGTCCGAAGTCAATCGCCCCCAACGACATGAGATTGGACGACACTCCGAACAGCCGCATGCCGATGAAGCCGGTGAGCATTGAGACCGGAATGACCGCCGCCACGATCAGCGAGGCCCGCACGTCGCGGAGGAACACGAACAGCACCACGGTCACGAGGAGCGAGCCTTCAAGCAGATTGCGGCGCACGGTGGAGGCTGTTCGATCGATGACCTCGGTCTGGTCATAGAAGGGCGTCAGGCGGATGCCACCCGGAAGCGTACGCACGATCTCGGCCATCCGCGCCTTGACCCGCCCGCCCACCTCGCGGCCGTTCTCACCCTTGAGCATGATGACCATGCCAGCCACCGATTCGCCGGCGCCGTCGTGCGTCACCGCACCCTGACGCGGCATCTCGCCAATTCGGACGTCGGCCACATCCGACACCAGGACGGGCACGCCGTCGACCTCGTCGACCACGATGTTGCGGAGATCCTCTTCGCTTTGCACAAGCCCCGCGCCCCGCACGGTGTAGCGTTCGGAACGATGCTCGATGAAGCCGCCGCTGAAGGAGGTGTTGTTGGCGCCAATCGCGTCGAAGACCTGCCGCAGCGACAGCCCGAAACGTTCGAGCCTGGCCGGTTCGACGACGACCTGATACTGGCGCGTGAGCCCGCCCCACGAGTTGATCTCGCTGACACCCTTCACCGATCGCAGTTGGGTCCGCAGATCCCAGTCGTGAACCGTCTTCCGCTCCATGACACTGGCGGTGTCGCTCTCGACGAGATACTGATAGATCTCGCCAAAAGCCGTGGCCACCGGTCCGAGCGTCGGCGCCAGTCCCATCGGTAATCGGCCCCGTGCCTCGGCAACGCGCTCGTTGACGAGTTGGCGCGCCAGGAATACCGGCACGGCGTCATTGAAGACCACGGTGACCAGCGAAAGACCCGCCTTGGACACCGATCGAACCTGTTCGGCCCCCGCCACTCCCATCAGCGCGGTCTCGATGGGATACGAGACCCGTTGCTCCACTTCGGTGGCAGCCAATCCTGCGGCCTCGGTGACGACGGTGACCTGGTTGTTCGTCAGGTCGGGAAACGCCTCAACCGGAAGATCACGGTAAGCCAGGACGCCAGTCGCGATTACGGCAGTCAGGCATAACAGCACGAACAGCCGCTGACGCAGACTCGAGGCTACGATTCGCTCGATCACGCCCATCTCACTGCCCGCCCGCCGAGCTCTTGAGCAGCTCAGACTTCAGAACAAAGCTTCCGGAAACGGCGATCCGTTCGCCGGGATCCAATCCACTGGCGATCTCGACGAGTCCGTCCTGCTCGGCGCCGAGCGTCACCGGCCTCAGCGCAAACCGGCCTGATCCTTCATCCACAAACACCGACGGGCGGCCGTCGACGGTTTGAATGGCTGTCGGCGGTACGACCAGTACGGTGCGGGGCGCCCCTTCGCCAAGCGACACGGTCGCGAACATGTCTGGCTTCAGTCGACCGTCGGGATTGGGCACGGTCGACCGCACGGTAATGCGCCGCGTCTTTGGATTGACCACATCGGCGATGAAGGTGAGGGTGCCGCTGAATCGCTCGTTGGGATACGCAGCCACGAATACGTCGACAGCGGCTCCGGCCTTCACGTGTGACAGACGTGACTCATCAATCTCGGCGACGGCCCAAAGAGTGGACAACTCGCTGACCACGAACAGCGGTGTGCCGGGAACAACGGCCGTCCCAGGCGTGACGAGCCGCTCCAACACCACGCCGCCAATCGGGCTGCGCACAGGAATCTGCTCGGTCGACTCGTCCGCGGGGTCGGCGGGATCGTCTTCAACCGCGGTCGCGATCGACACGCCGACATGTTCCAGCTCTTCGATCGAGCGATTCACTTCCGCCTTGGCCATGTCGACCAGCTGCGTAGCCGACACACGGTCGACCTCCGCCCGCTGCAGCTCCTGGGCAGAGATCGCCTTTGCGGCGAACAGACGGCCGGCACGCTCGTGAGCGACAATTGCGTAGGCCAGTTCCTTGTCAAGGCGGCGCTGGTCGGCGACCGCCTTGCGATAGCCGGCCCACGCATCGTGCATCGCGTGGCCGTGCATCGAGGCGAGCAGCTGGCGGGGCCTGACCCGGCCACCAACCTGGGCTGGCGTCTCAATGATGATCCCTTCCTGCAGCGCTCCGACGCGCGCGGTTCGCGTCTCGTCGAGGGCGATCAATCCGGGTGCCTGCAGGCGCTCGCTTCGCGTTCGCGTGCCGACCGCTTCGACCCTGATGTCGGAGTTGGCCAGGGCGGCGTCGCTGAGCACGACCACGTCAGAGTGAGCCTGCGCGATCTCCGCCGACGTGGCTGGTGCGGACGGTGGGCCGCCGCATGCCGCGGCGAAGAAACAGATGGGCCCCATGGCCCTGACGAGCAGTCGACCAGTGCTCACGGGATCATCTCCTCTCCGAGCGCGAATCGCGCCGCGAGCGCCGCCGCGAGCGCGTCCAGCCGCAACTCGAGGATCGTCCGTCGCACTTCCGCGTAAACGCGTTGCGCGTCGAGCAGCCGCAGGACGTCGCTGCGCCCTTCATTGAACGAAACCAGCGCGGCGTGTCGTACCGCATCGGCCGGCGCGAGCAGCAGGGCGTCGGCCTGCGCGGACCGCTCGGCAAGTGACTGGGCCGTCGTCGCGAGGGTGATCGCTTCCGACGCCAGGCGGCGGGCCAGTGAGTCGCGATCGGCCGACAACGCGCGCTCTTCACCCAGTGCTCTTGCGGCGGTGCTTCCGTTGCGGTCGAACAGGGGAATGCTGAGCGACATGCCCGCCACCGCCGAGTTAAAGCCGTTGGTGCGCTTGTAGCCGGCGCTAATGATCGGATCCGGCATGCGCCGCGCGCGTTCAAGGGCGGTCACCTGCCGGGCGCGCTCCACGCGTGCTGACGCCGCGGCAACATCCGGATGCCGATCGATCCTTGCGGCGATGTCCTCGATACTCACAGTGGGTGGCACCACATCGAGTGGTTCGACCAGTTGCGCGGGTGCAATAGCAGTGGTCGAGCCGATCACGTAGCTGAGTGCGTTGACGCTTCGATCGAGCTCAAGCCGGCCCCTGGCGATCTCGATGTCCATGCGCGCGGCTTCTGTCTCGAACTTGAGCAGGTCGGATTCGGGCGCGTAGCCCTCCGCGACCCGCTGCCTCAGCGAGGCGAGCAGTGTGCCGAGCGCGCCCCGGTTGGCGGACTGTGTTTCCAGCAACCCGCGCGCCTTGAGCGCCTGCACGTACAGCTGCGCGGTCCGAAGCGCTATCTGCGCGTCGGTGCTGTGAAGATCCGCCAGAGCGAGATCGCGATCGGCTGCGGCAATGCGTATCCGCAACCGCCGCTTGCCGCCAAGTTCCAGTGGCTGGCCAATGACGGCAAACACGTCCCGCCGCAGCAGAGGCTCGCCGCTCAGGTTTTCGACTCGAACGTCGACGAGGGGATTGGGAAGGCGGCCGGCCAGCCGCGCCGCCTCCGTCGATCCCGTGAAGATGTTCTCCGAGGCAGCACGCATCGGCGACGCCGCACGCGCCTGAGCAATGGCCTGCGCGAGAGTCAACGGCATGAGCCCATTCAGTCCCGCCGCGAACATGAGGATCAGAAACATCGCGTCTCCTCAGCGTTCGCGGTCGTGATCGCGATCCTGCGCGTCGCGGGTTCCGCTCGAATCGCCCGGCACCGGTGTGAGGCCCGCAGATTCAACTGCCGGGCGTGCGTACGCCGCCCCCGCGTTGTGGCTGTAGACCAATTCACCTCCCGCATGGCCGACGCGAAGAGCGAGAGCAGACATGACCACGGTCGCCACAACGGCAGCGACGGTGACTCCGCCGGCAACGGAGCGCGAACGGGCGAGCAACACCAGCGCCGACAGCACCAGCGCCGCACCCGTGGCCCAGCCGAATTGCTCGGCAGACTCCTCATGCTGGTGCAACGCTCGCTCAGGAACCACCTGTTCGACTCGCTCCTCCTCGGAACTGCCGGTGTTGATGGCGACGAGTGCCGATCCGGCGAGCAGGCCCTGAAGGGCGACCACGCTTAACCAAGCCCGCGGGCCCATGCGTCTGGTCCAGATTGTCCAGGCGAGGCCGGCGGCAACCACTGGCATGAGCATCGCGAGAGCCAGAGGGAAGTGAACGATTGCGGGATGCAGCGGTAGGGAAGAACTCATACGGCCTCCTTGGCCCTCGCGCCCTCGTGACGCGTGTGCCTATACTTACGGCGAGGCCGGTCGAGGGGTCATCAGACAAATGTCTAATGCCGCTAATTCACAGAATCAGAACGCTTTAGCCGACGCGGATGAGACGGAAGTAGTACGGCGGCGGCAATCGCTGGGCGCCGCGCTGTTTCTGATGATCGCGTTCTTAATGGGAATTGACCTGTTCGGCGATGCCGAGACAGGGGCTGATTGGGCTCACCTGCTGGTGGAGGCAATCGTGATGGCGCTGGCCGTTCTCGGCGTCGCCGCGCTGTGGCGCGGACTCCGAGCGGCGGAGGTGCGGGCCGCGCGCCTCGATGTCAGGCTCGAAACGGCGCTGAAAGAGGCCAGCCGCTTCAAGACCGAGGCGCACGAGGCGTTACGCGGTCTTGGCGAGGCGATTGACGCTCAGTTTGACCGGTGGGAACTGACACCAGCCGAACGAGAGGTCGGGCTGCTCATGCTCAAAGGACTAAGTCACAAAGAGGTCGCCGCCGCACGCAGTACCAGCGAGCCGACGGTGCGGCAGCAGGCGCTGATGGTCTACCGGAAGTCAGGGCTACGTAACCGATCCGATCTCTCGGCGTTCTTCCTGGAGGACCTGCTCCTGCCGAGAACCTCACCGTAATTCGCGCAAAACTGGTTGATGCCGGAGGCCTCGCGTATACTTAAGTTCCTCATGCGGTGAGGTGGCCGAGTGGCTGAAGGCGGCGGTTTGCTAAACCGTTGTAGGACCTTTAAAGTCCTACCCAGGGTTCGAATCCCTGCCTCACCGCCATCTAACTCGTTCTATCTATTGACCTTCCTTCCGAGGTCAGTGCCCGTCTCCACCACGTCTCCAAAATCCTGCAAGGATCTGCCTCGCTGCGACGGTCCGTTCGGCTGTTCGAGCAGTCGGATCGCCGCGTCGAGTGCTGCCGGACTCAGGTGCATGTAGCGCTGCGTCATCGACAGATCCTTGTGCCCGGCGAGCTCCTGAATCGCTCGTGCCGGCGCGCCACGCATCGCCAGATGCGAACAGAACGTGTGCCGCAGGATATGCACTCCGTAATTCGACAAACCCGCCTTGCGTGCCGCTCGCTTCGCTCGCGTCTGAACAACTTGCCGGGTCATCGGCTCGGCTCCGTCCTGACAGAGCACTCGCGCGCTCCGAAGGTGTCGATGCTCGTTCAGCGCCGCCGCCAATCGTCTGGTGAGCGGCACGTGCCGGAGCCGCCCACCTTTGGGCGTTGTCACGTGTCCGTTCCACTCGGACTGGCGGATACAGACTTGCCGGTTCACCAAATCCACGTCGCACCACTCCAGCGCCATCATCTCGCCGCACCGTAGCCCGGCCTCACCGCCCAACAGCACGATGAGGTGCGTCCTTGGGTCGAGAATGCGTGCCGCTTCGACGAGCCGTTCGTACTCATCGAAGTCGTGAAATGCAGTCGACCCTTTCGGCACCGGCAAGAGCTTGATCGAGCATGGCATCCGTTCGATGACTTCCCACTCGACCGCCTTCTTCAACAGCACGCTCAGTACGGCCAGGATGTTGTTGACCGTCTTCGGCGCCTTGACCTCCAGCTCGCGCTTGAGGCGCTGCACGTCTTCGCTCTTGATCGCGTCCAGCTTTCGGTGGCCCAGCGCCGGCTTCAGGTGCACGCGAAGAATCATTTCCTTCGCTGCGATCCCGCTTGGCTTGTGCCGATTGGCCCGCGCGTGACCGTCCAGGAAGCGAGACGCAAACTCCCGTAGTGTCGGGACCTCCTTTCGCGGTTTGTTCAGAGATGGATCCATCAGTCGCTGGAAGAGCGTTCGTTCCCGACCTTCGGCCCACCGCACAGCGGCTGATCGAGACGACATCGGCGCACGCTTGCGCTCCCGCAACTGCCGCGCGCCGTCAGGCGTGACGACGCGGATGTCGATCTCCCAGCCGCCTCTTCGATACGGACGGATTGTGACGCTCATCGCCGGTTACTCCTCCGGTGATGTGGCGCACTTCTGTTCCAGCCAGTGTAGCAAGTCGTCTGCCCGGATCAGAACGCGTCTCCTGAGCTTGATGATTCCCGGCAATTGCCGGCGTTCGACCATCGCGTAGATCGCGCGCCGGGTCGTCCGCAGCAGATCCGCGGCTTCGTCCACCGTCAACAGCACCGGTAGTGCGCGCACTTGGAGGTCATTTCTCTCAGGCGATTCGCGACGGCGGTGCGTTGCCGTTTGCAGATACGAGTCTCCGAGTGCCATACAGAACCTCAGCGTGTATTGAGTTGCATTGAGGTGGGCGATGTGCCGACACCGCGGACGCTCGAGCCTGCACTCAAGCGGTGGTTGCGTCCCGACAACCTGGAGACTTGCGACTCGTGGCGCGTCCTGTCCAGACAGCGCCCGAAGCCTCGCGAGAGAATTCTGCCAATCCTCTGTGCCTGTAGAACGCTTTAACGCGTCATTTCCTGACAGGCCGATCGCACGGGAGGATTTGCGGCCCATCCTGGCCATCACGCAACTGCCAATTCGGCGCTGCGCGCAGGCGCGGTCAATGCCCGAAGCCGTGTGCGTTCACCGGTCGGCGCGCAGCGCCGAGGCATTGACGGCGCCGAGCACAGCTCCACGATCGAATGCGTGATGGCGCCAGGCGCACATGCTGCATATCGCCAGACGGTTCGGGCGGGACCATCTGTTGCGGAAAAAACACGCGCAGTTGCCACCGGCAGCCGACACGCAAGCCGGAACGTGAACGACCCACCGTGGGGAGGCGCGTGGGGCCGGCCGGCGCACGCGGCACCGGGGTCGTTCACGTTCCGGCTTGCTCTCCACTCTCCACAGCAAGCTCGCTGACGGGCGGCACACGGCGCCGCCCGATGACCGAGACGTATACCTCCAACGAACTGTGGGTAAGGGCGTTACAGGTGTCGGCGTGTGCGCTGAGCAACGAGCAGAAGCGATTGGAAGATGTGAACCCCTTTGGTGAGAGGGGGACAACCTGCGGAAGTACGGAGTTGTCCCCCACGTGTTCGGCTGCTGAGAACCCGTTACGCCACGCCGACCAACGAGGTAAGCCGCAAGTATTGGTGCGGCAGGTCCATGAACTCGATGCGTCCTTCTCCGCGTGCGAGCTTGTCTTGCAGCACCGACGACCGGATGCCCCACAGCGCCATTGCCGGGTCCACTTGCCACATGCGATAGCGAGCCCGGAAGCGCGCTGCAGCGAACTTCCGCTTGGCTGTAGCGAGATCAAAATCCGCTGAGCACTGGGTCGCTCCGGCGGTACCTGCACGATACCGAAATACCGACTCGAGTTCGTTAACTAACGACGGTTTGAGCGGCGTGGCGAGTTCGTCTCTGGCTGCGTAACGGTACAGCGCGATCGCTTTCTTGAACCGGCGAGGGACGACGACTCGAACCGTCCATTGGTTCTGGGACCCCAACAGGTCAGCGTGTCGAAACAGGAACATTCGGAACGCAGCCGGCACCTCGCTCGTCACCAGGTAGAGGAATACGTGGCGAGGGCCGTAGTCTCGCTCGACACCGATGGGCATCTTGTCCGGGAAGTAGCGAATGACCTTCTCCGCGCCCTGGCCAAACACCAGATGCGGCAGGCATGGCTCGGCGCCAAATGCCTTCTGCTGAAAGCTCGATTTGAAGTAGGTCACCTTGTCCTGTTCCGTGCCGAGCCACGTATGGCGACGATCCGCCAGGACGGCGTCCAGCACCATTAGCCGCTCAATCATTCGGCCCATCGTTGCCGGCCGCCGGTTGCGATTGTTTGGCTCGCCGATCGCTTCGTAGAGGGGCTTGTACTGGAGGTGAAAGAGCCGTCCGCGATGCAACGCGCCTGGGGTGATGACAGTCACGTAGCCACGGGCGATCAGCTTGCGGACGAAGTCGTGAGTCTTCTGCCCGTGTGCGATCCCCGCAAAGGTGCAGTACTGCCGCTCCAGGAAGGTGCCGGAATAGACCAGTACGGTCACGAGAAAGCGTGCCTGGCGATCCGTAAACCCGAAGCTCGCAATGGCACGAACTCGCTCTTCGGATACGCTGTCGCGAACCTGCTTCATAACCAGTCCCATTCGCGCGGGGTCAGCCGCCCGCCGCCGCGTTGACTGGATCCGACACAGGTGAAGCCGGCGCGGACCCGCGAGGCGGCATGCGCTCCTCGGTAGTTGTCCGTGACGACTTCGACATCCTCGTGGCGGTCTCGGCCGTCCAGTTCGTACTCAATGCGAAAATCGGGGAAACGGACGTGGTCATCGAAGTACGGCAGGTCATGCTCGCGTGCCCAGGTTGCGATCTCCCGCTCGTCCCGATCAGGCCTGCCATCGCTGTCCGCGCGGTTGCGGTTGTGTTCTTGTAGGAACTGTTGATACTCGCGCTTGAGGTCAACTTCGAGCACCACGCGTTTGGCCTGGGCACCGCCCGCGCGCAGGCGCCTCTCGACTTCCTGATACGCACCAAACAGTTGCGCGTCGTGGCGCAATTCGCGTGGCCGGGATACCCCAGCGTGAAACTCCTGGCGGTCGGTGCCATGGCGATTCAGACGATGAGCGTCGAGCACGTCCCAGCCCCGATCGGTGAGCACGACGGCCTTCTCGTCGTGGCCTATCGGCACTGAACGAATCAGCTTCTCGTCGCGCAGATGCTCAAGGTTCTCCCCAGCGCCGCGAAAGCGGTCCAGATCGCGCTCCGCGATCACGCGAAAGGCCCCAACGGTCGCCAGCATGCGGCTCTCGTCGCCGTTCAGCTCGTATAGCCGCTCGCGGGAGTCCTGAACCAGTTCGCGTTCCAATCCGCGAGGCAGGTCCACACTGCGAACTAACGCATCGCGCGGATCTGGATCACGTGCGTCACGCTCGGGACGCTCGCGCCGGCTGAAGCCATAGATGCTCTGAGGATCGATGTCACGTTTGTCGTTGAAGTCACGCGGGTCGAAGTTCATGGGTACACCTCCGGTCGCTACAGAAGTTTCGCAACCTGTACCGGAGGACCTGTAAGGTCGATAGGCTCGTTGGTTGGGCCGGGCGTGCAGCCGGAGCGATGAGGCTCTCAGGTGACGTGACCGGTACTGTGGGTATCTACTTCACGTCCTTCAGGACGACGAGAGACCCGCGGAGCATGATCGCCCAACTGAAGGATCTGCTTTTCGCCTGTTATAGCGCAAAGGCGACCACTCGAGCAATCGAGCTTGGTTCTGCTGAACCGCTACTCTCCGGGAGGACGCCTGAGTCTACTGGGATCCCTCGGCTACGATCATCGGCATGCCGATCGAAATCTCACGAAAGGATCTGTACGAACGTGTCTGGGCTGAGCCAATCCAGAAGCTCAGTAGAGAGTACGGACTCTCGGACGTCGGACTCGCCAAGGTCTGCCACCGCTACAACATTCCCGTTCCACCCCGCGGCTACTGGGCGAAGCTGCAAGCCGGCAAGCGCGTGTCGAAGCCGTCTTTGCCGCCCGAAGGACCGAAAGGGTACGGCGACGAAATCAGATTGTCTGGGCCGCGGGCACAACCGCCCGACCCAGTTCCGTTGCCGGCACCCGCACCCGCTGATCGCAGCGGAGTCTGATCCCTCGAACACCATCTCGGTCCCAGAAGACCTCCGGATCCGGCACGAGTTGCTGCGGTCCACTCGGGAGTACAGGCGCATCGTGCAACGGCCCAACTTTCGTTGGGAAGTGAAGTTGCCGGACCACTTCAACATCAACGTCAGCAGGCCGACGGAGGCGCGGTCTCTCCGCCTGCTGCAGGCTCTCTTCACCGCGCTCGAACATCGTGGGCACAAGGTAGGCTGGGGCGACCGCGGACAGATCCAAGTCAAGGTGCTCGACGAGAACTGCGAGCTGTTCGTCCGCGAGCGCCAGCGCCAGATCCGAAGGGAGCCCCCGAAGAAGACGGACAAGTCATCCCCATTCGAAAGCACGAGACCGTACGACCTGGTTCACACCGGCGAACTTGAACTCAGGATTGAATGGCGCTTCGGCAAACTGACCGTTCGCGACGGGAAAGAGCGACCCCTAGAAACACAACTCAATGATGTTGTGGTGTGTCTGCTAAAGGCTGCGTTCGCCGAAGAAAGAACACCGCGAAGCGCAGGAGCGGGCGGGCGTGGTGGAGATTGAGAAGGAACGCCAGCGTGCGATTGCCAAACAACTGGCTCGAGAAAGGAACGACCGCACGAAACGCCTCGACAAGCTGGTCGCCGCCTCCATCCATCACAAACAGTTGCTGGCATTTGCCGCGGAACTCCGTGAGGCTATTGGCGAAGTCAAGCCGAACAGCGAACTTGGCCGCTGGCTGGAATGGATCGACGAGCGTGTCGATGCCGCCAATGTCTTGGCGCGATTCCGAGATCGTCAACCGACTCTGACCCTTTACTACTGCGTATCGACCTACGCGGCCGACGGGCTCCTCAAGAACGGGTTCGAGAGCCGTGGGCCAGAGCACGACGAAGACCAAGAACTCCCCGCCAGCGTGGTGCTGACGGGTGTGCCGATGGAAGGCATCTACGGCGGTACCGTCTGCGTGCTGATCGACGTGCCGGAAGAGACGGCGCTGCCCTACGAATCGCTTCAGGACAACCGAACGTATAGGCGGTTCAGAATGCCGGCAGGAATCGTTAACCGGTTTGAGAGAAGGTTGGATTCAGACCGATAGCACGTCGGTGGGCGGGCAGAAAGCGCGAAAACGACGCCTTTTGACACTGGCGTGCACCTGCGTTCAGTTTTGCTCTTCGACATCGCCCCCAAAATTCCTGCGGATGGCTTCGGCACACTCGTTATCTCTCAGCAGCAGTTCATCGCCCTTTTGATTGGAGCAATAAATCTCAGCCAGGCCCTTCGGTGAAGGCCCCATGATTACTGCGATTGGCCGGGTGGTGCCGAGTCGAATGCGGACTATCGCCACCCTTACGCCTCCCGCCGTTCCAAAAGAACTCTCACCGGTGGCGTGTTCCAACTTCGTCGCCTCGCGGGCGTCGATCATTGAGGCTGCAAGGCTTCGGGTGATCTCTTTCACTGTGTCCGTGGCGAGGTCTTTTAGGTCAGATGCGGACATGCGGTCCAAGAGTACGGGCGCATCGGAACGGATCTGCGACACCTTCACTAAGACCTGTTTGGCTGGCGCGGGCGCGCCTATCTCCGAGCGCGCGTCGTCCGGCTGCACGGGCGTGTGTTCCTGCCTGGAGACGTTCCCGGTCCCGTCAGCATGTTGCGAAGATTGAAGCAGCGATTCCTCGTGCCGCTTGCGAAGCCCTTGTGCACCGCCAATTCCGAGAATAATCATCGCAAGTAAAACGAAGACCGTCCAAGTCCAGAGTGCCTTGACGCGACTCCTCGTGATTGCGTAGCCGACGGCCCCGCCGATTGCGGTCACAATGAACACGGCGCCGCCCATCCCGAGTGCTGCCCCCGCACCATCGCGAAACGGTTCGTTGAACCCGTTCATCGCGGTGTGCATCGCGTATCCCCATGTCCAACAGAGGGCAAAGAGTCCGGGAACCCAGAGGCGTGTCACCATCCTCGATCTATCGGTACGTTTGCCAGCGTTCGGTAGAGGGACGTAATCTCTCCTCCCAATGAGCGCGGACGGATATCGGGGAGCGCGGGTTCTGGCCTCGCAACCGATTAAGCTAGCGTCGTGCCGCTCGATAAGCGCGTTGATATTGACGTCCTCACAAATTCTTGGACGCCACCTGCGAGTCCGCCACCGACACTGACCGCGGCCGCGCAGACGTCACCGGCAAGCATCAATATCTTGTGCGCGCTGATGTTCACTGCGTTGTGGACGCGCCCACCGGTTCGGTATGGCTTCTCGCTTGCTGATTGCTGGGCGTGGCTGCGCTATTTCCCAGCGATTGCCCCAACGGCCGATTTACGACTTTGCGACGAATGGACCTCGCTTGACCCGCACCAGAAGTCGGTGTTGAGTGGTGATTTGGCGTCGGGTTCACTACTTGGTTCCTCTATCAGATGCTGGGCTTCACCAAATACTCAGACACGCTTTGGGTCCTGAACACCCTCGCACCCGGTACGTTTCGATTGGCTTCCTCGGCGCGTCGAGGTCCACGGAAGTCCCCGGACTACATCGCAGAGAGCGTCACGGGAGCCCTCAGCGTGCTCGAGTGCAAAGGAACCCAAACATCTCGAGCAAGTCTTGTGACTGCACTCGGGAGAGGAATCCCACAGAAAGCCAATCTTCAGGCGATTGGAGCAACTCCACTGCAGCATTCATTGGTCGCGGGCTTGTTCATTCCGCAGTTCGACAATCCAGACTCGGCGGTAATCATGGTCGCGGATCCGGAGTGGAATGATTTGAAGAAACGGTTAGCACGGTTCTCGGCTGAGATGATAGGACGAGCTGTCTCTCAGGTCGCGTATGCCAAGGAACTGGCAATCCTCGAACTTCCAAACGCTGCGAATGCGCTGGTTCGCGCTGAAAGAAGCGAAGAAACGGTCTCTAAAGCGTTTCAACGTGATCTGGCGTGGGAGCACGCACCGAGCCGAGCGGTCGCGGCCAACGTAGTCGGCGTTGAGCGCGATTACAGATGGTCAGCGCCGGTGAAGCTCTCAAAGGACTTGGTCGTGTCAGGAATTCGCTTCAAGGGCACACTTCCGGCGGCCGATGTAGAAAATCTCAGGACGCTCGGCTCACCCGAGTCGCTCGGAGAGAAGAAGCGAAATGATAGCAGTCGAAAAGGCTGGACGGTAAAGCAATTCGAGACATCCGCGACGCTTCAATCTCCATTCGGTTCGACTTTTACTCTGACCTTACTAGGGGAATGATCGATAGCGACGCGCTGGGGTCCAAGGCTCCGCCCGAGAAGCTCGCCGAGCGGCCGCCGCCGTTCGCTAGCGACTTCAGGGTTGGCAGTCTCTTCGGTTTTTGGAAAAAGCGGACTGCCTGGTGACCACAATTCAACCGACGTGGCGTGCTGGTCGAAATATTCCGGGTCCGTAGTCACGCGGAGTGGTTCCTTCATCCCTGGCGCGCTGTACTTATATTCGCGGGGTGCCAAGGAATCAACGCTGACTCCCGGTGGAAGAAGCTCAGGACGGCGGATTAACAGATCTAACGCGTTTAGATCGACGTAGGGTTCCGGCCGAACGGGCTCGTCCAAGTCGGCCTCCGTGATGGCGT
>CAYZPV010000088.1:0-16297 GCA_964480585.1 uncultured Opitutus sp. | reverse complement strand
CGCCCTCGCCATCGTGCAATAGCCCACCGTATCCACCCTCCCCCTACACCCCTTCACGCCAGCGGTGGTGTCAGCGCATAGCGCGCAAAGGACACCCCCAGGAGGCGCCCTAGGACTCCCGCCGGCATCACTCCTTTTCCCACCCTTCGCGCGTCCATTCTCCGCGCCCTCGCACCCTCGCCTTGCATCACGGTGCAGCGCGCCTCCACGCTTGCACGTTGCCGCTCCGCCTCTTCACATCAGTCTCGCCAACCATGCCGATACCCGCGCCCCTTCTCGAGCGCATCGAGACCTTCTCCCGCAACCTCGATTCCTACCTCGATCCCGCGTATAAGGAGACCCAGCTCCGCCGCGAGTTTCTCGATCCCCTCTTCGAAGCGCTCGGCTGGGATGTGGACAACAAGAAAGGCCGCGCCGAGGCCTACAAGGACGTCGTGCACGAGGACTCCCTCAAGCTCTCCGGGGTCGGCGCCAGCGCGCCCGACTACTCCTTCCGCATCGGCGGCACCCGCAAGTTTTTCGTCGAGGCCAAGAAGCCCTCCGTAAAGATCAAGGACGACCCCGGCCCCGCCGCCCAGCTCCGCCGCTACTCCTACTCCGCCAAGCTCCCGCTCGGCATCGTCACCGATTTTCACGAGTTCGCGATCTACGATACCCGCCACCGCCCCCGAGAAAACGACAAGGCCTCCGCTGGCCGCATCTTCTACTGCACCTTCGATCAGTACCCGGAAAAGTGGGATGAGATTGCGGCCATCTTCTCGCCTGAGGCCATCCTGCAGGGAGCGTTCGACAAGTACGCCGCCACCAACAAGGGCAAGCGCGGCACCTCCGAGTTCGACGACGATTTCCTGGAGGACATGGAGCGCTGGCGCGATATCCTCGCGCGCAATCTCGCCCTCCGCAATTCCCTCGGCCAGCGCGACCTCAACTTCGCCGTCCAGCGCATCCTCGATCGCATCGTCTTCCTCCGCATCGCCGAGGATCGCGGCATCGAGCCCTACGGCCAACTCCAGGCCCTCACCGCCGGCCCCAAGATCTACCCGCGCCTCTGCGGCATCTTCGAGCGCGCCGACTTCCGCTACAATTCCGGCCTCTTCCACTTCGCCACCGATAAAGGCCGCGATGAGTCCCCCGACAAGCTCACTCTGGATCTCGCGCTCGACGACGCCGCGCTCGCCGAGATCATCGACTCCCTCTACTGGCCCAAGAGCCCCTACGCCTTTGCCGTCATCCCCGCCGATATCCTCGGCCACATCTACGAGCAGTTCCTCGGCAAGGTCATCCACCTCACCTCCGATCACCGCGCCCGCGTCGAGGAAAAGCCCGAGGTCCGCAAGGCCGGCGGCGTGTATTACACGCCCACCTACATCGTCCGCTACATCGTCGAGCAGACCGTCGGCCCCCTCGTCGCAGGCAAGTCTCCGAAGCAGGTGGAAAAACTCCGCGTCCTCGATCCCGCCTGCGGCTCCGGCTCCTTCCTCCTCGGCGCCTACGAGTACCTCCTCGACTGGCATCTCAGCTATTACCTGGACCACGACCCCGCCGCGTGGGCCAAAAAGAAAAACCCGCCCATCTACGAGACCGCGCCCAACGCCCACGGCCTCGGCCGCGGCTCCGGCAACTGGCTCCTCACCACCGCCGAGCGCAAACGCATCCTCGTCAATAATCTCTACGGCGTCGATATCGACGCCCAGGCCGTCGAAGTCACCAAGCTCTCCCTCCTCCTCAAAGTCCTCGAAGGCGAGGCCCGTGAGCTTCGAGGCAAGCAGCTGGATTTCCACCGCGTCCTCCCCGACCTCGGCAACAACATCAAATGCGGCAACAGCCTCATCGGCTCCGATTTCTACGCCCAGCCCGACCTCCCTGCCCTCGACGACGAAGCCCGCCTGAAAATCAACGCCTTCGACTGGCCCCACGAATTCAAGGCCATCATGGACGCCGGCGGCTTCGACGCGGTGATCGGCAATCCGCCGTATGTGAGGCAGGAGTCGCTTAGAGAGCAGAAAGAATACTTTGAGAGCATCTACGAATCATTCGATGGCGTGGCCGATCTCTTCGTCTATTTCTTAGAAAAGAATCTCCGGCTTTTGAAGGGAGGCGGACTTAGTGGCGTCATCGTCTCCAGCAGCGTTCTTCGATCAAGATATGCTGAAGGTCTTCGAAATGTAATCAGGAAAAACGCTGCGGTTAGAAAGCTAGTAGACTTTGGAGGGCTGGCGGTCTTCGAAAACGCCAAGGACACCTATGTCTGCATTCCCATTATAGAAAAAGGAGCAGAGAATGATTCTATCTCGGTGTGTCGAGTAAGCACGCTTCAATTCCCTAATCTCGACAAGTACGTACGGGCGAATTCGTACAATGTTCCGTCCGCACGATTTACCCCGGAGGCATGGTCACTGAAAAGCGATGCCGAAACTTCGACCTTCGAAAAGATTTCGAAACTTGGAGTGCCGCTTGGAAAGTATGTCGGCGGAAAAATATTCTATGGAATCAAGACTGGCTTAAACGAGGCCTTCGTAATAACTAAGGCACAGCGCGATGAGCTAGTTCGCCAAGACCAGAAATCTGCTGAACTGATTAAGCCACTGTTAGGCGGAGAAAACATTCGCCAGTGGAGAATCGAGCCTGACGACGCGTGGCTGATTTTCACCCGGCGCGGAGTAGACATCCGCAAGTATCCTGTCATTAAGGGCCACTTGGATAATTTCCGGGCCGACCTAACTCCAAAGCGAACATCTAGTGATAAACGTGGCCGAAAGCCGGGCCGGTATGAGTGGTATGAGATACAAGACGATGTCGCTTATTTTGATGCGTTCGACCGCCCAAAGATAATATTTCCCGATATCTGTAAATCTCCAAGATTTTACCTAGATACGGAGGGCTACTATCTGGCTAACACGGCCTATTGCATAGGTAACGATGATCGTTACCTGATAGCCATCCTCAACAGTCGATTGTTTTGGTTCTCGATTTCTCACATAAGCATCCCATTCGGCGTCCGTGCAGGCCAGTTTCGATATCGACTCATTTATCAGTACATGGAAAAGGTGCCAATCCGGCCGATCAACCCTTCCAAGCGTGCGGATAAATTAAAGCACGACACCCTCGTCTCCCACGTCGAGCGCATGCTGAAGCTCCACGCCGACCTCGCCGCCGCCAAGTCACCCGCGACGCAGACTCACCTCGAGCGCGAGATCGCCGCGACCGACCGCGCCATCGACCAGCTCGTTTACCAGCTCTACGAACTCACGCCCGAGGAAATCGCCCTCGTCGAGCAGGCCACCGCCCCCGCCGCCAAGCCTGCGTCCGACGAAGACGCCCCCAATCCCGCCGCCGCAGCGTCTCCCAAGGCCGCAGCACCCGCGCCCGTCGCCTACACCCAATCCGAGGCCGACGCTGCGCACCACTACTTCATCAAAGAGCCGAAACCCTCCGCCAACTGATCTCCGCCATGCCCACCGCCACCCGCTCCCGCCGCGCCCTGCGCACCCGCTTCGAGCGCCACACCCAGCTCGTACCCCTCGCCGCCGCCCGGCAGGTGCTGGAGGAGGCCTCGCTCTTTCTTGGCGTGTCGTTGCCCGCGCGCTACGCCGCCGGCCTCGCCTTCCGCGCCGAGCGGGCCTTTGTGCATTCGCCCTCCTTTCGGCGCGGGTTTCGCGGCCGCGCCGATGGCGGCCGTGAGCGCCTCTATGTCTACTTCCGCCACTGGCTCGCTGCCCGGCTGCAGGCCGAGCGGCTGGGGCTCTTTGCCCGGCTGCCTGCGGGCTACTGCGTGGGCGAGCCTCTGCCTGCGCGTGGGCTGACGCCAGCGCCGTGCCTGCTCTCGCCTGCCGCCCGCCAGCTCGCGGGGCTCTAGGCGCGGGGATGACGCCGGGCGATCGGTGCGGGAGGGCTAGTCGCCGCTGGGCCGGCGCCGACCGACCGTCTCCTCGCCCCGGCCCTCTCGGCGGCGCGCGAAATCGGCTCGCGGTCTGGGCGGGGGCTTTTAGGGTTTTTCTCACCCCTACCCCGATGGATGTTGATTCCGCAGTGCGCCTGCTGCGCGCCAAATTGGACGCTCTCGCAAACAGCGGGGGCGTCTCGGCGCATGATAGCGCGCGGTTGCGGCGCTCGATCGAGATCGGCATCCGCGCCGCGCTGCTGGAAAAACGCCCCCTCGTCGCGCTGAAGGATCATGATGCGGAGCTCACTACCGTGATGCGCCTCGCGCTCGGCCGGAAGCGGGCGCTCGCCATCATCGAGGGACTGCAGCGCGCCCACGGCGAGGCCGGCCTCGGCCCCTCGCCGGAGCAGGTCGCCCAGCGCGTGCTCGCGCGCGGCAGCGTGGCGGACCTCCAGGAAGCGCGCGTGCTCCGCGACCTGCTCTCCGATGCCTCCCTCGCCCCCGGCGCCGAGCAGGCGCTCGCGCTGGAGCGGCATCTGTCGGCCTGGGAGAGCGACCCTCGCAACCGTGAGTGACCGCCACCAGGAGCACCCCGCCCCCGCCGGCCTGCCCAAGCATCGGATGCTGCGGCTGGCCGTCATCGCATTCTGGCTCACCGTCGCCGCCTTTTCCGGCTTCTGGCACGAGACTACCCCGGCGACGACGACCACGATCATCCCGCTGGTGGAGTTCAGCGTCTCGCTTGCCGCCTTCGGCCTCACCCTGGCCGGCTCCATCGGCCTGCTCTGCGGGAGCCGCTGGGGCCTCTGGCTTTTTACCGCGGGCGCGGCCGTGGAGGGAGCCGCCTGGCTGCTGGGCCGCAAGCCGGGCCTCGGCGCCGCCGAGCTGGCCTTCGCTGTCATCCTCGTCGCCCTGACGCTCCTGATCCTTATCCTGGGCCACCTCACCGATGCCCTCCCGCCGAGGTCGCGCGCCTCGGCCGCGCCACCCTCCCGCCCGCAGAGTTGATCGCCCCCGGCCGCGCGCCGCCGAGCGGACGATCACGATGCAGACCGGCCCGACTTTGGCGCAACCGGGGTTTGCAGATAGTAGCGCTTGCGGGGCGTCCTTCGCCGGAGGGCCGGCGTGCCCGCGGTGCGCTCCGGGCGCGGCCGCGCCCCGAGCGTTGCACTCGTTTCGCGGTGCGCCCGGGCCCTCGGCCAGGCCACCGCGCGGCCGCGGTGGACGGCGAGGCCGGCCGTGCTGAAATTATCGACACCGGCAGCCCGCTCCCTTTGCATCGGGCCTACCCTACCTGCGCCGCCCGCCGGCGCAGTGGCTGCTCGCCTCACCCGCTTCATCCGCTCCCCCCGCCATCCGCCCCGCGCCGCCTGCGGCCCCGCGCCCGCCGGCGGCGCGCGCGCTCCCTTTACCTTCCCACGCTTTCTCCTCCCCATGCGCTTCATCCTGCCGCCCACCCGCCTCCGCAGCCTCGGCCTCGTCCTTGCCGCCCTCGTCGCTTTCGCCGACCTCGCGGCGCAGGATATCCGGTTTGCCGTCGTCAATAAATACACCGGCTACGTGCAGACCGCCGCCGCCGCCACGGCGCCCCACCCTGAGCGCGCCTTTGGGTTCTCCGTCGCGGTCGATGGCTCCGCCACCGATCCCACCCCGCCCAACACGCTCACGCTGCCCGCCGGCGGCGGCTCCCGCCCCCTGGTCTACGACGATGGCGAGTGGGCCCTCGAAGCGCAGTTTGCCACCCGCGCCGCCCTGGACGCGGCGTATCCAAGCGGCACTTACACGCTCACCCTGGGCGGCCGCGCCGCCTCCGTCTCGCTCACCGGCGACCTCTACCCCGCCGCCCCGGTGGCCACCCTCTCGCAGGGCACCTTCGCCGCCGATGGCACCCTGAATTTCGACCGCACCCTCCCCCTCTCCATCGCCTTTTCCTACGGCGCGGGCTTCACCGCCGGCCTCTCCCGCCTCGCGATCGAGGTCAGCGCCCCCGGCGTCGAGCGCGATGCCTCCACGCAGGAGGGCGGCTTCACGCAGAGCCAGCTCACCCTCGTCCTCCCCGCCAATTCGGTGCCCCCCGGCGCGCGGCTCTCGATCCACCTGGAGGCCAATCGTATCCTAGCTCTGGATACCACGAGCCTCCCGGGCTTTGTCGCCGGCGGCGTCTACTCCGCCAACACCATCATCAACGCCGTCGCATCGGGCGGCGGCCCGGGCGGCGCCCCCGTCATCCTCGCGCAGCCCGCCTCCCACACCGTCGCGCCCGGCAGCACCGTCATCCTCTCCGTCGCCGCGCAGAATGCCACCGGCTACGCCTGGAAACGCGACGGCGCCGCCATCCCCGGGGCCGGCAACGGCCCGCTGCTCCTCCTCAGCGGCGCCAATACCCGCGCGGGCGTCTACACCGTGGACGTGAGCAACGCCGCCGGCGCCACCCCCAGCCAGCCCGCCACCCTCACTGTCCTCCCCGCCACCGACAGCGGCCGCCTCATCAATCTCTCCATCCGCACCCAGGCCGGCACCGGCGCGGAGACCCTCATCGTCGGCTTTGCCGTCGGCGGCGCCGGCGCCGCCGGCGACAAGCCCCTCCTCGTCCGCGCGGTCGGCCCCTCCCTCGCGCAGTTTGGCCTCACCGGCGTGCTCGCCGATCCCGTCGCCACCATGTTTCAGGGCAGCGCCACGCTCGCCACCAACGACGACTGGGCGGGCGATCCCCAGGTGCTCGCGCGCGCCAATGCCGTGGGCGCCTTCCCGCTCGCTTCCCCGGGCAGCCTCGACGCCGCCCTCGCCGCCTCTCCCGCTCCCGGCGCGTACTCCGTGCAGATCACCGGCAAAGCCGGCGGCACCGGCATCGCCCTCGCCGAGATCTACGATGCCTCCCCCGCCGTCACCGCCACCACGCCCCGCCTCGTCAATGTCTCGGCGCGCACCCGCGTGGGCGCCGGCGGCGATGTCCTTATCGCCGGCTTTGTCCTCCGCGGCCAGACCTCCCGCACCGTCCTCATCCGCGCCATCGGCCCCGGCCTCGCCGCCTTCGGCGTCGGCGGCACGCTGGCCGATCCCCGCCTCCAGCTCTTCACCGGCGCCTCCACCATCGTGCGGGAAAATGACAACTGGGGCGGCACGCCCCTCCTCGTCGACCTCGGCCGCACCGTCGGCGCCTTCGAGATCGCCGAGCGCCAGAGCCGCGACGCCATGATCCTCGTCACCCTCCCGCCTGGCAGCTACACCACCCAGGTCTCCGGCAACGCCAACACCACCGGCGTCGCCCTCGTCGAGCTCTACGAGGTCCCTTGAGCGCGCCGCCCGCCTTGGCGACCAGCGCAAGGGCGCGCCGTAGGGCCCGCCGGGATGGCTCGTGCCGCCCGTATCGAGCACGAGATTTGCGCCCCCGCGGGGGCCTGGCTCGCCCACGAGCCTCGCGCTCTCGCAGAGTGTAGCCGGCGGCCGCGCCGCGAGGCGCTCCGCGCCCGCCCGCTGGCGATCTCCCCGGGCGAGCGCCTTGCCTCGCGCGGTTTCCCGGCCTGCGCCCTGCCACGCGCCACGCGCATAGGCGGCGCCGCTGCTCTTCCACCTGCCCGCCGGTAGGCGCTGCCTGCCGCCTCGGCCGCAGCCGCGCGCCCTCCCGGCGGCCCACCGTGCGTGGCCCCGCCGACCTCACGCCTCTTGTGTCAGCCGCGTGGCGACCGCGTCGCATCCGTCACAATCGTCCGCTCCCGCGAACCGATTCGCCGCCAAAGCCCCCTCTGGCGTTGTCCCTCTCTCCCCGGCTCCGTGTTTTCGGCGGTGCGCCCCGCTCCCTTCTCCAGCGCCCGCCCGAATACCCTAAAATCCGTACCATCGATGTTCACTCCTCCCATGAAGACCCGCCTCCGCTCCCTCCTCGCCACCCTGCTCCTCTGCGTCATCGGCCTGCTCGGCTCGGCCGCCTCCGCCCGCGCCGCCGCCGAGGCCGGCGTCTATTTCATCAAGCTCGGCGGCAAGGGCAATGCCACCCTCGTCAAGTCCGTCAGCGGCTCCACCACGCTGTACGGCCTGGTCGATACCGGCACCAGCTCCGACTATACCACCTACGTCGCGCCCTATCTCAGCTCCGCGCTCGGCTCGGCCAAGCTCACTTTCATCGCCCTCACTCACCTCCACTCCGATCACATGGGCGGCGCGAGCGCGGTGATCGCCAATTTCGCCAATTCCGGCACCACCGACCCCGCCTCCACTTACTCCGGCGAAGCCACCATCGGCACCCGCGCCGATACGCTCATCGCCGCCGCCAAGGCCAAGAGCATGCCCATCGGCAAGGTAAAGCCCTACGAGACCTTCGACAGCGACGTCGGCTCCATGGCCGAGCTCACCGGCCTCCCGGCCAACAAGTTCAAGGCCCGCATCGAGCGCTTCACCAAAAACGCCGCCGGCAGCTACGTCTCCGTCGGCCTCTACGACACCATCGCCTTCGGCAAATTCACCCTCACCTGGTTTAACGGCAACAACTGGAACCACGAATCCATCATCGAAGTCCTCTCCGGCACCTGGGATGAAAATCTCAACTCCGCCACGATCCTCCTCAAGTGCACCACCAGCACCGGCACGATCTTCCGCACCTACCTCGGCTCCGACCTCGGCGAAAACAGCAACCAGGGCTACTCCTACGAAGTCGCCGCCCGCGTGCAGAGCCTCGTCGGCCCGGTGAGCGTGTATCAGGTCGCGCACCACGGCTATTACTTCAGCCTCAAGCCCGGCTCGATCGCCGGCTCGATCAACCCCAAGCACGCGATCGTCACCAGCAGCTACAACGACATCGTCAACTCGTACTACGAAAACAAGGACATCGACAACCCCACCGCCTCCGACCTCACCGATGCCACCAGCACCTTGAAGGAGACGCTCGACAGCACCGTCCTCCAGAAGATGTACTTCCTCAATGGCAAGGGCCCCGGTCCCGACAACCGCATCATCAATGCGCTCGAGGCCGACAACTACGCCCTCCTGAACTGGACCGGCTCCACCATCAAATCCGGCACCGTCAACGTCGAGTTCACCGGCGCGAGCATCTCCGTCACCCAGCCCTGAGCGCCCCCGAGGTGGCGGCGATCTTCCGCCACCTCGCCCGGCCGTGTGGGCGTGCCTAGTGCGCCACATACTCCACGTACCAGTTTCCCGCCAGCCGCAGGTAGGCTGCGCGGCGGCGTGCGGCGATCAGCTGATCGTAGTCGCCATCGTCGGAAGCGCGTCCCAGCGGTTTCCAAACCACGCTTTGTCCCCAACCGGCGACAGCCAGGCCCCTCCCACCCTGGCCAAATTTGAACCCGCCATCACTCAGGCGGAGAACGAAGGTCGGCCCGAGCTTTTCCACCAAGGCTCGCGCCTGCGGATCGCTCCAGAGCGCCTCGCGGCTGCTCGCGGCGCGCAGGCGAGGCTCGAGTGCGGCGCAGGTCGCGCGGTGCGCCTGCCACCACGCCTGCCACTCGGCGCGCGTCCGGGGCCGGGCGCAACTCGCGGAGAAGAAGAGCAGTGCGAGCAGCAGGCTCCCGCGGAGGAGCAGGCTGGCTGCGGGTGGGCGAGTAGACGTCGGGAGCGGTGGCCGCAGGTCGCGCATGCCCACAGTAGGGCTCGCGCGCGTGAAGGCACGATGAAGCCCGCGAGAATTGGCGGTGAACTGCGCCGACTTTGCCCGCCTTACCCGCGCACGCCGGCCTGGGCGGCGCGCGCGGCGGCGGCGCCGCGCGCGGTCAGGGCGTCGTCGTCACCGTGTAGGCTCCCGGCAGGAGCGTGATCTCCACGTAGGTCGCCGGGCTGGGGGCGAAAAACATGTCGGGATCGCTCGCGCCCTGGAGCCGGTCGGTGAAGGCCATGTTGTACGCATTGGTGAGGCTCTGGAAATCGCTCGCGTAGTTGTTGTAGTAGGTCGGCTGGCTGGGCTGGATCGAGGCGCCAAACCACTGGGCCACCGCCGCGGTGTCGGGCTGCAGCGAGAGCAGGTAGAAGAACTGCCCGGTGCTGAGGGCGCCGATCGCGGCCTGGGCGAGCGGGCCGCTGGAGACATCGAAGACGGTGCCGGCCAGATTGGCGGCAGTATTGGTGCTGGCGGCCTGGGCGGCGACCGTGGTGGCGCACGCGGCCCAGCCAAAGTTGAAGCCCGCTAGCAGGTCGCCCACGACGCGCCCGCTGAGATCGTTGACGATGCCCGCGAGCGAGTACGCCTGCGGGCCGCTGCTCTGCCCCGTCCAGTCCACGACGTACGGCGGATTGGCGCCGTAGACGCCGGTGGCTGCATCGAGGTCTGTATCCGTGAGATAGATACTGAAGTCCGTCACCGTGCCGCCGCTCCCCGCCAGGATGATGCCGGACACGCCCTCGAGCTGGGGGATGCGGGGATTGGCCCCTTGGGGATTGAGGTCGGCGACGGCGGTCGCCGTGAGCGCGTAGGTCTGCGCGGCGAGCCACGAGGCGGCGATGGGCGGCGTCGCGAGGCTGCTGCCGGCAAAGCCGAAGAGCGTCCCCTTCGGCACGGTGGCCGTGGCATCGGTGCTCACGTAGCTCGCCACCTGGAGGGTGGCGCCGGCGCTGCGCAGCGCGGCGATGAGGCTGCCCGTGCCGGTCCAGCCGTGGTAGGGCGTGGCGCCGCTGATCAGGCTGGGCTCGTAGAGCGAGGGCGAGAGGATCCGCGCCGTGCCTCCGATCGTCACCGTGCCGGTGGAGCCCTGGGCGGAGGTATTGGCGGTCACGACGGTCTGGGCCGGCACCTGGTTGGGGCCCGCGGCCGTGAGCGCGGTGAAGAGCGTGTTGCCGCCGGGCGTGGTGAGGGGGTTGTTGGCCGGGGGATTGGCCAGCGAGCCATCGGCCGCGTTCTTGATCGCGATGCTGATCGGCAGGCCGACAAAGTCGACGTACGAGGCGTCCAGATTGGTGCTGCCCGCGCCGGCGTCGGGGAAGACGGAGGGCTCCACGTAGCCGTACACGGTGGAGAAATCGGAGTCGGTGGGATTCTGCGCGGCGGGCGGGTTGGTATTGGCGAGCGGGAGGCCGACGCTGAAGTAGATGCGCCCGCCGGTGTAGTCGTTGAGCGCGAAGTTGGGCGCCGTGAGCGCGGGGGTGGTCAGCGTCGAGCTCATCTCGTGGAGGCTGTAGGAGCGGCTGCTCGTCTCCCCGCCGGTCTTGAGGGCCTTGGAGCCGGCGTACGTCTGCGTGACGGTCGAGGCATTGATATCCGCCCCGAGGAATTTCACGTACACCAGGTCATCGGGCACGCCCGTCTGGTTGATGACGACGAAGGTGGCGTTTACCGGCGTGCTCGGCACCGGCGGGACGTAGGTGTACTGGGGCCCGGCGCTCGCGGTGCTCGGCACGAGCCCTGTCGGCAGGTTTACCTGCACGCCCACGGCGCCCGTCTGCGAGGCTGCGGGCGCGACGACGGTGATCTCGCTATCGGAGACGATCACCGGCGCACTGGTCGCCGCCACGCCGCCAAACTGCACGGTGAGCGCCTGGCTGAGGTACGAGCCGACGATCGTCACCACCGTGCCGCCCGTATCGGGGCCCGTGGCGGGCGAGATGCTCGCGATCGAGGGCGGCACAAACTGATACGTCGCGCTCGGGTTGGTCGGGCTCAGCCCCGTCGGCACATCGACTTGCACGTTTACCGTGCCGCCTGTGGCCGTGGACAGCGTGGTCACCGTGATCTCGGTGTCCGTCACCGTGGAGGGCGGCACCTGCACGGCGCCAAAAGCCACCGCGGTCGCCCCGGCAAAGCCGGAGCCCGTGATCGTCACCACCGTGCCCCCGGCTATCGGGCCGAAGGCGGGCGACACGCCCGTGACGACCGCGGCGCTCACCGGCGTCGCCGCGACGAAGTCGAAGCTCACGTTGGGATTTACCGGGCTCAACCCCGTGGGCACATCCACCTGCACGCTCACCGACCCCGTGGCCGTCATCGCCGGCGTCATCACCGTGATCGTGCTATCCGAGACGGGGGTCGGCTGGGCCTGCGTGGTGCCAAAGGCGACGGCCGTGGCGCCGGTGAAGCCCGAGCCGGAGATCGTGACAAGGGTGCCGCCGGTGACGGCGCCGGACGTGGGCGAGATGCTGGTGACGGAAGCGGTGCTGGACATGGGGGAGGTGGAGTTGAGGACGGAGGACGCGGCGTGCGCCGCAGTGAGGAGTGTGCCACCACCCATGCGCGATCGTCCCCGGAAAAGTGTCATTTATCTGCAAAGTGCCCAAAACATCGCGCCCTGGGGCTTGGGCCGGCTCGCGGTGCGCGTTTACCTCGCCTGCGCGGCGCTTGGGCGCCTCATTGCGGCGCTCCCTCTGCGCGCTCGCCTCCCGGTTGAGCTGGTCGATCCCCGCATGGGTCGTCGCCTGCGCCTCCATCCGCCCGGCCTCCACGGCCCCCGTCTGCGGGTGCCGCGCGTGGCGCCGCGCCATATCCACCGTGTGGATACGCGCCGCCTGCGGCTCGCCGCGCCCCGTTTCTTCCACCGGGCGGCTGCTTTTCCTGAAAGATCCGGCGGCGCCCCGGCGTTATCCCGGAAGGCCCCTCACTCCCAACCGCACTCAATCCCGTCCAGCCATGCCCAACAACGGAGATACCCAGAAAAAATTCAGCGTCGGCGCAGACCTCGTCCGCGGCCTCGGCAGTTTCCACAAGACCCTCCCTCACAACCAATTTGGCGAGGTATCTACCGTCGCCTTCGAGCAACTCGTCGCCGCCTGCGGCGGCGATGGCAGCGGCTTTGCCACCGTGCCCAAGGGCCACGCCGCAGCCGCACCGCTCACCAATCCCCAGGCGGGCCTCGCTGCCGATGGCCTCACCCATCATCCCGCGGCGTACGCCATGCCGCCGGCGCCCACCGTGCTCTCGCAGACCACGGCGGCGGAGATGACCGAGCTCTACTGGATGGCCCTCGCGCGCGACATCCCCTTCAATGAGTTTCCCCACCACGCCGATATCGGCGCGGCGGCCGCCGATCTCTCCGCGCGCTTTGCCGCCGCCGTGGCCGAGCCGGGCGAGCCTGGCCGCCTCGCCCCCGGCATCGATGCCCCCGGCTCCAGCGCCGCGCTCGCGCCCTTCACGCCGGGGAATGTCTTTCGCCTCGGCCTCATGGGCGAGGAGCTGGGCCCCATGCTCAGCCAGTTTTTCATGCGCCCGATCGCTTTTGGCACGCAGACGATCGACGCGCGGCAGCGGCCCTACCGCGCCGGGCGCGACTTCCTCACCTGCTTCGACGATTGGCTCCACGCCCAAAGCAGCGGCAAGGATCGTGACGGCCAGGCCTACCCCAAGGCCAACGAGTTGGACGATACCTTCTTCGAGAAAGAAGAGCGCTACATCGGCACGCTGCGCGACCTCGCGCGCTTTGTAAACAAGGACGCCCTCCACCAGGCCTACTTCAATGCCGCGCTCCTCCTCCTCTCCGGCGGCGCGGAGTGGACGCCCGGCAATCCCTACACCGCTCGCCTCGCGGCGCGCGAGGCGGGCTTTGGCGTCCTCGGCGGCCCGCATATCCTGGCGCTCGTCTCGGAGGTCGCCACGCGCGCGCTGAAGGTCGTCTGGAATCAGAAGTGGCAGGTCAATCTCCGCCTCCGCCCCGAGGCGTACGGCGGCCTCGTGCATGTCCAGACGCGCGGCGTCGGCGGCGTGACGCGCCCCTACGGCCTGCCCGCCTGGGTCGCCACCACGCCCGCGGCCTCCCGGATCTTCGCCGCGCACGGCAGCTATCTGCTGCCCCTTGCCTTTACCCCCGGCAGCCCCACGCACCCCGCCTACGGCGCCGGCCACGCCACCGTCGCGGGCGCGTGCGTGACGGTGCTGAAGGCGTACTTCAAGACCATCGACTCCACCGGCGGCGTCGATACGCCCGTGAAATTCAAGACCCTGAAGGAGCGGAGCACACCCTACGGCGACGGCCAGACCATCGCCGCCTACGAGACCGGCTGCAAAGGCGGCGTCTGGGATCGCTTCCCCCTGCCCGCCGCCATCGCCGACGGGCTCACCATCGAGGGCGAGTTGAACAAGCTCGCGCAAAACGTCGCCATGGGCCGCTCCATGGGCGGCGTCCACTGGCGCACCGATAATACCCGCAGCCTCATCCTCGGCGAAGCCCTCGCCGCGGAGATCCTCGCGGAGATCACGACCGATGCCAACGAGCGGCCGCGCTTCGAGTTCCGCACCTTCGCGCGCGGCGCCGGCGGCCAGCCCCGGAAGGTCACCATCGAGCAGGGTCGCATCTTCGTCGACGGCGTGCTCACCGATACCCACACCAGCGCGCTGTGAGCGGGCGTCTCCCCCGCGCGTGGGTGCGCGGGGGACTTTTTTTTCACCGCCCGCTCGCGATCCCCAGCTCGCGGCCCACCTCGGCCGTGAGATCCAGCCCGCGCGCGGCGTGCGCCACCGGGCGCGGGCCCGCGGCCTCGGCGGCGGTATCGAGCACCAGGTGCGCGCCAGTGCGCCCGGCCACCGCGCCCGCGGCCTGCGCGATCTCGGCAAACATCGCCTTGCGGTGCGCGGCGAGCCGCGCGCCGAGCTCGTCGCGGCTCTGCTTCTCCCGCGCGCGCAGCGCCGTGCGGGCGCCCTCGAGCTGCGCGCGCGTCTGCTCCGCCGCCGGCGCCTCGCCGCCCTGCTGCTGCCGCCGGAGCGTGCCCTCCAGCGCCGCCACCTCGGCCTTGAGCGGCGCCAGCTCCTGCGTGGCCTGCTGGTCGGCGGCGCGCACCTCCGCGTGCACCACGAGCGTGCGCGGGTGGCGCTCATAGAGCCATTCCCGGTCGATCGTGCGCACCACCGCCTCCGGCACCGGCCCCGTGCGCAGCCCGCCATCGGGCGCCGGGCTCAGCGCCTCCGCCACAAAGACCACGCTCGGCTCCCCCGTGAGTCGCGGGGCCCGCACCTCCAGCAACACCGTGGCCTCGCCCGCCCGCGCGCGCGCCACGAGGCCGGCGGCGAGCGCCGCGCGCTGCTCGGCGAGAAAGAGCCGCATCCGCCGCTGGAGCGCCGCGGCATTTTCCTGCGCAAAGGCCAGCACGCGGGCCTGCCCCTCCTTGATCCGCCCCTCCAGGGCCGCCGCCGCGGCGGCCTCGCGGCGCTCCGCCAGCCGGGCGCGCTCGGCCACGAGGGCATCCACGGCATCGCTCATCCGGTCGATTTCCTTGCCCAGCTCGCGCTCCGCCTCCAGCAGCCGATCGTGAAAGGCGCGCGTCTGCGGCTGCCGGTACGCCAGCTCCTCGAGGTCGACCGTGCGCACGCGCGCGGCGCTCGCCGCCGGCAGGGCCAGCGCCGGGTCGATATACAGCGCCGGCGAGTCCCCCAGGCGATGGTCGCCGCCCAGGTCCCACAAGAGCTCCGCGCCCGCCGCCGCCGCCCGTGGGCCATACTCGGCGCGCAGCGCCTCCAGCCTGCGCCGCGCCTGCGCATGAGCGTCCGGCGCGAGCCCCGCGTAGGCGAGCGCCGTGAGATCCGCCGTGCTCCAGCGTGTGCCCGCCGGCGCAGCCGGCGCGCTCGCCTGGGCCGGGGCGCTCCGCGCCCCCTCCGTCGTGCCGCAGCCCGCCAGCCCCGCCGCCAGTGCGAGCGCCGCACCGAGCCGGAGAGAGCGTGAGCGCCAGCGGCGCGCGGGCAGAAAGCGGAGGATCATACCGCAGCAGGGAGGAGAAAACGCGGCGCGCCGCCAACACCTAATAACCGGTGGCGCTCCGCCCGCTCGCAGAAAAGCCCCGCCGGCTCGCGCGAAGCTCGACTCCCCCCGGCGCGCCCCCCGGGATTTTCCCACCCCGATTTCGGGACGCCCCGCACTTGCCAGCCCCGCGCGCGCCCTCGTTCGCTTGGCGCATGGAGACGCTCCATGGCAAACCCGTACGTGTGACCACTCCCGGTGGCGAGCCCGTGGCCCTCGGCCGCTTCCAGGTCGATACCACCCCTGGTTTCGACACCGGCCAGCGCATCGAGCTGCACTTTGCCACCGATACGCTCTCCTGCCGGCTCCGCATCCCCCAGGCCAAGATCGCGGCCATCAAGGCCACCTGGGACGGCGAGCGCTTCACCTACGCCCTGCCCAGCGACTCCGTCTGGCGCGACTCGTCCCCCGGCTCTCCCGCCGCCTAGGGCCGCGCCCACAGAGTACTGGGGTGAGAGCGCCGCCAGCTCGGCGCGGCTCGCCTGAGCGTCGGCGCGCTCCCCTGCCGCCCCCCCTCGGCGCGGCCTGACTGGTCGTCAGGCGCGCCTGCGCCCCCCGCCTCCGCCACCGTGCCCGCGGCGGAGCACGTATCCATTTTTTACCTACGGATAGCATCGTGCCCCCGCGCCCGCGCCGCGCGCTCACACCCGTTCACACGAGCGCGCCCCTCCCTCCCGCGGCCGCCTGGGCCACAGTGCCGCCATGCCCACGCCACCCGCCCGCCTCCCCTCATGGACTCACTGACGCCCCTCCTCTT
>CAYZPV010000087.1:0-16386 GCA_964480585.1 uncultured Opitutus sp. | reverse complement strand
TGTAGCCATCGATGAGGCCGAAGCGCAGCGAGAGCACGCGGCGCTCGCGCTCGGTGAGCGTATCAAGCACGTCGATGATCTTTTCGCGGAGGAGCGAGTACGCCGTCATGTCGTACGGGTTCTCGGCGGATTTGTCCTCGATGAAGTCGCCGAAGCTGGTGTCGTCGCCGTCGCCGACGGGGGACTGGAGGGAGATGGGCTGCTGCGCCATCTTCATGATCTGCTGCACGCGCTCGACGGGCAGATTCATCTCGTCAGCCACTTCCTCGGGCGTCGGCTCATGGCCGTACTCCTGGAGGAGTTGCTTCTGCACCTGCATGACCTTGTTGAGGGTCTCGATCATGTGCACCGGGATACGAATGGTGCGGGCTTGATCGGCGATGGAGCGGGTGATCGCCTGGCGGATCCACCAGGTGGCGTACGTGGAGAATTTGTAGCCGCGACGGTACTCGAATTTTTCGACCGCCTTCATGAGGCCCATGTTGCCCTCCTGGATGAGGTCGAGGAAGGATAGGCCGCGATTCGTATACTTCTTGGCGATGGAGATGACGAGGCGGAGATTGGCCTCGACCATTTCCGTCTTCGCTTTGTGCGCTTCGCGCACATGCACCATCGTCTGTGCGACGACGGCTTGGAGCTCGGCGCAGCCGATGCGCTGGGCGGCCTCGATCTGCTTGAGGCGGGCGTGGACCGCCTTGGTGTCGATGGCGGCATCCTTCTTGGTCTTCGGATGCTTGGCGCGCTCGAGCTGGGCGTTGCAGGCATCGATCTCCTCCAGGAGGGGACGGATCTGCTCGAGGTACTCCTCGTACACCTTCAGCTTGAAATAGAACTTGGAGAAGTAGGAGCGGAGCACGTTTTCGCGCTTCCGGAATTTGGCGAGGACCTTCTTCTTTTCCGCTTCGCCCTTGGCCTTGAGGTACTCATCCCACGCTTCGGCCACACCGGCTTCGGAAGCCTGGGTGTTCTCCACGAGCTTGGGCAGCGCCTTGAAGTACGCTTCGCGTGAATCGATCTTCTTATCAATCACCACGCGGTCGAAGCGCTCCTCGCGATTGAGGAGCTTGGCGCCGAGGGTGCCGATGTAGGCGCCCACGGAGGCCGCGACGAAGAGGGCCTCTTGCGCCTTGAGCTCAGCCGTCTCGATGCGCTTGGAGATTTCGACTTCCTGCTCACGCGTCAGCAGCGGGACTTGGCCCATCTGCTTGAGGTACATGCGCACCGGGTCGTCGAGGATATCGTTTTGCGACGAGCGGGACTCTTCCTCCTCCGCCTCTTCCTGACGCTGCTTGTAGTCTTCGACCTGGTCGGGCTCGAGGATCTCGATCTCGAGATTCTGGAGGATGGAGAGGACGTTATCGATCTCCTCCTGATTTTCGACCGACTCGGGGAGCGCCTCGTTGATGTCGTCGAACGTGAGGTAGCCTTGCTCCTTGGAGAGCCGGATGAGGTGGCGGATCTTGTCGTTGATCCCGCCGGCTGGGATATCCGCACCCGAGCCACCCTCAGCGGGAGAGGCTTTGGCGAGGGCGGCTTCGACGGCTTCGGACTGGGCGGTATCGGCGGAGGCAGACTTGGACTTGCGCGACATGAGAAATGAGAGCGACCGAGGAAACGACTAATGAGGACAGGGTCAAACTCCCGCGGCCAAAACCAAGGGTGCGCGGAGCTGACGTTGCAGGTCTGAACGTTCCTTCAAGAGTGAAATTGGGTCAGATTCACTGTCCGCATGGGGGTTGGCCAAAGCAAGTTCTATTTGGCGCAGCCGGGGCTCGAAGGCGCGAGCCCGAAGTTGCTCAAGTCCTTTTTGGACAACCTTGACGGGGTCTTCGACATTCAACGTCTCGAATCCCAAAGACGCCACAAGTGCGCGCTCGTCTTCGGTTTCCAACAATCCATCCAAATGATCCTTGCCGGGCCACGAGTCCTGTTCGAATTCGGCGAGAAAGCGGTTGAGGAGCGCCCCAGCCACGTGGTTGGCATCGATCCAATCGTGTGGGAGACTGTGGCTAAGCGGCTTTCCCAATGATTCGAAATGCAAGAGCATCAATAAGATATCGCGCTCGGGGGTGTGCCCCAGCGCCGCTTTGGGTTTGTGGGGGCGAGCCATTCCCGGCACGCCGCCGAGCTCGTCGCCGGGATGAGCTTCATAATCAGCCGGATGGGGCTCTTCAGACGCAGCGGGGGTGGGGCGGGCGGCGGACTGCCGCGCCTGGCGGGCGGTAAATGCCTGGAAATCTTTTTCCGCAGCAAGGGGCGCGAGGCGGAGATGGCTGGATGCTTCGCTGATAAAGGCGGCGCGTGTGACGGCGCTATCGGAGGCCGCAACGATTTCGAAAATCGTCTGGGCCGCGCGCGACTTCATTTCAGGGGAGGCGTTTTTGGGGTCGGGGAGGGTGGCGCGACACGCAAAGGCCATGGCGCTCTGCGCGCCTTTGCGCACTTCCTCGTAGCCGGCGAGGCCTCGCTCGAGGAAGAGCAGATCGGGGTCGAGCTTTTCCGCGCCGGCGAGCGTGAGGAAGCGTACCTCGAGGCTGGCCTTCAGCGCCATCGGGAGAAAGCGGAGCGCGGCCTTCTGCCCGGCGGAGTCGCTATCGAAGAAACACTCGACCTGCGAGTGGTAGCGGCGGAGCAAAGCGAGCTGGCCGTCTGTGATCGAGGTGCCCTGCGGAGCAATGGCCGTCTTGAGCCCGACGCTCCAGCAGCGGATCGCGTCGAGCTGGCCCTCGACTAGCACGAAGGGCTTGCCGTCGCCCACGGCGGTGCGCGCGCGGTCTAGATTGAAGAGCAGGTTGCTCTTGATGAAGATCGGCGTCTCAGGCGAGTTGACGTATTTCGCCTCGCGAGCCGGATCGTCCTGCGGGGTGAGGTCGGTCTGCCGAGCGGTAAAGGCGACTACGCGGCCTTGGTGATCGCGGATAGGAATCATCAACCGGCCGCGGAAGCGCGGGCGCAGCGCGTGGAGGGTGACCTGCGCATCGTCGTAGATGAAGAAGAGTCCGCAGCGGCGCAGCGCCTCCTCGGAAAATTTGCGGCGGAGGAGGGCGGCGCCGAGTCCGCTGCCCTGGGCATCGACCGCGCCGATCTTGAACTCGTCGGCAATCTCAGGCGCGAAACGGCGCTTATCCGTCCAGAGTTTCTGGAAAAACTCGCCGGTGGCGTCCCGCGCCTTGAAGGCTTGGTAGAAGTGATCCGCGGCGACGTCGTGGAGGTCGAAGATCTCCTGCCGCAGCGAGCGCTCCTCCTTGGACGGGCCGCCGGAGCCTTCCTCGTACTCGATGGGCACGCCGAAGCGCTTGCCGAGCGCCTCTACGGCCTCGGTGAAATTGAGCTGCTCCGTATCGCGGACAAAGGTGATGGCATCGCCGGCCTTGCCGCAGCCGAAGCACTTATAGAAGCCCTTGTCGGGATCGACGTGGAAGGAAGGCGTCTTCTCATTGTGAAACGGGCAGAGGCCTTTCAGCCGCGTGCCGCCTGCCTTGCGCAGCGTGACGACGCGCGAAACCACATCGGCGAGGTTTACGCGCATCTTGAGGTCGCGTACGCAGGTGGGCTTGATGACGGGCATTCGTTTCGAGAGATCGCAGTGCGGAGGCGGAGCGCAGCCGCCGGCGTGGTCTAGGGGGTAATAAACCCGGGCGGGTCTGCAACAAGCTTCCCGCAAATCTGCACAATCGCATTGCTCGCAAGGCTCTGCCGCCCACAGTCTCGACACCCCAGAGGAAACTTTGCCCTGAGATAGACGACCAATTCAGCATGCGCCTGCTTACTTACACGCTTCTCGCCGCCGCCTTGCTTTGCCCGGCGATAGCCGCCGATACCTCCAGCCAAGCCAAGGCGGTCAAGCCGGCCCCGGCACCCATCTTGGAGGCGCGTCTGGGCAGTTTTGACGATGCCACCTACGAGCGGATCGTGGAGCAGATGGTTTCGACCTTCGAGCAGCAGACGGGCCGCAAGCTGGTGCCCGGGGCAAAGAAAAAGGTGGGGCTCAAGATCTACGCCGATTCCGGCCCTGGTCTGGCGACGCCGCTAGGCATGGTGAAGGGCATGGTGGTCGCCTTGCGCAAGCGGGGCTTTTCCAATCAGGATATTTTTCTTGTCGGTCTCAATGCGCTGCGTCTTCGCATGACTGGCTACCTGCCCTCGCTGGTCTCGGGCGAGACGCCGTTTGCGGGCAACCCGGTGTACGTGCTGGAGTCGGGTCGCTACTACGATCCGGTGTGGTTTTACGATTCGCCGCTGCCGCAGCGCTTCGACCCCATCTTTGCCGAGCAGCAGACCAAGGGTGTCTCCGCCGAATCGACCAAGGATCAAGATCGCAAGAGCTTCCTCGCGACCCCGCTCTTCCTCGACGCCGATTTCTGGATCAACATGCCGGTCTACACGGATCACCCGACGCTGGGGATCAACGGCGCGCTGGTAAATGCCACCCTCTGGAACGCATCCAATACCGCGCGCTTTTTCCGCTCCCCGGCCAATGCGCCCGCGGCTGTGGCCGAAATGAGCGCCATCCCTGAGCTGCGGCAAACCTGGATGTTTACCATCGCGAGCTTGCAGCATTACCAGTTTATCGGCGGGCCGTTCTTCAATTCGCTCTACACGGTCTCCGAGCCTCTCGTCTGGCTGGGCACCGACCCGGTATTGATGGATGCGCTGGTGCGGGAGAAGATCAATGCGCACCGCAAGAAGGCGGGTTTCGAGGTCGTCGATGAGGAGATTCGCACCCTGGAGTTTGCCGAGTCGCTGGGAGTAGGCACCACCCGCACCAAGGATGCGAACATCGTGCGGCTGGAGTAAGGCTCGCGCTGCTGGCGATTACCTTCTCGGACGGTCCAAAGACTGCCGGTAACAGCAAATTCCCTCTTGCGACCGCACCCGCGGTTTGCCGAAGTGTCGTAAGCTAGAATCACATGACGTCGTCCGCCTCGTATCTGCCCTTTCTCATCCAAGCCGTGCTCGCGGCTGCCATCACCGGTGGGGTGATCGGCGCGAGTCACCTCTTCGGGCAGCGATTTAAGAAGAACAAGATCAAGGACACCGCGTACGAGTGCGGTGTGCCGGCGGAGGGCATCGTGCACACGCGCTTCTCGGTGAAGTTCTACCTCACGGCGCTGCTCTTCATGCTTTTCGATCTCGAGGTCGTCATCCTGATCCCGTGGACGTTCATCTATCGCGAATTCCTCGCCAACGGCATCTCGATCATCGGTCCCATCGCCTTCTTTCTGGGTGTGCTCATCCTAGGGCTGTACTACGAGGTGAAAAAGGGCGCCCTTCAGTGGGAGAAGTAACCGCGCCCAGCGCGGAAAATCACCAACGCCGAAAGTCCAACACCCAAACCCACCTCAAAAGGGAATATTCAATTGGGACCTTCGGTCGTTGAGATTTCTTTGGTGTTTGGAGCCTGGGTTTTGAGATCTTTACCCCATGCGTCTTGATAAGATCATCGCGCGCAGTCGCATCGTCGATCTCAAGAGCCTCGATCTCGAAGGGGCGCTTGCCGAGTTGCTGGAGGTAAGCGTCGAAAAGTTTCCCGATCTGCGGCCGGAGCCGCTGCTGAAGGGCCTCCTCGCGCGCGAGAGCACGATGACGACTTACCTGGGCTTTGGCGTCGCCCTGCCGCATGTGCGCGTGAAGATGAGCCGCCGCTATGTGCTGGCCATCGGGCGGAGCCGGGTGGGCATCCGCCACGACGGTGCGCTGGCCGATGAGCGCGTGCACCTGATCGTGATGCTCATCGCCGGCGAGAATGCTCGCGACTACCTCCAGGTGCTCGCCTCCATCGCCCGGCAGGTGAAGGACAAGGAGCTCGTCGACAATCTCGTCCACGCGGCCGATCTCGACCAGCTCTACGAGCGGCTGGTGGGTGGCTTTGGCGGCTTGCGTGCGACCGAGGCGCAGCAGAATCGCGTCAACAGGCTGATGTTTCGCGAGGCCGAGCGCGTGGCCAAAGGGGCGGCGTGCAGCGCCGTGGTGGTCTTTGGCGACACCTTCATCGGCGGCGTGCGGCCAGGGACGCTGCGCTCGGACCTCAAGACGATTCTCGTCACGCGCACGGCGCTCGAAGTAGGCGGGGAGGACGAAAATGAATTCAACGAGACGATCCAGGTGCGATCGTTTTCCAATCAACGTCTCGCCCAGCTCCGCAGCGCGATGCTCGTGGCGCTCACGCGCGGCATCGTGAAATTTACCGATCGCATCTGCTGCGTGGGGGGGATCGGGGGCAGCAACCAGTTCGACACGCTGGTGGTCGTCGATATCGAGCGCGAATTTCAGACCCTGCTTACCGGCTCGACGGCCGACCTGTTGCCGGAGGATGTGAAGCCCGAGGTGCTGGAGCGCGTGATCGCCGTGGCCACCGAGCTCGCGGTCGAGGGCCGGGAGGGCCGGCCGGTGGGCTGCCTCTTCGTCGTCGGCGACGACGAGAAGGTGGGCTCGCTCGTCAAGCCCCTCGTGCTGAATCCATTTTACGGATACAAGGAGGAGGATCGCAACATCCTCAATCCCTTCATGGATGAGACCGTGAAGGAGTTCTCCTCGATCGACGGCGCTTTTATCATCCGGGGCGACGGGGTGGTGGAGTCGGCCGGCAGCCTGATCCAGGCGACCGACAGCACCCACACTCTGCCCAGCGGATTGGGCAGCCGGCACGCCGCGGCGGCGGCGATCAGCGTGGCGACCAACTGCATTTCCATCGTGGTCTCCTCGAGCACCGCGCAGGTGACCCTGTTCCGCCGGGGGGTGATGCTGCCTTTGACGGAAAAGCGGCGGTAGGCTGCGCAAGCGGACGGCCGTCGCGCCCCCCTTGTCAGACGGACACCGACAGCGCTATGGCCGCTGCACTGACAAGCGATTCAGTCGCGCGCCGATAACCGGCAGCAAGCGACTGCGGTATGATCATGGAAATTCAACTTAGTTCCAAAACGTAAGGATAATCCAGGTCGGATCGCTTCACTTAATCAGATAACCGCGCCGGGTGGACTTCCAGCCACCCGGCGCTCCAGCGTTTGGGGGCGAGTGGGTGGCAGCCGCGCTGCTGCTAACCGATGCCCTGGGCTGATCGGGTCGCGATCTCTAATAGAACACCGCCCGATCCAAACTGCGGTACTGGATCGCTTCCAAGAGGTGCTTCGACTCGATCTTTTCGGAGGCGGCGAGGTCGGCGATGGTGCGGGCGACCTTCAGGATGCGGTCGTAGGCGCGCGCCGAGAGGGAGAGCTGCTCCATCGCGGTCTGGAGGAGATCGCCGAGCGTGGAATCGAGGGTGCAGTGCTTGCGGATCTGGGCGTGCGTCATTCGCGCATTGGCGACGGTCTTGCTGCCGATGAACCGCGCCTGCTGGCGGGAGCGGGCCGTCTCGACCCGCGCGCGAATGGCGGCGGAGGACTCGCCGGGCTTGTCGGAGCGCAGCTCGTTGAGCGAGAGCGCCGGCGCCTCGATATGGAGGTCGATGCGGTCGAGGAGCGGGCCGCTGATCTTGGAGCGGTAGCGCTGCACCTGCGTCGACGTGCACCGACATTCGTGTTTGAGGTCGCCGAGATACCCGCAGGGGCAGGGGTTCATGGCGGCGACGAGCATGAAGGCGCAAGGGAGCGTGATCTTGCCGGCGCTGCGGGAGATGGTGACATCGCCATCCTCGATCGGCTGGCGGAGGACTTCGAGCGCTGAGCGCTTGAACTCAGGAAGCTCATCGAGGAAGAGCACGCCATGGTGAGCGAGCGAGATCTCGCCAGGGCCGGGGATGGTACCGCCGCCGAGGAGCGCCACATCCGAGACGGTATGGTGGGGCGAACGAAAAGGCCGGGTGCCCCACGCGAGCTCGCCGCTGAGCGTGCGGCCGGCGGCGGAGTGGATGCTCAGGATCTCGAGATGCTCCTCGAGCGTGGGCGCGGGCATGATCGTGGAGATGCGCTTTGCGACCATCGATTTGCCGGAGCCCGGGGGGCCGATCATCAGCAGATTATGGCTCCCGCTGACTGCAACTTCGATGGCGCGGCGGAGGGCTTGCTGGCCCTTGATCTCGGAGAAATCGCCGACCGTCTCGGGCGAAGGCGCGCGCGATGCCGAGCGCTGGCGGGCGGCAGCGGCGTCGACGGGGCTGAGCTGCGACTGGCCCGTGAGGAAACGCACGGCGGCGTCGAGCGATTCGATCCGGTAGACCGGCACTCCCTCGACGAGGGCCGCTTCCTCGGCAGAGATGGCAGGGAGGAGCACCCCGCGCTTGCCGAGGCTCCGGGCGAGGCGCGCCATGGCGAGAGCCCCGCGGACAGGGCGGGTGGCCCCGGAGAGGCTGAGTTCTCCGGCCATCAGCCAGTCGCCGAGATCGGAGGCCGCGAGCTGCTTGGTCGCGGCGAGGATGCCGAGGGCGATGGGCAGATCGTAGAACGGCCCTTCCTTGCGCAGATTGCCGGGGGCGAGATTGATGGTGGTGCGAGTGCGCGGTGGGCGAAAGCCGCTGTTGACGAGCGCAGACCACACGCGATCCCGCGATTCCTTGACGGCCGCATCGGGCAGGCCCACGAGCACCATATCGGGCTCACCCAACTCCCCGGCATTTACCTCCACATGGACGAGTTCGGCATCGATTCCTTGAAGGGCGGCGGAGACGATCGTCGCAAGCATTTGGGTATTAAGAGCAACGTAGGGACGCGCCGCGGGCCGTCGAATTTTTTGTGCGAGCGCAACGAGCAAAAAATCGCGAGACTCCGATATCGCGTGCAAACGCCAGCGAGCTTGGCGGCGCCTGCACGACTCCGCTCACACCTTGGCCGCGGGCGCAGGCGGGCTGGACTCAGCGGTGCGCAGGAGCTCCTGGACTTTGGCGACCAGCACCTCGGGCTTGAACGGCTTTTGGAGAAACGCGTCGGCAAACTCCTCGGGCTTGTAGTCGGGCCGGTTGCCGAGGGCAGACGACATGCCGCTGACGACGAGCATCCGGGCCGCAGGATTGATGCGTCGGAGAGCCCGGCTGAGCATCGCGCCATCGAGATTGGGCATGTGCAGATCGGAAATGACGAGGCGGATCTCGGCCGCACGCTGCGCGAAGATCACCGCGGCCTCGGCGCCATCGGCGGCGACGATCACGCGGTAGCCTTTGCGGGTGAGCATGGTCCGGGTCATCTCGCGGATGTGGCGCTCGTCGTCGACGACGAGGATGAGCTCGCCCCGGCCGGACTGCTGCGAGGGCGCATTTGGCACGGCATTGCGCTCGGCGAGCTCGCTCTCCGCGGCTGGCAGGTAGACACGGAAGCTCGTGCCACGACCGACGACGGTGAGCACCTCCGCGAAGCCACCATGGCCATCCACGATGCCGCGCACGGTCGAGAGGCCGAGCCCGGTGCCTTTGCCGAGCTCCTTGGTGGTGAAGAACGGCTCCCACATGCGCTGGAGCACCTCGGGCGGGATGCCGCTGCCGGTATCCTCGACTTGGAGGACGATGAAGGCTCCGGCGCGCGCGCCGTCGATGGCGGAAGCGGCTGCGGCATCCAGGATGCGATTCTCGGCGCGCAGGCGGAGCGTGCCCCCATTGGGCATGGCATCGCGGGCATTGACGCAGAGATTGAGCAGCACTTGGTGGACCTGCGTGGCGTTGCCCTTGATGGTCCAGAGATCCGAGGGGATGTGGTCCTCGAGCTTGATGGATTTGGGGAAGGTGCCGGTGATGACTGCCGCGATATCGCGGAGCAGATGCTTGACCTGGAGCAACCGATGGTCGCCCGTGGCCCCGTGGGCAAAGGCGAGGATCTGGCGCACGAGATTGGCGCCGCGCTCGGCACTTCGCTCGAGGGTGCCGAGCAGGCTGAGGGCGCCGGGATCCTGCACGTGCTCTTGAAGCATGGGCGCCGCGAGGAGGATCGGCGCGAGCATGTTGTTGAGGTCGTGCGCGATGCCTGCGGCGAGCATGCCGATATTCTCCATGCGCTGGGCGCGGAGGAATTGTTCTTCGAGGCGCTTGCGATCGGTGATGTCCGTATTGATCCAAAGCCGCGCGCGGAGATTGCCGGCATCGTCGCGGACGAGGGATTGCCGGGAGTCGACAATGAGGATGGCACGGGCGCGCGTCTGCATCTGCACCTCGCCCTGCCACCCGCCCTTGGCAAAGGTCTCTTCGCGCGCGGCGGCGAGGCCCGGCTGCCCGGCGAGGCTGAGGATGTTTTCGGCGACGCTGCCGAGGACGTCGTCGGCTTTCCAGCCGAAGAGGCGCTCGGCGCCATTGTTCCAGTAGATGATCTTGTGCTCGAGGTCGGTGATGAAGATGGCCTCGCGGGCCTGATTGAGCATCTCCGCCTGCTCGCGGATGCGGCGCTCGGCTAGAGCGCGGTCGGTGATATCGGTGCCGAGCGCCAGACGAGCTCGGGGCTGCCCGGCCTCGTCGCGGATGAGGGTGAGCCGGAGTTCGACCAACCGAGGCACGCCGAGGCGGTGCGTGATCTCGATCTCGCCGATCCACTCGCCCGTGGCGAGCGCGGCATGGCAGGCCGCGTCGATCCGCGCCATCACTCCGGCATCGAAGAGATCGGAGCAGCGGCGATCGAGCGCCTCTCGGGAGGCCCAGCCGCTGATCCGCTCCGCGCCCTGATTCCAAAACGTGATGCGCCCATCCAGATCGGCGACGACGACGGCCTCGCGCGCCTGATTGAGAAATTCCGCGAGCTCCTGGCTCCGGCGCTCGGCGAGGCGGCGCTCGCGGCGGTCTTCGCTCTCGCGCAGCGCGCGTGTGATGGCGGTGATGAGCCGCTTCATCCGATCCTTCAGCACGTAGTCGGCCGCGCCGGCCTGCACGGCCTCGATGGCGCGATCTTCGCCGATGGTGCCGGAGAGAAAGATGAACGGCGTCTCCGGCGCGGCGCATTTGGCGAGCTTCAGCGCCTCCAAGCCATTGAGCGACGTGAGCGCGAAATCCGACAAGATGAGGTCGTAGCGCCCATGCAGCGCGTGCTCGAACGCGCTGCGCGAGCCCACGCACTCGATCTCGCAGCGCGGCCATACGTCATGGATGAGCTCGCGCACGAGCTCCGCATCCTCAGGACTATCCTCGAGATGGAGGATCTTCATGGCTGCGCCCTGACCTCGACTGTTACTGAAAAATGATGCGCTGTCAGAGGAAAAAATATCGTTCACCGCCACGGATGTATCCATCGGAAAGAGGCCGGAGTGCAAAGCGCCACACCGTGGCATACTCGCTCCAGGGACCGGGAATATGACTGTCACAAAGAATATCCGCGCGGGGTATGGCTCGGGCCGTCTGCCCTGCGCGGATGCGTGCCTGGAAGAGCGCGTGGCCCTCCTCGGTGGCGAAGAACAGCAGGCGCTTCTCGAGAATGCCCCGGGTGGCTGGTTTTTCGCCCGCCACGGAAGTGAGCCAGGCGGAGCGGAGGATCCACTCGTGCCGCGCCAGCTCGATCACCGCGCCCTCGCAGGCCGCGCCGATCGACTCACCCGCGGCATGGCCGTAGACATAGCCGCCCCAGGGCGTGCGGGCGTAGGCGATCACCGCTACGCCGCCGAAGGGCCCCTCGATCGCCACGGCGGAGACGCCCGGCCAGTCTGTCTGGACGGGCTCGCCCCGCGCAACTCCCTCCCACCACGCGATAAGGCAATACCGCTCGATCGCCTCGATCACGGCCTTGTGCCGCGCCTGCCGCCGGATCAGGCCGGGAAAGGCCGACATGCCGCTCGTCGATGGATCGATATCAAAGGCGAAATCCGCCGCGCGCTCCGAGCGCACCGTGGCGTGAAAGGCCCAGCGCTCCAGCGCCTCGGAGATCGCCTTGTGTCGCGCCACCGATAGCACCGGGTCTGTGCCGGTGCCATCGGCAGAGCTGTAGAGGCCGCCTTGGGAGCGATCGGGCGTGAGGCCAGGCACGAGCCAGGCGTTGGCCTGGACTGACTTGCGACCGCGCACGGGAAATTCCCCCGACTCGATCCTGCCGATGGGACCCCCGTGCTGGACAAGCACATCCCGGTAGCGAAAGGCGGCGACGCTGATCATGGGCGGGTTACTTGGTGTCCGAGAAATCGTCCACAAAGTTGCACGTCGACGCGCTGGGGTCGGATGCTATCTTGGCCGCCGTCGAATCCTGGTTGTTCGCCTTCAGTTCGGCGGTGAGCGGATCAAGCCGCTCAGCGACTTGCGCAAAGCCCGTGGAGAGCAACAGGCTGGAGATTAAACCGAGGAGGATGCGTTTTGATTTTGGGTTCATGGCACCCCTCTTATCGCCGATCGGCCCTGCTGGCGCTATCCCTGCAACTACCGGATTTCCGGTAGTTGTGAAAATGAAGTGGCCAATAGGCTAAAACCCCTTATTTTCATGCTGTCTTGAGGGCCGCTTTTTCCAGCCGTTTGTGCGCCATGGCATTGCCGATTCTGGCATTGCTGGCCAGCGCTGCATGCCTGAGGGCCGCGGTCGATGAGCGCGGGCATGCCCACGTGCGCGTCTACACCATCGAGCAGATGGGCGGCGTGCTTGGGAAAAGCTGGTCTGCGGCGCAGGCGGCGGATGGCGTCATCTATTTCGGGCGGATCGGCGTCTCCTCCTTCGATGGCGAACGCTGGAACCTCTGGCCCATGAATGGCGCCAACGGCATCCGGGGTCTCGCGTATGCGGAGTCTGGGCGGCTTTGGGCCGGCGGGGCGGGGGAGGTGGGTTGGTTTGAGCGGCGGGGCCTGGAGCTTTCCTATCAGTCGCTCGTGGACCAACTGCCGGAAGAGCACCGGGCGCTGCCCGAGATCTGGAATGCGTTTGCCTACGGCGACGGCGCGGTGTTTGTCGAAAATTCCAAGGTGCTCTACTGGGACGGTAAGACGTTTCACGTCTGGTCTATGCCCGATGAGCGCCGCCTGCGTGCCTTCCAGGCCGGCGGCAGGATCTACATCCAGCATCTGGCCACAGGGCTCTACGCGTTTACGCCCAAGGGTCTCGAGCTGCTCATCCCGGCGAGTGTGCTGGGCTCTGAAAACAAAGTCTGGTGGGGCCGGCCCGAGGCCGATGGCTACCGGCTGCTGACGAGCGAGGGTTTCGCCTCGGTAAGAGACGGCAGGCTGGTGCCCGACGTCACGCCGACCAGCGCAGCCATTCGCAAGGGGTTTCCCGGCGGGGCGATCGAGCTGCCTGGCGACAGGATCGCGGTGGCCACGATCTACGCCGGTGTGGTCCTCACCCAGCCGGATGGGCAACAACACCAGACCATCGACAAAGCCTCCGGGCTGCCCGCTCAAGCGGTCAACGGCCTCTTCCTGGACCGGGACTCTCAACTATGGATCATGGGGGATTCGTATGTCGCCCGCACTTCGCTCCATCCGAAATCGCGTATTTTCGATCGTCGCAGCGGCCTGCCGGAGGAGCCCGTCGTCGGCATCGCCTTGGACGGCGCGCGAGTGGCGATGGCCACGGAAAGCGGCGTGTTTGAGCTCGCCCCTGGCTTGCCTTCGCAAGTGCTCAAGCGCGCGGAGGGCTGGCGGGTCTTCGATCTGCTTTACACCGCCGATGGCCTTTTCAGCGCTGGCTTGAACAGCATCCGCGAGACTACGGCCCACGGCATCCAGACTCTGTACGAGGGCACGACGGATGTCTTCAAGCTGCTGCCGTCTCCGGCGGCTCCCGGCACGTACCTGATGCTCGAGCACGCCACCCTCAGCCGCTGGGATCGCGCTGGCCGGCCGCAGCAGATCAGTGGCAAACTGCCCGAGACGGTTTTCACGTTGGCGGAAGAGAGGGACGGCGCCATCTGGCTGGGATCGCTGCGCAATGGTGTAGTATATCTTGCGCCCGGCCAATCGCGGCATCCCGCCGCTCCGCCCCCGAGCGCAGGGCTGCCAGCGTTTCGCTCTCCAGTCACCGTCTCCGGCGACACGCAGGGCGCCATCTATGCGTTGAGCGAGGAGGGCGCGTGGCACAAGGCCGCGGGCGCCGCCGCGTTTTCACCGGTGCTCAACTTTCCCCGCCGGCGTATCTTGGCATCTTCGCCCTCGCTCAGCAGCGAAGATATCTGGGTGGTCCTCCAGGGCGATGCCGGGCACTCCGCTCGCGTGGGGCATATCGTGGTGGAGAGCGGTGTCGCGCGTTGGCAGCCGGAGGAGATCGAGTCGATCGGCGCGATCGTCACCCCTCGCGCTATCGCGAGTCAGCGCCTGCCCAGCGGCGCCAGGGAAGTATGGATCGGCGGCACCGGTGGCATCCTGCGCACCGAGCTTCCGCTGCACCGCACGCTGCCGCCCCCGCGCGCGCCCCTGCTCGCGGGGAGTATCGTGATGGCGGATCACTCCCCGGCGCAGGCCGTCACCAGCGACATTCCCTATACGCATCGGTCGTTGCGCTTTGTCCTCGCGGCGCCGGAGTTTGCACGCCGCGAAGTCCTGGGGATCGAGACGTTTCTCGCTGGCGTCGATCGCGACTGGGTGCTGGTCGGCCGGGATTCGACGCGCGAGCTCACCGCCATGCGCGATGGCGAGTATCGGCTCGTCGCGCGCACGATTTCCGATGGCGGCGCTGCCAGCGAGCCCGTCGAGTTTAGCTTCCGCGTGCTGCCCCCGTGGTGGCGCACCGCTCCCGCCCTGGCTCTCTTCGCGCTCGGCCTCGCGCCCGCTGCGTACGGCCTCTTCTACCTCCGCACCCGCGCCCTTCGCCGGCGCAATGCCGAGCTCGAGGCTCGCGTGCAAAAGCGCACCGAGGAGCTCGAGGCCGCCAATGCCGAGCTCGCCGCGGCCAGTGCCGCCAAGACCGAGTTTGTGGCCAACATGAGCCACGATATCCGCAATCCCCTCAATGGCATCGTCGGCCTCGCCCTCGCGCTCGAGGATTCGCGGCTCGATGGCCGCCAGCGCGAGATGGTCGCCACTCTTCGCGAGTGCACCACGTACCTCTCCACCCTCGTCGACGACGTGCTCGATTTTGCCAGCATCGAGGCTGGGCGGATCGAGCTGCGCCCGGGCCCCCTCGCCCCGGGCGAGCTGCTTCGCTCCATCGTCACCACTCTCAAGTCCGACACCGCGGAGCGTGGCGCGACTCTCCTCTACGAGGTCGATCCCACGCTCCCCTCGCACCTCCTCGGCGATGCCGGCCGGGTACAGCAGATCCTCGTCAATTTCGTCTCCAATGCCCTCAAGTACGCCGGCGGCACCATCCAGCTCTCCGCCACCCGGCCTGAAAACGCGCCCGGCGAGGTGGAGTTTGCCGTGCGGGATTGGGGTCCGGGCATGAGCGAGGAAGATCGCACCGCGCTCTTCAAAAAATTCTCCCGCCTCTCGCGCGCGCGCCAGGAGGGCGTCGCGGGCACCGGCCTCGGCCTCGCCTCGTGCCGCCTGCTTGCCGATATCATGGGCGGCTCGGTCGGCGTCGAGAGCGAGCCCGGCAAGGGCTCCCGCTTCTTCCTGCGCCTGCCCCTCACCGTCGTCGTCGATACCCCGGAGCTGGCTCCCCAGACCCTCCCTCAGGCCGCCGTGCTCCTTGTCGAGGATACCGACTACAATGCCTGGGCGGTCAAGGCCGTGCTCGCCCGCCTCGGCCTCGCTTGTGATCGCGCCCGCACCGGCGCCGAGGCCGTGCGGATGTTTGAGGAAAAGCGCTACAACGTCGTGCTCCTCGATCGCAACCTGCCGGATATGGATGGCCTCGAGGTCTCCCGGCGTATCCGCGCTTCGGAGACAGATGGGCTGCAGACTGTCATCCTCGCCGTCACCGCCTATGCCACCGCGGAGGATCGCCAGCTTTGCCTGGATGCCGGCATGGATGCCTTTGTCGGCAAGCCCCTCACGCCCGACAAGCTTCGTCGCACCCTCCTCGGCCTCGGCCGCAGACTGCTCGCCACCGCCACGGTCGATCTCTCCCGCTCCGCGAGCCCGCCGCCCATGCCCCCTCCGTCCGCCCCTGCCGCCCCATCCGAGCCGGAGTCAGCGTCGTCCGGGCTCGATCTCGCGCTCCTCACCTACCTCTCCGATGGCACCTCCGAGGGCTTTCACGCGCAGGTGCAGCGCTTCCTGGACACGCTATCCACCACGCAGGCCGACCTCGCGGCCGCGCTTGCCTCGGGCGATTTTGAGCAGGCCAAGGTTTTCGCGCATCGCCTCCAGGGTCAGGCCAAGATGGTCGGCTGTGCTCCGCTCGCTGAGGCCGCCGTCGACCTCGAGCGCTCCGCCTTTCAGTACGATGCCAGCGGCTGCGTCGCTGAGGCCCGCCGCGTCGAGCAGGCGATCGCCGCGCTCAAGGCAGCAATGGCCCGTCCTTCTCGTTCGCTGTCCCCAGCGTGAAGCCATGCTCCCGCGCATAGCGGGCCAGCTCGGCCGTCGTGTGCAGCGATAGCTTCCTCAGGATGTTGAAGCGGTGCTTCGCCACCGTCTCCACGGAGATTGCCAGCTTTTCCGCGATCTCCGCGTCGGAGGAGGGTACGCCT
>CAYZPV010000086.1:0-16749 GCA_964480585.1 uncultured Opitutus sp. | reverse complement strand
CACCTCGAAGAAGACCTCGTCCTTGGCCAAGGCCTTGAGCGGATCCATGATGAAGGTTGGATTGAAGGCCACTTGCAGATCCGGGCCACTGTACCCGATCGCCATCGATTCGTGCGCCTCGCCGAAGTCCGGGCTCTGCGCCGTGATCTCCAGAAGATTGCTGGAGAGCTTGATCTTCACTGAATTGGCCTTCTCCGAGCAAACGAGCGCCGCACGGTGCACGCACTGCAGGAAGAGCTCACGCTCCAACTTGATACGTTGGTGCGTCTCCTTGGGAATAACCTGTTGATAATTGGGGTAATTTCCCTCGACGACCTTCGAGTACAGGTAAACGGAGTCGATCAGCCCGCTCGTTTCCTTGTCTGTCGCGATCTGAAAGGCGGCACGGCGGTCGTTGAAGTTGATCTTCACCTTCTCGCCCTTGTCGAGGAGGCGGGTCAGCTCGCTTACCGTCTTGGCCGGGAGGATGATCGCCCCGGCGCTTGCCGCGGGCACTTCCATCTCCTTCGAGACGAGCGCCAGACGACGCCCATCCGTCGCCACGAGCGACAACTTGCCATCCTTGAAGTTGAAATAGACGCCGTTGAGGATGTAGCGCGTCTCGTCCGTCGACTGCGCGTAAGCGACGCTCTTCAGCATCGAGACCAGCTCGGCCTGTTCGAGGCTGTACGCCTTTTCCTCGCCAAACTCGGGCAGAGGCGGGAACTCCTCCTTGCCGATGCCCATGATCCGGAAGGTCGACCCACCGGAGGTGAGCTTCACCTGATGATTGGGCGAGCCGTCGAAGGTCACGTCCACGTTGGGCAGCTCGCGGACGATGCCCGCGAGGCGCTTCACCGGCAGAGTGACGGCGCCGGTTTCCTTCACCTCAGCCTTGATCTTGCAGCGGATGCCGAGATCGAGGTTCGTGGTCGTGAGGGAAATCTGGTCCTTCTCAGCCTCGATCAACACGTTGCTCAGGATGGGCATCGTCGCTTTGGAGCCGACGACATTGAGCACCTGGGCCAAGCCATTGGCGAAGTGATCGCGGTTGATTTTGAATTTCATGCGGGGGTCCCGGGAAGACTGGTTGGAGAAACTAACAAAGGCTAAGAGATTAGATGTTCAATAATGAATTCTATCCTTAGTCTTATGTGCTGCGAACAACCCCAGTAACTGGCCGTTCTCCCTTCGGGAAATCCCCGAAAAGCGACCTGAATAACTTCCGATAGCTTGCGCAAAAGTCAGGGGTTACTCGCAGCCTTAAGTTCTTCGGAAGAATCGCGCAGGTTTCTCACACCACCCTTCCGAATAAGTTTTTTGTCATTCAGTTGCGAAAACACCGTGCTTTTTAAGCTCCCTGGTGGGCACTCGGCGGCTGGCCCGGTTTGGCATGCAACCCAGGCCGGCCACGGCGTACATAGCGAATGAGACCAAAGAAAATGTAAGCCAGGCAGATGCCGAGCACCGCTACTTCTTTATAGAGGACCACCAAGCCCAGCCCGCATAGGATGAAGATGAATGGCAGCACCTTGGTTTGAGTCTGCATATCCACCTTTTTGCCGCTTGGGTACCGCACTGTGCTCACCATCAGAAAGGCCACGAGCAGCATCAGCGGTGGCAGGGCTAGGGACCATGCATTGAGCGAGCGATCTGTCTCCGCGAGCTTGAGGAGAAAGAGCACGGTGGCTGCGACCGTCATGGCGGCTGCCGGCACGGGTAGGCCGACGAAGTCTTTGTTCGAGTCCTTGGTGCCCGGCCGTAGCAAAGGATTGGTAATCACATTGAAGCGTGCGAGACGCATCGCCGCGCACAGCAGATAGATAAAGCCTATCGCCCACCCGATGTTGCGAAACCATTCATACGGCCCGGTGGTGGGCGCCAGGATCAGGTAAAACATGAGGAGCGCCGGCGCCATGCCGAAGGAGACCACATCCGCCAGCGAGTCGAACTCCGCGCCAAAGAGCGATTCCCGGCCGCCCATGCGCGCCAGACGGCCATCCAAGGTATCGAAAGCGGCGGCGCCAAAGATGAACCACACCGCGTACTTGTAGTGCTCGTAGTTGGTGAGGCCGCGGTACTCGCCGGTGAAGGCACCCTCGGCGAGGCGGGCTTGGATGCACTCCACGATGGCCATGAAGCCGCAGAAGAGATTTCCCGCCGTCATCAGATTGGGCAGGAAGTAGATGCGGCTGGCGTTGCTTACGTTGTAGGGGTCCGAGCGATGGGCGAGCTCGGCGGACGAGGAAGCTTCGGAAGACTGGGATTGCTCGCTCATTTCGTGAGGCTTTCGAGATACTTCCAGAACTTGGAGTGCTGTTCCACGAGCTGCTGTTCTGACACCGGCAGTTTGTTGCGCAGCAAAAAGTCCTCCAATGAGTTCTTGTGGAGGATATAGTCGACGTGGAGCGTGTCGCCCAGCACCTCGAAATAGAAGCGGAAGTCGCCCGCCCGCAGGCGGTACAAGGATTTCTGCCCCCGGCGGAAATGGCCTAGCGGCTCACGCGGGTGAGCGAGATCTGCCGGCTTGAGACTGCTGATCGGATCGATGGCGTCGAGTTGCGCGAGTTTATCGAGCTTGTTGAGCTCGTGCATCGCCTGCTCGGAGAAAGTAACCTGATACATGGGTGGGACGCTGGTCGCGGATATCCCGGCAATGGGACAGCCCGGTTTAGCCCTGTGCGCCGAGTGGCGGCAACGCTATTCCACGCTCCCGGCGCCGGTTGATGCGGTGCGGCTGCGCGCTTCCCAGCCGCGGCGTTTTAGGGCAGCCTGTCGACCATGAGTGTGACGTTGGCCGATATTCGCGCAGCACAGCGCCGCATCGCAGGAGGCGTGATCGAGACTCCTTGCCCCGAGTCTATCCCGCTTTCCGAGATCGCGGGCGCGCGGATCTACTGCAAGCTGGAGAACTTCCAGCGCACCGGCTCTTTCAAGGAGCGCGGTGCGCGCAATGCCCTGCTCCAGCTCGATCCCGCCCAGCGCAAGCGCGGCGTAGTCGCTGCCAGCGCGGGCAATCATGCCCTCGGTCTTGCCTACCACGGCAAGCTGCTCGGCATACCCGTCACGGTGGCGATGCCCGACTATGCTCCGCTCATCAAGATCGTCACCTGCGAGCGCCTCGGCGCGCGCGTGCGCGTCGGTGGCAGGGATTTCGCGGAGGCCCGCGCCGCCGCCGACATGCTCGCGGAAAAAGAAGGGCTCACGTACATCCATGGTTTCGACGACCCGCATATCATTGCCGGCCAGGGTACTCTCGCGCTCGAACTCCTCCAGCAAGTCCCCAAGCTCGATGCCATCGTGTGCCCCGTAGGCGGCGGCGGCTTGATCGCGGGAGTGAGCGTCGCCGTCAAGGCGCTCAAGCCCGGAGTGCAGGTGATCGGCGTGGAAAGCACCGCGACCGCGAATTTCGCTGCGGCGCTTCGTGCCGGGAAACCCGTGCGCAGACCGCGCCGCGCAACCCTCGCCGATGGCCTTGCCACGCTCGCCGTGGGGAGCAATGCCTTTGCGCTGGCCCGTCGCTGCGTCGATCAGACCGTGATCGTGAGCGAAGATGCGATCGCCCTCGCGATCCTACGCCTGCTCGAGCTGGAAAAGACCGTGGTCGAAGGCGCAGGCGCCGCGCCCCTCGCGGCCCTGATGAGCGGCAAGCTGCCCCGGCTCGCGGGAAAGCGCGTGGCCCTGATCGTCGGCGGCGGCAATATCGACCCCGCCATCCTCAGCCGCATCATCGAGAAAGGCCTCGTGCACGATGGCCGCCTCACTCGCTTCACCGCCGTGATCAGCGACCGCCCCGGCGGCCTCGCCGAGCTCTGCCGCGTGATCGCCAGCTGCGGTGCCAGCATCAAGGACATCGCGCACGACCGCGCCTTCAGCGGCCCCGATGTCAGCGCCGTCCACGCCGTCTGCACCGTGGAAACCCGCGACCGCCCCCACATCGCCACCCTCCGCCGCACCCTGCGGAAAAGTGGATTCGCATTGCTCTGAAAACAGCTTGTCCGAGAGGCGAAAGACTGTCGCGGAGAGGATTTCTATGCTTCTCCCAGGGTGACAGCTTTTCAAAGCTTGTCCGCCGTCACTCCTCCGGGTCCGTTGAAGGCTTCTTTTTCTTCCTCTCGTTCGAGGTAGGGGATGCCTTTTTCGAGCCACTCCGGGGCGGGTGCTCCTTTGAGATAGTGGTCGAAGTACTGCTGCATCCGGCGCGTCCAGTCCTTTTGGTCGGCGCGCCGGCGGAGGCCGTGGAATTCGTTGTTATAGTTGAAGAGCCACGATGGCTTGCCGTGCCGGCGCAGCGCGAGGAAGAGTTCGATGCCTTGATACCACGGCACCGCGTCGTCCTGGTCGTTGGCCATCATCAACACAGGCGTGGTGACGCGCTCGATGTGGAAGATGGGCGAGTTATCCAGATACGCCTGCAGCCCTTTCTGCAGCGGGCGGCCGATGCGGCTCTGGCCCGTCTCGTACTGGAATTGCCGCGGCGCGCCGCTGCCCCAGCGGATGCCGGAGTACGCGCTGGTCATGTTGCCGACGGGTGCGCCCGCTACGGCGGCGCGGAAGCGGCTGGTCTGCGTGAGCATGTACGCGATCTGGTAGCCGCCCCACGAGTGGCCCTGGATGCCGATGGCCTTTTCGTCGATAAAGCCGAGCTTCGTCGCCGCATCGATCGCGGGCAGCACGCAGCGCAGCGCGCTCTGGCCGGGAAGGCCGGTCTTGTAGACGATGTCGGGCATCAGCACGACGTAGCCGTTGCTCGCATAGAAGGCGGCGTTGATGCTCGTGCCGGGCTGGGGATTGTAGAAATTGTGCACGTTCTGCGAGAGGCGCTCGTAGATGTACACGATCAGGGGATACTTCTTCTGCGGGTCGAAGTTTGCCGGCTTGATGAGCGTGGCCGAGAGGGGGAGGTTGTCGGCGCTTCTGAAGCTCATCAGTTCCGAGCGGCCCCAGGCATACGGAGCGCGCTGCGCGTCGCCCTCGGTCATCTTCCTCGGCGCGGCAAATTGTGAATCGGTCGCGTACACGTCGGGAAACGCGTCGAAGCGCGCGGCGGTGAAGAGCAGCACATCCGCCTCCTGCGCGCGCCCGACGTACCGGTGCAGCTTGTCGCCCCACAGCAGCTGCCTGGGGGCGGTGGCGGCTCCGAAGTTGGTTTGGAAATAGCCGGTGCCGCGCGAGGTCTCGCTTTCGCCGCGCAGAGTGAGCGCTTTGGCAGGGTCGATGCCGCGCTCGTCGTCATCCGCATCGACGGGCTCGATGCGCTGCACGCGAAATTGCAATCGCTGTCTGCGGCCTTCGGCGGTCGTGAGATTCACCGGCGCCCGTCCATCGACGAAGAGCTGCCAGATGTCGTAGCGGTCGTAGGCCAGGAAGGAGGCGCTGTCCTTCGTCCAGCCGGCACTGCCGTGCGCGGAGGGCGGCTGGGGGCGGTCGTCGTTCTCGTCGTAAAATGGTACGCGGAGCTTGTCGGTGAGCGGGCGCAGGGCGCCCGTCGCGGTGTCGACGAGATGCCAGTGGCGATTCTGGTAGTAGCAGGCCCACCTGCCATCGGGCGACCATTGCATGCTGCCTTCGGCGCGCTGCTGGGCAAGGAGGAGCTTGCGTGCGCCGGTCGCTGTGTCGACGAGGTAGACGTCGTGGTAACGGCCGTCGTAGTCGGTTCGCGAGCGGTACGGCCCATCGTCCTGGCCAAAGGCGCGGGCGCCGTCATCGCTGAGAGAAATCGTGGGGAGCGTGGCATCGCCGAGCTGCACATAGGTATCGGTCGCGAGATCAAGCACGCCCCGGTAGGTCCGGTTGCGCTCCTGGGTGGCGCGGACTTTCTGCACGGATTGCACAAAGCCATCGCGCCAGTGCCAGAGATCGGCGGTGACCTTGTCTTCCTCGGCGATGGGCGCAGCGTCAGGCGGGCGGCGACTGGCCTTTGGCGGCGCCCCGGCGGCGATGTACAGCTTTCTCCCATCGCGAGAGAAGCTCGCTCCCGCCTTGTCGCTCACCGTGAGATGTGCGGGCAGCCCCTTGGTGGCAGGCGTCACGACCGCCTTGGCGGCGGCCTCGCCGCGCTTCCACAGGTACTGGGCAAAGCGCGCGGTGCGCTGGCCGGGATTGTGGGCCTGGTCGCTGACGAAGGTTGCCTGCGTCTGCTCGCGATCCCAGGCGACGCGGGCATATCTGCCCTTGCCGGCTAGGAGCGCGGTCGGTGCGGAGGTGGCGCCAGGCGTGAAGGCGTAGACGCCATTGGCGGTCTCGGTGCGCGACGAGACAGTGTAAAGCAGCGTGCGCCCATCGCGCGAAAACGAGTAGTCGGTGACAAATGGAAAGGTGTTATCGGCGTTAAGCACGAGGTCGCGCACGACAAGGTCGGTGCCGTAGGTGCGGCTGCCAGTGGTCGGCGACGCTCCTTTCTTGGCGGTCTTGGGTGCGTCCTCGTCCGCCTTGGGGGCCTCGGGCTTGCCCTCCTTGAGAAAGGCCAGCCACGAGCCTCCCTTGCTGGGCACCTGGAAACTCTTCACCTCGGCCACGCGCGCCACCTCACCGGTGGCGAGATTTAGGATGGCGATGCCGGCGCGCGGCATCTCCTCGGGCTTCTTCTTTGCTTTGCGCGCGGCGGCGACGTCCTGCTTTGTTGGATACGCGGTGGCGACGAGGTACCTCGCGTCGCCGGTGAAGGCCAGCTTGACGGTGCGGGCCGGCGGGGGCGCCTCGGGCGGCGCGTTTTCGTCGGTCGCCTTGGGATCGGGCGCCGGCAGATCGCCGACGGGGACGCGATGCTCGCGGCCGGTGGCGACTTCGCGGACGATCAGGTCGCCGTCGCCATCCTGCGGCATGTAGGCATACGCGAGCCACTTCCCGTCGCGGGAGAGGGTGGGGGTCGCGATGCTGCGCCAGGAGTCGAAATCAGCGTGAGTGAGCGGGCGGGCGGCGGGTTGGGCAATGGCCACGATCGCGCTGAAACCGAGCGCGAGGCCGAACCTGCCGAGGAGGCAGCGTAGCGGAAGCATGCCGGGAGCTGACGCCCGGAAGGCGTAGCGCGGCAAGCCGATTTCCGTAACGCGGCCATGGCGAGATTACTCTGAGAGGTTGGCGACGGCGGTCACGGTGTGCTCCGGTTGGTCGCTGGCGGCGGTGCTCGGCGTCGGGCTGGCAAAGGCGAGGATCACACCGGCGAGGATGGCGACGGCGGCGAACTTGAAATAAGGGTCGTTTTTCATGGATGTGTAATTGGTTACGCACCGGAAGACGCCGCAGGCCGCCCCTATAGTTTCAGGATCGCGCGCAATATCGCGGGGAAAAAGTGAAGGTATCCGCGTAACCTAAAACGAGGTCATCCGTCTGCGCGGAAATGCCTCCTTGGACTGCGCAACTTTTGCGCAGCCGAGGGTCTTGCGCCATCTCCGCCAAACTGATCTGCGGGGCGGCCGGCGAGGCGCGATCCGTGGCGGTTGCCCACGTCGCGCGCGGAGCTAGATCCGCTGCGGCTGCGCGACCGTGAGTTCGCCGCCGGCGTTGCCGGTATTGATCGTCGCGGCGGGCTCGAAGAGCATCACCCACACTTCTTGGTCCGCCACCGGCCGGTGCTCCACGCCGCGTGGCACCACAAGCATCTCGCCCTCGCGCAGCTCCACCGTGCGATCGCGATACTCCATGCGGAAGCTCCCCCGCACCACGAGAAAGAGCTCATCCTCGCGCTCGTGGCTGTGCCACACGAACTCGCCGCGAAACTTCACGAGCTTTACCTCCTGCCCATTGAGTTCGGCTACGATCTTGGGCGACCAATGCCCAGAAAACTGCGCAAACTTCTCCTCGAGGCGGATTTTATCAGGCGCCATCGTCGTCTCCGTCCTGCTCCTCCGCGGCGCTCTGGGCCTCCTCGAGCAGGCGCTTTGCCTCGTCGACTTTCGTATCGTCGACCTGGATACGGATCATGCCGCCAAAGGCATCGTCGAGCACGAAGGCTTGGATGCCGGCATCGACCAGGAGGGAGTGCAGCAGCTCGGCCTCTGCATTATTGGAGCAGGTGGTGACGGTGGTCATGCGCCAAAAGATGCGCGCACCGCGCGAAATTGCCAGCCCCGGTCGATATCTAAAATTCGCTCGCTTGTGTGCGGGCTGCGCGAAAGGGTTTCGACGACGACGCCTCGCTACCTGAAAGGATGTATCGCGCTGATCGCCCTCGCCCTGCTGCCGCCGCTGGCCGCCGCGGAGCGCGCGCTGTCGTGGCCGGAGGATACGCCGGAGCAGCTCGCGGAGGATGTGTTTGGCGTGCGCTTCCGCCAGATGCGCCTGATGGATGGTAACAAGGCGGCGCTGGCGTTTCTGCTGAAGGAGCTGGAGCGCTCGCCGCGGCCGGTGGTCAAGGCCTACGTCGCCTGGATCTGCCTTTTCTCGAAGGGCTGGGATTATCCGGAGATGTACAATGTCGAACGTGGCCTCAAGCTCGCGACGGAGGCGGCCGACGCGGGCAGCATAATGGGTCTGGATGTGCTGGCGCGGGCCAAGAGCCTGGGGATCGGCGGCGAGATAGACCCGGCCCAAGCCCAGGAGCTGCTCGCCAAGGCGGCGGCGCGAGGTGCGGTGCGTTCGCAGGCCCGGCTGGGCGCCTTTCGCGCGATGGGCCATGGCTCGCCCATGGATATCGCGGAGGGCGTGCGCCTCGCTCGCGAGGCCGCCCAGCTTGGCCAGACGTTTGGCTTGATCGAGATCGGCGACGCCTACTTGACGGGAAAGATCATCGGCTTCAGCGATCCGGCGACGGCCTTGACCTACTACGACGAGGCCAGCTCCTACAACGATGGGGAAGCGCGGAGTCACATGAGGAAGCTCAAGGAAAAGGGCGTGCAGGACGCCGCTTTCCATATCGCTCTCGACTATGTACGATCGGCCAATCGCGCGGCGTGGCTGGCGCCGGCGCGAGTGAAGGAGCAGTTGCAGGATCTTATGAAGCTCGATTCGGGCGACCCCCGGGCGCTCGTGGAGATCGGCCGGGCCCATGCCGATGGGGTCTTCGCCCGCACCAACTATAAATTTGCGCGCGAGTGCTTTGAAAAGGCGGCGGCGCAGGGCAATCTCGATGCGAAATTTCTGCTCGCGAAGATGAAGCTCCGGGGCTGGGGCGAAAAAGCCTCCCCCGCAGCGCTGGGCGAGATCCGCGCGCTGGCCGACGCCGGGGTGGGCGAGGCGGTCTATTATCTCGGCTATCTTCACTACTGGGGCGTGAAAGAGGGCCCGGGCATCACCAAGGATCCGGCTTTGGCCTTCACCTACGTCCGGCGCTCGGCGCAGGCGGGGCATCCGCTCGGGATGGTAAATCTCGGCTTTTGCTACGAGCACGGCATCGGCACGCCGGTGAACTATGCGCTCGCCGCAAAAGTGTACTGGGAAGCGTGGCAGCTCGGCTACGTCGAAGGCCGCAACCGCGTGCGCAAACTGATGGGCTTCGTCAAAAGCGACCTTAAATGACCCGGCAAGCGGTTGCCGCCCCTCGCTCACCGCACCTTGGCGTAGACCACGCAGTCGCGCGGCTCCGGGCCGATCGTGGGGCAGACATGCCAGCGGCGGAGGAGGCCCTCGCGCGTCATGCCGGCTTTTTCCATGACGCGGCCGGAAGCGGGGTTCTCCACATCATAGTAGGCTGAGGCGCGCCAGATCTTCGGCTGGGCGAGCGACCAGTCGACGACGTGCCGGAGCGCCTCGGCGGCGAAGCCGTGGCCCCAGTACTTCTTGCCCAATACATAGCCAAACAGGGCGCCACGACTGTCGAGAGTGACACCGATCGATCCGATGGGCTTGTCCGTGCCCTTGAGGCAGAGCAGCCAGGGATAGTGCCCGTGGCCTGCTGCCGGCTTCTCCCAGTGCGCGATGCACTCGCGGAGAAAGGCCGCCAGCGGCTCGGGGCGCTGGTAGGGCAGCCAGTTGAGATAGCGCGTGCACTCGGGATCGCTCGCGTAGGCCGCGAGCACCGCGGGAGCATCGTCTTCCCGCGGCAGCCGCGCCGTCAGACGGGCGGTGGCAAAGGAGACCGGGGGGCGCATGGAGGAAATCTCAAGCGCCAAAGGTCCAAACGCCAAATCAAACCGGGTGGTGAAATGCGACAGTCCGGTGAATTTTTCAGCCTCCGGCACCCACCCCTAAGCCCATGGTCCAACCGCCCGTTTTGGCGGCAGGCCCTTTGCCGTTAAGATTTGGCGGAAAATCGCGTCAGCGCTTTTCCGGCTCGTACCACTCCCCGCGCAGCCAGTCGACCACCAGCCCCAGCTCCTGCGGCGTGAGGATCTTCTCCTCGCCAAACTTGGGCATGCGGTCGTTGCGGTCGCCGTAGAAGCGCTCGTGCTCGGGATTCGAGATGAAGGCTAGGAGCCATTCGCGGGAGCCGTAGCCGGTGAGGTTGGGGCCGCTCTCCTCGCCGTCGTCGTGGAATTTGTGGCACTCCATGCAGCCGAGCGTGCTGCCGATGAGGTGCTCGGTGCCCTTGGCGATGAGGGCCTCGTCGCGCTGGTCGATGGCCTTTTGGGACTTGAGCCTGGCCTCGGCGGAGAGAGCGACGATGGCGGCGGCGAGCTCCTTCTTTTCATCGTCGCCGAAGCTCTCGATATCCTCCTTCACGTACTTCACCATCTTGCCGTTCTTGAACTTGGTGCCGCCGAAGTAGTGCGGGCTGTCGACGCGCTTGGGGTCGAGGAGGCCGGCGAGCCATTCACGAGAGGCAAAGCCCTTCAGGTCGGGCGCGGAGATCTCGTCCTTGGGCTTGCCGCCGAGGCCGTCGTGCCCGTCGTAGCGGTGGCAGCTCGCGCAGTTCTTGGCGAAGAGCCTGGGGCCCTGCGTGAGCGGGTCGTTGCGTAGGAGCGTCACGGCCCCGGTCACTGGTATCCCCTCGGGCCCTTGGGCGAGCTCGATCACGCGCTTGGCATCGGCATGAGCCGAGGCCACGGCTCGAGCGTAGTCGGGGTTCTTGCGATCCTCGTCGAGCGCCCACCACGTGAGCAGGCCGGCGCCCGCGATCATGGCCCAGAGAAATCCGATGTTGAAGCGGTGGCCGAGCTTCCACTTGCCGATGAAGGGCATCGCGGCGAGGAAGGCCATCGCGAGGCCGGGGAGCACGATCGCGCCCCATACCTCGGTTCCGCCGGGGAAGTACTTCAAGAATTCGAAGAGAAACAGGAAGTACCACTCGGGCCGTGCGGCGGAAAATTGCTCCGAGGGATCGGCCGGCGCGCCGAGCTCGGCGCCGCGGGTGCGGATCACGAGGAAGAGCACCACCGCCAGCACCGCGAGGCACGCGACGGCATCGCGCAGCACCTGGTCGGGCCAGAAGGCAGCGTCGGGCCGGCGGCGGGGCTCCTTGGGGGTGATGCCGTGTTTTCGGAAGAAGTAGATATGGCCGACGATGAAGGCGATGATCGCGCCCGGGATGATGCCGGCATGCAGCGCGAAGAAGCGCGTGAGCGTATGATGCCCGTAGTCCGCGCCACCCACCACGAGCTTCTGCAACTCCGGCCCGATGAAGGGCGTGATCGCTGCGATGTTGGTCGCCACCTTCGTGGCCCAGTAGCCCTTTTGATCCCACGGGAGCAGATAGCCCGTCAGCGACAGCCCGAGCGTGAGGCAGAAGAGGACGATGCCCGACCAGAAATTGAATTCGCGCGGCGCCTTGTACGCCCCGTCGATCACCACCTGCATGAGGTGGATCGCCAGCAGCAGCGTCATCGCCTGCGCCGTATAGTGATGTACGCCGCGGAGAAACCAGCCGCCCCACATCTCATACTGGATGTAGTAGACGCTTTCCCAGGCCGTCTGGGAGCTTGGGCTGTACGCGAGCCAGAGCGCCGTGCCCGTGACGATCTGCACGACGAAGCAGAAGACCAGCGTGCTGCCCCACACGTAGCGCCAGCGGGCGCCGCCGGGCACGTTTTCGAAGAGCGCTTCGTGGACCAGCTTTTTGTAGCCGGTGCGATTATCGAGCCAGTCGAGGGCGGACTTCATCGGCGGAAAGGGGATCAGACGGGGATCTTTTCGTGCACGCCGGCGCGGAAATTCTGGAATTTCACCCAGACTTCATTGCCGCGGACCTCGACCTCCAGCGCGTCGAGCGGGCGCGGGCTGGGGCTCTTGGGATCGAGGATCGTGCCATCCAGGCCAAAGCTGCTGTTATGGCAGGGGCAGTGGAAGTTGTTTTTGTCGCCCTTGTAGTCGACGAAGCACCCGGCATGGGGGCACACCACGTTGAGCGCGCGTACCTTGTTGCCCGGCAGGCGCTGGAGGTAGACTGCGCCGACGGGTACATTGGGCGTGCGGTTCCAGGCATCGACCTTGGTGGCCAGCACGGAGAACTTCCGCGGCTCCCCGCTCTCGGGCAGCGAGTTGAGGGTGGCGACCTTCACCGCGCCGCCGGCCTCGGTCTTGCGCCGCAGGGGATCGAGAAAAACGAAGACGCCCGCGAGCGGCGGGACGACGGCTACGATGCCGCCGATCACCACGGCGGCGGCCTTGGTGATGAAGCTACGGCGGTCTTCAGGCTGAGGCGGGTGAGCGCAGCGGCAGGGTTCCATGCGGGGGAGAGGGCAGTTGCAGCGGCCGATGCGGCCGCATCTTGGAGACGGATGACCTCGGGAAACGGTTTAAAAGTAAATGAGAAATCCGGTCACTAAAGGGGGCTCTTGGGATCAGAGACCGAAATCCGTGGGGGGCGGGGCAGGCGGGGCGTCGTCCGTGGTTTTTCTCAGCCGACCGCTTCGCGCACCAGGTCCGCGATCGCCGGCGGCAGATCCAGCCCGAGGGCGGCCTGCTGCGCGGCGGGGCTCATCTTGCGCCAGGTCTTGCGAAGGATATCGACGAATTTTTCCCGCGGGTACTCGGCATGCTGCGCCGCAAAGGCGCCGATCTCGTTTTCAAGAAAGACGAGGCACGCCGCGTCTTCGAGGGCTTGTGAGCCCGGATTGGTCTTGAGCGCCGTCTTCGAGACCCAGGTGGCGACATCCGCTGCCTCGGCGGCGGGCACGCCGGCCTGCAGGAGCAGTTCGCGGGCGCGCTCGGCCTGCTTGGTGTAGAGGGAGCGCCGCCACGCATGATAGCCCGGCTTGTCCAGCGGGTAAGTCGAGCGGGGCGTCTTCCAACGCTCCAGGTGCTGTGCACGCGCTGCCAGCCTCAGCGCCGGAGAGGCCGTCGGCGCGAGTCGCACTACCCACGCCTCTACCCGCTCGCCATAGACCAGCTCCGCAGGACGGCCATCGGCAGCGCGGGCAGGGTCCGCGGCGTGGGCGGCATCGATCAGGCTCCGGGCGTGGGCGTAGGCATCCATTGGTGAGACAGTCGAGCGTTTCACTCGCCGAGCCGCAAGCGAGGGATTTGCGCAACGATTAGAACCCGCAGGTGTGAATTCGTCGCACGGGAATCCTTGTGAGACGCGGGAGAACAACCTTGGGTTACCGTTCCTCATAGCGGGCCCGCGGTCCGCTCCCTCCGACCCACCCAAGTAAACCCCCCTTATGGATGCTCCTGTCTCCCCGACGGCGCGACTGCGCGCTTTGTTCACGGTCGCCTCGCTTGCTTCGGCCGCTTCGCTCGCCGAAGCGCAGACCGCGCCCGCCTCATCGCCCACCCAGTCGGCCACCGAGGCCGCCAGCGCTCCGCCGATCGAGCTGTCGCCGTTTGAAGTAAAGGCCGAGGACGACGTAGGCTACCAAGCCGCCAATACCACCAGCGGCAGTCGCCTCAACTCCCGCCTCAAGGATACCCCCGCCTCCGTCTCGGCCTTCACTCCCGAGTTTCTCTCCGATATCGCCGCCACCAACCTCGAGGAGATGCTCCAGTTCGCGACCAATATCGAGGTCGATGTCGAGGATGCCAATGCCGGTTTCAATAATCCCGCTGGCCGCCAGGCCGATGGTGGCGATTTCCAGTTCCGCATGCGTGGCTCCCCCGCGGGTGCTTCCCGCGACTTCGTCGAGTCGAGCATCCCCGTCGATCTCTACAACGTCGAGCGCGCCGAGGTCGCCAGCGGCCCCAACTCCATCCTCTTCGGCCTCGGCCAGGCCGGCGGCCTCGTCTCGCTCACTGGTAAGAAGGCCAATCTCAACCGCTCCCGCACCACGCTGAAGAGCATGTTTGGCTCGTGGCACTTCGAGCGCTACGAGGGCGATCACAACCAGGTCCTCATCCCCAAGACGCTGTCGCTGCGCCTGGCAGGCGTGTACAACAACCACCAGGGTTGGCGCCACTGGGACTTCAACGACACCGGCCGCTGGACGGCCGCGGTCGCCTATCGACCGCTCAAGAATACCACCATCCACGCCTCCTACGAAAAGGGCTACGTCGATAATAACCTCACCGTTGGCTGGAATGCGCAGGATCAGGTTACCGGCTACCTCGACAACGGCAGCCCCATCTTCGATGGCACCGCCGTACGCCCGGGCACCCAGCGCCTCAATGCCAGCCAGCAGCGCTACACCTGGAATCAGCAGAATGGCGTCGTCTACAACTACCGCGGCGAATTTCAGTCGATCAATCGCTACCTCAACAACGCCGGCAATCCCATCGAGACCCTGGCCTCCCCCGAGCTCTCGCCCTACGGTTACAACCTCACCGGCCCCGGCGGCGTGCGCCACCAGACCTTCAACAGCCACCAGTTGATCGTGCAGCAGAAGCTCCCCAAGCGCTTCGACCTCGAGCTGGCCTATTTCAAAAACGAGAACGACGTGGAGGCGATGGGCTTGGGCCTGGATGGCACCAATCTCCGCATCGATCCCAATCTCACCCTGCCCAATCCCGATGGCAGCGCCACGACCGTGCCCAACGCTTACGCGGGCCGGATGTACCTTGAGACCAATTGGTTCAAGGACAACGTGATCAATCAGAACGAGGTGTACCGCCTCACGCTCGCGTGGGAAGGCGGCAAGTCCAACCGCTGGTTTGGCCGCCACCGCGTCGCCGGCCTCCTCGAGGATTCCTGGCAGGATCGCCGCCGCAACACGCGCAACGAGATCTTCGTCGACGAAAACGGCTTTTCCATCGGCAACGCCAATACCCCCGAGGGCGCGCAAAATCAGGTCAATCGCCGCAGCTACCTCACCCCCGGCGACTTCACCACCTACTACCCCAGCGATCCGAGCTTGGGCATCAACGAGTTTACCCTCAATGGCCGCCGCTGGCACACCGCCTACGCTTCCCGCGCCGGTGCCAGCACCCACACGATCAAGGATACGCTCTCGCTCATGGTCGCCGCGCAGAGTTTCTGGTTTAAGGACAAGCTGGTGACGACGCTCGGCGTGCGCCAGGACCGCATCGACTTCCAAAACGAGGGCGAGTCCCGTGTCGCCCCCACCGATCCCCGCGTGGCCTCGCGCGAGCTGGTGGCCAATGAGTGGACGCATAACGGCCAGTACGTCACCAAGGAGTACAAGCCCGAGACGTTCACCGCCGGCGCCGTGCTGCACATGACCAAGCGACTGTCGTTCTTCTACAACATGTCGAAGAATAGCGGCGCGCCGCGCTTCGATCGCAATGTCCTCCCCGATGGCGACATCGCGCCCCCCACTGAGGGCGACGGCCGGGATTTCGGCTTCATGCTCGACGTACTGGGCAACGACAAGCTCTTCATCCGCACCACCTGGTTCGAGACCAAGCAGCTCAAGGATACTCCCATAGCCCCCGGCGGCAATGCCCTCGGCGTGGATAACCTCCTCGCCATGAAGGATGCCCTCCAGGCTGCGGGTGCCATCTCGCAGGCCGAGTACGACTCGCTGCCGGCGAGCTGGAATACCGCCACCATCGATATCTTCACCCAGGGCATCGAGGTCGAGGTCGTCGCCAACCCCACGAAGAGCCTCTCGCTGCGCGCGGGCTACTCCAACTCCAAGCGCCGCCGCGAAAACTTCTTCCCTGAGGTCTTCGATTTCTTTGCCGCGCGCGTCCCCGAGTGGCGCCAGCGTCTCGCCAACAATCCCACCCAGCTGGAGGCCTTCAATATCGCGGCCCGCGATCTCGATGAAGAGCTGGCCTTCCAGGTCGATCGGCAGAATAGCCCCTTCGGCACCCGCCCGCACAAGATGAATGGCACGGCCCGCTATGCCTTCCGCGAGGGCAAGCTCCGCGGCGCCTTCATCGGCGGCTCCATCCGCTACAACGGCAAGAACTTCATGAGCTGGGATCGCGCCACCGGCCACATCTACTGGGGTAACGAGTCGCTCCTTGGCGACCTGTTTGGCGGCTATCGCTTCAAGCTCTTCGGCGGCAAGATCAATGCCACCATGCAGCTCAATGTGAAGAACGTCACCAACTCGTACCTCGTGAATATCGGCCGCTATAACGACAACTACACCGGCGTCCGTCGCAGCTACTTCAACGAGCCGCGCAGCTGGCGCCTCTCCACCACGCTCGAATTCTGAGTCCTTCGATGGCGTGTGACAGGCGGGCTCCGCCCGCCTGTCGGCTCGTACTGCCGACAGCGGTGCGTCGTGGCAAACTCGCCTCCGGCGCATGCAACGGCTTGAACAGGAGGGGCGCTCGGCCCCCTCGGGAAACCTTGCGGGGGGCGCCCCGCTGTACTGGGATGGAGTCCCGGCCTGCCAGCCGCTGCGCAGGCTTTACCCCCAAGCCCCCTCCCCATGGATGCTCCCGCCACCCCGGTCGCGCCCCTGCGTGCGCTCATCACGGCCGCGTCGTTTGCCTCGCTTGCTTCCTTTGCCGAGGCTCAGACTGCCCCCGCTCCGTCTCCCCCCCCGCCTCCCCCCCCCGCGCGCGAGCCGCCCGCGGCCCCGCCGCTCGCGCGCGCGCCCGTTG
>CAYZPV010000085.1:0-16926 GCA_964480585.1 uncultured Opitutus sp. | reverse complement strand
AAGGTTCACGATCCGAATACGCGGAAACCGCTGTCCGAGCCGGTCGATACGGCCAATGCGCTGCTCGACTCGCATCGGGTTCCATGGCATGTCGTAGTTGACGATAGCCCCGCAAAACTGAAAGTTGAGACCCTCGGCCGCGGCGTCCGTGCAGAGCAGGATGTCGGCGTCTCCCATTCTGAAAATCCGCTTCACTTCGTCACGGGGGATGGTTCGCCAGTTCCCGGCTCTGTCGCGCCGCTCTCCACCGCGCCCAGAAAAGCACATGACACGATGACCGGTCGCCGCGACATGGTCGCGGAGAAACTCCAGCGTGTCGGTGAACTGCGTGAACACCATTACCTGTGGGTAGCCATCGGCGCGCAACCGTTCGAGGATGGTAAGAAGGTGCGTGCTCTTGGTGTCGGAGGGCAGCACCTTCACCGAGGCCAGGATGTCCTCTATGTCCGCTTCGGCTTCGAACGCCAGGGCCTCCTGCGCGAGATAGGCCGCTGCATCCTGATCAAGTGGTTCGTCGCCTTCCTCGTCATCCGGAACATCCTCGTCTGCCGCCGCCACTTCGCCGGGCGCGCGAAGAATGTCGAGGCGATTGGTCAGCGTCTCCCGTAATGCAGCGAAGCTGCTGGCGATTCGTTTGCGATAGACGGTCATCACGAATCCGACAGCGTTGCGATGGCCAGACGAGGTGTCTGCGTAGGTTCGAGAGATGTAGTCTTCGACAGCCTCATAGACGGCGCGTTCTTCCGGACTCATCGGAACGAGGACGTCGTCCACCTCGCGGTCTGCAATGGGTGTACTGATCTTTCCGGCCTTGAAATATCGACGAAGCAACTCACGCGTGTGGCGCGAGATCAGCCTCGCGACTGGGGTCGCGGACTGCATGATTCGGACGGCCGCGCGGCGGCGCTCAGTGTCGAGCTGCTTGCGGCCGGTCACCGCCACGTCGCGCAACGCGACGAGGGTCCTTCTCGTAGCAAGTGCGCTACCACCCGGCACGAATCGGGTCACGCTGTCGACGGAAGCTGCTCCAAAATGTGCCTCAGCCTCGCGGAACTTCTCGGCAAGGAACTCGAAGTCGGCGTGAGAAGGGTTCGGATGCGCCGCTTTATCGAAGAACTTCACGAAGGAGTATTCATCCCAGCCCGGCGGAAGGCCCAGTAGTTCAAGCAAGTCCCAGACCTCTATGGGCGTTACTTGCATCGGCGTGGCGGTCATCAGCACAAGCCCGCTCGTTCGATTCTTCAGCCGTTGCATCAGTGCAAGGAGCTGATTGGGCTTCTTGTCCTTGGTGAGGCCGGCGCCCTTGCGCCTGGCGTGGTGGGCTTCGTCCAGGATCACGAGATCCCACGGATCCGCATCGTTCGTCAGCTCCGCGACGCGGTCTGCGCGGCGCATCAACTGGCTCGAGGCGATAATGAAGGGCTCTTTGTGCCACTCGGTCCGTGACACTTTCCGCTGTTGATTCCCATCGAGGGCGCGACAGTCGTACCAGTGGAGTGCGCTGCCGTCGTAAATCGGCCAGTTCATGTTGAACTTCTCGCGCAACTCAATCTGCCACTGGGTAAGGACGGCCTTAGGCGCGAGAATCAGAACCCTCTTTGCCTTCCCTGACAACCACGCCTGCCGAAGCAGAAGGCCGGCCTCGATTGTCTTTCCCAGACCTACTTCATCTGCAATCAAGAGCTTGGGCGGCCAGGTCCCGTACAAGCGCTCGAAGGCCCGCGTTTGATGAGGCCAGGGCGTGACGATGGAAGTGGCCTCGCCGACACGGTCGCCGCCGCCCGGCCAGGATGCGGAATTCGCGATCGTGCTCCAAACGAGACGTCGTAACTCTGACTGATCTGGTAGCGCTCCGGTCGTCGCCGTATCTGGCGCTTCTCGATCGGCCGGCGGTTCCCCATCCGGCGCCGACATCGAAAACTCCTGGAGTCGCGATGGCATGGCGCCATCCCGCGGGAGGAACTGGAGCAGCCCATCCCGCGCGGCGTCCGGAATCTCAATCACGAGACAACGCTGCGCTTTGTCGTTCCACAGCTTCTGGAATGACGCCTCTTCAATATCGACCCGCCGCCGATCGCTGGGCTCAACCCAATCCGTGAAGACGTGAAAGCTCTCCCAGTTGTTACTCCAGCCCTGCGCCGTTTCGTTGACACTGCCATTGAACGCGAGGCGGTTGCCCGCCTTGTCCTCAACGACACCGGCCTTCTCGTGAAAGAGGACAGTGGCCGCGATGGGTCGCCGCTGCGCGTTGCATGGGATGGCGACCTTCATCTCCAGATGGCCCCGCGCAACCATCCAGCTCAGAAGTTCCAGCGCCTGTCGCTCGGCGTCTCCGGTCGGTTCGATCGGCATCGCGCCGAGCCGTTCCTGGACGAGTGCTTTGAGCTGCTGTCCACGGTCAATCGCCTGCACCTCGGCCTCGCCCAGTGTGCAGCCGACGACGAGGCGCATCCGGCCGCCGTTGCGTACCAGCCCCTCCACGCCACGAGAAGCGAGCATGAGCACGCCGGCCGAGAAATATCCCGTCGTCCGGTCGTAGCGCGTGGCACTCTCGAGGGCTGGGATGAAGAACGTCTCGACCAGCGTTCGCCCGTCCGCGTCGTACTTCGTTCGCCAGTCGCAATCAGGAAGGAGGCTCAATCGGATTCTCCATCCAGATCTTCAACTGCTCGGGCTCGGGCACACGGTCGCTGAACATTAGTCGTCGAAGATGTTCAAGGGCGTCGAAGTCGCTGGCCGCCTCGGCGACCGCGCCAGTTTCGCCCTTGACCTTTGTGAAGGTGCTCGACACTGGCAGGACCTCGAGGACCGCGGTCATTGCTGTCACAAACCCGGGCGATGCTTCCAGTCCGGCTCGCTCTACAAGCTCGCGCCCGGCCTGAAGGTTCTGCTGTCGGATGCGCCAAGCGACATGATGAACGGCATCGATCGCCGAGCGGCCGCCGCCGACGGCGCCCAAGGTATTTTTTGCCGCCCGTCTAGCGCTGTCCCACAGGATCAGGTCAGAGCCCTTTTTCTCGGCGAGCTTGCCGACGACGTCGGCATCGAGATCGAGGCCGACGACCCGCGCGAGACGCAAGGCTTCGTCGTACGGGAACTGCGGGGCGCGGAACGCATCCCACGCGAGGACAAACCACTCGGTGAGCGGATCGAGATCGTCCTGGCGCTTGGCGCGAAGTAGCCTCTCCAGGCGCCACTGTTTTACTTCGCGGCGCGCAGCGTCCAGCGCGTCTTCTGGTGTCACCGCATACGGGTCGGCCGGATCGCCGAACAACGATTCCTGCGCCTTCCGCTTCCGAGTGGGGATCACTCTCGGTGTGCCGCGCTTAAGCGGCCAGTGCTTCGCGAATTCCTCAAGGGCAGGACCAAAGCAAGACAAATACAGGTCAACGCCCGTGATACCCGCCGCTTGGTGCGCCTCGACGCGTGCGCGCACAGCCTTGGCGACTCGTGGCTCGACATCTTCCCAGTATGTGGTCTGGTCATCAACGCCACGGTCAGGTCTGGGACGGCACACAAGAAAAATCGTGCTGTTGGCGGCCGACTTGTCCTTGATATGCAAGCTACCTTCAGCTTCGGTGTTGATGGGCCATGATGCGGTAATCGTGAAACCAGCATCCATCAGTCCGGACGCGAGTGCATCCCACGCACCGGTAGCCTTGTGCGTGAACATGAGGGTCATGATGCCGTCGGTCTTCAGGACACGGCGGCACTCAGCGAAGATCCCTGCCATGCGCTGCTGGTAGTCGCGGGAAGCCAAGGCCTTCGCACCCTTCTGCCCTCCGAACTTCGCAGTGTTGGCAACCGCCTCGGTATTCTTGTCGGTGAATTGCCGCCGAAAGAGTTCTGGGTAGAGGCGTCCCGCCGTGCGTTTAAGCCACACGTAGAAGTAGTCGGATAGCTCTGCATACATCACGTTGTCGTAATACGGCGGGTCCATCACCACGCAATCAACACTCTCGTCGTCGATGTGGGTGAGGCTATCGCCGGACTGGCAGGTGATGGTGATTTGCGGGGGCTGCAACTGAGGGAACTCGTCGAAAGGGAGTTCCTCATCAGACTGTTTCCGCGCGGCCACAAGATCTGGTCGAGTTAGCTCGATAAGCTCCTCGATGCATTTGGCGGTCTGTTCGACGGCCCAGTCGTAGCCAAGGCCGTCAACGAGAGGAGCCATTTCAGCGTACGACCAACACATACCGAATCCGTGCTTGTTAAAAGTATTCGCAACGACCTCTCGAATGGACATCCAGACGGACTTACGCGAGTTGTAGTTCAGAAGTTTGTCAGCGACAACACTAAGGTATGCAATTGCAGCGCGCGTTGATGGATTCGGTCGTTCGCCAGCATCATTAATCAATTCGACGATGACTTCTGCCGTTGTTCCGTGACAAAGGAGTTGTCGTGTCGAATACATGTCCCTCCAGTGCGTCATCCCATACATCCGATGGCCGCGTTCATAGTTCGTCGGATCGCTGATGGCCTCCGTCGGAACAATCCCATGTGCTTCCCAAGCTGCTAGTTTGTCGGCCAGTTGCCGAGCGAGGTAGTCGGAGTTGTCATCTCGGGCATGAGGTGCGCGATATCCACGCACCCACTTAATTTTCGGCTTTCCTGTTTTTGTTGTTGAGATGATTCGTCGTTTGAAAACGACGGCGTACAACTGATCGCCCATCATCCGTGCTTGTGCCTGTCGCTTTACCTCGTCGCCGTCCACGATACGACCGCAGCCAGAATACGGACATCGGGCATCTCCGCCGGTAACGGTGCCTTCACTATGGTCTTTCGTAACGCTTACAATCTCGAACTCACAACGCTTCGTCCTAACGTCAGGATGCAGTTTCACACCCGTTCCGTCGGGCGCCAATCGCCAGTTCGGCGAAAGTGGAATTAATCCGTCGCAGTAGGGACAGGTGATGGTCCGCGCCCAAAGGTAACCGTCGGGTCGGGTCTCAGGGTCAGATTCGTCGGGAAACAGACTTCGTAGCCGCTCACGGAGCCGATCGACGAGGACTAGGCCAAGTCGTTTGAACTCGTCGAGCACATCGTAGCCGAGAGTGGCGGGGCCCACGACCCGGGCCCGCAGGATCAGCCCGGCGACCGGATTCAGGTCGTTAGCAAAGGCTCTCAAACCTAGCCGCGTGGCCTCGAAAGGGATCGAACCGCCGCCGGCTGTGGGATCGAGGATGATAGGAATCTCGTTGCGCCCGCCGTTGGCGTCGTTCCACGCGTTCACTACCCAGTCTTTATCCTCTCCGGAGGGCGTGTATGAAAATGCCCTTGAGTATCCGTACGCGTCGGCGCCGAGGCGCTCCCCCCTGCGATCGGCTTCCGCGATTCGTTTCTTCGCCGCGAGCGGATCGCCATGAATGCCGAGCACGTGCATGAATTTCTCGCGGTCGGCGTCGGCTGGAAGCAGTGACGCTAATACTGCCGCGCGGGACGCTACGAGGGGACGACGAGCCCACCAAACATGAAGGTAGTAGACCGGTGGGAGGGCTGTCATCGATCGTCGCTCTCGAACGCTTTCCTCCCCGAGTGCTGCGATTGGGAGCCACGTCTCGATCAGGCGTTGCGTCATGCGGGTCTCGTATTGGATGACGGCGCGGCGAGATCCCGCCCAACGAAATTGAGAATCTCCCTCGCCACGAACACTTGCCCGCGGGTGCGACCCGTTACCTCGGCGACGATGCCGAGATCCTGAAGTTTGCGGAGATTCGACGATGCCGAGGCCGGCGTCACGCCAAGCAACTCGGTCGTACGGCCGATCGTGATCGAGGGGAGTCGGAACAGATCATCGATCAATGTGCCAAGGAGCCCTGATGATCGCGCGGAGCGAACAGCGGCATGATAGCGTTCCCGAAGGGCCAGCAGATCCTCGGTCAACGTCTGTCCCTCCCGTGCGCACTCCGCCACGCCGCGAAGAAAGAACGCGATCCATTCCCGCCACGCGCCGCGTGTGCTGACGCGCAGGAGCAGATCGACGTACTCGTCGCGGTGCCGTTCAAAGTACGCGCTCATGAACAGGAGCGGATCCGTCAGCCGCTCATTCGCACACAGCAGCAACGGGATCAGGAGGCGTCCCACGCGTCCATTGCCGTCGCGGAAGGGATGAATCGCTTCGAACTGGTAGTGCGATACTGCAACCCGTACGAGGAGCGGCAGTGGCTCCGGCTCAAGGTGCAGGTCCCGCTCCCAAAGATCGAGTGCCGCGCGCATCTCGGCCACCGGAGGCGGAACGAATCGCGCCTGGGTTATCGGCGCGTGCTGGGAACCGATGTAGTTCTGCACCGTCCTGAACTCGCCGGGCCGATCCTGTTCGCCACGGACTCCTTCCAGCAGCACGGCATGAAGGTCCCGCACGAGGCGGAGCGAAACAGGGATCGTGCGAAGCAATTCGAGGCCGCGCTCCATGGCGCGCACGTAGTTGAGCACTTCGTGAGTGTCGGCAGACGTGCGCGCGTCCTGTCCCGCAGGAGGCACGCCCGCCTCGAGCAGTACGAGTTGCTCTGGGGTGGTGAACGTCCCTTCGATCCGGCTTGAGAGAATGGCTTCGCGGCGTAGCAGCGGCTGACCGATGAGGTAGGGGTTAAACGAGACGTCCGGCGGCGCCCGCTAGCCGTCCAAGGGTGTACTCGGCCTCAGACAGGAGGCGAATCTCGGCAGGGCCGAGCGCGACCTCTCGTGGCATCGGCTCTGGTACAAACGCGACCGTGCCGCCGGGTACCGAAACTAGTCGACCAGGGCTATCCTGTGAGAAATCAGTGGTTTCCACGATATTTTAGGTTTTTAACCGATGGACGCGCGTATTTTAGCCTGAACGCCCAGGCCTAAAATAGCGCTATTCCACTAGTAGACACCTGAGAGCAGCCAGCACCCGCCGCGGGCGCCGGCGGTGCATGGCCATTCCCAGCCAGTAGGCGGCTTCCTCCTTGGCCATTGCGTCGATCCCTTCGGCAACGCCGCGCATGTACAACCGGTTCCTCATCGGGGCAAGCGCGCGAAAGGACAGGCCGAGCCGCAGGGCCAGATCTTCGGTCAGGTCTCGTCGCGCAACTTCACCGGACCGCAGCGTTCCAATATCAAGACCCGCTGCGCGCATCTGCTTGAAGACGCGGTGCTCGACAAGCGCGAGGTTGCGACCCGACAGTCCTCCAACGTAGTACGCTTCCTTGATTTCTGGGGTCGCGACCGACGGCAATTGCCAGACCTCAAGCAACAGATCCCCCGGCCCTCGTTTTCTAGCGCGAAGCTCGTACTGAGGCCGAATGCCGCCACGCGGTGCTGCCCGTTTGGCCATCAGGACTTCTCCGATTCGGCTTCCGCTGAAACGTAGGCTGCGCCGCTCGCGAAACGCGCCAGGCGTTCGGCCAATTTTTCAGGCGCGTCTCCCGACAAGTCGAGACCGTCAGTGAAGACGAACTCGTAGCGAACTTGCAGGTCGGTTTCCCCAGCGCCCCGGAACTGGGACTCCAAGAACTCCTTCAACGGCTCGGCGTCGTCTAAGCCGCCCTTGAATTCCATCGCAAGACTAGATCCAGCCGCCGTTTCGTAAGCAGCCGTCAGTTCTACGCGACGGTCGGCATTCGGAACCTGCTTTGCGGCCGATAGAAGCTTGAAGGCATCGCCCTTGTCGAAAACGCGCAGCCAAAGAACGCGGAGCTTCGCTACTTTCTTCCCGCGCCCCTGCTCCCAGATGCGCGTCAACGCCTCTTTCAGAGGTGCTTCGGCGGTGAAGTGCTCGATGCCCGCTTTCGGTGGTGTCGGTGGCGTCGGCCCATCGCGATCGATGACAGGTGGGAGAGGCGGTGGCGTAGGTGGCATCGTTGCGCGCGGCCAGAGTCCTTGCTCCTTCGCGAAGGCCATCGTGTATACCAGGGCGTTGTCGTCGATCTTGATGTCGGCCCATGGGTCGCCCTTACCGAGCAATAGATCGCCGGCCTTATACACGTAGGCGTCCTCGTCGATTCCTTTGCGCACGAGCGCAATGAAGTTTCCGTCGCCCACCAGAATGGGCAGCCGCGGATCCTTCCTAAATTCGTTTCGAAGCATCGCGGTGGTGATCTGCCCCTTACGGAGGGGTGTTTGATCACGCACGTAATTCGGCGCCAGAGGATGGTCGGTGTCTCGAAGCAGCTTGCCATTGTCGGCAAGGGCGCGTTCGACCTGCTGCTGACCCTTTCCTGGCTGGTCGGCGGTTGACGGAATGTCGAACGCGGTGTGCCCGAGCTCGACGAGGGCGCCTTCGACCTTGCTGTTTCGAGAGGGGAAGAACAGGTGTCGATAACACCGTTGAATGGCAACGGCCACAGCCTGCTCTGACTTCTGAAACAGCTCATGCACCTTCTGTTGTTGATGAGGGGCGAGCTCCGCCAGGCGCGCGGGAGTTCGCATCGTGCCTAAAGCAAGACGACGAACCATGGCGTGTTTCATCTCGTCGCGCAGCTGTTCGTCGGCGACAAGGAAAATCAGGTTGTTCTGAAGCTGCCGAAAATTGCCTTGCGTGCCGCTCGTGCGGAAGATCCGCTCTACGAGTGCGGGGATCTGCAGTCGGTCTCCGCGCACGGCTTCTGCGTCATAACCGATCAACGCGAGTCGAGGCCGACCGTCGCCGATGTCGTCTCCGACGTCTTCCGGTCCAGCGGCAAATGGAACAAGCTCGAATGTCGAACCTGTGAAGATTGCCCGAATACGGTCGCGCAGTTCATCACGAGAATCTTCTGGATCGACCTGGCTTTCCTGGCGCCGCACCATAAGCGTCAGGTTCGCCTCGGCGAGGAAACGCAGAGGAGCAGCAGGGCGATCGTCGAGGTAGGCGCTCCCGGCGACAAATCTCTGTCGCGCGTCATTCACGAACCCAACGTCCACGCCTGGTGACAACACCGCGAAGCGCAATTCTTCTGCGCTCGTGCCTTGGAGCGCGTCGTTGAAGGCAAATGAATGCCAGAGAATCGTGCGGGCGACCGAGGAACCCAAAGGCTGCATGCCGACGAAGTGTTTTGCGTCAAGCTGCTCGGCCAGCGAGGTCTTTTCCGCCGAGGCGACATCGTTCCGAATCGCCGGATCGAAGGCCGACAGCTCGAGTCTGGTGACGATCTCGTTCTTGGTCGGCCCGAAACCCGGGTCGAGATGGTGGAGGTGAACCGCGTAGGTGTCGCGCGGTTTCTCCTGCCAAAGGTGGCCGACCGTCTGCGTGACGAGGCGGAGCATGCCTCGAACCCGTTGGAAGTTGGCGAGGGTCGCGAGCTTGTCCGTCAGGACCTCCATCAAGGCGGGATGAAACGGGTAACCGGCCAGCAACTCGGATGCGCGGTCTTCGTTGATCCTCTGAGCCGGCAAGTCGCCGGCATTCTTGCTCCACAAGTCACGGTAGGCGTCGGCCACTTCCGCAGCGCTGGCCTGATCGATACGCGAGAAGAGGCGGCGGCGTAGAACCTGCACCGTCTCACGTTCCGAGGTGGGATCAAGCAGCGTGGCTTTGCGTGCGGCTACACTTTCGGCTTCGGCCAGCTTGTGGGCGACGTATTCGTTTTCCTCACCGTACGCGTCGGTGGCTCGATTGCCCTTGCCAATGGCGAGCGTAAACACCAGCGCGGCGCCCGGCGAACTCTCCACCGCCTTGAACAGGACAGTCAGGAACGGCGTCAGTTGCGCGGCGTCTTCACGGCCCTTGACCTTCCGCAGATAAATGGAGAGTTCGTCAAGGAGGATAATCGCCGGCTTCCCGTCGAACAGCGCCCGAACGTTCTCTGCACCAGGGGCTCTCCTTTGCTCATCGCTCTTGCGCAGCGACTCGTATCCTGCCTTGCCGCCGAGCGCGTAGGCCAGTTCGCCCCACGGTGTGAAGGCCCGCACTCCGTCGCCCATGTCGCGGCCATTGATCGGGTCCGCATTCTCGCCGTCGAACGCCGCCACTCGGACCTTGCCCTTCGGCAGCAGAGAGGGATCGACGAACTCGCCGATGTTAGGAACCTTCCGGGAATCGGCGGCGACGTGCGCCAAGGCGATCAACGCGTGGGTCTTGCCACCGCCATACTGCGTGTCGAGCCTGAAGATCGCGCTGGCCTCTCCCCCTTGGCCAGAGATGCGGCGGCACACATTGTCGAGCAGACGCTTGAGGCCATCCGTCGGATGGGTGTTGGCAAAGAACGTCGCCGCGTCCAGGTATTCAGGCGGCGCTTGGCCCCGCAGTACCTGCGCGAGGTCGGCAGCAAACTCTGACTCGCGGATGCCCCCGCTCTTCACGTCGTCGCGGGGTTCACAAAGCTCAAAAATAGTTTTCATTGGCCTCACTAGTGCTGCGTTGAATGACGATACGCCTTCTCGTGCGTCGCCAATTCCAAAAAATTACTCCTCAAAATCTCCCCCAAACGTGAAGACGGCTACGTCAATGCCTCATTCATGTCTGGGTGCGCATTCCGCCACCTGTCCCAACGGTCTTGGCGAATCGAAGCCCACGACGACGCCTACTTTCGTCGGAACACGTAGCCCGGGGGAAGCGGCTTGAAACCCTTCATCTGCACCTCTGGTTGGGCCAGAGATGCTAGCTGAAATCTTCGCAGCTCCTCGGCGGACAAAGATGTCACGATCACCGTGTTCTGGCGCCTAGCAATCAGACGACACGCGTCCCTAAGGTATCGCTCATCACTGGGAATCTGTACTCGGCAGTCCGAATACAGGGCGTTGTTCGCCACGGCAACATAGGCGTGAAGGTCGTTCGCTGTCGTTTGAATTGTGTGATCGAATGTCGCAGTGTCCTTATTCCAGGAGGGCACGATGAGGAAATCGATTCGGCCGAGGAGTTCCGCCCGGCGCTTGACGTCAAGAAGCTCGCTGCAGATCAGCGTCGATACCGTGCCGAAGTCCGTGTTGATTACCATGGGCGACTCGCTGTACTCGGTGAACGAGAGGCCGAGCTTGCGCAGCTCCTGAAACTCGCCCCTGGCCGGCAAGGTTTTCGGCCACCAGCAAACAGCGGCGACCTTAAAACCTGGAGCGAATACTCCGACGGCCTCGTTGATCACGCCGGACGGTCCTGCAGAGTACTCAAGGCCAGCGACCAAGTTCACTTCTTCACCCAGAAGGCGATGCGCCATAGCGCGCAAAAGGCGTTTCGGTAACGACAGCTCCGGGAGGACCAGCAAAGTCGGCCGCTTCGACTTGTGCCTCGCTCGGATAGCCTCGTTGACAATTCGCCCGATCCCTGCCATCCGCCCCCTAGTTACCGTGGGAGTGCCCTTCGCCGCAGCCTCGAACCAAGCGAGGTCCGTGCTAAGGTTTCCGAGGACGAGTTGTAGATCCTCCAGCCGACCTCGAAGGTACAGCGCCCCAGTTGTGACATCGAGCGAGTCAGGGTCAGGTTGTCTAATCACTGAATTGCTGTACCGGGTCCCACGCACTGCGTTGGTCACAGTGGACAGTGATTCCATCGGTCGCCTCGCCTTCGCCCAACGACAGGCAATGTCGAATTGAGTCGGCGGACGGGTCATGAGCAGAACGTCGACAGGAGACTGATCTCGATATGTGGCATCGTCGAGCCTGCGGCAGGCCTCGATGAAGTTCTGGACGCCAGCACTGCGTTCCGTGGTCAGCGCATGATCGCGAAGGGTCGCGCTCAGACGTCCCCACCGCCCTGGCGAGTTCCACAGGTTTGTGGATGGCAGACCCTGCAGATCAGTCTCACGATCGACCGTTCTTAGGTCTGCACTGCGAAGCAACCTCGCGCCGTTAAGCACCGCGGCGCTTCCGATCACTCGAGTGCCTAATCGAAGGGGTCTGCCTAGAATTCCCTTGAGAATCGATGGAACGGTATCCGCGACGAGTGCTTCAATCGGAAGGGATGCAGCAATCTCTTCAAATCGACGGCTTTCGTACCAAGCGCGTAGGCCTGTTCTAACCCGGCTCCACCGCACGACGCGACTGTTCCACGTCACCGGGTTTGTGGGCCTATTCGAATCAAGGACCTCGAAGTTAGCAGTGTGGCGTCTGACAATCGCTCTCGCCGTAGACGTGTCACCGGCTCGAATACACACGGTCAGCGCACGCAGAGCCAGATCAATGAATTCGAGCCATTGATCGGGACTCGTAATATGTGCCGCAAGGGGCGCGAGTTGACGCCGACACCACCGAGCTGAGTCTGGAGGGCTGAGTAGCTCGACGCCAACGGCCGTCTTGCTGACCGCCACGCTTGCTGCATATCGCTCGACCTTCAAGCGGTCGACCTCGCGCAGCACTTGCACAGGTGAGTCGCTATCAGTGCCGACGAAGAGCGCGGTCAGTGGAGACTCGCTTCCCAGGCCATCTGGCAGGAGAAAGGCTCTCCTCTCGCTCGCAATCAGCTTGACGTCTCGTTCGACAGTATCGAGAAAGTCTCGGCCCCTTCGACCGATGAGCATATAGCCTCGCAGCTTCGAACTCTGCAGGTGGAAGCGGCTGCCTTTCCTCTCCAGCTTTGTCGTATCCAGAGAAAGCTCGCTCGAGCGCTTTGGCCCGTTGGCGGCCAGTGGCAAATAGGCCTTGGCGATTGCGCTAGCGGTCAACGGCGTCGATGAGGAAGCCTCGGCGACAAGTAGAATGTCATCGACGTATCTCGCGTAGTACCGAACCGACGGCTGCGCGCGAACGTGGTCGTCGAGTGAAGCGAGTGCAAGGTTGGAGATCAGCTTGGAAGTCAGGCAGCCAATCGGAATCCCACGGTCGACGGCAATCCCCGTAACCCGTCGGCAGGCTTGGCGATATCGGTTAAAGGCGCCAAGCAGAGTCCTCGTCGCCGACACGTATTCTGACCTGTCGAAGTCGATCCCTCTTGAAGCAGAAGTAGCTGCGACCTGGTCGGTAAAAGACCCACTTACCAGAAATCCTGGGTCAATCTCGTCGTAGTAGCTCGTCAGGTCGAATGTTGCGAGCAGGCATCGGCCACGCTTTGCGCTCAGCAGCGACCGAGCTACCGCGAAACCATCTTCGCGGAATCGTCGGTAAGCCACTGGCCAAAACTTGAAACAGCCAAGCGCGTCTTTGTTGAACTGAGTCTGATTGTCCAACAGCTTTAGGCGGTTTCCTCGTGCCTCACGCCCGAGTAGCGCCTCCAGTGCAGCACCGAAACGCCAGAGCCAGAGAACTTCGACGATCGCGAACTGGATGGAAGGTGTGACGTGGGGCCTGACGGTCAAGCTAGCCAGCGGCGATCGGAAGCTGCCTCCGATGCGAGTGACGCCACTGCTGTTTTTCCTCGATTCCGCCTTCTTGGGCAGGAGCCAGACCGGGCCGGGGCTCAGTCCTGAGAACCAACCGGGAGACAGACTGAGCTGCTGTCGCATTCTGGCCAGGATGGCCGGCAGGTCCAGCTCGGCGCGAGCCCACGCCAAGCGCCACGGTCCTTGATGTTCTTGGTGAATCGAGATCTTAGCCTGGCGGTACGCCAGGAACAGCTCTGCGACTGACACATTCATTGTTGGGTGTCATTATCCAGGACGGCCGAGATAGAACACCGGAAAGAACCGTGTCGCCCCTGATGTTCTCGAGCAATTAGTTGCTCGACCGAACGTTTTGTTGCCGTGTTGAATATTTTGTTGCTATTTGTTGCTAATTAGATAAACATGTTGCAAATGGCCAAGGCGAAAGCGATGTCCGCAGCTGATTTGCTCCGCGAGGCTCAGTCGCTTCCCCCCAGAGACACACTCTCAGAGCACCGCGAAACCATCGAGGTCTTGAGAGCGAAGAAGTACTCATGGCGGGAGATCGCGGAGTTTCTTTCAGAACGCGGCGTCGATACCGACCACACAAAGTTGTTCCGATTCATGAAACAGGGAGATTCCCAAATGGAAGAGCAGTTCTCAGTTCCGCAAGCGTCAAGATACGTGGACGTGCTTAACAAGCTGAAGAAGGACGGGAAAGGTTCGCAGCAGCAGTGGGACATGCTTCTTCATCACTACCGTGCGCACAACCGCAGCGCTTCCTACACAGAGCTAGGGAATGCGGTCGGCTACGACGGCGACACTGCGAACATGCACTACGGGAAGTTCGGCGCCATGATCGGCGAGGCGTTGGAGATGAAGTTCGCGCGATTACAGAAGGAAGACCCCAATAGTCCTGGGTTCATGAGCAGCGCAATTGGCTCCGGCAGTCACTACAAGAATGCGGACGGTATGTTCCAACTAGTGATGCACCACGAATTGGCGAAAGCTTTAGGGCACCTCGATTGGTTCAGTCAGGAAGACGCGAACTAGCGGTGACGTCCCCCCACCTTCAGTAGCGGATTCGTTTAGAGTCCGGCGGTTACTTTCGCTGTCTTCGTCTTCGCCGTCAACTGTCGTGCATACGCAGCGGGCGTCAGCCCGCCCAGCCCCTTCTTCGGTCGTTCCTCGTTGTACTCGCGTCGCCAGTCCTCGATGACGACCTGGGCATGCGCCAGGCTCGTGAACCAGTGCTCGTTGAGGCACTCATCACGGAAGCGCCCATTGAACGATTCGATATACGCGTTCTGTGTCGGCTTGCCCGGCTCGATCAGCCGCAGCGTCACGCCACGCGCGTGCGCCCAAGTCAGCATCGCGCGGCCACAGAACTCGAGGCCATTGTCGGTGCGGAGGACTCGAGGCAGCCCGCGCGTCGTCGCCAGATCATCGAGGACGCGGGTCACCGGCATGCCGCCGAGCGCTCGCGCCGGCACCACGGCCACCGCTTCGGTCGTGGCGTCATCGACGATCGTCAGGCACTTCAGCACGCGGCCTTCCGCCGTCCGATCGAAGACGAAGTCCGCGGACCACACCTCGTTCGGCGCCTGTGGCCGCACCAGCGGCTGACGATCGGCCAACGGAACTTTCTTGCGACGGCGACGCTTCACCTGCAGACGCGCCTCCGCGTAGAGGCGGTCGACGCGCTTGTGATTGACCACGCGGCCCTCCTGGCGCAGCTTCAGGTAGATCATGCCGGCGCCGTAGCGGCGATGCCGATGCGCGAGGGCCACAATGCGCTCACGAAGTGTGGGATCGGGATCCGGCCGAGGCCCGTACCGCAGAGCGGCCGCGCTCATGTGCACGACGGTCAACGCGCGCCGCTCACTGAGTCCCCGCGTGACCATCTCCCGCACCACCTCACGTCGAGCCGGTGCGGTCACCACTTTTTTCGCAGCACCTCACGGGTCACCTCGATCTCCAGGTGGGACTCCGCGAGCAACTTCTTCAACCGCGTGTTTTCGATCTCGAGCTCCTTCAGGCGCTTCGCGTCGGACACGCTCATGCCGCCGAACTTGCTCCGCCACAGGTAATAACTCGCTTCTGAGAACCCGTGTTTGCGACAGAGATCCTTGACCGGGATCCCCGCATCGGCCTCCCGGAGGAACCCGACAATCTGCGCTTCCGTGAACCGCTTCTTCATCGTCCGACCTTTCGCTAGGCCGGACTCTAAACCGAAACGCTACTCAGATGTGGGGGGACGTCAGCGGTGCTAACGGTCGTCGGTGAATCTACGTGCGGTGTTCCAACAAGCTCCGCCAAGCGAGAGGAGAATGTCCATCAATCGGCCTCCCAATTTGAAGCAAATTCGTGACCATTTTTGCTTCAAGAGGAGGCGGTCAAAAGGCGGGCAATCTATTGAGTCGATGGCCCTTAGCAGGGGTCACGACCATTGGCGGGGTTCGTGTCCTTTGGGTATGCGCGTTAACGACCCGAACGCGTCCCCGCTCACCACGGCGCGGCTACTCGACATCCTGACCAATGCGAGTTCCCCTTCCGGCTCCGCTAAGCCCAGATCGGCGAACACGTTTCCGGAACTCGGCGTCACTCCGTAGGCGACATAGGCGAAGCGGACCGTGAAGACGCCCTTGTGGGTTGCCCCATCGAAATCGTCAACGAACTCACCGGACAGTTTCGCTGCCACTTTTGATGGTTCGAACCAATGGTAGCCTTGCGCAACCTACTTGCTTAGTTAGCCAGAAAAACAGAAAGGACAGATGCCTCAAACGGAACCGGAATCATTCCCGCCTGGGGTCACTTCGAGGCTTAAGACGTATGTGTACCGGCTCATTGATCCACGCAATGGCGAGACGTTCTATGTCGGCAAGGGGCAGGCTGACCGCGTGTTTGCTCATGTGCACGCGCAGGTCGACGGCGACGAACTTGACAATAAACTGAAGCGCATTCGCGAGATCCGGCTTGCGGGGTTTGAGGTTGCTCACGTCATTCATCGTCATGGTCTCGACGACAGCACCGCATTCGAGGTTGAGGCTGCGCTGATCGACGCTTATCCCGGCTTGACCAATGCCGTCGGTGGTGCTGGCAGCGGGGACTACGGCGCAATGCACGCTAGGGAAATCATCAGCCGCTACGCGGCTCCACCCGCCGTCTTCGCACACAAAGTGCTGCTGATCGGTGTCAATCGAAGCGCGGCGGAAACGTCGTTGTATGAGGCAACACGCTACTCGTGGAAGGTGAATCGCAAGAAGGCAGTCCAAGCGGAGGTGGTACTCGCCACCCGTCATGGTGTCATCGTGGGCGCGTTCGTGGCGGACAAGTGGCTTGAAGCAACTGAGGCCAATTTCCCGGGACGAGAGCCCGTTCCGGGCCGATTCGGTTTCATTGGCCGCGAGGCGACCAGCGAAGTAAAGGCAGTTTACGTCGGTAAGCGCGTGCCGGACGAGTATCGCAAACGTGGTGCGGCGAATCCGATCAAATACACATGGTGATCGCGGTGAATACGTAGGCAAGGACGTCGCCTGACTGTTCGCAGGCCGTCTCCACCACGTCTCCAAAACTTCGGTGGAATCGTGCGGATTGTAGTGAAGGCTTGGGAACTCGCGGAATGCCGTAAGCGGTTGGGACTCAAACTCTTAGAGCCAGAAGTCGCGCGCCATCACCAACTTAGAAATGGACGCTCGTAGAGTTCGAATCCCTGCCTCACCGCCATTTCTATGACGCGGTAATCCTTCCAGCCCGC
>CAYZPV010000084.1:0-17500 GCA_964480585.1 uncultured Opitutus sp. | reverse complement strand
TTTTTTTTTAATGATACGGCGACCACCGAGATCTACACCGGTATCAAGATGGCCATCCCCAAGAAGGAGGAAGAGGAGATCCACCCCGACCAAAACCCCATCGTCCGGCTTTTCCGCCGCTTCTATCCCGTCGCTCCGCGCAACGATGAGGGCAAGTTCTTCACCATGCACGAGGGCCGCCGCGCGGCCACCCCGCTCTTCATCGTGCTGCTCGTCGTCGAGACCACCGATGTCGTCTTCGCCCTCGACTCCATCCCCGCCGTGCTCGCGATCACGCGCGATGGCTTCGTCGCCCTCACCTCCAACATCTTTGCCATCCTCGGCCTGCGGTCGCTCTACTTCGCCCTCAATGGCATCATGCAGCTCTTCCGCTTCCTCAAGGTGGGCCTCGCCTTCATCCTCGTCTTCATCGGCGTCAAAATGCTCATCTCGCACTGGATGCACGTCGATGTGAAGATCTCCCTCGCCGTCATCGTGACCGTGCTGACGCTCTCCATCGTCCTGTCGGCACTCATTCCCGACAAGAAGAAGCACAAGCCCCTTCCCCCGGCCACGCACTAAGCGGCCGCCCGCTCAGTCGAGAAACCGCTCGCGCCACTCCGGTCGCGCGAGCGGCTGCGGTTTCCAGGGCCCAAAGAGCGCGTAGCGCGTCCGGGCCACCAGCTTGTAGCCGAGATCGCGCAGGGGCGCCGGGATGAGCGCGAGCGCGTCGCCCGCCATCCGCACTCCACCGCCGATCGCGCGTAGCGCACCCACCACCCCCGTCGTTCGCACCTGGTGGGCAGGCGCCGTACGCGCGCCCCACTCGGGCACGAAAATCAGCGTATCGAAGTCCTCAGTCGGCAGGCCATGCGCCCGGAGATAGCCCTGCGCCGCTGCCCCTTGCAGCCGTGCAAAGCGCAGCCGCCCCTCGTCGTCGAGCCGCAGCAGCACGCGCGTGAGGCGGTTGCACAGACCGCACTCGCCGTCGAAGAAAAGTACCGGGCCGCTCCACTCGCTCATGGTTGATGGCAGCGCAACGTGCGGCCAGTCTTCCGCCCGCGCAAAAGGAAAACTCCGGCCGCCGCGCGTGCGTTACCAAAACGTTGCCTATTCGCATAATTACAACGGCAGGCCAGCCTTGAAATGCGCGCGGTTCGTCGGCTTAGGATCGTTGCTCCGCCAGTAGCGTAGCCGACCACATTCATCCAGTGCCCACGCTTCTCACAGGTTCGCAGGGGACAGGCGCGCCGCCTCGTGCACCCGCCGGCGCTCCGCGACTGGCATACCTCCTGCCGTGGTCCCGTCTCCATCTTTTCTCCAGGAATCCATCCCATGACACCGATCCGCTGCTGCTGCCTCCGCTCCTTCCGCGTCCTCTGCGTCGCGTTATTCGGCCTCTTGGCCTTCCTCACCTCTGCCTCGGCCCAGGCGCCCGCCACTGGCACGCTCTCCGGCCGCGTGCAGAGCGAAGCCACCGGCCGCTACCTGCCCAATGCCCGCGTGACCGTAAAAGGCACCGATCTCGTCGCGCTCACCGATGAGAGCGGTTCATACCGCCTTTCCCAGGTGCCCGCCGGCCCCGTCACCATCGAGGCCTTCTACTCCGGTCTCGAGGCGCGCGCCACCACCGTCACCGTCACCGCCGGCCAGAATTCCGAGAGCGATTTCAGCCTCGCCGCCAAGGCCGATGCCAGCGGCGTGCTCAAGCTGGATGCCTTCGTCGCCTCCGCGTCCAAGGTCATGGAAGGCGAGGCGCTCGCCACCAATGAGCAGCGCTTCGCCTCCAACATCAAAAACGTCGTCGCCACCGATGCCTTCGGCGACATCGCCGAGGGCAACGTCGCCGAGTTCATGAAATTCCTCCCGGGCGTCACCATCGAATACTCCGATGCCATGCCGCTCGCCGTGAGCCTCCGTGGCATGAATCCGTCCATGACGGAGGTCTCTGCCGATGGCGGTCAGGTCGCCAACGCCAGCAGTACCGGCGGCAGTCGCCAGTTCGACTTCACCCAGTCGTCCATTAACAATATCGCCCGCATCGAGGTCTACAAGGTCCCTACCCCCGCCAACTCCGCCTCCAGCCTCTCCGGCTCCGTCAACATGGTCAGCAAGAGCTCCTTCGAGCGCGCCAAGGCCCAGTTCAACTACCGCGTCTACGCCACCACCACCAGCGACGGCCTCCAGCTCAAGAAGCAGCCTTTCCCGTTTGAGACCTATATGTACCGCATCAAGCCGGGCTTCGATTTCGATTACACGCTCCCTGTAAACAAGAACTTCGGCATCGTCGTCACCGGAAGCTACTCGGAAAAATACAACGAGCAGAACATCATCCAGAAAAACTGGAACGCCGTCGCCGCCGGCACCGGCGCCACCACCTCCAATCCCTACCTCCAGTCGCTCGTCGTCATCGACGCCCCCAAGTGGTACGAGCGCCAGTCCCTCGGCCTCAAGGCCGACTACCGCGTCACGCGCAACTCCGTCCTCTCCGTCGGCACCACGCTCAATCACTACAAGGACTTCAACGGCAACAATAGCATGACGTTCAACGCCGGCACCAACGCCACCCCCTCGGTCGCCGGTGGCGTCCCGCTGGCCTACGACCGCGACTATACCCGCGGCGCCACGGGCCGCGGCGCGGTGACGATGTCCAACAACCTTCTCCACCTCGCCGCCCGCACCATCAGCGCCAACGTCCGCTACCGCTTTGAAAACGGCGACTGGCGCGCCGATATCGGCGGCTACGCCTCCGACTCGCAGACGTGGCGTCGCTTCGAGGAACGCGGCCACTTCCAGAATCTCGGCGTCGCCCTGCGCAATCCCGTCCGCGTATCCTTCGACAACTTCAACGACGTCGGCCCTACCCTCATCCGTGGCTACGACAACGCCAACAACCCCGTCGATCTTTACGACCTGCGCAACTACGTCCTTAACACCGCCAACACCACCTCCGCCGGCGATGTGAGCGACAATGTCGAGGGCGGCGACTTCAATCTGCGGCGCAAACTCGCCGTCTTCGGCCAGCCGCTCCACCTCCAGATCGGCGCAGCGCAAAAGGAGCAGGTCCGCGACCGCCACATCTACAATTACAGCTACACCTACTTCCCCGCCGTCGCCGGCGACAACTCGCCGGATCCCTTCCGTTATCAGGTCTTCAGCTACCGGCCCAACTACTTCGGCTACGACAAGCTACCCTTCGTCTCGCCCGTCCGCGCTGTGAGCGCCTGGCGCGAGAACCCCGAACTCTTCCGCCAGACGCCCGCCCAGTACGTCACCTCCGAGGCCAATCGCATCAATGGCTCAGACCGGCTCCAGGAGACCGTCACCGCCTACTACGTGCAGGGAGAGATCCGCCTCTTCAACCGCCTCCAGATCCTCACCGGCGTGCGCTATGAGAAAGTGCGCGACCAAGGCCTCGGCGCCCTCATCGAGCCTTCCAATGTCTTCGTCCGCAATGCCGATGGCACCTTCGCCCGCAACGCCGCCGGCCAGCGCATCCGCCGGCCCGATGCCGGGGCCACCAACTCCATCGAGGAACTCCGCCTCGTCCGCACCGAGCGTGGCTCCGCTTCCGATCGCACCTACGACGACTACTACCCGAGCGTCCACCTCAACTACGATCTTACGGAAAACATGAAGCTCCGCTTCGCCTACGCCCGCACCTACGGCCGCCCCAACTTCACCGATATCACGCCCAACTCCACCGTCACCCTCAACGACGTCGACGCCCCCAACTTCTCCGGCGCTCCCGGCACGATCAATGTCCGCAACATCGGCCTCGAGCCCTACACCGCCGACAACTACGATCTCTCCGCCGAGTACTACACCTCCCTCGGCGGCGTCTTCAGCGTGGGCGCTTTCCGCAAGGATATCGTAAACTTCTTCGGCCCCCTCAACCGTATCGCCACCGCGGAGGACATCGAGGCCATCGGCTTCGGCGACGAGTACATCGGTTTCCAACTTACCACGACCACCAATGTCGGCTCGGCCAAGATCAACGGCACCGAGTTCAACTTCCGCCAGCCCCTGAAGCCCTTCGGCGGCTTTTTCCGCTACCTCACTGTCTTCATGAACGGCACCAAGCTAAAACTCGAGGGCAACTCCCCCGCCTCCTTCAGTCGTTTTCTTCCGCTCTCCTTCAACTGGGGCATCAACTACTCGCGGCGTCCGCTCACCCTTGCGCTCAGCTGGAATGCCCGCGGCAAGCAAAACCAAGGCACCTCTGCCACCCAGGGCGCCGACGCCGATCTCTACTTCAATGACGCTCTCAACATGAGCCTCAGCGCCAGCTACCAGATGACGTCCCGCCTCGCGCTCTTCCTCACCGGCACCAATGTGTTCAACGAGTGGCGCACCTTCGGTCGCTATGCCCCCGACACTCCGGACTACGCCCGCCGCTCCTCCACCAACTCGTACGGCTCCATCTGGTCGCTCGGCGTCCGCGGCTCGTTCTGAGCCCGGCGCAGTCTATTGAGCTCCCTTCGCGTGAGCGCAGGGGAGGGGGGTGTGGGAGGCATCCCTTCCGGTCGCCGCCAAAAATAAAACGCCGGGCGTACGCATGTCGCGTCACGCCCGGCGATTGGACCTGGCTGTTAATCGAGTCTCGGGAAACTTGCAGGTGACGACGCCTCCCCGCAGAGGGAAGTTACGCCGTCACCGGATCGTCACGCCTTGCCGTGCAGACCTCTTCGCTTAGGCGACGGTGATCTTGCGCGGCTTCACCGTTTCGGCTTTCGGGAAGGAGATGCGCAGCACGCCATCGGTGAGCTCCGCGACGACCTTCTCCACGTCGATGCTGTTGTCGTGCGTGAGCACGAGTTCATAAGCGGCGTCCGCCGACTCGCGGTGGAGTGCGGTCCAGCCGGCGGGCTGCTTCCACGCACGTCGACCCACGATGCGCACCTGGCCGTCTTCGGCCGTGATCTCGAGGCCGTCCTTGGCTACGCCGGGAAGTTGGACGGTCACGGCGTAGGCTTCGGCGGTCTCATTGACCGTATACGACGGGCGGAGCGTCTGGCCGAGATCGGCGGAGCTCTGCTCGGCGTTGGTGGTCGCGGCCGGCGTGCGGGAGAGGGAAGGGATGAGTGTATTCAGGAGAGACATGGTAGGATAGGATTGGAGGGTTGAGTTTTCGAGTGGCGCGGGCGGCGTGGTTATTTCACCGCCACGGCGATCTTCTTCGGCTTCGCGGTTTCCGGCTTGGGCAGCGTCACGGTCAGCACGCCGTTCTCATAACCCGCGCTGATCTTAGCCGTATCGACGCGATCCGCGATGCTCACGGAGCGGGCGAAAGAGAAGGATTGCTCGGGCGCTTCGCCGCTGGCGGGCGTCTTCTGCGCGACCGTGATCGTGAGCACGCCGTTGGCGACTTCGACGTTGATGTTGTCGCGCGTCACGCCCGGCAGCTCCGCGCGGACGTAGGTGTTGGCCTCGTCCTCGTAGAGGTCGACGGGGAAGCGGTTTGGCGTCGGCGCAAAGCCACTGAGCGCAGTGTCAAACAGGCGGTCGATCTCACTCTCGAGGCCCGACCACGGCGAACGCTGAAAGCGATTCGCGGGGAGGATGCTGCGGAAGGGATAGCTATAACGTACGAGTGTCATGGTAGGTTTGGTTTATGGTTTTGAAGATAGGTGGGATTCCGAAGTAGGTTTCGTGCGCCTATATTGCACGCGGCAGACCAATCCACACTGCAAACTCAAGATGTTATAAATAAGCATCTTATGAAATAATGACTCGCCTGCACTGCGCAAAAGCGTCACGCCCTGTGACGCACTCGGTGGGAAAAATCGTCGCGCAGCGCGAGCGTTCGTAGTCCACTGCCGTTTTCATGAGCCTGTACGATTTCGATACCGTGCCCGAGCGGCGCGACACCGATTCCCAGAAGTGGCAGAAATATGCCGGCCGCGACGTGCTGCCGATGTGGGTGGCGGATATGGATTTCGCCTCCGCTCCGCCCATCCTCGACGCCCTGCATAAGCGCGTGGACCACGGCGTCTTCGGCTATGCGCGCCCCGTCAAGTCGACGGTCGATGCCATTGTCGATGCCATGCAGCAGCGCTACGGCTGGAAGATCGAGCCATCGTGGATCGTGTGGCTGCCCGGCCTCGTCGTGGGGCTCAATGTCACCGCCCAGGCCTTTGCGGAGCCCGGCGACGAGGTGCTCACCCTCTCCCCTGTGTATCCGCCCTTCATGAGCGCGCCGAAGAATAGCGCGCGCGTCTCCGTCACCGTGCCCTTCGAGCTCGTCGGTGGCCGCTGGGCCATCAACTGGGAAGCGCTCGAACGCGCCGTGACGCCCCGCACCAAGCTCTTCTACCTTTGCAACCCCCACAATCCCCTCGCCCGCGTCTGGCGCCGCGAGGAACTGGTGCGGCTCGCGTCGTTTTGCGAGCGGCACAATCTCATTCTTTGCTCCGATGAGATCCACTGCGACCTCATCCTCGATCCCGCGCTGCCCCATATCCCCACCTCCGTACTCTCGCCCGAGATCGCGGCGCGCACCATCACGCTCATGGCCCCGAGCAAGACCTACAACGTCCCGGGCCTGGGCACCTCCATCGCCATCATCCCCGATGCGATGCGCCGCGCGCGCTTCGTCCGCGCCACTGCCGGCATCGTCGCCGAGGTCACCTCGCTCGGCTTCACCGCCTGCGAGGCGGCTTACCGCGACTGCGAGCCATGGCGCCAGGAGCTGATCGCGTATCTGCGCGGCAATCGCGATTACCTGCTCAGGACCATCGCGAGCGCCCTCCCCGGCATCCGCGTCGAAGCGCCCGTCGAGGCGACGTACCTGCTTTGGATGAACGTCTCGGCCCTCGGCCTCGCCGACCCCATCGCCCACTTTGAACAACACGGCGTCGGCCTCAGCGAAGGCGCCTTCTTCGGCGCCTCCAAGGGCTCCCACGTCCGCCTGAATTTCGGCTGCACCCGCGCCACGCTCGCAGAAGCGATGCGCCGGATGAAGGCGGCGCTGAAGTAGCCTCGCGGCATATTCCCGGCCAGCCGGCTCATGCGTATCCGAATACTCAGCGATCTCCATCGCGAGTTCGGCCACGCCACCCTCCCCCACGTCGAGGCCGACGCCGTCGTGCTTGCCGGCGATATCGACAAGGGCGCCCGCGGCGTCGCTTGGGCCCGGCAGGCATTTCCCGGCATCCCCGTGCTCTATGTGGCGGGAAATCACGAGTACTACGGCGACCGCATCGGCCGCCTGCTCGAGAAACTTCGCGAGGCCGCCGCCGGCTCCAATGTGCGTATCCTGGAAAACGATACGGCGACGCTCGACGGCGTCCGCTTCTTCGGCGCGACGCTTTGGACCGATTTCTGCCTCTGCAACGACCGATTATCCGCCTTCGCCGCCGCCGCAGACAGACTCACCGGCATGAACGACTATCGGAAGATACGCCGCCGCGATACCACCCGGCTGGAGCCGCACGACACCGCGCAACTGCATGCCGAATCCCGCCTCGCGCTCACTCGGTTCCTCGTCGGCAGCGATCTCAGCCGATCGGTGGTCATCACGCATCACGCGCCCTCGCTGCAATCGCTCCCCCCGGCCAGGCGCACCCACTCCATCAGCGCCGCCTACGCCTCCGATCTCGACGCGCTCATCCAGGCGCACGCTCCCGCCCTCTGGATTCACGGGCATATCCACACGCCCTGCGACTACCGCATCGGCGGTACTCGCATCCTGTGCAATGCCCACGGCTACATCACGGAGGAAGCGCGCCCCGGCTTTCGGCCCGATCTGGTGGTGGAAATCTAGTTCCGGCAGGCGCGCTGTCTCGTGTGCTTTTAGTCACCTTAAACTGAAATGCCCCGATTCTTTCGGAGCTTTAGCGCGTGGGCGCATGCCGCCGCCTTGTCACCCTGCCGCCGCCACACTCAGCTTGCTTCGCACTGCCGCGAGCAGCGCCTGCGGCGTGACGGGCTTGGAAAGGCAGGCCACCGGCGGATCGAGGTGGCGCAATTCGTCGAAGTCACCCGAGTCCATCATGCCGCTGATGGCCACCACAGGGAGCAGGGGGCGCTGCTCGCGCAGGTGCTTCACTACCTCGGTGCCGATCGTATCGGTGAGCATCATGTCCGTCACCACTAGGGCGATCTCGTCGCCCCGCTCGGCAAAGGCCCTGCGCGCGGCGGCTCCATCCGGTGCGGGCAGCACCCGATAGCCGGAGCGCTCCAGCACGATCCGCAGGGTCTCGCGCACGATCGCCTCATCCTCGACCAAGAGGATCGTCTCCCCATGCCCGCGCGCCGCCGCCAGCGGGGGATCGACCGCAATGACGGGCGCCTCCTCGAGGAAGGCAGGAAAATACAGGTGAAACGCCGTGCCCCGCCCCGGCTCGCTCTCCACCTCCACGCAGCCGCCGTGGCTCTTGAGGATGCCGGCGACCATCGAGAGGCCCAGGCCAGTGCCCTTACCCCCTGTCTTGGTCGTGAAAAAGGGATCGAAGATGCGATCTTGGATCGCGGGCGCGATACCCACGCCGCTGTCGATCACTGAGATTTGCACGCAGGGGCCGGGCTTCATGCCAGGGTTGGCCGCGGCGAGGCGGGCATCCACCAGCGTGTTGCGCACCGCGATCTCGAGCTGGCCGCCGCGCGGCATCGCGTCGCGGGCGTTGATGCAGAGGTTGATGATGACCTGCTTGAATTGCGTGGCGTCGGCCTGGATCGGCCAGGGCCGGTCGGTCGCGTGGATGTTGAGCCGCACCGTCGGCGGCAGGCTCTGGCGGATGAGCGTGCGCAGCTCCTGCAGCGCCTCGGGCGTATCGATGCGCGTGCGGCGTGCTTCCGCGCCGCGGGCAAAGGCCAGGAGCTGCTGCACCAGCGCCGCGCCATGCAGCGCGCTCGCGCGGGTCTTTTCCATCAACTGCCGCTCCTCCTCCCGCATGGGCCGCTCGCAGATGAGATCCAGCGAGAGCACGATGGGCGTGAAGACATTGTTGAGATCGTGCGCGATGCCGCCCGCCAGCGTGCCGATGCTTTCCAGCCGCTGGGCCCGCAGGAGCTGCGTCTCCAGCTTCTTGCGCTCCGTCACGTCGGTATCGATCGCGAGGATCGTCGCCGGCCTGCCTTCGTTCGCAGCCACCAAGCTCCAGGTCGTCTCCACCGTCACCGTGTCGCCGGCGCGGGTGCGCAGGCGAAAATCCCCGCGCCACTCGCCCGTCGCCAGCACCTGCGTGCGCGCCGTGGAAAACTTCACCGCGTCGTACTCCATCCCCAGCTCGTCGAGCCTCCGGCCTGAGACCTCCGCCACCGTCCACCCGTACAGCCGCTCGGCGCTGGCATTCCAGTAGACGATCCGGTGATCGACATCGGTCGCGATGATCGCGTCGCGCGCGCGGTCGAGCAGCGAAGCCTGCTCCCGCAGGCGCGCCTCCGCCTCCCTCAGCCGCGAAGCCTCCGCGGTCGCCGCGAGCGCATTGCGCATCGAGAGGATCAGCCGGTTGGGGCGATCCTTGATGACATAGTCGGTGGCGCCGCGCTTCAGTGCCTCCACCGCCCGCTCCTCGCCGATCGTGCCGGAGAGGAAGATAAACGGAGTGCCCGGCCTCTCCGCCTGCGCCAGGCTAAGCGCCGTGAGCCCGTCGAAACCCGGAATCGAGTAATCCGAAAGGATCGCATCGAACCCGCCTTCCTTGATCGCCGCCCGGTACTCCGCCGCCGTCGCCACCCGCCGGATGTCGCACGCCGGGAACTCCCGCTGGAGCATCATCGCGATCAGCTCCGCATCCATCTCCGAATCCTCGAGGTGCAGCAGTTTCATGGCCTGCCTTCCGCCGACGCTGTCGCGGCGGGCGCTTTCATGCGATAAGCGTCCGTGAGCGAAGCAACCTGGAAGTACCTTGCGCGCATCGGGGTCTGAGGGCGGTCTCTCACCAGTACGGATGAGAGACTCGGTCAAATGCCGTGTCATGGCAACTAACGGCACTACTTATGTTCTTCAAAACAAGAATTTCTCCCCGGCTAGCGTGATTTCTCCCGATTTTGACCAACCCCCGATAGCCGACATCGAAGATTCCTCCGAAGGGTTGTAAAAATCCGGCTGCGGAGTTGCCCCGGTCGCCCCCACCCGGCATCCTTTCCTTCGTGCGCCTCGGTCCTTACGAGCTCTCGTCCAATCTCTTTCTCTCGCCGCTCGCGGGCTACACCAACCTGCCCATGCGCCTCACCGTAAGGGAGTTAGGCGGGCTGGGCTGGGCGACGACCGATCTTGTAAACGCCCGCTCGCTCATCGAGCGCAACCACGTCGCCCTCAAGCTCGTGGCCTCCGCGCCGGGCGATGAGCCTTTTGCCATCCAGCTCTTCGGCAGTGTGCCAGAGGAGATGCGCGACGCCGCGGTCATCTGCCAGGAAATGGGCGCCCAGTCGGTCGATATCAACATGGGCTGCCCCGTCCGCAAAGTCGTAAAGATCGGCGGCGGCTCCGCCATGATGACGGAGCTCGACAAGACCGCCGCGCTCGTCCGCGGCATGATCGACGCCGTGAAAATCCCGGTGACTGCCAAGATGCGACTCGGCTGGGACGACGACAACCTCACTGCCCCCGACCTCGCCCGCGTGCTCGAGGACGTGGGCGTCGCCGCCATCTTCGTGCACGGCCGCACCCGCGCGCAGGGCTTTGCCGGCACGGTCAATCTCGCGGGCATCCGCTCCGTCGTGCAGGCCGTGCGCCGCGTGCCCGTGATCGGCAATGGCGACGTCACCACGCCCGCCGCCGCCAAGCACATGCTCGACGAGACGGGCTGCGCCGGCGTGAGCATCGGGCGCGGCGCTTTCTACGATCCGTGGATCTTCCGCCGTACCCAGCACCTGCTGAAAACCGGCGAGTTGCTGCCAGAGCCCGAGTTTGCCGAGCGGCTGCGCGTGCTGCGCCGCCACTTCGAGCGCTACTGCGAGTTCTATGGCGAAGAGCACGGCTCGCGCCTCTTCCGCAAGGTCGCGCCATGGTACGCCAAGCGCTTCGGCCCTTCCAAGCCCTTCAAGCAGAAGATCATCGGCATTACCTGCCGGGCGGACTTCGAGGCGGCGGTGACCGAGTACGTCGCCTGGCGCGTGCAGTTCTGCGACGAGAACGGCGTGCTGAAGGAGAAATTCGCCCTCCCGCCGATGGTCGCCTCCTTCATGCGCGACCCTGCTGACGCCGAGGTCTTCGAGCGCAACGCCATCCCCGTGCCCAAGGGCCCGGTGGAGGTGTGGTGAGTAGGACGTGGTGGGTCGCCTTTCTGGTTTAACTCCAGATTTCACAGAGGGTGGGAGCGCGTTTACACCGCAAGGAGAGCGAAGTCGGCCTGAAGGGCTGTGCTTCGATTTCGTTTCCGCCAACGGGCGTCACCATGCGGTAGGCAGGGGACAGCACCGCTGTCTCCGTCTGTTTTGGACAGCAGTGCTAACTCGGTTTAAGTGTCACCTCTCTCTCCGGATCGTCCCCTGCCCCTGCCCGCCTAACCGGCCAGCTCGGCGATGACGGGCCAGGCGAGGTCGGGGAAGAACTGGTGGCCGCCCTCGCCGGCGACGAGGCGGAGGTGGCCGGGCGCGCGGGCGGCGGTGAAGATCTGGCGGGCGTGGGCGACGCCTTGCTCGACGCCGGAGAAGCGGGCGAGGTGATCCTGCTTGCCGGCGACGATGAGGAGTCGGCGCGGGGCGATGAGGCCGGCGAGGTCGGGCATGTCGGCGTACTGGAGGATGCCAGGCAGGTAGCCGCAGGCGCAGTGCGGGAGCGCGAGCCAAGAATCGGCAAAGGTGCAGAAGCTGCACGAGACGACGGCGATCGCGAGGCGTTCGTCGATGCAGGCGGCGTAGAAGCTCACGGTGCCGCCGGTCGAGTTGCCGATGCAGGCGAGCCGGGTGGGATCGAGATCGGGCTGCGTGGCGGCAAAGTCGAGGGCACGCATCACATCGAGCACGCGCTGGCCGGTGAGCGGGCGGCCTTGGTGGAGCGCGTGGAGCGCGAGGTCATTGCACGCGGTGCGGCCGGCGGCGCGCTGGCCAAAGCCGCGCTGCTCGATCACGAGCGCCGCCCAGCCGCGGGCCACGGCCTGGAGGGCTAGATCGCGGCCGCCGGCGATGGAGCGGCGCTCGGCGTCGTTGGTGGCGCGGCCGAGCGAGATGTGCATGCCGGGCGAGTGGCCCTGGAGGCAGAGCATCACCGGCAGGCGGCCGCCGCGCCGGAGCGCAGAGGACTTGGGGCGGAGGAGGTAGCCCGGCACGCGCTCTCCGGGCTCGGCGGTGAAGAGGAGGCGCTGCGAGGTGTAAGGCGCATCGGAGGGTGCGTCGGAATCGGGCGCGAGCTGCGCGGCCAGCGGCACGGCCATGCGCTCTGCCGCAGACGGGAGGGCGAGGATGGCGGCGAGGCGCGCGCGGAGCTCGCGTTGCCACGCAGCCAAGTCGCGCGCGGGCGAAAACGCGAGCGAGGGCGGCGCAGCCTGCGCCGCGCGGGCGACAAACGGCGCAGCGGCCGCGAGTGCGAGGAAACGGCGCCGCGAGAGGAGGCCCGGGAGCTGCGGCGGCTGCGGAGCGGAAGGCACAGGCGGACGTGGGCGCATGGGGGCGGATGCGAAATGAGAGACGGTCGGAGCACGCCACGCTCGCCACCCCTCGCCCAATACTCAAGCCGGGCGCAGCGCACTTTCGGGCGCGCGTATCGCCCGAGGCGTGAGAGGCGGCACGAGGGGCACGACACGCGAGCCGTGCGCGGCAACACGCCCCTTGCAACCGTCGCCTACATCAAACTAAACACCCCCCCGCCTTGCCACGCCTCGTGGCGCTTGCCTTGGGTTAACCGGAGGGCGACCCGCGGCCGCTTCAATCCACGATGCCGCCGAACCGAAATTGCGTGGGGATGCGACTGACCACGCTATCTCGCCGTCGGGCTCCTTCGTCCGTACCTTACGGATACTTGCGCGATACCACTACGCCGGAGCGATCGCGGAAGGTGAGGAGCTTGGTATCGGGGTCGTAGCCTTCGAAGGTGATGCCGAGGGTGTTGTCTACCAGCTCACCCGCGCGGGTGAGTTTGTTGTTGATGATCGCGCGCGTCACCACGACGCCGCCGATCTTCACATTGGCGACATAGGCGCGGAAGGCGACGGTGGCCTCGGAGCCCGCCTGCACCTCGGTGGTGGCGGAGAGGCCGGGGGCTACGCCGCGGACGGCTGTGGCCGTGTTGGTAGCGGGCGGGGGCGGCGTGCCTGCCTTGGCGGCGGGCTCGGCGCCGGCGACTTCCTCGATGGCGGCCTGCCTGCCCTGGGCCGCATTGTTGATCGTGGCCTTGGCGTTGTTGACGATCTGGCCAGGGGCTTTGGCGAGAGCGTTGAGCGTTTCCGAAGGTGTGGGGCCGGGAGCGGCAGGCGCAGTGGCGGCAGCAGCGGGCGCTGTGGCAGGCGCGGCTTTTTTGACGACGGGGGGTGGCTGCGGCGGCTCCGCGCCGAAGTAGAACGTGTACCCGAAATAGCCAGCAGCACCGAGGACAACCAGGCCGACGCCGCCAAAGAGGGCGAGTCGCTTCGCACGCTGGGCCTTGGCCTTGCCACCCAGCGGCAGCCGCACGGGAGCCTCGGGCTCGGCGACCTCCGCCTTGACCACGACGTGAGGGATGGGAGGGGTGGTCTTGCTGCTCTTACCGGGCGGGGCGACGACTGGAAACGGGGGCGGGGCCTTGCCGGCCTCTCCTGACGCGGCAGGCTGGGGCGCGGCAATGGGGATGCCACCGATCATGGCGGGGGCAGGGCCGCCTTTGGGCTTGAGCTTGAACTTGGCCGGCTCGCTCGCCTCGGGAGCGGGAGCTTCCGCCTCGGGCGTGGGCGCAGGAGGCGGCGGCACGAGCGCTGCCGGCGGGTCGGGCGCTATCGCCGGTGGCGGCGCGGGGGGGATGACCGCAGGGACGACGGCGGGAGGCGCGGCCGGGATAGCGGGCGCTGGCGAAGAGATGCGGGCCTTGAGCTTGACGCGCGGGGCCGAGGGAGCCGCTTCGGCAGCGGGGGCCGGCGCAGGAGCAGGTACGGACGGCAGCGGAATCACTGGGCTCGGCTCGGGGAGAATCGCCGCGGGCGGCGGCGGCTCGGGCGACACTGCATGGGGCGTAGGCTCGACCGGGGCTGGCGCAGGCGGCGCAGCCTCGGCGGCGAGGCGGGGCTTGAAGCGAATTTTTCCCGGCGTGGCGGGCGCAGCCCCGGCAGCCGGCGCAGGGCTCTCGGAGCCGGGAGCGGACGGCGCACCCTCGGCCCCGGCCGCAGGGGCATCGGGGCGCAAGCGCGGCTTGAGGCGGAGCGCAGGAGGTGGCGGCGTTTGCTCGTCGCTCATCAGAAGGGACAAATAAAGAGAAACGCCCGCAGCGCGAAACCAAAAACGTGCGGACATTTCCCATCCGCCCTGAAAATTTATGGACCGGAAACTTTCCCTCGCGGTCTCCCGTCGTCCCCTTCACCCTCTCACCCCCCCTCGTTGTCATGATGAAACGCCTCCTCCTTGCGTTGGTCTCCTCCACTCTCCTGCTGTCGGCTGGTTGCAGCATGTTTTCCAAGAAGAAAAAGGAGCCGAGCGACCGGCCGATCGTGGAGAAGGAGAGCAAGTCGCCCGCCGCCGACAACGAGGAGGTGCTCCGCCGCCGCTGGGTCGACAAGCGCGCCGGCGAGCTCGCCGCGCAAGGCACCGAGCCCACGGCGGCCCGCGCGCAGGCCGAGCGCGAGTTTGCGGAGCGGTACGGCTTCAACCCGAAGAAAAAGTAAGGCGCACCCGCGCATCGCCGGGGCCGGTACAGCGCTCCGGCGCGTTGACGCCCCGGCGGCATCGGCAAGCGTGGGCGCTCCATGCCTCCCGCCCACACGCCGGCCCAGACCCGCGGCGCTCTCGCCGCGAGCATCTGCTATATCCTGTGGGGGCTCGTGCCGCTGTACTGGACCCAGCTCGGTGCGGTCGCACCGCTGGAGCTGATCGCGCACCGGCACACTTGGTCGCTGCTATTCCTGCTCGGCATCGTCGCGTGGCAAAAGGATTTCGGCAGCGTCCGCGCCGCGCTGGACTCGCCGAGGAAGGTGGCGATCAACCTCCTGGGGGCGACGCTCCTCACCGGCAACTGGCTCGTCTATGTCTGGGGCGTGAATACCGGGCACGTGATCGATTGCAGCCTCGGCTATTTCCTGGTGCCGCTCGTCAATGTCGCGGCCGCACGCTTTGTGCTCCATGAGCAGCTGAGGCGGGTGCAGTGGCTGGCCATCGGGCTCGCGGCGGCGGGTGTGGTGCTGATGATTGTACAACTCGGCCGCCCGCCCTGGATCGCGCTGGCGCTGGCCGGCACCTGGGGCGGGTACAGCCTCCTGCGGAAGAGATCCCCGCTCGGCGCGGTCACGGGCCTCACAGTGGAGACGCTCCTGCTCGCGCCGCTCGCGGTCGGCTTTCTCCTCTGGCAGCACCACACCGGCGCAGGCGCGCTGGGCCGGGCCCCGGCGCTCACGCAGGCACTCGTGCTGGCGGCGGGCGTGATCACCGCGATACCGCTGCTGCTCTTTGCGTACGGGGCAAAGCGCATCCGGCTCTCCACGCTTGGTCTGCTGCAATACTTCGCGCCGACGGGGCAGTTTTTCCTGGGCATCTGGGTCTACCACGAGGCGTTTTCGCGCTCCCGCATGGTGAGCTTCGCCTTTATCTGGGCCGGGCTGGCGCTCTACACCGCGGACAATATCCTCGCCCAGCGGCGCGGCGGCGCGAAGTAGCTGCGAGTTTGGCCCTCGACGCTCGCGCTGCCGTGCGCGAGGCTCGACTTTTCCCTCCCCCATGAAGTCCCCCCTTCGTTTCGTCTCCGCCCTTCTCTTCGCCGGCGCGCTCTCCCTCGCGCAGGCTCAGACTCCCGCCGCCGCACCCAAGGTCGATGCTTCGGCGGCCATCGAGAAGCCCGATGCCTCGGGCAGGTTCAAGACGATGCACGAGTCTTTCCTCAAGCGAGGCAAGTCGGGCCCCATCGGCGTGCTCTTCCTCGGAGACTCGATCACGCAGGGCTGGGGCGGCAAGGACCGCGCGCACATCTGGGAGGCGTACTATGGCAAGTGGCAGCCCGCCAACTTCGGCATCGGCGGCGACCAGACGCAGCATGTGATCTGGCGCATCGAAAACGGCGAACTCGACGGCATCAGCCCGAAGGTGGTCGTCCTCATGCTCGGCACCAACAACACCGGCGGCCACACCGCGGACGAGATCGCCGCAGCGGACAAAAAGATCGTGTCGATGATCCGCGCCAAGCTGCCCAACACCAAGGTGCTCGTGCTCGCCGTCTTCCCCCGCGGCGCGCGCAAGGAGAAGGATGGCACCATCCTCGAGAAGACCGTCGTCGAAGCCAACCGGCGCCAGGCGATCATCAACGACGTCAACGCCCAGCTCAAGCAGCTCCACGACGGCAAGATGGTGCACTTCCTCGACATCAACCACGTCTTCCTGGGCCAGGATGGAAAGATCCCCTTCTCCATCATGCCCGACCAGCTCCATCCCAACGCCGCCGGCTACCAGCTCTGGGCCGACGCGATGCAGCCGACGCTGACGAAGCTGATGCAATAAGCGCTGGGTGCAGCAGCCTGGCTGCACCGCGCACGGTTCCCCGGCCCCTACCTTCTCCAAGGTAAGGGCCACCCGCTGGCTACCCCTTACTCCTTGCCGAAGCTCAGGAGCTCGATCTCGAAGACGAGGGTGGCATTGCGGCCGATCTTGGGGGGCTGGCCGCGGGTGCCGTAGGCGAGCTCGGGCGGGATGATGACCATGCGCTTCTCGCCGGCCTTCATCTGCTGGAGCACCTGATCCCAGCCCTCGATCACGGCCTCGCGGCGGATGCGGAAGGAGAAGGGCTTGGAGGGATCGTTGGTCTGGTCGAAGATCTTGCCGTCGAGCAGGCGGCCCACGTAGAGCACATGGACCTTGTCGCCCGGCTTGGGCATTTCGCCCTGGCCCTCGCGCAGGATGATGTAGCGGATGCCGGTATTGGTTTTCCGGGCCTCGGGCCACGTCTTCTCGACAAACTCGAGGTCGGCGGGCGGGAGCTTTTCGCGCTGCGCCTGCGCCTGCGGCGCGAAGGCGGAGAGGAGGCCGAGGACGAGCAGGGACTTGGTCAAAAAGGAGTTCTTCACGGGTCGCACGGTTAAGGCTTCCGGCATCGGTGGCACTCGTGCTAAGCATGGTCAAAGCCTATTTATGTCCGGTCGCCCCACCGTCGTCATCCTCGCCCCCAGGGAATTCAAGTTCACCGATTCGGCCGCCACGGTCGAAACGCCGTTCCTGAAAGAGGTTGCTGACTTGAAAACGGTGTGGGTGGACTTCAATGCGCCCTTCCCCGAGGAGGCCGCCAACGCCCACGCGCTCATCCTGTGGCACGGGCCGCTGGTGGATGCGGCGACCGTGGCGCGGATGAAAAACTGCCGGGTGATCGTGCGCAATGGCGTGGGCTTCGACAGCGTCGACGTCGCGGCCGCCGCGCGCGCCGGCATTCCCGTTTGCAACGTGCCCGACTACGGCACCGAGGAGGTCGCCGACCACG
>CAYZPV010000083.1:0-17610 GCA_964480585.1 uncultured Opitutus sp. | reverse complement strand
CCCCTCCGCCAGCATCCGCGCATGATTGAGATAGCCCGAGGAGTCAGCCCCGCCCGCATATGCGCCCACCCGCCACGTCAGCACCGCGGCATAGCCCAGCACCGCCACCAGCAGCCACTGGCGGCAGTTCCGGGAAAACGGAGGATCGCTCGAGTCCATCGGAAGAGTGGAGACGCCCTCCGCCGCGGAAAGTCTCCCCGCGCGGTCGCCGCCTCACCCGCCCTCCTCCGCACCCCACGAAAAAGGCAGAGCGTTTAGCTCTGCCTCGTTGCGGGAAAGGTGGGTGTTCGCGCCCGGCTCAGAACCGGAAGGTCATTCCTGCGCGCACGCCGCTCTGCTTCGAGAGGTCGATCTTCGTCGAGTAGCTGCTCGTCGCGTTCTCGATCGTCTGCGTGTAGTCGCCCGTCGATTGGTAGATCGCGCCCGCGTAGAAGCCCGCGCGGTCCGTGAGGTCAAACTGCAACGTCGCATCGGCATAGTAGCCGGGCAGCAGTTTGTAGTCATCGGAGCTCTCGGTTTCGGCGAGTTCCGTGCCCACTTCCGGCGTCAGCACTTCCGTCACCGTGTAGCTCGAGCCGGCAAACGCCACCGCCACGCCCGCGCTCACGCTGGCCTTGAGCCGCGTCGTGATCGGGATCCAGAGCGTGGGACCGGCCCGGAAAGTATAGTACGCGCCCTTCACCTTCCAGCGATTGCTCACCAGCGTGTTGCTGCCGACGGTGTTCCTGTCGCGGTAAATCGGGGAGTTGTCCAGCAGTACCGTCGTGTCGATCGTGCGGGTCACCGCAGAACCGTCGGTGTTGAGCAACGGGTTGCCATCCGGCCCGAGCGAGGTCTCGGTCGTCGAGCTCGGGGCCGAGTACGGCGGATTCGGCAGCGCGCCGCCACCCTGCGGGTAGTAGCGATAATAGTCCGTGATCGAGGTCACATCGGCGTTCACCGCCGACATCGTATTCGCCGAAATATCGCTGATCGACATGCCGCCCGTGAGCGTCCACGGGAAACGGCCCAGCAGCTTGCCCATGTCGCGATGGACCACGAGGTCCACCCCCATCGAGGAGTCGCTGTCCTTCTCGATGCCCGAGGTCGCCTTGATGTCGGCCGAATAGTCGCGGAAAGCGATCAGGCCCGGCCGCGAAAGCTGGCTGAGATCGGTGTAGTTCCACGAGTTGGTCCGGCCGTCGTTCGGGATCGGCGTCTGCACGCCCGTGTCCGGATTGATCACCGGGTTGCCATTCGCGTCCACCACGCCCGTGCCGCGCGTATCCAGCTGCACATTGCCATCTTGGTAGCTGCGGGCGATCACGCTCGTGGCGTCTTCCCCCGGGCTGAAGGGCGACGCGATCTTGCCCGCGCCCGCCGCAAAGCTCGTCTTGGCCCCCGAGATATGGCGGATGCCGATCGTAAACGTGCTCTTGGGCTCGTAGATGTACTCGTCGAGGTTGCTGAAATCCGGGATCTCGACGGGCGGCGCCCGGCGCTGTTCCTCGTCCTGGGCATAGGCAAGGCCCATCAGGGAGGCGGAGGCGACGAGGGCGAAGCGAAGATGTTTCATGCTTTAGAAAGCGACTACCCTAGGAAAGGCAGCCGCCGGGAATGTTGCACCAAAGTTCACGGGGCGTCTTGGCGCACGTCAAGACCCCAAAAAACAGACGCGGGCGGTGCAACCACAATGCACCGCCCGCCGGTTCTGTATATTCACACCCCTGACAAATTCTTGGCCCCTTCCCTCCTCGGGCGGGGCCCGGTGCGGCCTTAGACCGCCGCGAGCTGGGGCGCTGCCGCTCCGCTCTTGCTGAGGTTGGCCTTGGCCTCCTCGACCGAGTCGAAGAAGGTCCAGCCGCGCGTATCTTCAAATCCTTTGCACTCGGAGATGATCTGCGTGTTGCCGACCAGCACGAACTGCATCGCGAGTTCGCGGCAGGTCTGCATCGCCTGGAAGAGCAGCTTGATGATGCCCATGTGCAGCGACTTGATCGCGTGGATGTCGATCACGACCTTGTTGAAACCCGCGTCCACCGCCTCGGCAAACTTGGGCTTGAGATAGGTCGCCGCCTCCGCGATCGCCGCCGGCGAGCAGTGCTCGGGCAGCCGCATGAAGAGGATGTCGCCATCCATGCCATAGTAGCGCTGGGACGTATCGAGATTCATCGCCTTGGCGACCTTCGTCTCCAGCTCGCCGATGTCGATCGGCTTGGTGATGATCGCGGAGAAACCCACGGTCTGCGCCTGCTGCTGCTGGCTCGTCTCCGTCTTCACCACCAGCGCAAAGACGGGCGTGTACTTCGTCTTCACGTTGGTCCGGATCAGGCGGAAAAGGGTGAATGCGGCATCGTCCGGCATCGAGAGCGAGACGAGGATCAGGTCTGCCGGCGACTTGCTCAGGCTGTCGATCGCCTCGCCCTGCGTCGTGACGCCCTTTACGCGCCACGGCGTGTGCTTCAGGCCGTCCTGGATCTGCTGCACGATCGCCGGCTTGTCCTCGACGATGAGGATGTCCGCCGGATCGAGGATCGACTTCGCCTTGGCCGGGCCTTCGTTGACCGGCTTCAGGTCGATCACGCGGCTGCACTTCTCGATCAGCACCTCCTCCTTGAAGGGCTTCACCAGATAGTCGCGCACGCCGATCTTGGCGATCTTCAGCACGTTGTCGCGGCCGCCTTCGGCCGTCAGCATCATGACCGGGATGCCCTTCAGCGCGGGATCGGCCTTCAGCTTCGTCAGCATTTCGACGCCGTCCATCACGGGCATGGTGACATCGAGGAGGATCAGATCGGGGTTTTCCTTGGCGGCAACCGCCAGGCCCTCGACGCCATTGGCGGCTTCCAGGATTTCGCAGTCAAAGGGCTTGAAGGCCTTCTTGACGATGATGCGGACGGTCTTCGAGTCGTCCACGGTGAGTACTTTATAGCGCATGGTCGGGTGTGAAGAGGTTCAGTTCACTCGTCGTTCTTGAGGAGGATGTCGGCGATCACGCGATGGTCCGCGCAGTCGAAATGATACACGTGGCGCGTGGCCGAGCTGATCGGCTCGATCGAGAAATTGGTGCCGCGCAGGATCGAGGGGATCGTCAGCTTGCACGGGAAGCCCGCGTCGCAGAGGCCGTTCTTGAAGCTGCCCACCGTCATGTTGGTCAGCTCGCCGATGGCGTCGTTGATCACCTCGTCGCCGGCTTCGTCGAGCTCGGGCTCCGTCATGCCGAGGAGGTGGCACGTGCACAGCCGGGCAAAGCCCAGGTCCAGATGCAGGTAGATCAGGCCGTTGATGTCGCCCAGGAAGCCCACGGTGCCCACGACTTGCGGGCGCTGCGTATCGGCTACGAGGAGCGGTTGGTTGCGGATGGTCTCGGGAGCCGCCGACGAGGTGGGCTCGCGTCCGACCATCGTCTTGAAGACGTCTGTGATCGCACGGTTGATGTTCTCGCGGATCAGCGCCTCGGTGATTTCGGTAGTTGTGGCGGGCATGAGAAGCGGAAAGTTTATTGGGGACGGTTGTTTATCGGCGCATTCGGATAGGGACTTTACTTGATTCGCGTGCGAAAATGTAACCTCGCTCGCGGCCCCTGCCCTGCCGGTTCTTCGGCGCATCCGGCGCCCCGGATGCCAAGGTCGTGTAGGTGGAGGCGGTCGACTGATCGTCGCCATCCACAGCGCTCCTCTACCCTGGAAAAAACGAAGCCGCCGCTCCACCCTGGGGCGAAGCGGCGGCGTTCGACTGGCTCTCGTGGCGCTTAGCGGTGATCCTCGAAGGAGAGATCGTCCTCGCCGCCGCGCTTGAAGCTCAGCTCCGCGTGGCCATTGCTGCCATGCCCATTGCTCCCGTGGCCATTGCTGCCGTGCCCGTTGGCGCCGTGCGCCGCCTTGGCCGCGCCGTCGCCGTTCGTGCCGTTGGCATGGCTGCCATTGCTCGCGTGCTTGCCGTTGGCCGGCATCTTCAGCCGCGTCACGCGCGGAGCGGCGGCCTCGGGCGCCTCTTCCTTCGCCCTGGCTTCCTCCTCCGGGGCGGAGCCGCCGTCGCGGGCCATCCGCATCAGGTCGGCCACGGCGAGCCGCACCTGCTCGGCCTGGGACTTGAGCTCCTCCGAGGCCGAGGCCGATTGCTGCGCCAGCGCGGCGTTGTCCTGCGTGATCTTGTCCATGCTCGCGACGGCGCTGTTGAGCTGGTTGATGCCCTCGCTCTGCTCGTGCGAAGACTGCGCGATCTCGCCGATGCGCTCGTCGAGCTGGCGCGTCTTCTCCACGATCGCATTCAGGTTCACCGCCATCTTCTCGCTGATGCGCACACCCTGCTCGCTCTTCTCCGTCGAGGCCGAGATCTTGTCGGCCGTCTCACGGGCGGCGCCGGCGCAGCGCTGCGCCAGGTTGCGCACTTCGTCGGCCACCACCGCAAAGCCCAGGCCGGCCTCGCCGGCGCGGGCCGCTTCCACCGCCGCGTTCAGCGCGAGGATGTTGGTCTGGAAGGCGATCTCGTCGATCGTCTTGATGATCTTGGAAATTTCCACGCTCGAGCCCTTGATCGCGCTCATCGCGGACTTCATCTGCTCCATGTCGGCCGCGCCGGCATCGGCCGTCTGGCGCGCCTGATTGGCCAGGTTCTTCGCATTCTGCGCATTCTCCGAGTTGCGCGAGGTCATGCTCGCCATCTCGTGCAGCGAGGAGCTCGTCTCCTCCAGCGAAGAAGCCTGCTGCGTCGCGCCGGAGGCCATCGCCTGGCTCGCGTCGGCCACCTGGTGGGCCGAGACATTGGCTTTTTCCGACTCCGTCGCGAGGCGGGCGGCCACCTGCGTGATGCGGCGGCTCACGCTCCGGGTGATGATCACCGCGAGCACGATGCCCACCACGATGCCGCCGATCGTCACCGAGGAGACGATGAGCTCGTTGCGGCGCTGCTCCGTCTGCGTGCGGGATTCGAGATCCCGCTGGAAATCGCTCACCGCGCCCTTCACGCGGCCCCGCCTCGCCGTAAATTCAGGCGCGATCTTCGTCAGGCGCTCCGCCACGATCTGGTCGCGGGCGCTCTTGGTGGTCACGACTTCGTCGAGACCCTTGGCATACGTGTCCGCCGCCTTGTGCAGGGTGCCGAGGAGCGCCTTCTTCGCGTCGTCCTTCAGGGAGGCATCGAGCTTCTCGATCTCCACCTGGTCCTTCTCCATGCGGGCGATCTGGGTCGCCGTCACCTTCAGCGCTTCCGCCGCGGCCGCGCCCTTCTTCGGATCGCTCGTCAGGAGAAATCCGTTGACCAGCGCCGTGCTCTCGAAAAATGCCTTCAAGCCGTTCGAGATCTGGAAAGCCGCATTCATGTCGCCCTGCGTCTGCGCCTGCTTCAGCAGTTGCTGCAGGCCGTCCGCGATCGTCTTCGACTGCGGCGTGAGCACATCCGTCTCGATCGCCGTGCGGGCGCGGTGGTTGGCCACCAGGTCGCGGAAGGCCGCCTCGTACGCGTCGAGCAGCTCGCGCGCCTTGGCGATCTGCTGCGCGCGCGCCGGGTCGCCCGTCAGCTTCACCGCCCGCTCCATCTCCACGTCAAACGCCTTCTTCGCCGCGTCGTACCCCGCGATGCTCTCCGCCGACCCCGAGGCCAGGAAGTCGTTTACCTGCAGCTTCAGGTTCTGCATCGAGGATTCGAGTGCGGTCACCGCAAACGTCTCCTGCGTGCTCTCCGAGAACAGCGCCAGGCGCCGCCCCGCCGAATTCACCGCCGTGTACGCGATGACCGCCACGAGCGCGACTAGGCCAAACGACAGGCCGAAGCCGAAGGTGATCTTTTTTCCGATGGTAAGATTCTTGAATGACATGGCAGTGATAACGGTTTGTAGGGGTAGCGAAGGCGCGGCGTTGCGGTTGCAGTCCGGGAGCGCTTAGCTCTCGAACACGAACTTGATCGGGATCGAGACCTTGATCGCGATCGGGTTGCCGTCCTGCTTGGCCGGCTTGAATTTCCACTTCTTCACCGCGGCCACCGCGGGCTTCTCAAACGCCGCGTTGCTCGATTTCTCGACTTCCGCGTTCGTCACATTCCCATTCGCGTCGATCTCGCACTTCACCATCACCAGCCCGGATACGCCCTCGCGGCGCAGTTCGTCGGGATAGTCGGGCGAGGCGGTGCGGACGGGTACCGGCGGTTCGGTCTTCGACTGGGCAAACGCGGGCGCGGTCAGGGCAAGGGCCAGGAGGCTGAAGCGGAGGATATTTTTCATGGATTCGTGAAAGTACTCACTCACGTTCGTCACACTTGCTGGCGACTTGAGTATCTTTGTCGGTCAACTTGCAATCAGCCCGCCGTCGGCCCTCCGCCGCCGGCTCCCGGGGCAAATTCGTTTTCCTCGGTTGCACGCCAGTCCGAAGCGCGCTAGCGCATTTACACACTTTTTAATGGCGCTCGATCTCCACCTCCGCCGCGCGGCCCTCTGGCTCGGCCTGCTCGTCTCCGCTTTCGGCTTCGGCACGGCCCTCCTCGCCTCCACGGCCTGGCCCGAGCTCATGCTCGGGCCCACGCCCATCATGCGGCTCCACGCCGCCCTCGCCTTCGGCCTTCTCGGCCTCTCCCTCGCCGCCGATGTCTCCGGCGCGCGTCGCTTCGCCCTCGCCGCCTTGGCCGCCGCCGCGCTCCTCGCCGCCGCCGTCCTCGTCCTCCGCGCCTTCGATCGCGCCCCCCTCCTCGGCGAGGCCCGCATGTCCCCCCACGCCGCCTACTGCACCCTCGCCGCCGCCCTCACCCTCTTCTGCCTCCGCCTCCCCCATCGCCCCCTCCGCTGGCCCATCTCCGCCTGGCTCGCCAGCCTCCTCATCGCCGTCGGTATCGCCGGCCTCCTCGCCCAGCAATACTCCGCCGATCGCGAGCTCGTCCGTCCCCTCCGCATCGCCACCGGCCTCGCCTGCTCCATGATCGCCCTCGGCCTCGGCACCATCTTCGCCCGGCCCGATGATTCTCACCTCCGCCTCGTCTTCGAGCGCTCCTCCGCCGGCCTCCTCACCCGCCGCCTCTTCTTCGGCGTCGCCCTCGTCCCTCTCCTCGGCTCCATCGTCTTCGCCTGGCTCCTCCAACGCCAGCTCCTCACCCTCGAAAACGGCCTCACCTTCTTCGTCTCCGGCCTCGTCCTCGCCGGCTTTGCCATCGCCTTCGTCTCCGTCGAGACTGCCTCCGCCATCGATGCCGAGCGCGCCGAGGCCGAAAAAGCCCGCCTCCTCCTCACCGCTCGCCTCCAGGAGCAGGCCGTCAAGCTCCAGGAGACCGTCGATCTGCGCACCCGCGAGCTCAGCCAGAGCAACGCCTCCCTCCGCGCTGCCGCCGATTCCAACGCCCTCCTCGCCCTCGTCGCCCAGAGCAACGCCAGCGGCGTCTCCATCGCCGACCCCGACGGCGCCGTCGAGTGGGTCAATGCCGCCTTCAGCCGCATGTCCGGCTACGCCCTCTCCGACCTCAAGGGCCGCAAGCTCAGCCAGCTCTTCCTCGGCCCCGATACCGATCCCCAGTCCGCCGCCCGCCTCCGCTCCGCCCTCGAGCGCGGCGACTCCACCCAGCTCGATCTCCTCAGCTACACCAAAGCCGGTGTCCCCTTCTGGCAGTCCGTCAACCTCCAGCCCGTCCGCGACAAGGATGGCCACGTCGCCCACTTCATCGCCCACCACCTCGATATCACCCAGCAGCGCTCCGCCCAGCTCCACCTCTCCCATCTCCACACCCGCCTCGAGCTCGCCACGCGCGCCGCCGCCCTCGGCGTCTGGGAGTGGGATGCCGTCTCCCGCCGCAGCACCTGGGATGCCCGCACCCTCGAGATCTACGGCCTCCGCCCCGAGGAGTACGATGGCGCCCTCGAACGCTGGACCGAGCGCCTCCACCCCGATGATCGCGCCCCCACCCTCGCCAAGGTCCGCGCCATGTTCGAGAGCGGCGATACCTACGAGCAGAAGTTCCGCATCGTCCGCGCCAGCGACGGCGCCGAGCGCTACATCGAGTCCCGCGCCATCGTCCAGCGCGATCCCCAGGGCCGCGTCCTCAGCATCACCGGCACCGAGCGCGATATCACCGCCGAGCACGAGGCGATGCACCACGCCCAGATCCTCAACGAGCGCCTCCGCCTCGCCCTCCGCTCCTCCCAGTTCGGCGTCTGGGAATACGACTTCGTCGCCAATCGCCGCATCTGGGATGAGCGCATGATGGAGATCTACGGCATCCCCCTCGATAAATTCGAGCGCGACGCCCCCCAGTGGGAGCACTACATCCACCCCGAGGATCGCGAGGTCACCGTCGAGAATCTCCGCAAGCTCATCGCCGGCGAGCTCTCCGATTACACCGCCCGCTTCCGCATCCTTCGCGCCGATGGCGAGCTCCGCCACATCAAGTCCCACGGCTACCTCCAGCGCGATGCCCACGGCCGCCCCATGCGCGTCGTCGGCCTCACCCGCGATGTCACCGAGGAGACCCAGCTCGAGCAGGCCCTCGACCTCGCCGAACAGCGCTGGCAGCTCGCCATCGAGGGCACCGATGATTCCGTCTGGGATTGGGATGTCGTCACCGGCCACGTCTACCACGACGACCGCTGGCCCCGCATGCTCGGCTACGAACCCGGCGAGATGGACAACAGCAACGAGGGCTGGAAGAGCCTCGTCCACCCCGATGACCTCGCCGCCAACGAGGCCGCCGTCCTCGAGCACTTCGCCCAGCGCACCTCCTATTATCAACACGAGGTCCGCATGCGCACCCGCAGCGGCGAGTGGCGCTGGATTCTCGATCGCGGCCGCGTCGTCCGCCGCGCCACCGATGGCCGGCCCCTCCGCATGGCCGGCACCCATACCGATATCACCGCCCGCAAGCAGCTCGAAGAGCGCCTCCGCTATACCGAGCAGCTCGCCAACGAGGTCTCCCGCCTCGCCCAGATCGGCGGCTGGGAGATCGATCTCCAGACTTCCCGCGTCACCTGGACGGAGGGCACCCGCCGCATCTACGAGGTCGACGATACCTTCCAGCCCACCATCGAGAGCATGTGGCAGTTCTTCCCGCCCAATGCCCTCACCACCGTGCAGACCGCCCTGCGCGAGGCCACCCCCGCCCACCCCTCCTTCGACATCGAGGTCCCCCTCCTCAGCGCCACCGGCCGCCGCGTGCAGGTCCGCATCCTCGGCCACGGCGAGTTTCGCCATGGCAAGGCCGTCAGCGTCCACGGCGCCATCCAGGATATCACCGCCCGTCACGCCAGCGAGGAGGCCCGCCGCGAGCTCGAGGCCCAGCTCTTCCAGGCCCAGAAGATGGAGACGCTCGGCACCCTCGCCGGCGGCATCGCCCACGATTTCAATAATCTCCTCACCGGCATCATCGGCTATCACGAGCTCGCCGCCGACTCCGTCCCCGAGGATAGCCCCGCCCGCATGTGCCTCAACGAGGCCCGCAATGCCAGCCTCCGCGCCCGCGAGCTCGTCGAGCAGATCCTCACCTTTGGCCGCCACAGCGGCGGCGGCGAGCATGTCCCCATCTATCTCTCCCTCGTCATCCAGGAGGCCCGCCGCTTCCTCCGCGCCACCCTCCCCGCCAATATCACCATCGACGCCCACATCGCCCCCCACTGCGGCTCCGTCAATGCCGATGCCACCCAGATCCACCAGGTGATCCTCAACCTCGGCTCCAACGCCGCGCACGCCATGCGCCACCACGGCGGCGCTCTCCGCATCGTCCTCGAGCCCGCCGAGGTCACCCCCGATCTCGCCCTCACCATCGGCAGCGCCCCCGCCAGCAGCTACGTCCGCCTCTCCGTCAGCGATACCGGCCACGGCATGGATGAGTCCACCCGCCGCCGCATCTTCGATCCCTTCTTCACCACCAAGAACACCCGCGAAGGCACCGGCCTCGGCCTCGCCGTCGTCCACGGCATCGTCCGCTCCCACCGCGGCGCCATCGATGTCGAGAGCTCCCCCGGCAGCGGCTCCACCTTCCACATCTACCTCCCCACCTCCAACGGCGACAATCCCGCCCCCGATCCCGATACCGAGAGCGCTCCGCGCGGCGGCGGCGAGTACATCTGCGTCGTCGACGACGAGGATGTCGTCGCCAGCTGCACCAAGCTCGTCCTCGAAAACAAGGGCTACCGCACCATCGTCTACGGCTCCGCCGAGCACTGCCTCGCCGAGATGCAGTCCGATCCCACCCAGTGCGCCGCGCTCATCACCGATCAGACCATGCCCGGCATGCAGGGCACCGAGCTCGCCGCCGCCCTCCGCAAGGTCGCCCCCTCCCTCCCCGTCGTCATCATGTCCGGCTACTTCTCCAAGATCTCCCCGGAGGCCCTCGATGAGCTCGGCCAGGTCGAGCTCCTCGCCAAGCCGTTCACCACCGACGAGCTCGCCCACGCCATCCACCGCGCTCTCCACGGCAAACGCTGAGCGCCCTCACTCCCGCAGGCGCGGTGCCCCCCCCGCCGCGCGGCGTTGCCGCCCCGCCCGCCTCCTCGTCCCGCCCGCCTTACCCCGTCGACTCCGCGAAGAAGTCCCCCGCGACTCGCGGCAGTCCCGGCTGCCCCGCCAGGCGCGCGCGCACCGCGCTCAGGATCTCCTGCAGGATTGCCGCCGTCGGCGGCTTCACCAGGTAGGCCTGCGCCCCCAGCTCCCGCGCCCGCGCGATGTCGCGCTCCTCCGCCGAGGAGGTCAGCACCACCACGCACAGCCGCTCCAGCTCCGGCGTCGCGCGGATCGCCTCCAGCACCTCCAGCCCGCTCTTGAAGGGCAGCTTCAGGTCCAGCAGCACCAGAAAGGGCAGCGGGTGCTTCGCGCGATCCGCAAACCCGCCTCCCCCCGTCAGGTAGTCGTAGGCTTCCTCGCCGTCGTTCACCACCTGCAGCGGATGCCCCACCTGCGCCTGCCGGTAGGCTCGCTTGAAGATGAACACATCATCCTCGTTGTCCTCCACGAGGAGGAGCGTCTGTCCGTCGATCTCGTTCATGCTTGGGAAAGTTCGATCCAGAAGCGGCTCCCCGTGCGCCCGTCCGACTCCACCCCGCACGTCCCGCCCATCTTCTCCACCGTCTTGCGCACGATCGCCAGGCCGATCCCCGTCCCCTCGTACTCGCCCTGCGTCGGCGCCCGCTCAAAGACTTGGAAGAGCCTCTCCTGGTGCTCCGGCGCGATCCCGATGCCGTTGTCCTCGATCCAGATTCGCACCCGCTCGCCCCTCGCCTCCGTGCGCACGGTGATCTCCGGCTTCACGCCCGGCGCCACGAATTTCACCGCATTCATCAGCAGGTTCGCCAGCGCCTGCCCCAGCGAGGATTCGTGGCCCCGCACGCGCAGCAGCGGCCCCGCCACCGTCACCCGCGCCGCCGGCTCCTGCAGCTCCCGATAGTGCGCCACCACGTCGTCCACCATCCGCGTCAGCTCCAGCTCCGTCAGTTGTATCTCCGCCCGCGCCACGCGGCTGTAGCTCAGCACGTCGTGCGTGAGCTTCTCCATCCGCACGCTGCTCCGCTGGATTCGCTCCAGGTAGCCGCGCGCCGTCTCGTCGAGCTGCGCCCCGTAGTCCTCCGCCAGCGCCTGCGCATACGCGTTCATCGCCCGCAGCGGCGCTCTCAGGTCGTGCGAGACCGAGTACGAAAATTCCTCCATCTGCGTGATCGCCTCCCGCAGCGACGCCGTCCGCGCCTCCACCCGCCGCTCCAGCTCGCTTGCGTGCGCCTGCAGCTCCTGCTGCGCCCGGCGCAGCTCCTCCTCCATCGCCCGCCGGTCCGAGAGGTCCGTGATCGCGCACAGGTAGCCCCGCACCGTCCCGTCCTCCGCGATGTCCGGCGTGTACGCCGCCCGCATGAAGCGCGGCCCGATCTGCTCGTACGGTATCTCCGCCTCGAACGAAAACGTCTCCCCCTGCAATACCCGCGCGATATACGGCGCCAGCCTCGCGTGCACCGTCTCCCCCAGCACGTCGCGCACCGTCCGGCCCAGCACCTCCTCCACCACCAGCCCGAAGCGCTCCGCGTACGCCCGGTTCACAAAGAGAAACCGCTGCTCCGCGTCGCAATGCGCCAGGATGATCGGCGCGTGCGTCGCGATCAGGCTCAGCTCCGCCTCGCGCTCCCGCAGCCTCTCCTCCGTCGCCTTCCGCGCCGTGAAGTCCGCCACCGTGCCGATATAGCCCACCAGCTTCCCGCTCCCGTCGCTCAGCTGCATCGCCTGCCCCTGCACCCACGTCACTTTCCCGTCGGCCCGCACGAAGCGGTACTCCGCCGTCGAGGCCCGGTCGTTCGCCAGCGCCTCCGCCCACTCCGCCGCCACGCGCGCCCGGTCGTCGGGATGGATCGCCCTCGCCCAGCCGCCCCCTCCCGCCTCCGCCAGCGTCAGGCCCGTCATCGCGCTCCACGTGTCGTTCACGAAAATCGTGTCCCCCTGCGGGTCCGTCAGGAAGATTCCCACCGGCGCATGGCTCGCCAGCGTGCGAAAGCGCTTCTCGCTCTCCTTCAGCGCCGCCCCGGCCGCCTTGGCTTCCGTGATGTCCACCAGCGTCCCGATGTAGCCCACCAGCGCCCCGCTCGCATTGCGCTGCTCCACCGCGCTCGCCTGCACCCAGCTCTCGCTGCCGTCCGCCCGCCGGTACCGGTACTCGCAATGCAATCCCTCGTTCCGCTTCACCGCGGCGTCCCACTCCGCCGCCACCCGCTCCCGGTCGTCCGGATGCAGCGTCTGCGTCCAGCGGCTGCCCCGCAGCTCCTCGATCCCCAGCCCGGAAAGCTCGCGCACCCGGTCGTTCACAAAGACCGGCTCTCCGTTCGGATCCGTCAGGAAGATGCCCACCGGCGCGTGCTTCGTCAGCGAGCGGAAGCGCGCCTCGCTCTCCCGCAGCCCCTGCTCCGCCTGCTTGCGCGCCGTGATGTCGAAGGTCGCCCCGAGCAGCCACGTCGGCCGCCCGTCCTCCCTCACCACGATCGCATTCGTGTACAGCCACACGATCGCCCCTCCCGGCCGCACCGCGCGAAATTCCAGCTCGTACGGCAGGTCGTGCTCCAGCGAGCTGCGGATTGCGCGCTCCACCGGCCCCCGGTCCTCCGGGTGGATCAGCCCCGCAAACGCCGCCGCCGTCCCCGCAAAGTCCTCCCGCTTCACCCCGTGGATTTCGTACAGCGAGTCCGTCCACGTCACCTTGTCCGCCGCGATGTTCCACTCCCATAGCCCCACCTTCCCCGAGCGCGTCGCCATCCGCAGCCGCGCCTCGCTCTGCCGCAGCGCCTGCTCCGCCTGCCACCGCTCTGTCAGGTCCGATGCCGCCGAGAGCCAGCCGCGCACGTTCCCCTCCGCGTCGTACTCGGGCGAGTACGTCGCCTTCATGTAGCGTACACCGATATCCCGGTACTCGAATTCCCGCTCCATCGTCACCGTCTCCCCCGCCAGCACCCGCTCGATGAAGGGCTGCGCCGCCGCCGCCGCCATCGGCCCCGCCACCTCCGCGATCGTCTTTCCGATGAAGTCCTCCGGTGCCTTCTGCCAGCGGTCCGCAAAGGCCTTGTTCACGAAGCGAAACCGCCCTTCGCGGTCCACGTGCGAGAGCAGCGTCGCCGCATTCGTGCTGATGAAGGCGAGTTGCTCCTCCCGTTCGCGCAGCTTTTGCTCCGCCCGCTGCCGCTCCTCGATCTCGCGCCGCATTTCCGTCTCCATCATCCGGCGCGCCGAGATGTCCTGCACGATGCCCAGCATCCGCAGCGGCCTGCCTTCCTCGTCGTACACCGCCCGGCCGTTCGCGGCCACCCACGTCCAGCCGCCTTGCTTCCGCCGCACCCGGTACTCGCAGGCGTAGTCCGTCCGGTTCGCCACCGCCGTCTCCACCGCCTGCCGCGCTTCTTCCCGGTCGTCCGCATGCAGCAGCTCCCGCATCGCCGTCCACGTCATGTGCGGCCCCGCCGGGATGCCGAAGATTTCCGCCCCCCGCTCCGAAAAGGTCACCACGTCCGTCACCAGGTCGTAGCCCCAGTCTCCCAGCCGGGCCGCCGCCAGCGCCAGTTGCAGCCGCGCCACCGTGTCCGCCGCCGATTCGTTCGCCGTCAGGCTGCGTTGGCTCAGGCGGCGTGCGACTGCCGCGAGCGATTCGGGTGTGATGTTGCGATTGGGCAAGGCGTGCGAAGCGGAGCGGCTGCAAGGTTCTCCGGGGCCAGATGGCCGGCCGCCGGGAGAGCGAAACGCTGCGCCCCCGCCCCCGGCGTGGGAAGGAGAAAAATCTCTCAAGGTGCCATCGGGATTCCTCCCATGCTCTTGCACCCTTTTAAACGAAAGCGCCGGGCTCCCCTAGGGGCGCCCGGCGCTGCAAAAAAAAACGTGGCTCGTCGGCCGGTTTATTCCGGCAGCGGCTTGTCCTTCGTCTCCGGCGCGGCCCAGATGATGCCCAGGCCCACCACGTACACCAGCGTCAGCATCGCGCCCGCCTTGGCATAGCTGCCGTCAAACGCGCGCACCAGCTCTGCGTTGTACACCGCGCCCACCGCCGCGAGGATGCGGCCCGCATTGAAGCACAGGCCCTGGCCCGTCGCACGCACGCGCGTCGGGAAGAGCTCCGGCAGGTACAGCGGCAGCCAGCCGTAGAAGGCCGCGGTAAACGCGCCCACGATGAAGGTCAGCAGCAGGAAGGTCACGCCGTACGAGTCGACGCCGCGGAAGAGGATCGCGCAGAAGATCAGCGAGCCCAGGCACAGGATGAAGTACGCCACCCGCCGCGTGATGAAGCGGCCCACGTACGCGCCCAGCAGGCACCCGAAGATCGCGCCAAAGCCCGAGACCATCCCCGTCCAGCCCTTCGCCGAGGGGTCCGCCGCGCCCGCCATCTTGTCCGCCCACAGCGGCAGCCACTGCACCGAGCCCCACGTGCCGATCAGCGCCACCGAGGAGAGCAGCGTCGCGATGATCGTCGTCTTCAGCAGGTTCGGCCCGAAGATTTCCGCCAGCGGCCGCACCTTCGTCGGGCTCTGCTTCACCGCCTGGTGCCACTTCTCCGATTCCGGCACGAAGAGGCGCACGATAAACGTCAGCAGCGCGGGCGCGGCGCCGATCAGCGCCACCCACCGCCACGATTCCACCGTCACCTTGAAGGGGATCGTGATCAGCGCGATCAGCGCAAAGCCCACGTTCGCCGCCGCCCCGATCACACCCGCCATCAGCGGGCGATGCTTCTCCGGCCACACCTCCATCACCAGCGCGATGCCGAGCGACCACTCGCCGCCCATGCCCAGCGCGCCCATGAAGCGGCACGCCGCCAGATGCCACGGCTGCTGCGCAAAGTAGATCAGGCCCGTGAACAGCGAGTACACCAGGATGCTCGCCGCCATCGCCCTCACCCGGCCCACCTTGTCGCCGAGCCATCCGAAGGCCACGCCGCCCAGCGCCGCGCCGAGCAGGAAGGCCGCCGTCGCGTAGCCCATCCATTGCGCCACGAAGGCGTCGGTGAGCTGCATGCCCGCCGCCTGCTGCATCTGCAGAAGCGCCGGCCGGGCGATGAGCGGAAACAGGCCCATCTCCATGCCGTCGAACATCCAGCCCAGAAATGCCGCCGCCAGTACGGCGAACAGTTTCTTTTTATCGGTTTCGGTTTTTTCCATGATTGAAGCGTAAAGTTGAAAAAGCAGGAACGACGCCGCTCGTCTCCCTCCTTTAGAGGGCCGGCGCGATTTTCACCGCCACCGGTTTCGCGTACCCATTCCACAGCGCCTCGAGCTTCGCCCGGTCCGGCTCCCCGTCGAACGCCACGAAGCGATACCGCGCCACGTACGGCTTCCCCGGCTCGATGCGCCACTCCCCGAGTTGCGAGGGGATCAGCGAGACATACGGCTCCTTCGGATGCACCCGCACCGGCTGCGGCGCGCGGAAATTATCGGGATGCCCCATCACCGTCAGGCCCGCCGGTCCGCTCGGGAGCTGGCCCCACACGTGTACCCAGCGCGCCCGCTCGTGGTTCGCCTTGATCCGGTCCGTCGTGCCTTCCGAGGTCAGGAAATTGCAGGCTTTCTCGCCCAGCCACTCGCCGCGCCCGCGAAATCCGAAGCCGCCGTAGTGATACTGCGGCAGGATCAGCGGGTCGTTCGTCGCGCAGCTCTGCGTCGTCGTCAGCTCGAAGATCCGCACCGCCACGCCTGCGATCGTCCCGGGCACATCGTACGCCGTCACTTCCCAGGTCTCGTTCAGCGCCACCACCGGCTCCGGCTTCGCCGTCAGGTCCACAAACTGGTGCCGCGCCACAAACCCGCCATGCACCCGCCCGCCCCACGTCCGCTCCAGCGCCACAAATTCCACCGTCGCCCCATTCTTCGCCGCCATGTTCCAGAAGTCCACGTCCCGCCCTTGGAAGGTCGTCTTCGTCCACGGCGTCCAGATGCCGTGGTGGTGTACATGCTGCCGCGGATAATCGTCGCTCACCACCGTCCCGCTCGCCGTGTGGATCGGGTGCAGGTAGCCCGCCCGCTTGTAGACCGGCTTGATGTCCGGCCGCGGCAGCGCCTCCTTGTCCATCTGGTAGAAAAACACCGGCTTGCCCCCCACCGCCACCTCCAGGTTTCCGGGCTTCCGCATCGTCGTCACCCCCGCCCCGCCGTGGGCCGCCCCCGCGCTTTCCAGCGTCAGCGTCAGCGTCGTGCCGGCCCGCAGCTCCGGGATCAGCACCGTCCCCTCCCCGTTCTCCACTTGCACCGCCAGCGCCGCTCCCGCCGCGGGTCGCGCGCGCAGCTCTCCCGTCATCCCTTTCGGGATCGTAAAACGCACCACTTGCGCCGCCCGGTCTCCTTCCTGCGCCGTCACCGCGATCGTCGCCGTCTTCGCCTCCGCGCCCACCCCGCCCAGCCACACGGCAGGCAGGAGCGTCAGGAAGCGCCTAAGAGTCGATGACGTCATGGGGGAAAGCTGCCGCGACCAAGTCAGACACGTGTCTGCGCTGCAAGCCCTCGTCCTCGGAATTTCCAACATTTTTTCAAATTGTCCGCCGTTCGGCTCGTCCGGCCCAGGTCGGGTTTATTCACCATGTGGTTACTACCGGCGGCCGCGCAAGCCAATACCCGCCGCCCCCCTCTCCAGCCCCCGGAAAATCAAAGTCCCGGTACACCCTTACATCCGGTCCCGTTTTCCGCTAGTCTCCCGTCGCCCCCGGGCCCAGTGCCTGCCGGGGGCCGCCTTCACCCGCCAAGCCCATCATTCCCATGTCCCAATCGCCCCTCCCCCGCACCGGCCGCAAAGTCCGCGGCGACGCCAAGCTCGAGCACCTCTCCCCCGCCCAGCAGGCCACCCTCCGCTTCTGGCTCGCCGATGAAAACTTCACCTACCGCGAGGTCGTCGAGTTCATCCGGATGGAGTTCGGCCTCGTCGTCGGTCGTAGCGCCGTCGCCCTCTACTACCAGCGCCACATCCTCCCCGCGCGCTACGTCGAGGATACCGCCACCGCCGCCTTCCTCGCCTCCCTCCCCGAGGGCGACTTCGACTCCGCCACCCTCAAGCACGTCCGCGCCCTCGCCTTCTCCGTCATCACCCGCCCCGCCCCCAACCTCGATATCCTCGCCAAGCTCCTCGATATCGTCCGCCGCGCCGAAAAACAACAGCTCGCCGAAAAGCGCCTCGCCCTCGAGACCCGCCGCGTCGCCCTCCGCGAGGCCCTCGCATCCCCGCCCCGCCG
>CAYZPV010000082.1:0-18429 GCA_964480585.1 uncultured Opitutus sp. | reverse complement strand
GGGACCTTGCGCTGGCCGGTCTGCTCGATCTGGCGCTCGATGTTGAAGCGCTCGAAGATGGGGATGCTATCCTTGTAGAGGGCGATCTTGCCGGCCGAGCGCTTGGAGATCTGGGCGACGAGCTTCTGGGTGCGCTCGTGATCGTCCTTGGAGTCGATGAGCACGCGATCGACTTCCTCGGTGAGGAAGTCGCGGACGGTGCGCTCGACGAGGTCGGGCTCCTGATAGAGGCAGGCCGGCGCGCGATCGCTCTTCATCTTGGCCTGGATGGTCTCCCAGGTCTTGAGGAGGAGGTGGAGATCGCGGACGAAGTAGCGGGCCTTCTTGCCCTCGCCGGCGGTGCGGACGATGACGCCCACGCCCTCAGGAAGGGTGAGTTCGTTGATCAGCTGCTTGAGGCGCTTGCGCTCGGCAGGGTCCTCGATCTTGCGGGAGATGCCGCAGCCCTCGGAGAAGGGGGTGAGGATGAGGTAGCGGCCGGGGATGGAGAGATTGGTGGTGGTGCGAGGGCCCTTGGTGCCGATGGGGCCCTTGGTCACCTGGATGACGATCTCGCTGCCGGGAGGGTAGAGGCTGGGGATATCCTTGACTGTGGGCTCGGCGGGACGCTCGGGGGCATTTTTACGCTTGTTGACGCGGACGACCTCCACGGAGGAGTCGGCGGCAGCGGGAAGCATGTCCCAATAGTGGAGAAACGCGTTTTTGGTGTAGCCGATATCGACGAAGGCGGCCTTGAGGCCGGGGTCGAGGTTCTTGATGCGGCCTTTGTAGATGCCGCCGACCATGCGGTTATCGGACTCGCGCTCGATTTCGAACTTTTCGAGGCGGCCATCGACGAGGAGGGCGACGCGCTTTTCGAGCGGCTCGGAGTTGATGATGAGCTCGCGGTAGGAGCCCTTTTCCTTCTGGAACACGGCGAGAAGCTTCTGGAGAAACGGCCGGTTCTTGGCGCGCTCGGCGGCGCCGGCTTTCAAATCGGCTTGATCGAGGGGAGCTGCTTCGCTTTGCGCGGGGGGGTTGACGAGTTCTTCGTCATACTTGGCGGCAGGATCCTGGGGAGGAACGCCGGGTTGGTTCGGACGCGATTGCTGTTGATCGCTCATGGCGGGTGTCGTGTGGGTTGTACACAGCGGCCCCAAGCGCGGGAGTTGTGGCGCAGGAAATTCTGGCAAAGCGGTCAATGACGCGGGGGGATATCATGCGAAATCCCTCCGGAAGCGCCAGACGCTCTGGACCAGTCCTTGCAGCAAGCAGCAACTAAGCACAAAGGAGCCACCGTAGCTGATGAAGGGAAGCGGTATGCCCGTGATGGGCACCAGCCCGATGGTCATGGCGATGTTCACAAACACATGCACCAGAAACAGCACCGTGACGCCTATGGCGATCAGGGTGCCTAGCCGGTCCCTTGCGGAACTGGCGATGCGTATGCCGTTGAACAACACTATCCCAAACAGGCCCAGGACCGTGAGGCTTCCCAGAAATCCTTTCTCCTCGGCGATGACCGAGAAGATAAAATCATTGTGCGCAACCGTGCGCGGCAGATACCCGAGCTGCGCCTGCCAACCTTCCGTCCAGCCCTTGCCGGTGAGCCCGCCGCTGCCGACGGAGATCTTGGACTGCTGGAGGTTGTAGGTGACGCCGTTGCGCGTGGGGTCTACTTTTTCCGGCGCGGCAAAGGCGAGGATGCGATCGCGCTGGTAGTCGTGAAAGGGGAGGATACCCTGGCCGGAGCGCTCGAATTTGCCCCGGTCGGCGCGGCTGCCGTACACATAGCCGTGCGAATCCATGTAGTTGACGTAGCGCACGCTATCCCATGCCACCAAGCCCACCACGACCAAGAACGCGCCGAGCGCCCCGAGGAAGAACCGGGGGGACAGCTTCGAAACGTAAAGCATGGAGAAAACCATCGGGGGCAGCACGATCGCCGATTTGAGGTCGGGTTGCAGCAGGATAAGGAACATGGGCACGCCTACCGCAAGGGCCAATTTCCCCAGGGTGCCGAGAGACTGGCTGACGTTGCCCACTTTAGAGTGTACGAGTATGGTCGCCGTGATCAGGAGCACGCCGATCTTGGCCGTCTCAGAGGGCTGGAAGGAGAAAAATCCCAGGTTGATCCAGCGCTGAGCGCCCCAAGTGGAGGCCGCCGTGCCACCCGCGCCAGGGATGAAAACGATCAGCAGCGGTACCAGCGTGGCGAGGTAGAACCAGTGTGAGATGCTGAACCAGAAGCGGTAGTCGATGAGCGACACGGCGATATACAGCACGCCGCCGACCGAGAGAAACACCATCTGCCGAAACCACTCTTCGCGTAAAACAGCGGCGTAGCTCGCCGCCGCCCCCGCCCCCGCTGAATACTGCGCCGAGTAGATGAATGCCACGCCGAAAGCGCTCAGGATCAACAGGGCGAGCGGGGTGAGCAGATCCCAATTCGTCCGCGTCACCGGCTTGAAGACGGCGAGGTAGTCGGAGAGCGAGGATGTGGTCACGGGGAGGAAGCTCCCACTTCATGCGCAGGTGGATTGGCGGGCAAGAGCGGAGCGCGGTTTGTTGTGTCTTCCTGGAAAGATGCCTGCACGGGCAGCGTGGCATTGGCGATCCCGAGCGATGTCCAAAACAGCACGGCGCCCATGGGCCCCTCCAAGACCACGCCGAAGCACCCGCTGATGAAGATCGCCCAGCTTATGCTCCACCAGCCAAGGAGGGACGTATCCTCCGGGCGGATTCGGATGTGGCGCACCAAGCGGAGGGTACGCAAACACAGCACGACAAGGAGGATGCAAGTGGTCGCAAGCCCGACCAGGCCGAGCCGGCCCAGCATGGTGAAGACGATGCTGTGCGGACTGCGCGTCGTGAAGTCTTCGCTGAGGTCGAGTTGATAGGCCCGGAGAAAGCGCTCGCTCAGATCCGCGCCAAAGCCGAGGCCGAGCAGCGGCGCCTCGGCCAGGGTCTCTTCCGCGACCGAGCGCCACCAGACGAGGCGAAAGCGATTGTTGTCGCCGACGTGCGTGCGATCCTCGTGCCGGTAGCTGCGCGTGCCCGCGACGTCGGCCATGGAGACCACGTGCTCGTAGAGGCGATAGACGCGGCTTTCGACAAAGGGCTTCTCCTGCACCAGTGCGACGAGGAGCAGCACGAGGAGGCCCGTGGGGATCAGCGCAGCCTGCAGGCGCAGCGGTGTCCAGCGCCGGGCCAGCGCCCACCAGCCTGAAAGCACGACAAGGCCGAGGATGGCGGCGCGGGAGGAGTTGATGCTGAAAGCCAGCCCGTAGCTGGCCGCCGCCACGGCCAACCGCCAGGCCGAGGGCTCAGAGCAGAGAAAAAAGAACGCGGCGATCAGGTACGCGGCGACAAGATCCTCCTTGTAGAAAAAGACCGGCGTCCCTCGAAACACCAGTCGCTGCAGGAAAAGCTCGGGCAGCGCGAGATTGAGAAAATACAGCACCGGCAGCGCGACGAACACCGCGAGAAGGGTACGCCGCAACAGGCGCAGCGATGCCGGATTGCCCGCGACCGACTGGCCGACGAAGAAGAAGAGGGCGTAGTAGATCGTGGCGAAGTCGCGCAGCGCGTTGAAGCCATAGGTGCGCACATCCCAAGGTAGGCGCAGCGACCCCATCAGGATCCAAAGAAATACGGCGAGGTTGAGGCCGTCGCGGCGAAAGGGGAACGTGCGGTCGAACGTGTGGCGCGCGAGCACCAGCGGAAGAGTGAGCGCGAGCGCCAGCTCGGCGAAGAGCAGTGGCACGCCGGGGACGGGCATGATCTGGGCGAAGCCACGATTGCCGAGCACGTAGCCGGCGAGGATAAAGGCAAGTGCCGCCGTCTCGGGCAGCCCGCGTTGACGCCACTCCAGCAGCAGGATCGCAAGCACCCCCGTGAGCAGCACGCTCAGCCCATAGCTCTCAGCCGCGATGCCGTAGCCCATCGCGAGCGCGACAAAGGCCGCGAGCGTGCCGACGATGGCGAGTCTGGCGCGGGGGTGGATCATGGTGCGCCCAGCGTTTTCCGGCATGCTGCCTCGACGGCCTCCACCGACCAGTATTTCAGGCACGCGAAGGGGGATGCGGTATTGGCGCAGTGGAGCAGCTCCTTGTCGGGCCGCTCGCAGGGCTGGCACGCGAGCGAGGGATGGCGAAGCACCGTCCAGCGCTCGCGGTACCAATAGGGGTCCCAGCCAAGGGCGCTCGCGCCGGCGATGATGACGCCCGGTATGCCCAGAGCGTTGGCGAGGTGCATGGGACCTGAGTTATTGCCGACGAACAGATCGGCCGTCGCCACCAGTGAGGTGAAATGGGCGAGCGAGTCAGGCGCGAAGCGCCGCACGTCCGGTGCGAGCGCGGCGGCCTGGGTTTCGGGGCGCTCGATCCACAGCACCTCGTAGTCCGCCGCAAGCCGCGCGGCGAGGGCGGCAAAGCGCTCCGTGGGCCAGCGAGTGAGGAGCTTGCTGGAGCCCGCGTGCAGCACGATGCGCCGCCGGGAAGCGCGAGGCAGGGGCGAGACGAGGTGCGAAAGGTCTGGCGGGGGCGGGGTGGCGCGCAGGAGAGGCGAGCCGAGCGCAGCGGCGAGCGTGCGGGCGGTCTCCCAATTGTAGTCGACGAGCCGGCCGCTGGCGGGGAGCGGGACGTGATGGGTGAGTGTATCCTTTATCCGGATATGCTCGAGATTGCCCCCCACGCGGATGCGCGCGCCGCTGTGCCGCGCGAGGAGATGCGGGATGTTGGCCTGGTCGAAGGCGATCAGGCAGGCATCGGGGCGGCGGGCGCGCAGCCGCAGCCACCACGCGGCGAGTTCCCAAGGGCGGCGCCAGGATTTGTCGAAGGACCGTTTGCCGCTGGTGAGGATATCCTCCCGCGGCAGCACGCCGGTGTAGAGCGCCGCTTCCGCGGGCGTGGTGATGAGCGTGATGCGCGCGGCGGGCAGCGCCTCGCGGAGCGCGGCCACGGCTGGGACGAAGACGACATTGTCGCCGAGATTGTTGAGCTTGAAAAGGACGACGTTCATGGGGCGGCCTCTGGCAGCGCGCTCACGGCCGTGCGCGTGGCGGCGACGAGCCCGAGAAGGCCCAGAAGGGCGAGCGCGAGCGTGGCCAAGCCCAGGAGCTGGCCACCGTCGGAGACGAAGCGCCCGCCTACGAAAAGCACGAGTAGCGCAGCGGCGGGCCCGCAGACGCCCCACAGAGCGAGAGCGCGGAGGCGGCCGAGCCCGACGAGGAAGTACAGCGGCGGCTGCCAGGCGACCTGGAGGAGAAGCCAGCCTGCGGCGGGCCAGGCCAGGGCGAGCGCCGGCATTGCGGCTTCGGCGCCGACCCAGAGCGTGAGCAGCGGGCGGGCAAGCACGGCGAGCGCGAGCACGCCGGCCGCGCAGACTAGGGCCACCAGGATGGAGCTCCGCAGCGCGCCCCGCAGCCAAGGCCCATCGCCGCGCGCATGAGCCTCGGTGCAGGCGGCCCAGAGCGGCGTGAGGTGGATGAGTTGACCTTGGAGGATCGGGCTGGTGAGACGTTGGAACAGATTGAAGCCGGTGGCCGCCACGGGCCCGGCGGCAAGCGAAAGGGCAAGCGGGGGGGCCGCCTGAAGCAGCGCGAGCCCGAGCTGCGGCCCGGCAAACCAGCCGCTCTCGGCCAGCAATGCACGGCGCTGTGCGGCCGGCTCCAGCGCGAGGCCGCTCCAGCGCCAGCCGAGCTTGCGCCACAAGTGCAGGCCGAGCGCCGCCCCCTGGAGCAAAGGCACGATGCCGGCGATGGCGGTGAAGGCGGCCAGCTGAAGCCCGGCGTGCGCGGCGACGGCGACCCCCGCGAGCGAGAGCACGCTCCCGGCGGCGATCCAGCCAGCATGCAGCCACCCGAGGCGGGTCGCTGCCGCGAGCCGGGCCAGCGCATTGAGCGGGATGCCGAGCGCTGCCGCCGCAAGCGCGATCAGAAGCGCGGCCTGAAGCTCGCCGCGAAGCGCGGGCGTTGTGATGTTAAACGTGTCGCTCCAGTCACGCCCAAGCACGATCGCCGCTCCCAGCACCAGTCCGATCAAGGCCAGCACGGCAAGAAACGCCACGCCGGTGAAAAATTGCCGCTGCATGCGTGCGGCATCACCGCGGGCCCAAGCCTCGCCGATTGCGCGCTGGAGGCCTACCCCGAGCCCAAAGTCGACGAAATTGAGCATCAGGCCGACGCTCGCGAGTGTGATCCAGACGCCGTACGCCTCAGCCCCGAGCGCGTGTAGCGCCAGCGGCACCTGGGCAAACGTGCAGCCGACGGAGATTGCCTTGGCTGCCATGGCCGCGCCCACCGTCTGCCGCACGGCGCGATCGCGCTCCGAGGCGGGAGGGGGAGTGGGTGGGTGAGTGGCAGGCACCGTCATCAGGGTGGCGGCTCGCGGCGCGGAGACAATCCCGGCGTGCGCCCACCTGGCTGCACGGTTTTCTTTTGCGCGGAAGAGGGCTTGCCTGAAGCTGACGGCGTGCCCTTGAAGCTCGCCCTCTCGATGCTTTGCGAAAACCCGCGCCAGCGCACGGGGTTGAGCACGCTTTTCCCTGAGTTCGTGGCGGCGGCGTTACGGCAGTTTCCGGAAGTGCGCTGGGTGGTGTTCGCCGGGAGGGAGCAGCCTTGGCCTCTGGATGACGCGCGGGTGGAAGTGGTGCGGGAGTTTCCGTCCAATGAGCGGCTCGCGGCTCGTCTCTGGGCAGACCACTTCAAAGTCGCGCCGGCTGCCCGCGCTCGAGGCGCCCAGGCCCTGCTCACGGTGGGCTTTGTTCCCCTGCGCACGGCGGGGCTTCCGGTGGTGATGCACGTCTTCGCATTGCCGTTTCGCTCCAGCGGTGGGCTGCGGCATGCCTATCGCCGGGCGGCCATGCGACGGGGAGTTCGGCAGGCAGCGTTGCTCATCGCCAATTCACACTTCACCGCCGAAGAGTTGGGGGAAAGAAGCGGCCCCGTTGTTGTGAGCTACGAGGGATTGAACAGGCGGCTCTTTTCGCCCGAGGGGCCGCGTGGCCGCGGGGATTTGCCGGAGGGCTATCTGCTCTGGGCTTCCAATCTCTACACTTACAAACGCCCTGGCCTGGCGCTGGCGGCCTACGCCTGTCTGCCGGCCGAACTGCGCGCTCGGCACCCCCTCGTCTTTGTCGGAGGCGACTGGGGCGGGGAGCGCGCGAGGGCGGAGGCGCAAGCGCGGGAGCTCGGGATTGCGGGGGACACGCGGTTCCTCGGCTGGGTTAGCGATCAGGAATTGCCCGCGCTCTACCGCGGGGCGCGGCTGCATCTGCTGCCGACCAGCCAGGAGACCTTTGGTCGGAGCGTGATCGAGGCCATGGCCTGCGGATGTCCGTGCGTACTGCAGGATCTGCCGGTGCTGCGCGAGGTGGCGCAGGAGGCGGCGGCATATATCGATTTTTCGGATACGAAAGCGGCGGGAGCGATGCTTGCTCGCCTGTGCCGGGATGAGGCATGGGCGGCAGAGCTGCGGGCGCGCGGGTTGCGGCGCGCGCAGGACTTCGGCTTCGACCGGCTCGCGCGCGAACGCGTGGGGGCCATCGCGGCGGCGCTCGAGAAAGGGCGCACGTGACGGCGCGCGCGACCTCCCGAGCTTGGGCCGCCGCGGCCGGGTGCGCGCTGGCGGGGGCCGCGGTATTTCAGTTTTTCGGCAACGTAAACCGTGGTTACATCGACACGGCGTCGCTGTTCTACTGGTGGGGCTACCAGTGGAGCAATCCGGCCTCGGAGACGGAGCACGGCTGGCTTGTCCTGGGCTTGGCGGCGTGGGTGCTCTGGCGAAATTTGAAGGGCGAGGGCCCCTTGGCCATGGGCCGGGAGCCGCGAACTGAACGCGATTGGGCGGCAGGAGCGGCGATGCTCGCCGGGCTGGCGATCCATGCGTTGGGGTTCGTGGCGCAGCAGGCGCGGGTGAGTATCGTGGGCTTGCTCTTTTTTACGTGGGGCGTGCTGCGGCTCGGGGGTGGGCGTCGCTGGGGTGCGGCGGCGGTGTTTCCGCTGGGGTTCATGCTCTTTGCGATCCCCCTCAATGCGCTCGATACCGTTGGGCTCTGGCTGCGCATGTGGGTCGTCGATGCCAGCGGCGGGATCGCGCGCAGTTGTGGCATCGCCGTGCTGCAAAGCGGCACGCAGCTTGTCTCGCCCGACGGCAAGTATCACTACGACGTCGCCGAGGCGTGCTCGGGCATCCGCTCGCTGACGGCGATGCTGGCGCTCTCGCTCCTTGCGGGTTATCTCAATTTCCGTGCCTGGTGGCGGCGGGCGGCGGTGCTGCTCTTCTGCCTGCCGCTTGTCTACCTCGGCAACGTCGCACGCATCGTCGCGATCATCCTGGCAGCGGAGGCTGGCGGGACCAGATGGGGCGACATCGCGCACGACGTGATGGGATACGGCATCTTCGGCATCGTGTTGGGCGGGGTGTTGGGGGCGATCGCACTCCTGCGGCGGTGGCTGCCTGAGGGTGCGGAAAATGTGGATACGACCACACCGGCCGCAGCGCAGACCGCAGGCGGGCGTTTCAGCCGCCCCGGGCTTGTCGCCGTGGTGATTGTCGCCGTCGCGATCGGCCAGATGGTGTGGCTCTCCCGGAGCGCGACGCGGCCAGCGCAGGGTATGACGGGCGTGGCGCTCGCTCCGGATGGCCTGAATCCCGTGGAGCTTCCCACCTTTCTCGGCATCGAGTGGACGGGTCGTCCCGCTGAGGTATCGCAGGCCGAGCGCGCCATCCTGCCGCCTGACACGGGCTACTCGCGCAAACTCTACTTCAGTCATCGCAACGCCGCTAGGCAGGTCTTTCTCTCCATCGTCCTGAGCGGCCGGGATCGCACGTCGATCCACCGCCCCGAGTTGTGTTTGATGGGGCAGGGCTGGACCGTGGAATCTGCGGCTAGGCGGGCCTTTGGCTACCCAGGGGGCGGGGCGTTTCCGGCGACGGTGTTGCAGGTGCAGCGCGAAGTGCAGACACCCCAAGGTAGGCAGCGGGTGCCGCAGTTGGTCGCTTATTGGTTCGTCGGCGGCGAGGGCGTGGTGCCCTCGCATTGGGAGCGGGTCGCACGCGATGCGTGGAGTCGCGTGGTCCACGGGCGCGCCGACCGGTGGGCCTATGTGCTCATGCAGACCGACGCCGCCGATGGGGAGGAGGCTGCGCTCGCCCGCATGCAGGCGGTACTAAATGAGACGCTGCCGGCCTTCCAGCCACAGGGCAGCTGAAACTGACTGTTTTGTCAGATTCGAATTAACCCCCGACTCCTCGCCAAGTCATTGCAATCACGCAGCATGTAGCTTGAGGGTTTTCCGCTGAATATAGCGGTCATGACACACTCTCGTGCGCTCTCGAGGTGGTTTCGCGTAGAGATAAGGGGAAGAAGGCTTGAGCTTTACTATACCGGTCGTACGTTGCGCGTCCCTTGACGTCAGTGAGCGCAGCCGACTTCGCGTTTCTGATGGCCGAGATCGACCAGGTTTACGACTGGGCGCTCGCGGTCGCATTTGTCGTCGTCGGAAGCGGCATTGGCTTCCTGATCGTATGGTCGCTCACCCGGCATACCCGGCGCGTGGCGCACGAACAGGCGACCGAGTTGATCGAGGTCGCGCGCCGTGAGGCTGCCGTCGCCGCCGAGGAGCTGAAGCAGAAGGCGGAGGCCGAGATCCAGGAGAGGCGCGCGGAGCTCAATCGTGAGTTCGATCGCCGCGAGATCGAGTCCGACGTGCGCCTCCGCGAAATCCGCGCCCATGAGGAATCGCTCGCGCTCCTCGACTACCAGCTCGAGCAGCGCCAGGAGCGGCTCAACCGCGAAAACGCCGCCGTCAAGCAGGCGCGCGACGCCATCCGCGCCCTCTCCAAGAGCGTGCGCAAGCGCCTCGAGGGCGTTTCCCAGCTCGACGCCGACGAGATACGCAAACAACTGCGCGAGGAGGTGCTCCTCGAGTGCCAGGATGAACTGCGCGCCCTCAAACGCTCGACGCTCGAGAAGTCGGAGCAGGAGCTGCAAAACGATGCCCGCCGCATCCTCATCGCTGCGATGCAGCGCATCTCGAGCAAGCCCAACAATGACCTCACTGCGACCATCGTGCAGCTCCCCACCGAGGAGATGAAGGGCCGCATCATCGGCCGCGAAGGTCGCAATATCAAAGCCTTCGAGGCGGCCACGGGCGTCACGCTGCTCATTGACGAGTCGCCTCAGATGGTCCTCATCTCCTCCTTCGATCCCGTGCGGCGCGAAGTCGCGCGCACCGCGCTCGAGGGGCTGGTGAAGGATGGCCGTATCCACCCCGCCTCCATCGAGGAGTTTGTGAAGCGGGCGCAGGAGGAGATCGATCTCGTGACGACTCAGGCGGGCGAGGATGCCGTGGCCAAGCTCAACATCAACGGACTCCACCCCGAGATCATCAAGCTCCTCGGCCGCCTCAAGTACCGCTTCTCCTACAATCAGAACGTGCTCGATCACTCCATCGAGACCGCGTTCCTCGCCTCGTTGATCGCCAGCGAGGTTGGCCTCGATCCCAATGTCGCCAAGCGGGCCGGCCTCCTCCACGATATCGGCAAGGCCGTGCCCGGCGAGCTCGAGGGTAGCCACGCCGTGATCGGCGCCGAGTTCATCAAGCGCTTTGGCGAGACCCCGATCGTCGTCAACGCCGTCGCCGCGCATCACGAGGAAGTAAAGCCAGAGACGGTTTATGCGGGCCTCACGATCCTCGCCGACACGATCTCCGCCGTCCGCCCCGGTGCGCGCGCCGAGTCGATGACCGGCTACATCCAGCGGCTCGGCCGCCTCGAGAAACTCGCGCTGTCCATCGAGGGCGTGCAGCAAGCTTTCGCCATCCAGGCCGGTCGTGAGATCCGCGTCGTCGTCTCACCCAACGAAGTCACCGATGATCGCGCGCGCGATATCGCCAAGGAGCTCCGCAAGCGCATCGAGGCCGAGCTGCAGTATCCGAGCACGATCAAAGTCACGGTGATTCGCGAATCGCGCTTCACCGAGACGGCGACGTAAGGCGCAAAAAGTCGCGCGTAGCGAGCGTGGCGCTCGACCGCCGCGACCGGTTTTCTCCTCGCTACTGGCTACCCGCTACTCACTACTTTCTGCAAATGGCCGATCCGAAGATACTCGAAACCTTTCCCAATCCCGCGCCGCATCGGGACTACGTCATCGAGCACACGCATCACGAGTTTACCTCGATGTGCCCGATCACAGGACACCCGGATTTCGCGAGCATCACCGTCCGCTACGTCGCGGATAAGACGTGCGTCGAGCTGAAGTCGCTGAAGCTTTATTTCCACGCCTTCCGCAATGCCGGCATCTTTTTCGAGGCTGTGACCAATAAGATCTGCGACGATCTGGGCGGCGCGCTCAAGCCGCGCCAGCTCACCATTGTCGCCGATTGGAAGGGCCGCGGCGGCATCACCTCCCGCATCACCGCGGATTGGTCGGCAAAACCGGCGAAAACGAAGAAGTAGTTCGGCTGTCCCGGCGCCGCTTCACTTCAGCGTCGCCAGCACCTCTGCGTGCAGCTCAGGCGTGGCGCTCGCGATGGTCGACTGCGCCGGGTAGGGCGCTCCGCCGTGCCAGTCGGTGATGGCGCCACCCGCGCCGCGGATGATGGGCACGAGCGCGGCGATGTCCCAAGGATTCATGATCGGATCGACGCAGATATCGGCCCAGCCGCTCGCGACGAGCAGGTAGCCATAGCAGTCGCCCCAGGTCCGCACGAGCCGCGCGCGCGACTGCAGTGTGTCGTAGTGCGAGCCGGGCTGAAATTTCGCCGGGTTGAGTGGGTCGCTGGTGAGCAGCGTGGCTTCGGCCACCCGCCGAGTGGAGCGGCAGCGGACGGGCGTGCCATTGAGCGTCGTCTCCCGGTTGTCGCCGAGCATCAGCTGGCGGAGGACTGGCTGGTGGATGCAGCCGAGCACTGGCTGGCCGCGGTGTAGCAGGGCGATGAGCGTGCCCCAAAGCGGCACCCCGGTGATGAAGGACTTGGTGCCATCGATCGGATCGAGCACCCAGACAAACTCCGCGTCGCCGCGATCGGTGCCAAATTCTTCGCCTACGATGCCATGGCTCGGAAACTCCGCCTCGATCCGCTGGCGCATCAACTCCTCCGCGCCGCGGTCGGCGAGCGTGACGGGTGAGGCATCGGCCTTGATCTCGACGGCCACGCTCGACTGGCGATAGAGCGGCGTGATGAATTCACCGCTGGCGCGGGCCAGCTCCAACGTAAAGGTGCGATAGTGCGACAAATCCACGGTTCACTAGGTGCCTGCGAATTCCCTGGATGACACGAAGAAATTTACGAAGCGGATTGAATGATGGCGGCGGATTCGCGTGAGTGGCCGCGCTTCATGTCCTGGATCGAGCAATCGATTTACTTCGTGGATTTCGAAGGCAGCCGGTCTTCCGGCGTGCTGGAGTATGGCGTGGTCGGGTTGCACCGGGGTGAGATTGTCGAGACGCACACGCGCCTCTGCGCGCCCACCGGCCGGGTGCGGCCCGAGGATGTGGCAGTGCACGGCCTCGATCCTGCGGCGCTGGGCGAGTGGTCGCCCTTTGCGGACGAGTGGGAGTTTTTTGCCGGCCTGCGCGAGCGAGGCCCTCTCGCGGCCCACTACGCGGGGGTGGAAAACTCGCTGCTCAAATCGGTGTGGCCCTACCCGCGGAATTCCCCCGATTTCGCCCGGCCCGGCGAGCGCGTGATCGACTGGGGCCCGTGGGTGGATACGGCGCGGATCTATGCGCAGCTTTTTCCCCAGCTCCCTTCCGGGCAGCTTGAGGCGCTCGTGATGGCGACAGGTCTTCAGGCTGAGCTTGAGGAGATAGCGGTGCGCGCATGCCCGGAAGGGCGACGGCGCTACCATGCCGCGCTTTACGATGCGCTGGCCGGCGCGTTGCTGCTCCGCGCGCTCGCCCGCGAGCCGCAAGTGGCGGCGCTGACGACCATGCAGATTCTGGCTCTGAGCACGCTGGATCCGAAGAAGCGCGATGCGCTGCAGCAGGGTGAGCTGTTTTAGTTGGGAATAACGCGGCGCGATCGCGGCTCTCAATCACATGAACGCCCGCTTTATCACGCTCTGTTTTCTGTTCGCCCTCGTTTCCTTGGCGCACGCCGCCACGCCAGGCCCCGGCGACGCGGCCCCGGCCTTCTCGTTGCGCACGCTGGAGGGTGGGAGCGTGGAGCTCGCCGCTCTCACGCGTGAGACGTCGGTCGTGCTCGTCGTGCTGCGGGGGTATCCGGGGTATCAGTGCCCCCTGTGCACCAGACAGGTCGGAGAATTTGCGTCGCGGGCGAAGGATTTTGCGGCCAAGGGTGCGCGGGTGGTGATGGTGTATCCGGGGCCTGCGGCGGAGCTGGAGCGGCGGGCGGGAGAGTTCTTGAAGGACAAGGCCTGGCCGGCCGAGTTCGTCTTCCTGCTCGATCCCGATTACTCCTTTACCCGAGCCTATAACCTGCGCTGGGAGGCGAAGAATGAGACCGCATATCCCTCGACCTTCGTGATCGGCCGCGACGGCACAGTGCAATGGGCCAAGGTCAGCAAGTCTCATGGCGGGCGGAGTTCGGCGGCGGAGATCCTCGCTCGGCTCTGAAATCACCCTGCCAACTGGCTTTTCGAGATGGCCGGGAATAAACGCTGCGCCTACACCTCTTACCTGCGATGCAGACCGAGGCCTTCCCTCGCTTGGTGGAGACTTACTACGCGGCGCTTTATCGCTTCGCGTTGAGCCTCGCGCGCAATGCCACCGATGCGAGCGACCTCACGCAGCAGACATTTTTCATCTGGGCGACCAAGGGCCATGCGCTCCGCGACGAGACCAAGGCCAAGACATGGCTTTTCACCACGCTATATCGCGAGTTCTTGCGGGTGCGGCGACGCGAATCGCGCGTGACTCCCATCGAAGAGCTGCCTGAGAGCGAGCAAGACGTGCCCGATGTGGAGCCCGATGCGATCGGCAAACTCGATGCACAGCTCGTGATGGAGGCGCTGCAGGAAGTGCCCGAAAGCTTTCGCGAGCCCCTCACGCTGTTTTACCTGCAGGATCTTTCGTATCTCGAGATCGCGGAGATACTGGCGGTGCCGATCGGCACCGTGATGTCGCGCCTGTCGCGGGGCAAGGCGCAGCTCCGCGCCCTGCTCGCGCAGAAAATGCGCGGCGGCGACGTGATCGATTTTCCGCAGAGGAGGGCAATACGATGACACCAGACGAGGCCAAGTTTCTCTTGCGGGCGCGCCGGCCCGCAGACCGTGATGCGGGTGATCCGGCGTTTGCCGAGGCGCTCGAGGCGGTCTCCGCCGATGCCGCCCTGCAGCTGTGGCACGCGCGGGAAGAGCGGCGCGACATTGCTCTCGCCGGCAAGCTCCGCGAGATCGCGCCGCCGCCGGGCCTGCGCGAGGCTATCCTCGCCGGCGCACGGGCGAGCGCGGCGCGTCCTCGCGAGCCCCTCGGGGCCTGGCGCCATCCCGTGTGGCTCGCGGTGGCGGCGACCGTCGCGATTTTGATGTCGGTGGTGTTTCGCCAGGCCAGCGCACCCGGTCTTTCCGTGGAGCGACTGGCGACGGTGGCGCTGCACGATCTCGAAAACGCCCACGCCAGTCACGTCGGCATACCCGGCCGGCAAGCCGCACTGAAGGCCCGGCTTGCCAGCGTGGCCCTCCCGCTGCGCTCAGGCGTGGGGCAGGTGCTCAATCTCGAGGAGCTGCAGGGTGGTCGCTGTCGCAGCGTGCGCATCGCGGGCCGCGAAGTCTTTGAGATCTGCTTCCAGCGCGAAGGGGTATGGTTTCATCTCTACGCGACCGCCGGGGGAACTGGCTCGGCAACGAGCGAGTTTCGCGAGGTCATCACGGCGGAAGGCAATATGACGGTCGCCGCTTGGCGCGATGCCCGGCATACCTATGCCCTCGTCACCCAGGCGGGCCGCGAGGCGCTGCGGCGCGTGCTTTGAATCAGCTGCCCGCGAGGGGATATCGCTTGATACCCAGGCGCTGCGCGATGACGCGTAGCGCGAAAAGGGGCACCACCACGCCATAGCGCCGCGCGAGCCGGCGCGGCTCGACGCAGAGCCGGAAGAGCCATTCCAGTCCGCCGCGCTGGATCCAGCGCGGCGCCTGGCGGATGCGCCCGCTGTGAAAGTCGAAGGCGGCTCCCACGCCGATCAATACGCCCGCTTCCAGCGCCGGCGCGTGGCGCGCCATGAACTTCTCTTGCTTGGGCGAGCTGATTCCCACCCACACCACATCGGGCCGGGCGCGTGCGATGTCGGCTTGGAGTGCGGCGCTCTCCGCCGCATCGAGCGGACGAAAGGGCGGGGTAAAGACGCCGACGACTTCGAGCCCAGGAAAGCGATCCACCAGTCTCCGGCGCAGCTCGTCGGCGACTCCCGGCACACCGCCGTAGAAATAGTGGCGCAGCCCTTTCGCTCGGCCGGCATCGCATACCGCGAGCATGAGCTCGGGCCCGTACACTCGCTCCACGCCTGGCGGGCCCAGCCACACCAGCGGCATGCCATCCGGCGTGGTGAGCCATGAGGCGTTGTAGATCGCCTTCAGCTCGGGATCGCGCTGCGCCTCGGTGAGGCCGTGTGCGGTGGCGAGGCAGACATAGCCGCGTCGGAGCTGGCCCCGCACGGAGACGATCAGGTCCCGAGTCTGGGCCAGCGTCAGGGCGGATACTCCTATCCCGGTAACATTATAGCGAGAAACGGGTGGAGGCGATGACATCGTTCTAGTCTTTTATCAGGGATACGTCCACGCTCCTTTCCTGCCAACCATGAACCTACTGCTGCGCCTTGCCCTCGTAGCCGCGTCGTTTGCCGTCGCGGCCTGCCAGAAACAGCCGGAAAAGCCTGCGGCCGCCGCCGCCGCGACTCCGCCGCCCGCCCCGAAAGCCACCACGATCGATGTGGTAAAAGAGGCCGAGCGGAGCAAAAGTTTCCTCGCCGTGACCAAGCAGCTCGAGCTTGGCGGCACAATGTATGGCTACGTCGATATTGAGGGCGATGTCACCAAGGTCGCGACTCAGATGCAGTCGATCTTCAGTGAGACCGCCAAGGACTCGCCTGAGCTGGCGCTGATGCAGCACCTGAATCTTGCCGACCTCGCGCAAACGCTCGGCTTCACAGGCGTCAAGGCGCTGGGGGTGAGCTCAGTGCCGGATGGCACGGGCTATTTCCGCAACCGGGCGTTTTTCTACGACAAGGGTGAGCGCACCGGCCTTATGAAAGCCCTCGGCGGCAAGCCTGCGCCTTTCAAACATGTGGGCCTCGCTCCAGCGGACACGATAGTCTACATGGAGTCGGAGTTCGATATCGGTGAGGCCTACAAGACCGTGAAGGCTGTGGTTGCCAAGGTGGCGGGCGATCCCATGAGCAATCAGATGGAGGCCCTGATCAAGGAGGCCAGCGAGAAGGCGATGTTCTCCATCCTTGATCTGATCTACGGCTTCAAAGGCCGCAGCGCGTTTATCCTCACGGCGGATGCTGAGGAGACCATTCGTTTTCCCGGGCGTTCAGGCGTGGTTATTCCGAGCATGTCGTTTGTGCTGTGCATCGAGGGTATCGGCTCGATAATCGAGCCCTCGTTGGCTCAGGAGAAGGAGCTCACGCGCCGTGATGAGGGCACCGCTCATATCTACGAGACCGGAAGCGACCTGCTGCCGGGTATCCGCCCGGCGTTTGTCGTCGATGGCTCTACTCTCTATGTCGCGAGCTCGGCCGCCTTCCTTAAGCGCTGTCGCGAGCAGCAATCGGGTCTCGCCCAGACCGCTGAGTTTCAGCAGGCGTTGCAGCATGTCGGCACGGAGGGCAACGGATTGAGCTACATCAGCCCGAAATTTATCACCCAGCTCAAGCGGATCGAGACACTCAATGCGCATCTCCCTGCTGAGGTGCTGAAGGTATTGCGCATCGTGGTCGCAAACATACCGCCGGCTGATCGGCCGCTCGTGATGACGCGCGTCCACCTCGACGATGGCATCCTCATCCGCGCGTATTACAATCGCTCGTACAAGCAGGAGCTGGCGGCCGTTGCGCTCTATAATCCCGTCACGGTCGGCTTGCTCGCGGCGATGACGATCCCGGCCATGGACAAGGTCCGCACTAGCTCTCAGGAAAAGGCTGTGCTCAATAACCTCCGGCAGCTCTCGGCGGCTGCCGATCAATACTACTTGGAAAACGGCAAGCGCACCGCGACGTACAATGACCTCGTGGGCCCCGATAAATACGTCCGCACGATCACTCCCGTGGCAGGCGAAAACTACCGCGCCCTTCGTTTCGAGCAAGGCAAGCCCCTCACCGTCCGGCTGCGCAGCGGCAAACCGGTGACTTACGAGCCCTGAGCCTGGGGCCGCCGCGCCTCAGGTGGGGCGGCGTCAGCTGGGCACCCGGGGGCTTGCCCCTCTTGCCGGGCCTTCGGCAGGGTAGGCGCGTCTCTCTCAAACGCCTGCCTTGCCTTTGCCGCGCCGGGGCGCGACGCTGGTCGGTTCACATGGCCATTGTTAGTCTTCTCGATGTTAGCCTGAGCTTCGGCGGCGCGCCACTGCTCGATCACGTCAATCTTCAGATCGACCGCGGAGAGCGCGTGTGTCTCGTTGGCCGCAATGGCGCGGGCAAGTCTACGCTCATGAAGGTCATCTCCGGCGAGTTGAAGCCGGATGAGGGCCAGGTTTTCCGTTCTCCGCCGGATGCCGTGATCTCGACGCTGCGGCAGGAGGTGCCCGTCGGCCTCACCGGTACGGTGCAAACTGTCGTCGAGGGCGAGGGTGGCAGCTACGAGGAGCACAATGACTGGGAGCGCCATGATCGCGTCGAGCGCCTCATCGAGAAGATGGGCCTGCCTGCCACCGCGGAGTTTGCCTCGCTTTCTGCGGGGCAGAAGCGCCGTGTGTTGCTTGCGCGCGGGCTCGTGGAGGCCCCCCAATTGCTGCTGCTCGACGAGCCGACCAATCACCTCGATCTCGAGTCGATCAAGTGGCTCGAGGATTTCCTCCTCGAGTGGGGTGGGGCGCTCCTCTTCGTCACGCACGATCGCGCGTTTCTCCGCAAGCTCGCCACCCGTATCGTGGAGGTGGATCGCGGCAAGCTCATCGGCTGGGCTTGCGATTACGACACCTTCCTCGTGCGCAAGCAGGCCGTGCTCGAGGCCGAGGAAGTGCAGCGCGCGCAGTTCGATAAGAAGCTCGCGCAGGAGGAGGTCTGGATCCGCCGCGGTGTAAAGGCCCAGCGCTCCCGCGCGCAAAATCGCATCAATGCCCTCAAGGTGATGCGCGCCGAGCGCGCCGAGCGCCGCGAGCGCACCGGCACGGCCAAAATGACCGCGCAGGAAGCCGAGCGCAGCGGCTTCAAGGTGATCACCTGTGAAAACGTGGGCTTTAGCTATGGCGACCGTCCCATCGTGCAGGATCTGAGCGTGCGCATCGAGCGCGGCGACAAGATCGGCATCGTCGGCCCCAACGGTGCGG
>CAYZPV010000081.1:4433-21687 GCA_964480585.1 uncultured Opitutus sp. | reverse complement strand
CCCCGCCCAGCTCGCCGGCGATTGATCGCTCCCGCTCCTCCGCCCACGCTCCCCTCCCTCACCTCCCTCTCTCATGAAAGCCTGGTCCTCACTCGAAGGTAAACACATCTGGGTCACCGGCGGCGCCGGCCACCTCGGCGGCCCCATCACCGCCGAGCTCGATCGCTCCGGCGCCACCGTCCTCTGCCTCGATCAGCCGGGCCGCGCCGAGGCCTTCATCGCCGAGCACCAGCTCCGGCACACCGCCGCCGCCGCCCTCGATCTCTGCGCCATCGACGCCGTCTCCACCCACCTCCCCGCGCTGCTCCGCACCCACGGCACCCCCGATGCCGTGATCCACCTCGTCTTTGCCTCCTCCAGCGGCCAGCGGCTCGAGGAGATGTCGGCGCAGACCTTCGCCACCACCCTCACCCGGGCCCTCCCGCCCACCTTCGAGTTTTGCCGCACTGTCGCCGAGGCGATGAAGGCCCGCGGCGGCGGCTCCGTCGTCCTCTTCTCCAGCATGTACGGCCTCGTCGCGCCCGATCCCCGCATCTACGTCGCGCCGATGACGCCCAACCCCATCGACTACGGCGCCAACAAGGCCGCGATCCTCCAGATGACGCGCTACTTCGCCGTCCACTACGGCCCCGCCCGCGTGCGCTTCAACGCCGTCACCCCCGGCCCCTTCCCCAGCCCCCAAGTCCAGCAAGCCGACCCCGCCTTCATCCAGCGCCTCGCCGCCAAGACCGCCCTCCAGCGCATCGGCCACCGCGACGAAATCATCGGCCCCGCCCTCTTCCTCGTCACCGACAGCGCCTCCTACATCACCGGCCAGAGCCTCAGCGTCGACGGCGGCTGGACGATCATGTAGCGCCCGCGCGTCCCGCGCCATTGGCCGCCGGCCGACCCCGAGCTTCCGAGCCTCCCTCGTGAGCCTGGATTTTCTGTATTTGCGCTATGCACCGCTTACTGTGTACTATGCTTTCATGCTCCACTCGCCCCGCCGCCATCGGATACTCGGCCTCCACCGTAACATCTGGCCCACTCTCTTCGTCGTCACCGGAGCAGGTCTCGCTGCCCTCCTCACGGGCGATGTCTACGGCCTCGCCACCCCACTCGGAGCCGCTGCCGGTCTCCTTATGGGTGCCACTCTTCGCGGCTCCGATTGAGGAGTCCCCCGAAAGAAGGCTCGGCCCTTCCTCGCCACCGGTCGGCAGCTCAGGACCTCAAGGCCGCCCTAGGCGCAGCCACTTCCATCTCTCCGACGCGAAGTCTGACCCGCGTTGCACGCTCATCAATAATAACCGTCTGGCCTTAGCGGCACTCCGAAAACTGCCACGCACATGGGTGCCAATCGGCAGCTACCGACAGACATAGCAAAGACCGCATTCCTTCTCACACTAGCGTCTGGCTACCGCGCATGTTAAGCTCTCTCGAGGGCAGTACGGTCTGACTTTTAAATTAGTCAGGCCAGACCGCGATCTATGTCGAAATTTACACCGACCGATCGTCGCTGAAATCGTAAAACTTCCGATTCAAAAAGTATCGGTCGAGTGCAAAATCATCGGTCCAAGACGGGGGGATAAGGCAGCTGGCGGTTAGCTCCCGGAATTCGCCCAACCTATCTGGATTTGGATAGCTGGCGTAGGCTGAAATCTCGAAGATATGGGCTAGGTTTCCCACCCGTTCAGCAAAAACATCTATTTCCAGTTTAGGCAGTTGTCTTCTTCCGGACACCCCAATTTTGCGAATGTGCGCAAGCACCTCCACTTGAACGTGAAGTGTTGGGAAGATCACCGGAGGCAGCCTCGGAGTGGTGTTGTTTAGGAGCATCGCACCCAGCGGGCCGACAGACCAAACAGCCAAACGAGGATCCCAAATATCTGAACGGAAATTACTTGGCCAATCGTAGGGAGCAATATACTGGGTGCCCACAACGAAAGCTGCGAGCCGCTTGTATGGACCCGGATCTTTGGGAAGAAGGTCACCGTCAAAAACTCTGTCCACCAAGTCTATGCAAGTGGAAAACCGTTCCTCGTCGAGCTTTGCGAGTGCACCCCACAGTTGCCCGGGCTTCTGGTTCCAAAGCTCGACAGCTTTGCGAACGGCCGGAAGGGCAAGTGCCAAACTACCACTAGAGGGGAGCATACCTACAAATGGCACGCTCGTTCCTAACCTTCCAAGCAGAAACTACCTAGTAATGTGTTATTCGCCGCGAAGAGAAGCCACTTGCGCTTGAATGTAGGCGTCGGGCAGAACCTCTTGATCTCTGCGAGAGGTAGCATCCAGAACCACATTCAAGCCATTTTCCTGCGCGTCCGAACCTACGTCCATCCAGTTTGAAGCAGGATTCGCGGGCACAGGCTGGCCCGGTACGTAGCGATCCGAGTAGACGAACTCGAACTTGAGCGGCGATTTCATGGCAGGCGAATGAGTAAAGCTGGAACGAAAACCAAAAAGGACAAAAAAGTATTTCAGTTAATTTCCTAAACGAACAGTTAAAAAATATGTAAAAACAAAAATTGGCAGGAACTGTCAACAATGCGCCCCATATGCGTCGTCACAGTGGTTGTGGTGCGTGTACAGTAGCAGTCAGATGTTCCAAATCATATGGGAGAACTCCCGAAAGTCGCCTCATGAAACATTCGACCTATTTCAAACGCTGTAAATGGGTGGAAACGCGCAAACCCCACCGGCACATCTTCTCTTTCCGCATCTTCAACTATCCTTAAGAAGATAACGATTGGTAGATGTCGAATTTGAGAGACGCAGTGCGCGTGATGGGAACACGGTTCATGTTAACAGATTACTAGAAAGCCTCACCACGTTGCCTAAATACCGGATTTCAAAGTATTATGACAGTATCCCGCGACGGGAAACCTAGCGGCCTCGCCATCGTCGAGGTGTACGAAGTCCCGTGATGCCCTACCGCTGCGGGGCTTCCCACGGACGGGAAAAACTCAGCGCCGCCTCACGCCGCCACCAGCTCCGGCGCCCGCGCTGCCGCGGGCGCGGCGACGGGCAGGCGGAGGCGGAAGGTCGCGCCGCGGCCCGGGCCGTCGCTGTGCGCCGTGAGCGAGCCGCCCAGGGCGCGCGCCGCCGCCACCGCGGAGTGCAGGCCAAAGCCGTGCCCCTCCTTCCGGGTCGTAAAGCCATGCGTAAAGAGCCGCGGCATCACCTCCGCCGCGATGCCCACCCCGCTGTCGGCCACGGCGATCTCGATGCCGCTGGGCGAGGAGACGAGGCTCACCCGCACGACCCGCTCGCCCTGGCCGCCCGCGGCGCAAGCCTGGCACGCATTGCGCACGAGATTCACCACGATCTGCAGCACGCTGTGCTTCTCCACCATGAGCCCGCCCGGCGCTGCCAGCTCGCGCACGATGCGCACCTCGTGCCGTTGGATGAGATCGGCGCTGAGCGCCAGGCTATCCTCCACCAGCTCGCGCGCATCCGCCCTCTCGTCGGCCTCGCCCCGGCGCGCGTAGCCCTGCTGCGACTGCACGATGCACCGCATGTGCTCCCCCGCCTTGCGCAGCGCCTCGATCTCGGCCAGCAGCTTATCGCGCTGCGCCCCGAAGCTCCCCGCCAGCTGCTCGACATACAGCACGATCTTCCGCCCCTTGGGATCCTCCGTGAAAAATGTCGGCGAGCTCGGCGCCTGCTCCCGCAGCAGCTCCGCCACGCGCAGGAGCCGCTCGGGCCGCAGCCCCCGCGTCTCCGCGCCCAGCAGGCTCGTGGAGACCGTGAGGCTATTGAGCACGTTGCCCACGCTGTGCAGCACATTGGTCGCCACTTCCGCCATGCCGGCGCGGCGCGAGGCATCGACCAGCTGCCGGTGCGTCGCCTCCAGGTCTGCCGTGCGCGCCGCCACGCGCGCCTCCAGCTCGGCGTTGAACTGCCGCACGCGCGCCTCCGCCTCCTCCCGCCGCCGCAGGTCCGACTCGAGCAGCGCGATGATCGCCCGGCCCGCGAGGAGCAGCACCGCCAGGATCAGGGTGATCCCCATGGCATGACGCCGCGCCACCGCGATCGCCTGCAGCCAGCGATCGGCCGGATAATCCACCCCGCAGACCGCCTCCACCCGCCCGCTCGCATCGCGCATCGGCACAAAGGCGCTCACCCAGTGCCCCCAGCGGTCGGTATACGGCTTGTCCATGAAGGTCGGCCGCCCCGCAAAGGCCTCCTCCAGCGCGGGCAGCTCCTTCTCGAAGATCTCGCCGATCCGCGTGCGCTGCTCCCGCTCGCCCGCGTAGCGGCCATCGCGATCGTAGTCGGTCTCAGAATCCAGCACCAGCGCCACCCGGCCATCCGGCAGCCTGCGCATCGTGTAAATATCCGCCACCGAGGCATTGGCCTCCAGCCAGCGCTTCTGCGCGCCGATCATCTCCAGGTACGCCGGATCGGAGTCCGCCGTCTCCAGGCCGATCTGCGCATGCCCCATCCGCTCCAGCTCCCGCGCATACGTGGGAGGAAATCCCTCCACCATCGCGCGCACGCGCTCGTACGTGATCTGCTCCTTGTACTCGGTGTACCGCCACCCGCTCACCAGCACCACGCCCAGCGCCACCCCCGTCCACACGGGAAATCGCCCCACGCTCCCCCGCGCGCGCAGCCAGAGGTGCAACGCGCAAAACGCCGCCACCACACCGACTGTAAGCACAAGGTAATCCATGACATGAAGCATACCTACTTCGGCCATCCCCCCGGTAGATTTAGCCTCTCGGCCTGCGCAAACTACGTACGCGCGCTCCGCCCCCGCCTGCCCCCACCCTGCGCCGGAGCCCGCGCGCCGCCCCCGCACCGCGAGCCCCTCCCGGAGTGTGGATAACTTGTCAGCAACGTGTACGGATGGACACTTGACCCGCCCGCGGCGCGGGCGACAGTGCCGCCATGCCGTGGGTCGAGCACTTCCGATTTATAAAGCCGTATCCGGAGCGGCTGCAGTACGCCGATGCCTCCGTGGTCCTGGAGATCGTGGAGGACTTTCCGTTTTGGCGTTTCCAAGCCCGCAAGCTCACGCCCGACGGCGCCGTCTGCGTGCTGCATCACGCGTTTAACGAGCGCCGCTTGCGGATCGACTTGTTCGATGCCGGCTTTCCCCGGTCCGGCGGCTCGCGCGACCCGCAGTCGAGGATCATGGATCGCCTCTGCGCCTCCGGCTACGCCATCACCGCGCGCCTCAAGCTCAACGGCAAGACCGGCCTGCGCCTCTGAGCCGCGGCCCGCCGCGCGCGAGCCGGGCCCGGCCCGGCGACTGCGCCCGCCCGGGCGCTGGGCGCGGGGCGGGCGGCGCGTGGGGCGCTAGAAGGTGCCCTTGATGCCGAAGACCCAGTTGGCGCCGTACTCCTGCACCTGGCGCAGGTGGGCATCGACGCCCTCCTCCACGCCCGGCGGCGACCAGTACCACTTCACGGGCTTGCCGGTGATATTGCGGCCTTGCACGTAGAGCGACAGCCAGCGGTTTACCCGGAAATTCAGCGACACGTCGAACTGCGTGAGCTTGTCCTTGAAGTTCCCGTAGTTGCCCGCGGGCGACACGTCGCGGTACACCATGCCGAAGGTGCCGTTGAAGCGCCGGTAGGCGTAGCCGAGGCGCGCGGTGAGCCGGTGGGGCGCGAGGTTGTTGCGGCGCTGGCTCGCGTAGGAGCGGGTGTAGCTGAGGTTGATATTGGTGCCGCGAAGCCGCTCGGGGAGAAAGCCGAGCGTCTGGCTGTACACCGCCTCCAGGTTGCGGAAGCGGCGCACCTCATCGCTGTTGCGGGTGGCGCGAAAGACGTACGTGCCGTACTCGGGATCGGTGACGCCAAACTCCTCGGGCGTGAAGTCGTAGGTCTCGCGCAGGTTGCGGATGTCGTTTTGCGAGAGCGCGAGCGACATCTGGCCAGGCGAGCGCCCGCCAAAGTAGTACGCGAGGCGGGTCTGGTAGTTCTTGGAGTACTCGGGCTGCAGGTCGCCATTGGTGGCGGTCACGCGCTCGTTGACTTCGTCGATCTGCCACACGCCGGTGAGGTTGTCGAGCGGGGGGCGGGAGATCGCCTTGTTGAAGCCCGCCTGCCACTCGAGCGCGGGAGTGAAGCGGTACTTGGCCATCACGGAGGGGAAGTAGTTGCGGTACTCCGATTCGCGGGTGACGGGGGGCTTGCTGAAGAACTGGTACTCCAGGCCCTCGAAGGTCGTCGCGCGGCCGGCGGTATTGGTGGGATAGCCGGCGGCGTCCACCTCCGCGTCCAGCCGCGGATCGATCTCCTTGAAGCGATTGTGCGTATTCTCCACGCGGATACCGGTGCGCAGCTGGAGCTTGGCGGTCACGCGGGTGTCGGCCTGCACGTAGGCGGCGGTGACCGTCTGGCGGAAATTGCGCGGGCGCACGACGAAGTTGTTGTAGTAGTTGTCGGGCGTGCCGGTGTGGCTGAAGAGCTGCGGCTGGTCGCGCATCAGCGCGGCGATGCGGTTGCGGTCCGCGCGCGGGGGCATGCCCTGCACCCCGGCGGTATTGTAGACGGTGAGCGCATTGGTGGTGCCCATGTCAAACTCGTGCGGCGCCACAAAGCCCAGATTGGCCCAGTGGCCGGGCGTGGCGACCTCGTTGGCGCCGGTGGTGGGGTTGACGCGCATCGTGTTGCCGCCGGGGCCGGTGTAGGACCAGATGAACCACTCGTCCATGTGGCTCACGAGGCGGTTTTCCTCGTTCCACTGCCCGCCAAACTTCAGCGCGGTGGGAAACTCGCGGAGGATGGGCAGCGCCCAGCGCGCATTGAGCTGCGCATTGTAGATCTCGGTCGTCCACGTGCGGCCCGAGTTTTCGATCATGGTGCCGGAGGAGCGGGCGCGGGTGGCGGCATTGGCCGTCGGCGGGGCCGTGAAGCTGCGCAGGTCGTACCAGTCCGGGCCGCCGGTCTGGCGGATCGTCCACTCCCAGGAGTCCTTGTGCGGGCGGGTCGCCGTCCACGCGCTGGCCACGGAGCCCACGCTGTCGACCTCGGAAAAGCCGTACTCGATGGCCTCGTAGTTGTTGATCGACTTGGAGTACGAGGCCACGCCGTCGATCGTCCAATCCTGCAGCTTGTACTCGAACTTGGGGGCAAAGGTGCGCGTGTACGTGAGCTTGGCGGAGCTGCCGCCGCCATTGTCGAGGCGGGGCTCGATGTTTTGCGCCGTGGGCGTGGCGATGATCGTGGTGATGCCGTCGCCGCCCACGCGGTGGCGGCCGCGCGCGGCGTTGTTGTTGTTGAGCGCGGCGATCCAGGTGAAGTTGCGGTTCCAGAATTCGCCCTCGGTGAAGGTGTAGATGCCGGTGAAGGAGAGCACCAGGCGCGGGGTGGCGCGAAAATCGGCGGTGAAGGTCACCGCATCCTTCTGGATCTCCTTGGGGCCATCCTTGAAATTGAGCTGGCGGATCACCATGGGGCGCGGGTCGTAGTTGGCCGCAGTCGCGTTTTCGATGGGCGTGCGGTTGTAGTCCATGTTGATGTCGTACTGCTCGGTGTACGAGTGCGCCCGGCTCACGCCCAGGAGCACGCCGAGGCGGCGATTCAGGAAGACATCGGAGTACGAGAGGGAGAGATTGGGCTTCCACTTGTAGTTCTCGTTCTCGTCGGGCCCGGGCCGGCGCCGCCAGGTGAATTCCTCGGCGTTGAAGTTCAGGCTGCCGTTGTAGGTAAACTGGCGGCCCTTGCGGTCAAAGGCGCGCTTGGTCTTCATGTTGATCGTGCCGGCGGGCGAGTTGGCGGGCGACTCGGCGCTCGTCGTGCGGCTGATCTCGATCGACTCGATCGAGGTGATGGCAAAGCCCTCGAAGCTCGTCGCGCGCGAGTTTTCTCCGCCGCCGCGATTGGCGTCGGCGCTCGCGGTCGTGATGCCGTCGAAGGAGACGCCCACGTACTGCGAGTCCATGCCGCCGAGCCGCGGGCCGCGCGCCTCCGACTCCACGTAGTCGAGATCGACGCCGGGCAGGTACTTCAGGAATTCGCCCACGTTGCCATCCGTCACGTCGCCGAAGATGTCGGATGACACCGAGGTGCTGATATCCATGTTGCGCCGCTGGTCCATGATCGCCTTGGAATTGCCCTCGCGCTCGCTCGATACCGTGAAGGTCGTGAGCTTCACCACTCCGCCCGGCCCCGTGCTCGCGCTCGGGCTCGCCGCGGCCGTGCTCGTCAGCGAGATGTCGCGCACCGCCGTCTGGCCGGCCTCGACGGTAAAGGTCTCCCGCACCGCATTGTATCCGGCGTAGGTGATATGGATCGTGCGGGAGCCCGCCGGCACGCTCGCAAACGAGAACGAGCCGTCGCCCTCCGAGTACGTCACCTGGTTGGTCCCCTCCAGCCGGATCTCGGCATTGCGGACATATTCGCCGCTCACGGGGTTGAAGATGCGGCCCTGGATGGAGCCGGCAGCGCCTTGCGCCGCGAGGCGCACAGGCAGCACAAACGAACAGATCAGCAGCAGCAGGGCAGGCAGCAGCCCCCGCTGGCACGAGCGCAGCAGTGTATTCATTGACTGGAGACGAGTTGGGGTTAAGTCCCCCCCTCGGCAAAAGGCGGACGCAGCAGTCGCTGACGATCAATCAGGGGTGGAGCATTCGCCTCCCGCGCCGATCGCGCTGGCGCGGAAAGAAAACGAGAGGGGTGGCAGCATCCGTAGCAAAACGCCCCGGCGCCCGCCCGTCACGCCCAGGCGGCTGACATTTCCGACAGTTGCACGCCGCTCCGCCCTCCCGCCCCGCATCCATGAGCCGCGCTCCTCGCGCGGACTACCCGGGGACTCCATGACTCGTTTTCAGGTACTTGTTTTCCGGTATGTTTATCCGGCCTCCGCGCTCCACCGCCGCCTGCCCTGCCTCGCCGCCTCCCCGCGCGGGCCGGCGTCGCCATCGCGGCGCGCGGCGCGCGGCGCGCTTTTTTGGATTTACGGATGTTTTTTGAAAGACGCCGCGCGGCGTGGGCGTTTCGGGGGGTGTCACTGCTTTCCTGCTTCCTCCCATGCAACCTATCCTCCACGTCCACACCGTCGATCTCCTGCTCTTCAAGAGCCTGCCCCCCGTGCTCGTCATCAACGCCCTCGGCGAAGTCAACAGCGGCGGCTGGCACCACGCCACCCTCCTGCCTCGCTTCCACCCGGCGCCGCCGGCCGATGGCATCGCCGACTACGACTTTGTCGCCGAGCCGCCCTCCGGCCCGGCCATCGCCGTCATTTCGCCCATCGTCGCCCAGACCACCCTCACCGATCCGCCCGCCTGGCTGCGCGGCATCCGCGTGCACAGCGCCACCAATCTCGTGCTCGCCCCGCTGGGCGACGCCACGCGCTCCATCGCCCCCTCCGAGCACGCCATCCGCGCCGCCGCCGCCACCGCCAACGCCGCGCTCGCCACCCGCGGCGCGCCCACCCCGCGCAAGATCAGCCTCGCGATGAAGCTCGATCCCGATGTCTCCTTCTACGCGACGGGCGTGTGGCTCGAGGGCCGCTACGTCGATGGCTGGTCGCGCGACGAGAAAAACGGCGCCTACGTGCGCACCTTCGAGCAGTTCCCCGTCGCCAGCCCGCTCGATGTGCACGCCGCCTGCCGCTCGCGCAACGAGCCCAACCTCAAGGGCGCCCTCTCCCTCGCCCTCGCCATCGCCGGGGGCACCCCCTCCGTCCTCACCGTCGAAACCAAGAACTTCATCGGCCACGCCGAGGCCCAATACCATGTCTAATCCCGCCCGCCCCCGCGCACGCGCCCTCGCCGCCCTCGCCCTCCTCGCCGCCGCCGCGCCCGCCGCCCACGCCTTCATCATCATCGACACCGCCGGCCCCCGCGAGCTCTTCGCCTCCACCGGCGACGACAAGCCCTTCAGCGACTTCAGCGCCAAGCTCTCCACCAAGGACAAGGCCCTCACCGGCTGGTACGTGTTTCACAACGGCGCGCCCAGGGATCGCGAATACTCCGCTCCTTTGCCTGTCGGCACGATCAGCGGCAAACGCATCTTCACCGCCGGCGCCAACGTGAAGGTCAAAGCCGTCAATGGCCTCGAGGAGTTTTTCAAGTTCGATAAGACGCCCTCCCTCGAGGCTGGCCTGCTTGCCAACTGGACGCTCACCCCCACCACCTCCCTGAGTGCCGGCGACAAGATCGGCCCCCTCCACTCCTTCACCATCCAGGCCGGCGGCACGTACGACTCCGTCGAGCATCTCTCCCCCACGGCCAATCCCCAACTCGAGCTCCGCACCGCGCGCCATCGCAGCGCCTACGGCAGCGCCTCCTATGGTCTCTACCTGCGCCGCCTCGACTGGATGGGCGATTTCTTCGGCCAGCAGCTCTCCCTCGTCTTTTCCGCCGAGGCCCGCCGCCAGTCCAATTTCGCCGATCTCCCCCTCGTCGCCCTCGGCAAGCTCCTCGCCACCTCCTCCACCGATCCCTCCCGCGCCGCCGTCTCCGAGAGCAAGAGCGTGCGCTATGGCGACCTGCAAAGCGGCACCGCCTACCCCTTCACGGCCGCCTTCGTCGTCTCCCACCGCGCCGACTGGTACAAAAAGCTCCCGGGCGTCGACGCGGCCGACGAGGCCCGCTTCTTCTGGGCGCCCTACTACCGCTACACTGCCTCCTCCGCCCTCGGCGATGCCAAGGCCGCCGGCCTCTCCCTCACCATCCGTCTCAAGACCGCCACCAGCCTCAAGTACCCCGTGAGCGTCTTCTACGAGTGGGCCACCAAGCCCGGCAAAGACGACTGGCAGGGCAAGGCCGGCGCCGGCGTCACCTTCACCTGGGGTCCCTAGCCAGCCCCGCCCGTCAGGCGCCGCCCCAGGCTCCGGGGCGCGCGGGGAGACTCCGGGAGACCGCACGCCCTCCCGCTCCCCCGCACGCCCTCCCTGCCCCGCCCGGGTATCTGGCTAGCGGATACGCCCGCTCCTCCTCGCCGCCTCAGGTCCCGCCGGCTCGCCGCCGGCGGGACCTGCCGCATTTACGGCCCTCCCGAGCCGCCGTGAGTACATGTACTCAGCCAATGAAAGATAAAGATGCGCCCGCGCCCACCGAGTGAGAGAGAGATGAAGAAAAAAGGCCCTCCCGCCACCGCGTGCCGTAGCGCGACCGTCATCGCTCGCGCCCGCCGCCCCTCCCGGCGCAGCGGCCCGCGCCCGGGCAGGCCCGCTCACGTCCCCCGCCGCCGCCGCGCCTGAGAGCGCCCCCTCCCGCCCTCCCTCAGCGCCACTAGCCACGCCTCCCCGCCGCGCGCTCCGCTCCGCCGAGCCGCCCGGGCCCCTCATCTCCATGGTAAAAGGATCAGCCTCCTCCGCTCGCGCCTCGTCGCGCCAATGGTCGATCGCGCGGCGCGTCGCCCTCATCTGCATCACGCTCCTGCTCCTGCTCGGCATCGTCGGCAGCGTCGCCCTGGTGCGCCTCCGCTCCCTCCGCGAGACGGTCTCGGCCGTCGACACCGAGTTCATGCCCGGCATCGCCCACGCCGGCATGGCCAATAACTACTTCATGCGCTGCTACAGCCGCCTCCTCATGGCCAAGGATGCCGACTCCCCCGCCGAGCGCGAGCGCTTCGTCGCCGCGGCCAATGAGAATCTCGCCCTCGCCAAGACCGAGCTCACCGCCTACGCCGCCACCGTGCGCGACTCCTCCGCGCAGGCCGATTTCGCCCGCGCCTCCCTCGAGCTCGAGGCCTACCTCGCCCTCCGCGTCGAGTACCTCCAGCTCGTCGCCGCCGGCGATCGCGCCGCCGCCGATGCCTTCCTCGCCCGCAAGCTCGAGCCCGCCAATGCCCTCTTCCGCGAGAGCCTCGATCGCATCCTGCAGTGGAACATGGCCTCCGGCCGCGCCGCCTCCGCCGGCGCCGATCGCAGCGCGCGCACCGCCATCACCTCCATCGCGCTCCTCGTCCTCGGCAGCTTCACCCTCGCCATTCTCCTCTCCTGGGTCGGCGCCCGCCGCACCAGCGCCCTCCTCCGCCGCGTCGCCACCGAGCTCGCCGCCTCCTCCCGCGTCCTCGCCGCTGCCACCTCCCAGATCACGCACGCCAGCCAGGCCATCGCCCAGGGCGCCGGTGCGCAGTCCGCCTCCCTCCAGGATACCTCCACCTCGCTCCAGGAGATCAGCAGCCAGTCCAGAAACAACTCCGACGACGCCGCCCGCGCCCGCCAGCTCGCGGAGACGGCGCGTCTCTCCGCCGAGCGGGGCGCGCAGCAGATCGCCACCATGGTCGAGGCCGTCTCCGCCATCGAGTCCTCCGCCCGCAGCATCGCCCAGATCATCTCCACCATCGAGGGCATCGCCTTTCAGACCAATCTCCTCGCCCTCAATGCCGCCGTCGAGGCCGCCCGCGCCGGCGAGCATGGCGCGGGCTTTGCCGTCGTCGCCGAGGAAGTCCGCACCCTCGCGCAGCGCGTCACCGCCGCCTCCCGCGACACCGCCGCCAAGATCGATGACTCGCTGGGCAAGACTGCCGCCGGCACCCGCCTCTGCGCCCAAGTTTCCGAGCGCCTCTCCGAGCTCCACGACCAGGTGCGGCAGGTCGATGCCCTCGTGCAGGGCATCGCCCAGGCCTCTGCCGAGCAGATGCGCGGCATCGAGCAGGTAAACGCCTCCGTGCGCGAGATCGACACGCTCACCCGCGCCACGCGCTCCGAGACCGAGGGCAACCTCACCCGCTGCGCCGAGCTCACCGCCGGCGCCGTCACCCTCCAGCACTCCGTCGACGACGTGCTCACCCTCGCCGGCGCCCGCGCCACCCCCCAGCCTCCACCCGCCTCGGCCTCCCCCCGCCGCACGCCCCCAGCCCCTCCACGCCCCGCGCGCCTGGCCGCCGCCACCGCCGCCTAAGCCTCGATCGCCCGCCCGCAGCCCTTGGGGCAGCAGCCGCGCCCGCCGGGCCGCCTGCCCACTCGGCCACGCGCTCCGCCACCGGTGACACTCGCGGCCATGGCTTCATCACCCGCCCGGCCTCACCGCCCTCTCGCCCGCCCCAGCTACCGCTTTTGCCTGCAACCCTCGCCGCGCGATAGCGATTGAGCTCCCGTGCGCTCCGCTCACCCTCGCGCCCTCGATGCCCGCCCCCGCCGACGACGCGCCGATCCTCCTCGTCCCCTACGATCCTCGCTGGCCCGCCCTCTTCCTCGCGGAGCGCGCCCTGCTGCAGCCCCTCCTCGCCCCCTGGCTCGCGGGCCCCATCGAGCACATCGGCAGCACCGCCATCCCCGGCCTCATCGCCAAGCCCGTCATCGACCTCATGGCCCCGGTAGCCTCTCTCGCAAGCTCCACCGCCGCCATCGCCGCCCTCCGCCCGCTCGACTACCTCTACGCTCCCTACCGCGCCGATACCGAGCACTGGTTTTGCAAGCCTCACCCCTCGGCGCGCACGCACCACCTCCACCTCGTACCCCTCGGCAGCCCCACCTGGCACTCCGCCCTCGCCTTTCGCGATCGCCTCCGCGCCGACTCCGCCCTCGCCGCCGCCTACGCCACCCTCAAGACCCGCCTCGCCACCCTCCACCGCCACGACCGCGAGGCCTACACCGCCGCCAAGTCCGACTTCATCACCCGCCTCGTCCGCGACGCCTCCCTCTGACTTCCCCCTGCGCCCGAGGTGTGGAGCAGGATACCCCCTCCACAGACGAGGGCCTTTCTCCCGATACTTACTTGCATCACATTGAGTTCGTGGCATCGCGCTCGCACTGATCGCGGCGTTTCTTACCCTGATCACAGTATGCCCTACCTCCCTTCGCCTCGGGAGTTTGCTGCGAAAGTGCAATCGAGTCTGCTCACCTCCCTCGGACTATTGACCCTACATCGCCCGTCCCAATAGGCCGGCACTAACCCACACCCGAGGCTCTTTGCATGAGTGCGATTAGTATTAGCGTGTACTCCGTATATTTCCTTATTCTCGGGGCCGGCAGCTACCACTGGTTCCGCTTCGTCGGCCTAAACTACCTGGACACCCGACAAGTTCCGTCCGGGTGGAGTTGTGGCGCCAAGGCCGTCCTCGTAACCTTGGCCACTATCATTGCGGGAGCCGGCAACGGGGCCTCAGGCATCGACACCTTTTGCTCGATGCTCGCGCTCGGCCTCTTGATCACACCGGTATTCGACGCCGCCGTTGAGCCTCCAGCGAAGGGCCTGCTTAACCAAGGAGTCCGCTTCCTTCAACGCAAGGTCACGACCGCAATCATCGCAAAAGTGTCGTTCTCCTTCATCGCAATCCTCTTTTTCTGGGCATCGTACCACATCTGGCTGCCTATCCTCGTTGCAATCCTGTGCTACCTGCACCTCGGCAAGATGGCGTCACTTTTATTGCTGGCAGAAAGTCAGGAAGGCGAGTTTCGAGCGCTGTCTGAACACCAGCGCCAACTTGCGGCAAAGCGCATTCGCCGTCTCGGCATCCTAGGTGTTGTAGGTATGTCCCTCGCGATTCTCCTGGCTGCTAACCTGATTCTGCCGTCGAGCGATATCACTATATGGAACTACACGGCGTGGTCTGGAGTGCTCGGGAGTAAACTGCTTGATCTGCTGATCGATGCTATAGCCGACTTGAGGCAGGGTTAAACGCGGCGAGGACCCGCCTGATCGGCATCCGCAAAAATCCTCGGTAAGAAAACGCCTCCCGCTATCCGCCCCCCGCGCCGCTTTCCTTGAAAGATCGCGCGCGGGCGCGCCGTTTCGGAGCAGGAGCGCGTTTCCAGCTCTCCGCCGCGCGACTTCAGCGCCGGGGGCGCGCGCTCTCCTTTCCCCCTACTCCCATGCTCAACAATACCCTCGGCATCCTGATCGGCTTTTCCACGATCATCCTGCTCTTCGCCCTCCTCGTCACCACGCTCTCGCAGGCGATCCAGACGCTCGCCGCCCTCCGCATGCGCAACCTCCGCAAGGGCATCGCCTGGCTCCTCCAGGAGACCTACGGCAAGACGCCCGAGGGCGCCCATCGCCTCGCGCAAGCCGAGCAGCTCCGCACGCTCGTGCACGGCCTCGTCACCCCGGATGTGACGTGGCTCAATCAGGACGAGCTCCTCTCCGACCTGAAGGATCGCGGCATCGAGCTCCGCGATGCGCTCCTCGCGCGCTTCCGCCTCCAGTTCGACGTGATGACGCGCTACACCACCCATAATTTCACGCGCCTCATGCAGGCCATCTCCTTCTTCCTCGCCCTCTCCCTCGCCATCCTCTTCCAGCTCGATTGCCTCGCGCTGCTCAAGCGCCTCTCCGCCGACCCCGCGTATCTCGCCCGCGTGGATGCCCTCACGCTCTCCCGCGTCGCCGCCGATGCCCCGCCCGATGCCGCCACACCTCCCTTCGCCGCCCTCCGCGACGAGTCGCTCCGCCGCTTCAAGGACAAGCATCCGCAGGCCAGGCCCGCGCTCGAAAAGTTCTCCAGCAGCGCCACCGATAGCGCCCTCTTCGCCACCGAGCTCCAGGCCGCCCTCACCGCCCACCAGGTGCCACAGGTCGAGGCGCTCATGGCGGCCTACCGCGAGATCGTCGATGAGCTCCGCCTGGAGGCCCTCCGCCAGCAGCTCAAAACCGCGCGCACCCTCACCGACGAGCTCGCCGCCATCGACCTCACGATCTGGCCCGAGGGCATCGGCTTCTACTGCGATCCCGCCCGCTTCCTCGGCGTCCTCATGAGCGCCGTCTTCATCTCCCTCGGCGCGCCCTTCTGGTACAACACCCTCAAGAATCTCACCAACCTCCGCGACATGCTCAAGCCCCCGCAGGCCGACGGCAAACGCCTCTAGCCACCCGCCCGCGCCCGCCGCGGGGCGAGCCGGCAGGGCGGCGCTCCGCCGCCACCCGCCCGGCCCGCCGCGCGGAGTCGCTCAAAACCGCACGTTCGTCTGCAACGTCCACGTCTGCGGCGGCGACCACGTGCGACCGCCGGCGGAGTAGAGCTTGTCGGTGAGATTCTCCACGTTGAGCTGCAGGTCGATCGTGTGCTCGCGCACCTTCAGCGTGTAGCCCGCCGCGGCGTCGCACACCGTCCAGCCCGGCAGCACCGTCCCCCACGAGGAGTTGCTCGCGAGCGGCATCAGCGAGGTCTGGTGGCGCACGCCCAGGCCCACCCAGCCGCCCTTCACCGCGCCCTCGGTAAAGCTGTACCGCTGCCAGATGCGCAGCGTGTCGTCGGGCGTGTTGTCGAGCGGGCGGCCGTTGAGGATCGCGTAGTCGATCGCGGCGGCGGCCGTCGGCGCGGTGCCCGCGAGCGGGCGCGAGAGCGTGAGCTTGTTGGTCCACAGGTGGCTCGCCTCCACGGTGGCGGTGTAGTTGCGCGTGGGCATCCAGGTAAAGCCCACCTCGATGCCCGCCGAGCGGTTGCCATCGATCGTGCGATTCCACTGCACGCGAGGCGTCTGCGCGAGATTCTGCGTGGCCGGGTTGGGGTCGACGGCGGTGCCCACGTTGCGCGCGTCGTTGGCCGTGCGCTCGTTGTCGATGATCACGGTGTTGCGCCGCGCGAGGTCGAAGACGCCCACGCGCCCGATCAGCCGGCGGTTGAAGAGCTCCACCTTCACGCCCGCCTCCTCGCCCGTGCCCTCGAGATCGGGCACCGGATTGGCCGCGCGCTCCTCGGCAGTCACCAGCGCGGTAAAGCCTGCCGCCGCGTTGATCAGCGAGCCAGCGGGCACCGCCTCGGTGCCCACATTCTTGCTCACGTAGAAGCTCAGGCCCGGCGCCGGCTCGAAGGTCGCGCCCAGCGTGTGCGACTGCGTGGAGGTCTGCGGCGAGTTGAGAAAGCGCGCCACCTTGCCGCGATTGCGATCCAGGTTGTACGAGGATTGCTGGATCACGCTGTTGCGATAGCCCGCAAAGGCCGTGATCCGCTCCTTCCAGAAGCTCCCGCTGTACGCCACGTAGCCCGCCTCGGGGAAGGTGCGCGAGTAGCTCTGCGCCGTCACGCCCGGGGCGAGCGTCTCATCCGCCCAGGTGAGGATCGAGGCGTAGTGGGGCACCGTGTGCACGCGCGGATCGAAGTAGTTGAGGATGTTTGCCCCCGTGAGCGTCGCCGCGGGATTGCCCGTCACGTTGGGCGAGGCCGCCACGCCCGGCAGCGCCGCAAAGTTAAATGTCGGATTTACCGACCACGCCTGGAGAAACGAGGCCTCGTACCCTGTGAGCAGCCGGTGCTTGATCGCGAGAAACTCCCGGGAGAACACCGCCTCCAGCTTGCCCGTCAGCGGCTTTTCCTCGCGCTTCGTCGCCGTCGTCGTCGCCGAGAGCAGCGGCGTGCTGCCATCCGGGTAGCGCCGCAGCGCATTGCTGAAAAATGTCGTGTAGCTCTTCTGCGTCGCCCACCGGCCG
>CAYZPV010000081.1:3060-4423 GCA_964480585.1 uncultured Opitutus sp. | reverse complement strand
AGGCGGCGCGTGCCGCTCTCGGCGCTCCCCTGACACCGGCCGAGCGCGCGCAGCTCCAGCCAGTCCGCCACCACGAGCGTGGCCTCGCCCTCGATGAGATCGTACTCCGTGGAGAAGGGATCGTGCGCGCCGAAGTGGTTGGCATCAAAGCCGCCCGCCCAGTCGCCCGCGATGAAGCTCTCCCCCTCGCCGAGCGAGCGCCAGCGCCCGTCGATCGTGTACTTGTCGAGCCGCCAGTTGGCAAACGTGCGGCCGATGCGCGCCCGGTACTCCTCCACCGTGTACGGCACGCCCGCCAGCGCGCCCGCGCGGCTGCGCCCCAGGTCGAGCAGCGCCTGCGACGGCGCGGCGTAGTCCATCTCGTACGCGCGCGTCGACTGCATCGAGTTGCTCACCATGTTGCCCTCCAGCGTGCGGTGCACGTACTCCACGCGCGTCGTGAGCTTGCGCCACGGCCGCCACGTGAGCTGCGGGTTGATGAAGCGCGTCGTCGAGCTGCTCAGGTCGCGCCAAGTATTGTCGTCGCTGTACTGCGCGATGATCCGGTACGCCAGCTTGTCGGCCACGATCGGCCCCGTGAGATCCGCGCGCGCCTGGTAGCTCTCGTTGGAGTCCACCCGCACGCCAAACTTGTAGCTCGGCCGCCACTCCGGCTTCTGCGTCAGCAGGTTCATCACGCCGCCGAGCGTCGAGCCGCCGATGAAGACCGACATCGGCCCGCGCGCGATCTCGATGCGGTCTACATTCTCCGTGCCAAAGCCAAACTTGAAGGGCAGCCCGTTGCGCTGGCTCACATTGATCGGCTGCCCGCGGATGCGCGTGCGCAGCGGCTCGCCGCCCGTCACCGCGCCCGCCGTCGGGTCGATGCCCGCCGAGTTGCGCGAGCCATTGTCCATCCCGCCCTGGTCGGTCGTAAACGCCGCCTGGTACGCCGCCGCTCCGTTGAAGCCCACGCCCCCCGTATCCTGCAAAAACTGCGCCGTCACCACATTGATCGCCAGCGGTATCTTCGCCAGGTCCGCCGCAAAGCCCGTCGTCGCCACCGACTTGTCCGCCACGTACGCCGAGTCCCGCGCGCTCTTCACCTCGAAGGCCGACAGCGCCACGACCTCCTGCTTCGGCGGCTCGCCCGCCGCGGGCGCCGCCACGGGAGCCGCCTGGGCGGCGAGCCAGGGCGCCGTTGCAAGCAACAGCGCGGATTGAGCCAGTACCACGGGCACAGGGAGGGGGGTCATCGGGTTTGTAGGGTTTTGGCGGATACGGGTCTGCCCGCCGGCCGGACACCCCGCCTCCCCCCCCCCCCCGCCCCCCCCCCCACCCCCCCCGCCACCCCCCCCCGGCCCAAAACCCGGAAGACCCCCCC
>CAYZPV010000081.1:0-3050 GCA_964480585.1 uncultured Opitutus sp. | reverse complement strand
AGCCCGATCCCAAAAGCCGGTAAGCCCCCGCGCCGCGCGTGAAATTTTCACGCCCGCCGCCCCCGCCCGGCAACCCCCAGGCCACCGTCACCCCTAAAACGGTAGAGCTTGCCCTCCGCCCCCCGCCCGCCGGAAGCTGCGCGCCGCCCTCCCCGCCCATGACTCTCTGGCTAATTCTCGGCGCCGCCGCCCTCGGGGCCTGGCTCCTCTTCGGCATCGTCAGGAGCTCCGCCCGCTGCAAAGCCCAGGAGGCCGCGCAGCGCGCGCAAAAGCAGCGCGAGGAGGCGCGGGCCGCGGAGTGGCGGGCCGCCTACGAGCGCCAGATCGGCAATGTGCGCTCCGTCCTCTTTCGCATGGGCGCACCCGCCCGGCTGCGCTTCACGTTCGACGACTGCAAGACCACGAGCGACGTCTACCGCAGCCTGGCCACCGAGCTCAGCGCCAAAAAAATCCCCCTCACGCGCCGGGAGATCCGCTTTTTCGAAGGCGGCTGGTACGGCTGGTACTGCGACCTCGCCCCGTGGCGGGGCGGCGCCTCCTGCGTGATCTTCGACTACCAATACCGCGGCGACGCAAAGCCCCGGCTCGACCTGTCGCAATTTGTCGAGGTCGACCTCGCCCCAGCGGCCGATCCCCTGCCGTCGATCCTGGCCGCGATCGAGATGACCGCCGGCGGCGCGCTCGCGCCCCTCCCCCCGCGCCGCCCGGAGCCCTCCGCGCCCTCCCCGCCCGCGCCCTCCCCGCCGGGCTAGATCGCCTCCCGTTCCCGGGTTGCCCAGCCACCGCCCGCCCCTGCCCGTTTCTACGGCACCTCCCTCCCTCGCCCCATGCCGCCACTCAAAAAAATGAAGCGTCTCCCCCTCCTCGCCCTCCTGCTCGCCTCCGCCTGCGCCACCTCGCCCGTCCTCGCGCAGAGCTACTCGACCAACGACCTCATCGATCCCCGCTACGCCCGCGAGTCAATCCGCGGCGGCGTCGAGGTCGACGGGGGTTCATTTCCCCTCCTCATCATCAGCTGGCAGCCCGCGCCCAATCGGCAATTCGGTGTCTACCAGATCAGCGGCATCGAGGGCTACCACTCCCTCGCTCGCGTGGAGGCCTTCCTCGCCGCGTTTTACGGCCGCTACCCGAAGAAAGGCCCCGACGTGCCGGGCATCGTGCTTTGCGGCAATAACTGGGGTGCGAGTGTCGAGGTGAGGCCCCTCCTCGCCCTGCACTCCGCGCGCCTCGGCTTCAGCGTGTGGTATGCCGGCGGCTGGGCCTTCTTCGACGCGCACCTGCTGCCCGAGCCCCCCGACCGCCTCGCCGCCCTTCGCGCCGCCTTTGCCGCCTCCGAGCCCGGCCAGCCCGCCAAAAAGTAGCCCGCACCATCCGCCCCAGCCCGCCGCCCCCTTCCCACCTCACCGCAAAATGCTCCGCTTCTTCTCCAAAGCCCCCGCTCAAGTGCCGCCCCTCGACGACGCGTATGAGCGCAGCGACTACGGGCGCGTCTTCGGTTGGTAGCTGCGGCTGCGTGGCGAGCGCGTCGCGGAGCTCAATTACCAGCCGCTGGGATAGCGCCGCCCAGTTCTGGCACGAGTACTACGTCGTGCCCTTTTCCGCGCAGTTCGCCGAGCCCGGGTTCGACCCCGGCCGCTGGGCCCAGGCAGACGTCTCTGCCGAGAGCCGCTATGCGCTGGGCTACTCGCAAAGCGGTTTACTCATGGCCCCCCGCGCAACCGGCATTGTCAGCCTCCGCTCGCTCTGCATACCGCGGGAAGTCTTCGCCCGCACCGCGGATGCCCTCTCCCGGCTCCCGCCGCCTCCGCTCTCCCCCGGCTGACTCGCCGCCCCGCCAGTCCGCCCGCCGCCTTTCCCGCTCCCGCCGCGCCTCACCGCCCGCACGTCGTCCCCTCGTTCCACGTCGAGGTCAGCGAGAGCGTGATCGGCGCGGCCGGCAGCCCGCGCTCGTTGCGCTCGATCATCGCGATCAGCAGGTCCACGCCCGCCACCGCCATCCCCGCGCCCTTCTGCACGCAGCCGCTCAGCCGCCGATCTCCCCCCGGCACGCATAGCGACAGCACCCCGATCTCCTCCGGCACCCGCCAGCCCGCCCCCGTCAGCAGATTCAGGATCTGCCGCTCCTCGTTGTCCACGATCACATCCGGCCGGTGCTCCCGGATCCAGCGCTCCACCTGCGCCAGGCTCGGCAGCCCCTCCGTGATCGGCGTCGGCGCCGGCCGCATCTTCGGCAGGTGCGCCCACGCCGTCTGAAAGCCCCCCTCCAGCCGCCACTCGTGCGCCTCGAAAAACGGCCTCCGCACCGGCAGCAGCGGCCGGCGATACCCCAGCGCATACGCCTGCGCCGCCGCCCGCATCCCCACCTCGAAGTGATCCATCACCACCCGATTCACCGGCGGCTCCACCTTCGCCGAGCCCAGCCGCACCACCGCAAACCACTCCCACTGCAGCTCCAGCTCCAGCCGCAGGTCGCTGCTCGGCCCCAGGAGCAGCCCATGGATGCCCCGCGCCCGCAGCATCGCGCTGAAGCGCGCGTGCGACATCCCCGGCTCGTGCAGCCAGAACTCCCTCGTCTCATACCCCCGCGCCGCCGCGTGCGCCCTGGCCCCCTCCAGCATCTCCCGCACCATCGTCGTCCGATTATCCCGCCAGCCGTGCCGCCGCCGCTGCGTATCCACCAGCGCCAGCACCGGCGCCTCCACCCCCGCGTGCGGCCGCCGCCGGCTCCGCATGTGCGCCGCCACGTACGGGTTTACCCGATAGCCGGTGGCCTCCACCGCCGCCCTCACCCTCGCCCGCGTCTCCTCCGCCACCAGCGCGCTCCCCCGCAGCGCCAGCGACACCGTCGAGACGGAGACGCCGGCGCGCTCCGCCACCTCGCGCATCGTGGGGGCCGCAGGTTTCATCGAACGATGTGAAATTCATGCCCCTTCCCCCGTCAATCCCCCTCGGCTAACCAAGCTCCCACCCCGCCCCGCGCCCGGCCACCCCTCTCTCTCGTCCGGCCGCGGCGGCCCCCCTCCCATGCCCATGACCTCTCTCCCCCGGCT
>CAYZPV010000080.1:0-21978 GCA_964480585.1 uncultured Opitutus sp. | reverse complement strand
CTCCGACGGGCAGGGGCGCTTCTCCCTGCCGGCGCCCGCCGGGGGGCCGGCGGCGCTGGTGGTGCGCTCGGCGGGCTGGCAGCTCGCGGAGCTGGCGCTGGCGGGGCGCACGGAGGGGCCGTTCGCGGTGGAGCTGCAGCCGCTGGAGGTGCTGGCGCAGTATCAGGTGACGGCCCGCCGCCGGGCCGAGCCGGCGCAGGAGGTGCCGATCCCGATCGCGGTGATCAGCGGCTCGCTGGCGGAGGCGACGCAGTCCTTTTCCCCCAATCGGCTGAAGGAGCTGGTGCCCTCGGTGCAGCTCTACTCCTCCAATCCGCGCAACACCGCGGTGAATATCCGCGGGCAGGGGACGACCTTTGGGCTGACCAACGATGGGATCGACCCCGGCGTGGGTTTCTACGTCGACGGGGTGTACCACGCGCGGCCGGCCGCCGCGGCGCTGGACTTCATCGACGTGGAGCGGATCGAGGTGCTGCGCGGGCCGCAGGGCACGCTCTTCGGCAAGAACACGACGGCCGGCGCCTTCAACATCACGACGCGCAAGCCGAGCTTCACGCCGGGCGGGGAGCTCGAGACGAGCGTGGGCGACCTGGGCTTTCGCCAGGCAAGGGCCTCGCTCACGGGGCCGCTGGGCCGGCGGCTCGCCGCGCGGGCCTCCTTCGCCGGCACGCGCCGCGAGGGCACGCTGGAAAACACGCTCACCCGGAAGAGGGTAAACGAGCTGGATAATCTCGGCTGGCGCGGGCAGCTCCTCTACAGCCACGAGGGCGGGCTCGATGTGCTGCTCGCCGCCGATCTCAGCCGCCAGCACCCGGAGGGCTACGCGCAGGTGCTGGCCGGCGTGGCGCCCACGCTGCGGCCCGCGTACCGGCAGTTTGGCGCCATCGTGGCCGATCTCGGCTACACCGTGCCGCATCCCGAGCCCTTTGCGCGCAAGATCCACCAGGATACGCCGTGGCGCTCGGGCAATGACTACGGCGGCGTCTCGCTCACGGCCGACCTCGAGCTGGAGCGCGGCACGCTCACCGCGACGACGGCGTGGCGCTTCTGGGACTGGGAGCCCTCCAACGATCGCGACTTCACCGGCCTGCAGGCGCTCGCGCTCTCGCAGGCGACCTCCACGCACGAGCAGTGGTCGCAGGAGGTCCGCTGGGCCGGGCGGCTCGCGGCGCGGCTGACGGGCGTCTTCGGCGTCTTTGCGCTCAAGCAGAGGCTGGAGCCCGATCCGCAGCAGATCGAGGAGTCGGGCCGCGACCAGTGGCGGTTTGCCCAGAGCAGCCCGAGCGCGCTGTGGCAGACGCCCGGGCTGCTGGAGGGCTACGGCATCCGCTCGTATCCATACTTGGATACGCTGAGCGGGGCGGTGTTTGGGCAGGCCGACTGGGCGCCCGGCGGGCGGTGGCGCTTGCTCGCGGGCCTCCGCATCAACTACGACGACAAGCAGGTCGACTACGCGCGCGTGACCTACGGCGGCCTCCAGACGAGCGACCCCGCGCTCCTCGCGCTGAAGCGCAGCGTGTACTCGGACCAGGCCTTCCGGGCCCAGGTGGATGACACCGTCGTCTCCGGGCAGCTCACGGCGACCTGGGCCGCGAGCCAGCGCGTAAAGACGTACGCCACCTACGCCACGAGCCACAAGCCGGTGGGGCTCAATCTCGGGGGCCTGCCCACGGAGGGCGCGCGCGTGATGACGGAGCTCGCGGTGATCAAGCCCGAGGCGGTCTCCCATTTCGAGGCCGGCCTCAAGGCGACGCCCACCGAGCACTCGGCGGTAAACCTCACGCTCTTTCACACCGACATCGACGACTACCAGACGAATGTGCAGGCGGCCGACCTCGCGCTCAATCGCGGCTACCTCGCCAATGCGGAGCGGGTGCGCCTGCGCGGGGCCGAGCTCGAGGCGCATGGCCGCCGCGGCGCGCTCGCGCTGCGCGGCGCCCTCGCGTACACAGAGGGCGTGTACGTGCGCTTTACCAATGCGCCGCCGCCGCTGGAGGAGACGGGCGGCCCGACCTTCAAGGATATCTCAGGCGGCCGCCTGCCCGGCATCTCCCGCTGGGCGGGCACGGTGGGCGGCGAGTTTGCCCGCCCCGTGCGGCTGCTGGGCCGCAGCCGCGAGGGGTTTGTGGGGGTGGATGTGTACTTCCGCGAGGGCTTTTCCTCGAGCCCCTCGCCCTCGCGCTACCTCAATATCCCCGGCTACAGCCTCACCCATGCGCGCCTGGGCCTCCGGGCCGCGCGCGGGCTCACGGTGTACGTGTGGGTGCGCAACGCCTTTGCCCGAGACTACTTCGAGCAACTCCTGCCGGCGGGCGGCAATGCCGGCCAGTACGCGGCCGTGCTGGGCGATCCCCGCACCCTGGGCGTGACGCTCCGCTATCGCTTCTAGCCCGCGCCCGCCTGCGCGCGGGGAGGGGCTTGCGCGCAGGCGGGCGAGCGCGGGGCGAGGCGTTTTTTTGGGAAATTTTTGCGAACTCTGCAATATCTTCTTGTCTAATGTAGATCAGATTACTGGACTTTAACCATGAAGCTCTCTCGACGTGGCGAATACGGCCTGCGCGCCCTGATCAGCCTCGGCATCGCCGCCGAGGTGAAGCGGGAGCTCGTGCAGGTAGCGGAAATCGCCGAGAACGAGCAGCTCCCCATCAAGTTTCTCGAGCAGATCATGCAGCAGATGAAGGATGCGGGCATGGTGACGAGCGTGCGCGGCAAGTACGGCGGCTATCGCCTCGCCAAGCCGGCGAAGGAGATACCGATCGGCGCCGTGGTGCGGCTGATCGATGGCCCGCTCGCGCCGATCGGGTGCGTGAGCCAGTCGGCCTACGAGAAGTGCACCTGCCCGGATGAGGTCCACTGCGGCCTGCGCATGCTGATGCTCGATGTGCGCAATGCCATCGCCGGCATCCTCGATCGCTATACGCTGGCCGATGTGGTGGAGATCACGCTGCGCAAGCTGCGGCGCGATCAGTTGCCCATCCCGTACGCGGCCGAGTCGGCGCCCGCCGCGCGGCTCCCCGCGCGGGCGGCCCGCCAGGCGGCGGCCGCGCCGGGCCAGCCCCGTCTCAGTGAGACCGAGGGCGTGCTCCACCAGATCCTCGGAGAATACTCCATCTAGCCCACCCACCCGCACACTCTTTCCTCCCTGCCATGTCCGCCGCATCCGCCCAGTCCGAACTGCCGCCGCCGCCCCTGCCTGCCTGGGTGGCGCTCGTGCGCGAAAAAGTCGAAGGCCTCCGGTATGGAGTCGTGCAACTCGTGGTGCACGACGGCCGCGTGACGCAGATCGAGCGCACGGAAAAGACGCGCCTGCCGAGCGAGCTCGACAGCGCTGCCCGCCCCGGCGCCTGAGGCGCCTGCCGGCCCGCCGTCTCTCCCTCCCAGCCCGCCATGCATGCTCCCGCCGCCTCTCCGGACACTCCGACGGCGCGCCTGTGGCCGGCTGCCATCGCCCATGCCCGCCCGCCGCGTGCGCGCGAGCCCCAGTGGTGTCCCCGCCTCTCCGCCGCCTGCGGGCGCGGAGGGCGAGAGCCCGGCGCGTAGCCGACCTGCCTGCCGCTCTCCCCGCGGGGCCGCCACACCCGCCTCCCGGGCGGCGGCCCGCGAGCGCCCGCGATCTTCCCACGCCCCCGGCGGCGTTTTTTTTCCCACCCATCGCCGGCGCGAGCCGTGCTCCGCGCCCCGCGCGGCGGCTGCGCCCAGACTCTCTCCTCCCGCCATGAAACCCATCCTCATCGCCCTCGTCTCGCTCGCCCTCGCGGCGGGCGCGCACGCCAAGCGCATCGAGCTCAAGAATGTCTCGTACGATCCCACGCGCGGCCTGTACGAGGAGTACAACAAGGCCTTTGCGGCGCACTGGAAGGCGCAGACCGGCGACGATGTCGTGGTGCGCCAGTCGCACGGCGGCTCGGGCAAGCAGGCGCGCTCGGTGATCGACGGCCTCGACGCCGATGTGGTGACGCTCGCGCTCTCCGCCGATATCGACGCGCTCCACACGCACGGCAACCTGGTGCCCGCGGACTGGCAGAAGCGGCTGCCGCACAATTCCGCGCCGTACACGAGCACGATCGTCTTTGTGGTGCGGAAGGGAAATCCCAAGGGCATCCGCGACTGGGCCGACCTCGTGCGGCCCGGGATCGGCATCATCACGCCCAATCCCAAGACCTCCGGCGGCGCGCGGTGGAACTATCTCGCCGCGTGGGGCTACGCCCAGCGCGAGGGCGGGGAGGCCGCGGCGCGCGACTTCGTGGCCCGGCTCTACCGGAATGTGAAGGTGCTCGATAGCGGCGCGCGCGGCGCGACGACGACCTTCGTGCAGCGCGGGCAGGGCGACGTGCTGATCTCGTGGGAGAACGAGGCCTACCTTGCGCTCCAGGAGTTTGGCGCGGGCAAGTTCGAGATCGTGGCGCCCTCGGTGAGCATCCTCGCCGAGCCGCCGGTGGCGTGGGTGGATCGGTTTACGGCGCGGAAGGGCACGGAGGCGGTGGCGCGGGCCTATCTCGAGTACCTCTACTCCGAGGTGGGCCAGGAGATCATCGGCCGCCACCACTACCGCCCCGTCTCGCCCGTCGCGGCGCAGAAGCATGCCAAGGCGCTGGCGCCGATCCGCCTCTTCACGGTCGACGAGCTCTTCGGGGGCTGGGCGCGGGCCCAGAAGACCCACTTCGACGACGGGGGGACCTTCGACCAGCTCTACGCCAAATAAGGTAAACCCACCGCCGATGCCGCCGCCGGGCGGCTCAGCGCCCACCCACCTCTCCAAGCCCCCTCCACGCCATGGTGCAACTCAATCACGCCTTCTTCACCGATCCGCACAAGCTGCGGCGGCTCTACTGGCAGTTTATCGCGCTGGCCGAGACGTACCCGGCCATCCGCAGCGAAGTGGCGGGGGCCTTCGAGAGCGAGGGCCGGCAGTACACGATCCCGCGCTTCACGCTGCGCGGGCCGGCGGCGGGGCCGCGGATGCTCCGCATCGGGCTCTGCGCGCTGCTCCACGGCGATGAGCCCGCCGGGGCGGTGGCGCTCGAGCACTTCCTCCTGCAGGTGGCGCAGCAGCCGGCGCTGGCGGCCGGGTATGAACTCGTCGTGTACCCGCTCTGCAATCCCACGGGGTACGAGGATGGCACGCGGCATAATCGCGCGGGCGCCGATCTCAACCGCGAGTTCTGGCGCGGCTCGAGCCTGCCGGAGATCCGCATCCTGGAGGCGGAGCTGAGCGGCGAGCGCTTCGATGGGCTCATCGCGCTGCATGCCGACGATACGTGCGAGGGGAGCTATGGCTACTCGCACGGCCGTGCGCTCGAGGACTCGCTGCTGCACCCGGCGCTGCTCGCGGCCGAGCGCGTGCTGGCGCGCGATCCGCGCGCGACGATCGATGGCTTTGCCGCGCGCGAGGGCGTGATCTGCGAGTGCTTCCCCGGCATCCTGGCGCCGGCGGCGGCGGATGCGGGCCGGGCCTTCAATCTCATCTTCGAGACGCCGGCGCACGCGCCGCTCGCCACGCAGGTGGCAGCCAATGTCGCCGCGCTGCACGCCATCCTGGCGACGTACCAGGGCTTCATCTCGTACGCGGAGAACCTGTGATGGCCACCGCCCGCGCCCAGCCCCGAGTGCTCCCCGGCTTTCGCCTCACGCTGGGCTTTACGCTCGCGTACCTGAGCCTGATCGTGCTGATCCCGCTGGGGGCGGCGCTGCTCAAGACGGCGGGCATGAGCTGGGCGGAGTTTGCCGAGGCGGTGGCCGCGCCGCGCGTGCTCGCGGCGTACCGCATCAGCTTTCTCGCCTCGCTGGCGGCGGGGGCCGTGAATGGGGTCTTCGGCCTCGTCGTGGCCTGGGTGCTGGTGCGCTACTCGTTTCCGGGCAAGCGCCTGCTCGATGCGCTGGTGGATCTGCCCTTCGCGCTGCCCACCGCGGTCGCCGGCATCGCGCTGGGCGCGCTCTATGCGGATACCGGGTGGATCGGGCGCTGGCTGCAGCCGTACGGGGTGCAGCTCGCCTTCACGGAGGCGGGCGTCTTTCTCGCGCTCACCTTCATCGGGCTGCCGTTTGTCGTGCGCACGGTGCAGCCGGTGCTGGAGGAGCTGGAGCCCGAGCTGGAGGAGGCCGCGGCGAGCCTGGGCGCGAGCCGCTGGCAGGCGCTCACGCGCGTGATCCTGCCCCAGCTCTTCCCGGCGCTGATCACGGGCTTTGCCCTGGCCTTTGCGCGCGCGCTCGGGGAGTACGGCTCCGTCGTCTTCATCTCGGGCAACATGCCGCACCGCACCGAGATCGTGCCGCTGATCATCCTCACGAAGCTGGAGCAATTCGACTACCGCGGGGCCATGGCCGTCGCCGTGGTGATGCTCGGCGCGTCCTTCACCCTGCTCCTCGTCATCAACCTGCTCCAGAAATGGAGCCGCCGGTTTTACCGCGTCTAGACCATGCCCGCCCTCGCCGGTACACCCTCCCGCCCCCAGCCCGCGCCGCCGCGCGCCACCAGCGACCCCGCCTGGCTGCGGTGGCTGCTCATCGGCGTCGCGCTCGCCTTTCTCGGGCTGTTTCTGCTGCTGCCGCTCGCGGCCGTGCTGGCCGAGGCCTCGCGCAAGGGCGCGGGCGCGTACCTGGCGGCGCTGGCCGATCCCGATGCGCTCGCGGCCCTGCGGCTCACGCTCACCGCCGCCGCCATCGCGGTGCCGGCCAATCTCGTCTTTGGCGTCGCGGCGGCGTGGGCCATCGCGAAGTACGACTTTCGGGGCAAGAGCCTGCTCATCACGCTCATCGATCTGCCCTTCGCTGTGTCGCCGGTGATCTCGGGCCTCGTCTACGTGCTGCTCTTCGGCCTGCAGGGCTGGCTGGGGCCGTGGCTCCAGGCGCACGATCTCAAGATCATCTTCGCCGTGCCGGGCATCGTGCTCGCCACGATCTTCGTCACGTTTCCCTTTGTCGCGCGCGAGCTCATCCCGCTCATGCAGGCGCAGGGCTCCGACGAGGAATACGCCGCGCTCACGCTCGGCGCGAGTGGCTGGCAGACCTTCCGGCGCGTGACGCTGCCCAATATCAAGTGGGGCCTGCTGTACGGGGTGATCCTCTGCAATGCGCGCGCGATGGGGGAGTTTGGCGCGGTGTCCGTCGTGAGCGGGCACATCCGCGGCGAGACCAACACGCTGCCGCTCCACATCGAGATCCTCTACAACGAGTACAACTTCGTCGCGGCCTTCGCGGTATCGTCGCTCCTCGTGCTGCTCGCCCTCGTCACGCTCGGGCTGAAATCGCTCGTCGAGTGGCGCCACGCCCAATCCCGCCGCGCCTGATCCCTCCCATGAGTCTCTCCGCCTCCCGCATCCGCAAGACTTTCGGCGCCTTTACCGCGCTGGAGGGCGTCGATCTCACCGTGCCGAGCGGCAAGCTCGTGGCGCTGCTCGGCCCCTCCGGCTCGGGCAAGACCACGCTGCTGCGCATCATCGCCGGCCTCGAGCAGGCGGATGCGGGCAGCGGCCGCATCCTCTTCGATGGCGAGGATGTCACCGCGCTGCCCGTGGGTAAGCGCAAGGTGGGCTTTGTCTTTCAGCACTACGCGCTCTTCCGGCACATGACGGTGGCGCAGAACATCGCCTTTGGCCTCACGGTGCGCCCGCGCGCCGAGCGTCCGGCCAATGCGGAGATCGGCGAGCGGGTCGACAGCCTGCTCCGCCTCGTGCAGCTCGAGCGGATGGGCGACCGCTATCCGGCGCAGCTCTCGGGCGGGCAGCGGCAGCGCGTGGCGCTCGCCCGGGCGCTCGCGATCGAGCCCAGGGTGCTGCTGCTCGACGAGCCCTTCGGCGCGCTCGATGCCAGGGTGCGCAAGGAGCTCCGGCGCTGGCTCCGCGACTTCCAGGATCGCGTGCAGCTCACCACCGTCTTTGTCACCCACGACCAGGAGGAGGCGCTGGAGATCGCCGATGAAGTCGTGATCATGAACCACGCGCGCGTGGAGCAGGTGGGCCCGCCGCAGGAGGTGTACGACCGCCCGGCGACGCCGTTTGTCTACCAGTTCCTCGGCCACGTAAACATCCTCCGAGCCCAGGCCCTCGCCAGCGCCGGGCTGCATCGCGCCCCGGCCGCCACGCTCGCGGCGGATGGCGCCGTGTACGTGCGCCCGCACGATGTCGCGCTCTCGCCCTACGAGCCGGGCGAGCCCGGCCGCGCCGCGCTGGTGCGCGCCATCCACGCCGCCGGCGCGCAGGCGCGGCTCACCCTCGAGCACGCGCAGAGCCGGGAGACGCTCGAGGTCGAGATCAGCCGCGCCGAGCTGTGCGCCCTCGCGCTGAAGGTGGGCGATCTCACCACGCTCCGCCTCCGCCAGGCCCATGCCTTTGCCTAGCGGCAGGCGCGGGCGGGCGGCACGACGAAGAGGAGCCGCTCGGCCGCGCAGGCGACGGGCGGAGAAGAAACAGGCCGCGACGGGGGAGTCGCGGCCTGGCGGGCTGGGCGCTGGCTGGCTGGAGGCCGGCGGGGGAGGATCAGTTGCTGACCTCGATGAAGGGATCCCAGCAGAAGTAGCCGAGGTTGTTGCCGTTCTGGTCGAGGACTTGGAAGGTGATGACGTACTGGATCTGGCCGGTGGCGATCACGGTGCCCTGGTAGCAGTAGTTGGTGAAGGGGACGGGGGTGGGGGCGACGGTGGCGGAGCCGACGTAGAGATTGAGGCTGAGGGGGAGGGAGAGGGGCGGCTGGGGGGCGATGAGGGTGGCGCCCTGGCCGGCCGACCAGCCGGTGAGGATGAGGTTGTACGAGGTGCCGCCGCCGGGGCAGGTGATCATCCAGCGCACGGAGTCGCCGACATTGGCGGAGACGGTGAGCTCGGACTTGGCCTGGTCGTTGACGACGTAGCTGGAGGCGGTGATCATGTAGATGTACGCATCGGAGGAGGCGTACGAGCCGAGCGAGGTGGGGGCGGACTGGGTGCCGGCGGTGATGGTCTTGTTGGCGACGGCGTTCATCAGGGAGACGCAGTCGACGACGGTGAGGATATCGATTGTCTTGGACATGGCGGGTGGGTGGCTGGGTTTCTCTACTCGTATGGCTTTTCGAGGTTCGCCCCGTTTTTTAAGCGTGGGTGCTGGGCTCCACGGGAGGACATGCGGGGCGCGCGGGCGGAAACTGTCATGGCGGGGAAAGATTTTTTCGCTGGGTGCGCGGGAAAGCCTGACAAGGCGCGGGGGAAAAGCGCGGACAGGGAAGGCGGGGCGACCGGGGCGCGAGCACGGGCGGGGCCCGATGGCGCGCGGGCGGGCGCGCTGCTAGTCTGGAGCCCACGCCGCCGGGGAAGATTTTCCGGCGGTCGTTTTTTTCTCCCTCCCAAAAACCAACCCGCCCTCGCGCGCCCCCTGCCCATCATGCCCTCTCCGCTGTCGCTCCGCGATCTCCTCATCGACCAGCTCCACGATCTCCACAGCGCCGAGCGGCAGCTCGTGGAGGCGCTGCCCCGGATGGCGGAGGCCGCGCTGGGGGAGAACCTGAAACAAGGTTTCCTCGATCATCTGGAGCAGACGCGCGCGCACGTGGCGCGGCTGGAGCAGAGCCTGGCCAAGCTCGGCGCGGAGCCGGGCGGCAAGACGTGCCGCGCGATGCAGGGCCTCGTGGCGGAGGGCGAGGAGGCGATCGAGCTGGAGGCGCCGGGCGCCATCCGCGATGTGGCGCTCGTGGGCGCGGCGCGCCGCGTGGAGCACTACGAGATCGCGGCGTACAAGGCCGCGCGCGGCCTCGCCGGCGCGGTGGATGAGGGCACGGTGGCGGACCTGCTGCAGCAGACGCTCGACGAGGAGTGCGACTCCGACAAACGGCTCTGCGCCCTCGGCGACCTGGGCCTCGAGGCGAGCCGGGATCTCACGGGCGACGAGGAGCGGCCCGCGGTGAAGGCCACGCCGGGCAAGCTCGGCAAGAAGAAGCACCGCTAAACCCCGCCACCCACCACCTCCCTCAGCCCTCGATCACCCGCTCCCATGTTTCGCAAAGCCAAGACCCGCCCCGCCGCCGCCGACTCCACCACGCCGCCGCCGCGCGTCGCCAAGCAGGGCACGTGCCCGCTCGCGGCGCTCCGCAAATTCTTCGGCGGGGAGACGCACCAGGAGTCGCCGCACGGCGCGCCCACGCTCACGACCAACCAGGGCGTGGCGATCGCGGACAACCAAAACTCGCTCAAGGCCGGGATCGGCGGGCCGACGCTGCTGGAGGACTTCGTGCTGCGGGAGAAGATCACGCACTTCGACCATGAGCGCATCCCGGAGCGCATCGTGCACGCCCGCGGCTCGGGCGCGCATGGGTACTTCGAGTCGTACGGCACGGTGTCGGAGGTGACGTGCGCCAAGTTTCTCCAGCCCGGGAAGCGCACGCCCGTCTTTGCGCGCTTCTCCACGGTGGCGGGCCCCGTGGGCTCGAGCGACCTGCCGCGCGACGTGCGGGGATTTTCCGTGAAGTTCTACACGGAGGAGGGCAACTACGACTTTGTGGGCAACAACATCCCGGTCTTCTTCATCCAGGATGCGATGAAGTTTCCCGACCTGGTGCACGCGGTGAAGCGCGAGCCGGACCGGGGCTTTCCCGAGGCGGCCTCGGCGCACGACACGTTTTGGGACTTTGTCTCCCTGATGCCCGAGAGCATGCACATGCTGGTGTGGCTGATGTCGGATCGCGCCATCCCGCGCTCGCTGCGGATGATCCAGGGCTTTGGCGTGCATACCTTCCGGCTCATCAACGCGGAGGGCGAGGCGACCTTCGTGAAGCTGCACTGGCGGCCGCTGCTCGGGCTGGAGGCCGTGGTGTGGGATGAGGCGATGAAGATCAGCGGGGCCGACCCGGAGTACCACCGCCGCGACCTGTGGGAGGCGATCGAGCGCGGGCACGCGCCGCAGTGGGAGCTGGGCTTTCAGCTCTTCGACGAGGAGACGGCTGAGGCGCTGGACTTCGACCCGCTCGATCCCACGAAGATCATCCCCGAGGAGCTGATCCCGGTGACGCCCGTCGGCAAGATGACGCTCGACCGCAATCCGGATAACTTCTTCGCGGAGACGGAGCAGGTCGCCTTCTGCCCGGCCAATGTGGTGCCGGGCATCGACTTCTCCAACGACCCGCTGCTGCAGGGCCGCCTCTTCTCGTACCTGGATACGCAACTGAGCCGGCTGGGCGGGCCCAACTTTCACCAGCTCCCGATCAATGCGCCGCGCTGCCCGATGCGCAATTTCCAGCGCGACGGGCTGCGCCAGATGCTCGTGCCCAAGGGCCGCGTGGCCTACGAGCCGAGCTCGCTCGATGGCGGCTACCCGCGCGAGGATGCCGCGCGGGGCTTTCAGCCGTACCCGGAAACGCGTGCGCCGGAGCGGGGCGCGCCGCAGAAGACGCGGCTGCGCAAGGAGACCTTTGCCGACCACTACTCGCAGGCGCGGATGTTTTTCCGCTCGCTCACGGCGCCCGAGCAGCGGCACGTGATCAGCGCCTTTGCCTTTGAGCTGGGCAAGGTGGAGACCAAGCCCGTGCGCTGCCGCATGCTCGGGCACCTGCACCTCGTCGATGCCGAGCTCGCGGCCGGCGTGGAGGCCGCGCTCGGCATGGAGGGCCAGGCGCAGACGCTTACGCCCGCCGTGGCGCCGCGCGACCTGGAGCCCTCGCCCGCGGTGAGCATGCTGGCCCGGGCCCAGCCCACGCTGGAGGGGCGGAAGATCGGCGTGCTGATCGCGCCGGGCTTTGACTCGGCGCTGCTGCACGAGCTCCAGGCGGCGGCGGAGGCCGAGCGCGCGCTCCTCGCCCGCGTGGCGCCCAAGGTGGGCGGCGCGGTGAGCGCGGCGGGCCAGCTCATCGAGGCGCACATGGCGCTCTCGGCCGCGCCCTCGGTCTTCTTCGATGCCGTGGTGATCCTCGCCTCCGAGGAGGGCGCGGCGGCGCTCGCCGCCGAGGCCGAGGCGATCAACTGGGTGCGCGATGCCTTTGGGCACCTCAAGATCATCGGGCACACGGGGCCCGCGGCCCGGCTGCTGGCCAAGGGCGGGATCGAGGCCGACGAGGGCGTGATCGCGACGGACGACAAGGCGGGCATCCGCCGCTTCATCGCGCGCGCCCGCGAGGGCCGCCGCTGGGAGCGCGAGCCGGGCGTGCGCTCGCCGGGTTGAGGAGGCGCGCGTTTTTTTTAGCCGAGGGCGGGGCGCGGCGGCCCCGCCTTTTCAGTCGTCGATGGCTTCGAGGCCCAGGGCTTTGAGGCGGGCGATGCCCTCCTGCATGCGCTGGATGGCCTCCGGGGGGTGGCCTTGCCACGTGGCGACCTCGCCGACCACGCGCAGGGGGGAGGGGGAGCGGTAGGACTTGGTGGGATTGCCGGGGAATTTGGCGTCGGTGAGATTGGGATCGTCGGTGAAGGGGCCGGTGGGCTCGACGAGGTAGATGCGGCCGGGCCCCGCGCCCTGCGCCAGCTCGGCGCCCCAGATGGCGGCCTCGAGCGTGGCGGAGAAGTAGACGTGCTTGGCGAGCTTGCCCGTGCCGTAGTTGGTGAGGTAGCCGGGCCCGATGAGGTCGCCGCTGCGCAGGGCGGCGCGCGTGCCGTGGTAGTAGGGCGGCGGGCTGGGGTAGCGTGGAGCGAGCGGCGGAGGGTGAGCTGTCATGATGGCGGGAGGAGGGGGTGCGGATGGCGGGAGCGGGCTGGGCGGGCCTCGCGCCGATCACCCGAGGGAAACGGCGTACGCGTTTCCCGGTGGTGCGGCGGGAGGTGCGCCGTAGGGGATGCAGCGGCGCCGCCCCGTCAAAGCAAAATCCGCCGCGGGCGAATTCTGGTTGCCGGGCCGCCGGGCCGCGGCAGACTCAGCGGCAACACGCGGCGGGGAAACGAGCGGCGAGGGCGGGGGGCCATGAACAAAGACCTCACCTGCAAGAGAGTCCAGACCCACCTGCAAAGATAGCGGAGCCCCGCGCGCGCCAGGCCACGATCACCGGGCGGCCCGGGCGGGCAAGCAGCCGCGAGATGCCTGGGCGGCGCGTGCCGGCCTCCCCCACGGACGCCGCGCGCGGAGAGGCGGAGCATCATTCTCGCGCGACACTGCACGCAGAGTGCGAACCGCCGAGACCAGCCAGATCAGGATGACTTCGACAGCGCCGATCGCGGCGGACAAGAAGCCTTCGAAAGCCGGCTTCTCTCGGAGGTAGCGGCTGACTGCCACGGTGCCGACGTAGATCACGACGAACACAAACAGGCACCACGCTTCTTTCCCAAGAGCGCTTCGCACTTCTGAAGAGCGCCACAGGTGCTTTGTGCGGGACGCATCCATTTTTCTTTATGCTCCACCTTCCCGATGCGACACGCGCGGGCGAGCGTGGAGTGAGCCCTTTTGCACAGCAGCTAATGTGGAGCGGAGCGGGGGCATGCGGATCACGGTCCCTTCCCGTGCGTTGTCTTTGGCGCCTGGATCGGCACTTTCTTATCTCCGCTTCCGGGGCTCCGCTCAACTAGCTGCGATCGATAGCTTTCAGCAGACCACTTCTGATACGCGTATTCTCGATAGATCAGAGCAAGAGAGACCGCCCAGAACGCCGCCCAGAAGATGTGCACATTCAATTTCTCCCAGCGCTTGCTTAGGACCGCGGCACAGCCAGCGATGCAAAATGGCCACAAAACGTAATGGATCTTGTCGTCGAATCCGGCCGGGCCAACTCCCGACGCAACTGCGAGACTGAGAAAGTATGTGATGACAGCAGCCGTCTTCATCGTTCTTTCGCCGATCGGCAAAGATGAGCCACGACAGCCGTCGGCGTGGCCTGCGCCTTGTTGGGCCGCAGTGTCATTTGCAGCTGGCGCCCTCTCCGCGGGAAAGCGCAATCGATAGAAGCAGGCAAAGCATCGGAGCGAAAAAGTAGCACACAAAGGCAATGCCTTCGGCGAGGCTGTGAAACGGAAGCGACTGCGACCGCCAAAGCATCAGAGCGAGCAGCCCGAACATCGCTGTCAGCGACGCCGCAGAAAGAACGATGGCGATGCGGAGACTGCACATCGTGGTGGGGAAATAGCGCCAACCAAAGCGCCGCTTCATCAAGCCTCCAGCTAGAGCGATCCACCCACCGCAGATGGCGACACCGGCCCACGCCGCCAGCGCGAGGGCGGGGCCGAGTGCAATTTCGGGTGGAGTCATCGCGAAGCGGACCTTTTGCCCAACCTCAAACGTGAGCCACGCTCACCCGGAAAGAGGATGGAGTCGAGAGCGGGGAAGTCATGATCACAGAAGATGAGATGGTCAGCGTTGGCTCTGATGCCTGGTTAGGCCTTCTGCTTTTTCTTCGCGACTGCGATCTTGGCCTGGTAATCGTGAATCCCAGCCAACAGCACGTCGTCTTCGGCGTAGAATATCTCAGGACACACGACTCTTCTTCCGCTAAAGTTGGTCGCGTTGACGAGTAGCTGGCCGAGGCGAAGGTCCGGGTCGGCGCGCCAAACTTCTTCGAGCGCTTTCAACATTTGGGGAATACGGGCGGGATCGCGCATAGGAATGCTACCTGACGATTACGATGAGCCATGTCCGGGCGCGAGCCCGGACATTGGCTCTGGCAGCTGGATCGGCGTATTCACCATGGCCCCCACCAATTGATCTTCGTACGCGCCAATTCTGGATCACCAATCAAACGCCACGACTTCTTCACGCCTTGGATCTGGAATGTCATGCCATTGGTCGGGTGCTGATAATGACCGCGGCTGGTGGTATCGACCGTCCAGGCAACTATCGCCCGGTCACTCGGGATCGTCTCGGGCACAAACTCGGACAAGGAATCGCTGATCTTCACTTCCTTCATCCCCGGTTTCTCGCGGTCGAAGAAGGGCCGACCTATCTCCGAATTGTGCATATCCACGAAAAGCCTCTTTTGGCTTTCGACCGACTGGCAGCCCGAAAAGCAGACCAAACCGGCAATCAAGAGTGGGGCTGCGAACTTCATGGTCTTCCGCCCAACGATTGAGGTCAGACACGAAGGGGAGCGGAGCTCCCCGGGGTTGTCTGTGCAGTCTGGTTGGCCTCTCTCTTCTGGTTTTCGAAGAACGCTACTATGTCAGCCACGGTCTTAACACGATCAAAGAGCGGATTCTTCTGTGTATCTTCCATCGATCGTCCAGCACGGCGGGCGATTTCGAATGCCAGATCGTCACGATCGTGAGGATCCATCGGGAGATCCTTCTCCAAGTCGTCGGAGGGACGGATAGGCACTCGAACAAAACGACTCACCTCTTCGTAAACAGCGCGCACAACCCAGGTGTCGTGCTCTCTTGCCGGCAATGCGCGGGCGAAAGAGCATATGGACTCTTCCTTTCTTTCTTCTTCGAGGCGCTTGAAATAGCGGCGGCCAAAGTAGGCAGAGACAGCCACGAGAGCGGAAAATCCAACGAGCGCCCACCTGAGCGGCGGATTCGCGTAGAGCAGCCAAAGACCAACCGCGGCAATCGCTGCGAGCACGAGCCAATGCCAGACCGTCATCTTGGTCGGGCCTTTCGGCGGTGGCATTCTGCGCGAGGGCGTCTTCATCTTCTGCCTAACGTTTGAGGTCAGACACGACCGGGCGCAGCCCGGTCGTTGTCTGTGCCGACTGGATCGGCGTTCTTCCGACACACGAGAAAATAGATGAGCGGGACGCCGCAGAAAACGAGGGGAAATAGTCCTATGCCTGGCCGAATAATCCAGAACCAACCTCCGAGCATCGGATTGCTGATGCACGCAAACGGGGCAAACGTGAGCACCGCCGCGATGGCGCCAGCCGCCATAAAGCTCTTCTTCTTTGAGAGGTAGCGATGCCAAAGCCAGCTTACGAGCAGGCTTGGCAGCAACGCAGCCGCACAAACACCCGCAGCCATTACGGGTATCCAATTCCCCATGTGAGCATCGCCGCGCCCACCCAGCATGAACGGGATCGAACAAAGCACCCCCGAAAGTGCGACTGCTAGGATCGAAGTCTTGAGCCAAGGGTTCGTCTTTCTTCCGCCGATCGTCTAAGCTGAGCCATGCGCGCCGATGGCGCGACTCGTGCGTCAGCACCCGGCGTGACAGCGGTGCGCATTGGCTCTGGCGCCTTGTTCGGCTTTTTCATCGCACCAGTGCCCCATCGAAAACTGAAACTTCGAACGGCTTCCAACCGTCCGGAGGATCCCACTCCCCATCGTCTCGAATGGTAGCGGAACCGACTTCGCGAACAACGACGCCATCAATACCAAGATGAGCGCTCATCCAGCTGACGGACCGATCCGGCTCAAGGCGAAATAAGCGCTCTCCCGATGCGAGAAGCACGAAATCGCGATCAGGATAAAGATGGCCGAAATGCGAACCAAGCTCGACGGTCACGACCGAACGATCGACGAGCGAAACGGCGTGAACGTGGCTACCGAATCCGATGATGACCAAATCGCGCCATGCGATGACCTCTTCGAAAGTGAAGCAATCAGGACCGTAGGAATAGACGTCGATCCGCGCGACGAGCGTTTCATCGCGCGCGACAGTGACGTAGCGCTCTGGCGTGCTCAGGTGCGAGGGAACGCGGCCGACGCGAATTGGATCGAGGCGAAGGCACTCCGCATCGACGGAATTTGAGAAAGACGCAGCGAACATCGTGCTTTTGCCGAACGTCCAAGGTCAGACACGTAGGGGAGCGCAGCTCCCCGGAGTTGTCTGTGGCAATTGGTTAGCCCTCTTCCCCATAACTGTTCGACAACTCATGGCGGAGATTTGCCTCCAAATCCTCAAGGCTGACAACAACGGAACTACCTTCTCCAACAGGGAAAACCGCTGGCTCAACTCCATCGGCCTTCATACCAGGAACCCAACGTTCGAGAAACACACCTAATTCGATCTCCTTCGGAGTGTACGAAGCCCAAGCTTCCTTCTTGAAGGACGCGGCATAGGCTTCGTGGGGCCAGAATGGAATCAGCTTCTTCTGGCCATCGCCTAGGCTGGCCCATCCGTCGCCGTAGAGGCTCCACACTTTGCGGGTATCGCACACACGGTGGATGAAATACTCATACCGCTTCTTGCCGTCCGCGGAGAGCATCGCGGCGATTTCCTTGTTCTTTGGAAGCTACGCCATGGGATTTTTCGGCTAACGTTTGAGCTCAGCCACGAGGGGCTCTGCCCCGACTTGGCTGTGGCGGCTGGTTGGGCTTTTCGGGGCTCATGCCAGACTCAAGCGACGGACGTTGAGCGTAGCGGGGAAAAGGCCGAAATGGCCCTTGCGCTGACGATCGATGGTTCCCGCGGCGACGACCGTCTGTCGATCGAATGCGAGTATGTCTTTTTCGCGCGTGCCTAATGAGGCATAGTCAAACTGAACCCAGAGCCTTCGTGACGGCTCCTGGCGATGATCATCAGCGATAGAGACGTTCTCCCGCTGAACTGCCAAGAAGCCGCGAACGACGACGTCCTTCCTGTCGTAGGCCGCAAGGTCGTCGATCACGGCGCCCGCGGAGAGAGATTCGCTACACATAGCTTTTGCCTAACGTCAAAGATGAGCCGCCGATTTCACCCTGATTCACAAACACGCAGCTGTGATTCACTTCTATACAGACGTTGAGAGTATCGCACTGTATAGAAATGAATGCAAGTGAAGTTCTGCGTCATGCAGCATGTCATGCAGGTAGTGTGATGGCTTCGCCCCATCACGTCTTGCGAAGCGATCGAGAAGCGAGGCGCAACTGCGAAATCGAAGTAGCGATGCTCTGAAGCTAGCTCAGTAAGGTCCACGCTTCCAACGCACGGGTTACTCGACGGCGGGTGCCACCGAATTTTTCTTCCGCATCCGCGGCGGCGGCATAAGGCGCGATCTTTTGCCATAACGCGGTCAATTCCCGACGCGAGCGGCACTCACCGGAAAAGTGCAGGCGCAGAGCGGCCACTTCGGGCGAAGGGCATCCTTCGCGCACACAAAGTCCGGCGGTTGCGAGCGCGAGACTCATTTCCGAATCCGTCAACCCTTGATCGATCCGTCGCCGTTGCACCTGCGCGACAACTCCGATCGCGAATGAAATTTCGGGAATCGCGCGCAGAGCGAACTCGCGTCCCTCCTTCGCGCGCTTTCCGCCCGCGCCCTGCGTTAGTAGATCAGTGATCGTCCGCAAACTTTCGCCGTTCATCCAAGCGCGCGTCGCATCGAGGCTCAACGCGTCGAATAGCGACAGCTGCTCCCCTTCGGTTTCAAGATACCGCGCCAATCGATACCCTAGCGCGTCGGGCAAGAGTGCCTGGTGCGCTTTGAGCCAACCGAAGAACCAAGCTACCAACTCGGCGAGGTTCGCAGGCGGATCTTCTGCCGCCAGCGCAGCCTCGATTGCTTGCACGAAGGCAACTGAAACGCCCGCCAAGCTGGCGATTTCGGCGCGCCAGTCGGTGGCTTCGCCACCAATCGCGCGCCGAGCGGTAATCGCCACCGTGAGCTTCTGTTCAAAAGTCGCTTTTTCGAGCGCCGTTCGCGCCAGAAAGGCGCCGAGTGTCCGTCGCAGCATGACCGCGGTGCGCTCGGGACTCTCGGCGGAATCCACAGGCAGCCGCCGCAAAAAATACGGGACATCTCCGTCAGCCACACCGAGATGAACAAGATCCAGCATTAGTTGCACGGGATCTCGCGCCTCCAAGCACTGGTCCGCACGAGCAAATACCGCTTGTAGAGTCTTCCATGAGCCCCCCAGCGAGTTTTCTTTAGCGCCAAATTGATACGCTACGATATCGTTCGGCACAACAAGCACCATGCCCTGGGCCACGTGACCGGCCCGACCCGCGCGGCCAGCCGCGTTGAGGATCTCGTGCGCGTCGATGGGCACGTTGCGTTGTTTCACCGTGTCGTAGCGCGTCTCGCCGACAATGAGGACGACATCCGCGGGAAGGTTGATGCCTTGGGCGAGAGTTGGCGTCGCTGACAGGACGTTCAAACCGTCGCGGGCGCGAAATACCCGTTCGGCGAAATCACGCTCTGCGGGCAGCATGAGCGCGTGATGGCAGGTCGCCCGTAAGCTCGGATCAATGTAGAGATCATCGATTGAGCCGACTTCCTCTGTTGCCACGCGCAGCATTTCGACTGCAATCTCATCAAGCGCAGGCGCGGGCAGCGTATCGGCGACAAACGTCGATACCGATTCCGCGACGGACGCCGTGTGCTCCCGTTGTTGCACAAAGACCAACACCTTCATCCCTAGCTTCGCGCATGCGGCGGCGACATAAGCGGCAACTTCGTTTTTGTTGGGCCGCAAGCGCCAGAAACGCTTGTTTGGCGCGAGGGTGCTCCCCAAGGGCAGCGGTTCCTTGAGCAACCGAACGAGCGTGTAGTCCCGTAGAAACTTGGTCTGCCAAGTCTGCTGGAGGCACACGAAGGCGTAGGCCACGGCGGTGAGTTGGCGGTTCACTGCCACGGGCGGGGACGGTAGTTGGCCATTTGGCTTCCGTTTCGCGCGCGCCTCCGCCGCGCTCAACAGACCTTTTAGCTCATCGATGTCGGTGCCTTTGAACACGAGGCAACCACGAGCCTGACGCGTCGGTTTCCAATCCAGCTTAAACGACAGGCACGGGCGGCCTGTTTCCTGGGCGATCCAAGCTGCAATCTGCTCTCCGTTTGCGAGCATGGCGGAAATCAGCAGCCAGTCTGACGTCGGCGCCGCCGCGAATAGATTCAGAATCGTCAGCATCGCATCGAGGCTCCTCCGGTTCTGGCCGTCGCTGCGCGGATGAATGAGGTGGCATTCGTCGAACACGATCAAGCCGACGTTCGCGAAGGGCTCTGCATTGATGCCGAGGGATGCCAGACAGCGCTCGGGCGTCATCACCGTTACGACGGCGCCCGGATTCGTTTCATCGTCGGTTTCCGCGTAGAATTCATCAGCGGGCAACGCGTCGGACACGACGCTCCTGCCGAACAATTCCCGCAGGTTGCTTTTCACTTGCGCGACGAGCGCGTGGGTGGGCGCGAGGTAGAGAACGTGCCGGTCGGTGCCTAACATCGCCGCGATCTTGAGTTCCGCCAGCGTGCTCTTGCCGGCGCCGGTCGGAAACGTCAGCACCGCGGACTTGCCCGGATCGAGCAGTCCGTCGCCGACTGCGCTTAGGTGGTTCGGCCACAAATACGGCCGGCGTCGCAGCACCGGCCGGACATAGCCTCGCCACGCACCTCCCTCGATGCCCGCGGGCGGCGGCAAGTTGACGACTGCTGCCTTCGAGAGCGTGCCCCACACCGCACGCAGGAGGGATGCGAGTTGAAAGGGGCCAGTGAAGACGTTGAACAGGATATCGCCCCCGTCTGGCAGGGGAACGCTTTCGGCGGGGGCCAACCGGTGCATCGCGTCAGCGATGACCCCAGCGAAAATACCGTCTGGTTCTACTCGTGGTGGCACCGGTCGTGCCAGAAGTCGGCGCGCCATTACGCGGACACCGACACGAATGCGCTCGTAGAGCACGTCGGCTGCTTGCCCCATCGGATCGACGCCAGCCGGCACCTCTTGCACGACCCCGGCTGCAATCGCATCCACGTCCCCAATCGCCAAGGCGACCAAGTCATGCAGCAGCCGGGCGGTCACGCCCTGCTCGGCGTTGGTTATCCGCGCGGCCACTCCAGCAGCATCGGCGGGCTGATTAGCGATCAGAAACAGCAGCATCGCGGACACGCTCGGCGAGATCGAATCCATCGCGAGATGGCCGCGAATCCGTTCTGCCGACAACGCGAGCGCCATGTCGACCACGAGATGCGATTGAGCGGCGACATAGGCCACAGCCGCGGCGTTCGCACGATTGGGTTCGAGCAGAACCCAAGGCTCGAGTGTATTCGCAAGGCGGCTGAACTGATCGACGGCTTCGTTGATCCGCCCGTGATTCGTTGGAATCTCACCAAGATGAATTCGGGCCGAGACGATCTCGGTGAACGCCTGCGTAAGCAGCTCCGGCAGCCGGTTGGTGTCCAGCCCGTCCAGCCCTTCAATGCTGCGGATCAATGCCGCTGTAACGGGATCGAACATTGGGACGCAGTCATAGTTGATTCACCTGCGCGGTCACCTTTAGACTAAAGTCCTTCATCCACGCCCGCAGATCCGGCAGCGCAAATGTCTCCGCCTTCCGTCGCTCGGGAGTTGGCCCAGGTGCCTGAGCGTCGTAGCCATCGAAGAGCGCCTTGCGCGCAATATCGCTGTCTGCCGTATCAGGGATCGTGACACACACACGGTAGCGCTTTTTCCGCTGCCAGAAGGCCGCCGTGGCCAATGCGTCCTTGTTGCTGAGATTGGCCCCGGCAACGAGGCTCGTAAGCGTCGCCTGCACCTCTGCGTCTCGCTTGCCGGTCTCGAGTTTCACGATCTCCGGCCAAACGCCGTCGCGGATCACGTCGCGCGGGCTCGTCGTCGCCTTGTCCTCGCCGATGATCAACTCGAGCTTTGCCTGCCCTGGAGCGGCCAGCGGCACAAGGACGATGTCGAAGCCTTTCTCCGCAGGGCGAGGATGTGGCGCCGATGCGACCACGGGCTCTGCCGTGTCGAGAATCGCAGCGATCCACGAGATGTGCTGAAAAAGCCAGCCGTCTCGCTGCACATTGATGGCATCGCTGGCCTTGGTCTGTAACTGCTCGATCACTTGCGCCTTGGCAGTCGCTACCACGAACGGTGCCGTCGCCGGTTCCCGGCGGATAATGGCGGCCGCGTGGACGTATTGGCCGACCAACACCCACGCGACGGCCCGCGCCAGCGCGGTCTCATCGACCACGCGCCAACGATATCCGTAACAAAGGGGATCGTGCAGGCACGGCTGGAACTGGAGCATGGAACAGCCCGGCATTCATGCCGATGCACTTCTGCGCTGTCGAGGCTCCGCTGCCTGGGTCGTGCTCTCAGGTTCCGTGGATTCGCTCGTGGCAAGGACGACAGATCGCGACCAGCTCGAACAAAAACTCATCACCACGGTGCTCGTAGGTGAGATGGTGCACCTCGTCCGCTTTCCGCTCTCGGCAACCCTCGCAGACTCCCTGCGCCCGACGCATCACCAGCTCGCACTTCCT
>CAYZPV010000079.1:0-23028 GCA_964480585.1 uncultured Opitutus sp. | reverse complement strand
GTCACTCGCACGATGACCGCGATGCGGCATGCCTCGGCGCTCGGCATAATCCCCGCGGTCGAGCCTGCGTCTCGCCCTCCCTTTTCTAGCGGGGACACCCCGCAACGCCCCGCCGGTTCAAGGGTCACCCGCGACCGGGTCGTCATCCTTCCATCTCTCACGCTGCGGCTCCGCCCTCCAGCCTTTGCTCCGGTCAGAGACGCCTTCCGTCTCCCGCGCGGCTGCCACCTCTGCCGACCCGTCGCCCAAGCCCGACCGGTCGGCAGGATCGCCCTCGCGCGCGGCCCCGCGAGTTCGACACCGGTGGCGCTGATCGCCCGTACGCCGTCGCCGACTCTTCCCTTCGCGGCAGGCCTGCGGGCTCCGCTCCGCTCCGAGCTTTCAGGCCGCCGCCCCGGTCGCAAAATGGGACCGCTCAAGCGCCGCTGGGGCTCAAGGCCGCTCGCTCTCGTTGCGCCGCTCGCGCATCCGTGGAGTGCGAAGCCTGACCCCTCTGGGTTGCCTCATTGTAGCCCCGGCGTCCGGCGGGCGGTCCTGCGGCGCGGGCGCCTCCGGCCCGTCCACGCCTCAAGGTATTGCTCGCTGCGCTGCGCTCCACCTTGACGCTCGGCGCTGATCGTCGGCATCCCTCCGGGGCGGCCGTTTTTACGGTTCGGCTCGGGCTGGGGTCCGCGTGGCGCGGCCCGCCACACAGCGCCCTCGTTGGGGCGCTTCAGACCAAGGATAGTCATGAACTCGATCGAAACCGTCACCGTTGCTCCCGCCCGCGCCTTCAAGGCGCTTTCGTCCGATGATCTCCGCCGCTGCGCTCCCTCGGTGTTTGCCGAGCATGCTAGGCCCGGGGTGTCTGCCCGCTACACCTTCGTTTCAACCGCGCAGGTCGTTGCCCTGCTTGGCGCGGAAGGTTGGTTGCCCGTGCGGGCATGCGAGCAGCGCGTGCGCCTCGAGGATCGCGTCGGCTATCAGATGCACGAGATTCGTTTCGCGCGGCGCACGGACCTCGAATCCGGCGCCCTTCAAGTCGGCAGCACTCGCCCGGAAATGATTCTGCAGAATGCGCATGACGGCACGCGCGCGTATCGGATCGACGCCGGTCTTTACCGGCTGGTCTGCCGCAATGGCCTGACCGTGGCCGATGCGGACTTCGCGCACGTCTCCATCCGGCACATGGACGTGTCGGCGGAGGCTTTTGCCAATGCCGCGCAATCCGTGGCCGAGAGCACCCCGCGCGCCCTGGAGGCCGTGGCCAAGTGGCAGGCGGTCCAACTGCCCCAAGCCAGCCGACTGGAATTCGCCCGGCGTGCCGCCGCGTTACGCTGGGACGCGGGCAATCCGGTCATGCAGGCGCTGACGCCGGAGAAGCTGTTGAATCCGCTGCGCTATGGGGACGCGGCCACCGACCTCTGGACGACGTTCAACGTGGTGCAAGAGCACTTGGAGCGGGGCGGGGATCGCTACCTTGCCCGTTCGCCGAATGCGGGCCTGCGGCGCAATCGGACCCGTCCCGTGGCCAGCTTGGCGGAGGGACAGAAGCTGAACAAGGCGCTCTGGGCGCTCGCGGGGGAGTTTGCCAACAATTGAGGGAGAATGAGATTGCGGGGAGCGGCTACGCCGCTCCCCTTTTTTCGGTAGGCCACCTGCCGCGTTTTCGGTAGGCGCGTGGCGCTGCGTTTCGTCCTCACCTTCGCTGCGCTTTTTCCAGCGGCACCCGCCGCCGGCGGTGCAAGCCGTCCCCATCAAAACTCAACCACCGGCTCGACCGGTTTATCGAATCATGAATAGCGCCACCGCCGAAAATCCCTCCGCCCGATCGCCCGCCGGCTCCGCCGCCGACGAGCTAACCCAATTGAAAAAGGATCTGATGCAAGCCGAGGTGCGCCTGGCCAAGGCCCGCGCCACCGTCACGGGTGCCGAGATCGACATCCGCGTGTTGAATGCCCGGCTGAAAGCGTTCGCGAAATGAGGCCTTCAACCTGCCCGACGAAAAGCCCGCTCCACGGAGCGGGCTTTTCATTTTCAGAAGTTGGCGGACACATGGAAGGGCTCGGAGGGTGTTCCTTCCATATCGGGCGTGACTAGTTTTCCTTCGGGCAATTTCCGCCATCCGCCGCCGCGCCCGTAATAGTGGAGATCGGCGGGGCGGAGAATGGTGAGGAGACCGTATTTCGCATGATCCAAATCCTCTGGCGTGGGCGGCTCCGCGACGCGGAACGCGGTCCCATCGTCCCGCACGAAGATGTAGCCCCCGGGCTCCATGTCAGTTGCTGTGCGCTGCCGCTGCGGCCACCGCATGGAGCAGGTCTGCCGCGGGCGAGCCTTTGTTGACGAACACCCGCACGCCCAGGGCGCGATACGACGCAAGGGCGTGCGGCGCCAGCGGCGAACAGTGGACCACGATCTGGCCGCTATAGCCCGCCTGACGCAGGTGTTGCACCAGTTGCAGACCGTCCCAACCCGGCATTTGGTTGTCGGTGACGACGACGTGAAAGTCGGAGAGGTCGGTCGCAAGGCGATCCCAGGCGGCGCGGCCGTCGGAGCTGTGCGCGACCCAGTAGCCTTCGCGCGCGAGCAGTTGCAGCATGACCTCGCCGACGATGGGGTCATCCTCGACGCAGAGCACGCGCGGCGGTCTTTTCGATGCTTGTGAGTTCATGATGGTCGGGCAGACCAGTGTGCCCTACAGGCACCATCCAAATCCCATTTTCTGATTAAGTCAATGTGCCCCACGGGCACATATTGAAACGCGAAAAACCAGTCTCCCCCCGCAACGTCGTTGGCCCGGCGCTGAAGCGCATCCGTACGGCGGCCAAACCCCGCGTTTCGCAGGAGGACCTTTGCGGACGGGTGGCCAAGTACGGGGTGGTTTTGACCCGGCCTCAGATCGCGAAGATCGAGGCGGGGAGACGTCCGGTGTTCGATTACGAGGCCGTGGCGTTCGCTCGCGCCTTGAGGATACCCCTGCCAAAGTTGTTCGGAGACTAACCGCCCCAGGCCGGCGGTACGATCACTCGACGAACTCCGCCGGCACATGATAGGGCGGTCCGCCCGCCGGCGTGGCACGGCCCAGACCCATCGGCGTCCATTCGCCGCCCCGGTCGAACATCCGCAAGTCGCCCAGGCGCACGATGACGTGCAGGCCGGTGCGCGCGTGCTCGAAATCCTCCGCGGTCGGCTCCCCGGCGATGCCAAACGTCCGGCCATCCTCCCGGAAGAACAGAAATTGGATGGGCGGCTCGGCTTTGACGGTCAACGATGCGGGAGAAGTCATGACTGTGGGCTGTGGTTCGTTCGCACAAGCGGTGACCGCGATATCGGCGGAAAAGTGCCCGCGTGCAATGGATAGCATGCCCAACGTCTCCTGACTACTGTCTGTGTCAACTGCGGCGGGCGGCCGGTAAAATGGGTGCTTGGATACGACCCAGGCCTTCGCTCACGTGCTCCTCCAGCTTCGGCGGGAGAAAGGGCTGACGCATGAGCAATTGGCAGAGGCTTCGGGGCTGCATCCCACCACGATTTCTCTGCTGGAGCGCAGTAGGAGGCAGCCGAGCTTGGCCACGGTATTCCTTCTCGCTCACGGGTTGGAGGTGGAACCGGATCACCTGATACGAGACGTGCAGAAGCTGCGGCCGAAGTTGCGGCGATAAATCTCACAGATTCACCTGTCGCAATGCCTGTGAAGGCGCGCCTTTGTTCAGGATGACGAAATCATCCAGATCCGAGCGGTGAGAGGGTTTCGCAAAATCGCACTGTGCGGAATTGCGCCCACACTGATCACCATTGGTCAGGACATCAGGCCAATCCCGAATCGCTTAAGCAAAACCGCCGCCAAGCCGAAGCAGACGAGGGTCAGTGCACAGCCCGACCCTAGCGACACCCAGAAGCCCAGCCCTCTCCGTAGCATCCAAGGCATGAGGAGAAACATCGGCAGCGTGGGGAGCACATACCAAAAGGTGTAGTAGGCATGGTTGGCGATTTTGTCGCCCCCTTGTTTTTCCAAGTGCAGCCATATCATGACCATCACGGTGACGAGGGGAAGCGAGGCAACGAGCGCGCCAACACGGTCGCTGCGCTTCGCTACTTCGGAAACGACGACCACTACTAGTGAGGTCACGGCATACTTTGCGATCAAGAGCGACATAGTCGGAATAGACCCTAAAATCTGCGTCTCGTCACATCGGGCAGAACCCGGCATGGGAAATTGTGCCTTGCAGTCACGCGATAGCTCCATAGGTCGTATTCTGATGCTGCGTCTCCGCGCACTACTCGCTTTGCTGCTCGTCACCACTTGGTGCTCGGCTGCTTGGCATGTCGATCTGGAGGCGGTCGGGCTGATGTTCGAGCACCAGCATCATGTGCACGACCACGATGCCGACCACGCACCGGTGGGAGCATCGCACGACGATCATGAACAGGTCTACGCACGTGATGTGGCCAAGGACCAGGTTCGGCTCGGCGCTGCCGACGTCATTTGGTTCGTCTTCTTGGGACTGGCGGCGTGGCTGGCGACGGCCCTGCGACCGACACTTGCAGATGTAAAGCATCTCCGAGCGCGAAGGGAAACAGACCCTCCTCTTGCTCAGGTCTGGCAGTTTGTCATGCGGTGCGCGCCGGAATCGGCGGCACCTCCAGCGTTGGGTTGATCGACGCCGCCCGTCGGGGCGGCGCGTTTGCGCATTGGTCGCGTGACCGTGCGTGCGGAGCGTCCTTTACGGACGCGCAACCTCAACGTCTGCCTACATGCCTTCACGACTATTTCTGTTTCTTTGCGGCGCTGCGTGCGCTGCGGCTCAAACCACCAATTCCCTCTCTCTCGACGACGCGATCCGGCTCGCCTGGACGAACGATCCCGCCGTCGCCGCGCTTTCGCTGACCCCGGAGCTAGCTCGCGCTCGCGAGGAACAAGCCGGCATTCGCCCCAATCCCGAGGTCGAGATGCGCGGCGGCCTGCCGCTGAAAGGCGACAGCGAATGGGCCGTGGGTGTGGGCCTCAACCAGCGGTTGCCGCGACGCGACCGCGTCGAGCAGGCCCGTGCCCTCGCACGTCTCGGTGGTGCGACCGCCGATCTGCATCTCCGCGAGCAGCGGCGTCACGTGGCTGGAGAAGTTCGCCGCCTCTACTACGAGGCCGCGATCCAGCAGGCGCGCCGGGATATCGCTCGCCGCACGCTGGAGGTTCAACGCGAACTGCGTGCCTCGCTGGAACGCCGCCGGGCACTGGGAGAAATCGCGACCGCCGACGCCGACCTGCTCTCGTTTGAAGTGATACGAGCCGAGCAGGCGCTCGCGTTTGCGGAGGCAGACCTGGCCGCGATCTCGCAACGGCTCCGCGGTCGCCTGCGACTCACCGCGAATGCTCCGCTCGCGCTCGACGCCGATCTGGAATCTCTCCTCGCGCGCCCCGTACCCGAGGAACCCAAGCTGCTCGAAAGCGTGCGGCCTACGCTCGCGCTCGCCGCTCACAACATCCGCGTCGCCGAGGCCGCGCTCGCGCTGGCCCGCTCCGAATCGCGCGGCGATTGGACCGTCGGTGGCGGGCTGGATTTCGAACGACGCGCCAACGATTTCACGGGCAAGCTCGAAAACGAACCACGCCTGAGCGTCAGCGCCTCGGTGCCCTGGCCGCGCACCGTTGCCAACCGGGGAGATATTCGCGAAAAGCAGGCAGCGGTCCGCATCGCCGAGGCGGAACTGGCTGCGTTGCGGAACGAACTCGCCGCCGAAATCTCCGCCGCATCTGCCGCCGCGCGCACGCTGCAACCTGTGCTCGTCGCGCATCGCACCGCGCTCACGCCCGCCGCCGCGATTCCGGAGTCGCTCCGTGTCGCCCACGAACGCGGCGAAGTGACTAGCCTGCAACTCGCGCAAGCGCGGCAACAACGCTTCGCCCTCGAGTCCGATTTTCTCAACGCCGCCGCGCGCTATGTCGCGGCCCTCGCCGAGGCGGAGACCGCCGCCGGCGTCGTTCCCAACCAGCCCTGAGCCGTCCGCTTCCCACCATGAACTTCCGTTCCTTTTCCCTTTTCCTCGCCGTCACCGGCCTGGCCTGTGCGCAGGACCACAAGCACCCACACGACGATGCCCCGGGCGCGACCACCGCCACGGCCCAGACCGGGCCGGTGCGTCTCACCAAAATGATGGTCGACAACCTCGGCCTCGAAACGGTCGAGGTGGAGTTGAAGCCGATGGAGAAAACGTTCCCCGCGCTTGGCTCAGTCGATCCCGAGCCGGGCAAGATCGCGGCCATCGCGTCGCGCGTTGCCGGGCGAGTCACCAAACTAACGGTCCACGACGGCCAGCGCGTGAAGGCCGGCGAGGTCCTGCTCGAAGTGGAGTCCCGTGTCGTCGCCGATCCGCCGCCACGGCTGACGTTCAAAGCGCCCATGGACGGCGTCGTTCTCGAAACCAGCGTGGTGCTCGGCGGCACAGTCGAGCCCGACAAGAACCTGATCACCGTCATCGACCTATCGGAGGTGGATGTAGTCGCCCGTGTGTTCGAAGCGCAGATCGGCGCCGTGAAGGTCGGCCAGACCGTGCGCATCAAGGCGCTCGCGTATCCCAACGTGACCTTCACGGGCAAGGTAAAGACCACCGCGGCCGACCTTGACCGCGAGGCGGGCACGCTCCGCGTCTTCGTGCACACGGAGAATCCCGAAGGTAAATTGCTTCCGGGGATGCGGACGCAGATGACATTCGTCATCGAGGAAACCGAAGCGGCCGTCGTGGTGCCGCGCTCGGCCGTGCTCGGCGAAGCGGGCGACTTGTTCGTTTACCGCCAAATCATGACGGCACCGTTCGCCTACGAGCGCACGCCGGTCGTGGTTGGCAATCGCGACGATCGTTTCATCGAGATTATCGAGGGCGTGCTCCCGGGCGACCGCGTGGTCACGCGGGGCAACTATCAACTTCAATATGTCGGCGGCGGTGGCGCGCAGAAGATCGAGGACGATCACGGCCACTCGCACGGCCCCGGCGGGCACAAGCACTGAGGAAAACGCCATGCTGACCCGACTCATTGCATTCTCGCTCCGCAACCGGCTGTTCGTGCTGGCCGCCGGGGCGCTGCTGCTCGCCTACGGCGGTTACATCGCCGCGCGGCTGCCGGTGGACGTGTTCCCCGATCTTAACCGGCCCACGGTCACGCTCATGACCGAAGCGCCGGGCCTCGCTCCCGAAGAAGTCGAGACGCTCGTTTCGCTCCCGCTCGAAACCGCGCTCAATGGCGCGCCCGGGGTGAAGCGCGTGCGCGCCACGTGCAGCGTGGGGCTCTCCATCGTCTATGTCGAATTCGACTGGGGGCAGGACATCTATCGCGCGCGCCAACTCGTCCAGGAACGCATCGCGCTCGCGGAAGCCAAGCTCCCCAAGGGCACTGAGGTTCACATGGGGCCGATCTCCTCGATCATGGGTGAGATTCTGCTCATCGGCCTCTCGTCCGAGGACGGCAAGACCGCGCCGATGGACCTGCGCACGCTCGCCGACTGGCAGCTGAGTCCCCGGTTGCTGACGATCCCCGGCATTTCTCAGGTGATCGTGATCGGTGGCGGCCGAAAGCAGGTGCACGTCCGCGCCGTGCCGGAACGCATGGCGGCGTTCGGCGTCACCTTCGACGAGATCAACGCTGCGACGGAGCGCGCCCAAGGCAGCACCGGAGGCGGCTTCATCGCCAACGGCTCGCGCGAAGTGCTCGTGCGCAATCTCGGCCGCACCGCGAACCCGGAAGAGATCGGCGCGACCGTCGTAAAGTATCGTGCCAAGACGCCGATCTTCCTGCGCGATGTCGCCGAAGTGAGCTTTGGCGTGCAGCCGATGCGCGGCAACGCCGGCGTCGCGGCGAAACCCGCGGTCATCCTTGGCGTGCAGAAGCAACCGGGCGCTGACACCACGGAATTGACGAAACGCGTCGAGGCCGCCCTCGCGGAAATCCGTCCCTCGCTGCCCGCCGACGCTCGCGTCAACGTGCTCTTCCGGCAGGCGACGTTCATCGAGCACGCGATCCGGAACGTCCGCGAAGCGATCCGCGACGGCGCGATCATGGTCGTGATCGTGCTGTTCCTCTTCCTGCTGAATTTCCGCACGACGCTGATCACGCTGACCGCCATCCCGCTCAGCTTTGCCGTCGCGGCGCTCGTCTTCCACTGGTTCAACATCTCGATCAACACGATGACCCTTGGCGGCCTCGCCGTCGCCGTGGGAATGGTGGTCGACGACGCGATTGTCGACGTGGAGAACGTGTTTCGCCGCTTGCGCGAAAACTTCCACTCGGCGACGCCGCGTCCGGTATTGCGGGTGATCGCCGATGCCTCGGGCGAGGTGCGAAACTCCATCCTCTTCGCGACGCTGGTGATCGTGCTCGTGTTCCTGCCGCTCTTCGCGCTCGGCGGGATCGAAGGCCGGCTCTTCGCCCCGATCGGCATCGCGACGATTGTCGCCATGCTGGCCTCGTTCGTCGTTTCGCTAACGCTCATCCCGGTCCTCTGCTCGTATCTCCTGCCGCGCATGAAGCGCATGCGCGAGGAACGCGACGGCTGGCTCGTGCGTGCGCTGAAACGCGCGGACGAAAAGCTGATCCTTGGGCCGGCACTCCGCCATCCGTGGGTGGTGGTGGTGCTCGCGCTGCTGCTGGTGGGTGGTGGCGTGGCGCTCTACCCCATGATGGGCCGGACGTTCCTGCCCGAGTTCAACGAAGGCACGGCAACCATTACACTCGCGATGGCGCCGGGCACGTCGCTCGAGGAAAGCGACCGCATGGGACGCGTGGCGGAAAAGATCCTGCTCTCGATTCCGGAAATCAAACTGACGGGCCGCCGCACCGGCCGCGCCGAGCTCGATGAGCACGCCGAGGGCGTGCACCGCTCCGAACTGGATGTGGACCTCGCGGCCAGCGGCCGCACGCGCGCGGAAATCCTCCGCGACATCCGCGAGAAACTTGCCGAGCTGCCCGGCATGGTCGTGAGCGTGGGCCAGCCGATCTCGCACCGCATGGATCACATGCTCTCCGGCGTGCAGGCGGCCATCGCCGTCAAAATCTTCGGCCCGGACCTCGCCACGCTGCGGCGCTATGCCGCGCAGGCCGAAGCGGTCATGCGCGCGGTGCCCGGGGTCGTCGACCTCCAGGTCGAAAAGCAGGTGCTGATCCCGCAAGTGAAGATTCAGGTGAACCGTGAGAGCGCGTCGCTTTATGGATTGCAGCCCGGCGAACTCGCCACGCGCCTCGAAGCCGGCCTCAACGGCCGCGTGGTCGGTCAGGTGCTCGAAGGCACCCGCACGCTCGATCTCGTGGTGCGGTTTGCCGACTCGGCGCGCGCCGATCCGCAGCGTCTCCGCGAGTTGCTCATCGATACGCCAGTCGGCGGACGCGTGCCGCTGGCGATGATCGCGGAGGTGCTCGAAAGCCAGGGGCCGAACGCCATCAGCCGCGAGGACGCGATGCGCCGGATCGTGATCTCGGCGAACACCGCCGAGCGCGATCTCGGTTCCATCGTCGCGCAAATCCAGAGGGAACTCGCGGCGAAGCTGCCGATGGCGAGCGGCTACTTCGTGACCTATGAGGGCCAGTTCGAAAGCCAGCAACAGGCGACGCGCGTCATCGGCATCCTCGCGTTGCTCACCCTCGGGGTGATTTTCCTGCTGCTCTACGCCCACTTCAATTCGGGCATCATTGTGGGCCAGGTGCTCCTCAACGTGCCGCTGGCCTTCGTCGGCGCGCTCGGGCTGACCTATGTCTTGGTCGGGACCATCTCCGTCGCGACGCTCGTCGGGCTCATCACGCTCGCCGGCATCGCGACGCGCAACACGATCATGATGATCTCGCACTACCTCCACTTGATGGAGCACGAGGGCGAGACCTTCAGCGAGAAGATGATCATCCGGGGTTCGCTGGAGCGGCTTGTGCCCGTCACCATGACGGCACTCACCGCCGGCCTGGCGTTGATCCCGCTCGTCCTCTCGGCCCACGAACCAGGCAAGGAAATTCTCTATCCGGTCGCGGTCGTGATCCTCGGCGGTCTGGTCAGCTCCACGTTCCTCGACATGGCCGTCACCCCAGCCGTGTTTTTTCGCTTCGGCCGCCGCGCGGCCGAACGCGCGCTCGCCCGGGCAAAGCAAGACCCGCTTGGCGAACCCGCGCCCACTTTCGTTCAACCCTCAACTCAACCCAGTACCTCATGAAAACCCAACGCATCCTCGTCGCGATGACGGCGCTTGCCGCTGCCTCGCTTACGTTCACGGCTTCGGCTGCCGATACCAACAAAAGCGCGCCCGCCGGCGCGGCGAAAAAAGAGAGCGCGCCCGAGTGGGCCGAACTCTTCGGCGGTGCCTCCCTGCCCGTCGTGTGGCAAAGCATCAGCGCCGCCAGCGAGAGAATCGACGCCGCGCTCGCGGCGAAGAAAATCGAAGGCGTCGCCGATTGGGCGGAGACCATCCATCTCGGTTCCCACGCGCTCGAAGATCAGATCAAGCTCGACGATGCGGAGCGCGCGAAACGTCTTACCGGGGCCTTTGAGCAGGCCGCGAAGATCGCCGACGACGTGCTTGATGGCGCGAATCACAACGAAATGGAAAAAACCGCCGACGCGCAGCGCCGTTTAAAGGCCGCGCTCGCGCTGGCGAAGAGCCGCATGCCTAAGGAAATCCTCGACGCACCGAAACAGGAGGTGCGTTTCGCCAAGGCCGCCGGCCATGCGCACGATGAGAAAGGCGATCATGTCGAAAAGAAGAAATAAGCGGCGCACCGGTCCCGCGGACTAAACCTCCACTTCGGAGGCCACTTGAAAACGACCGGGCCAGCGCCCGGTCTTTTTTCTGGCTCGAGCCACTCCGAATCAGGTGCCCAATCCTCGACCGTCCTCCACCACTGCGTTCTCCCGGACACGGTCTGTCGTCGTGTGGACAAAGGGTTCCTGCTGCACTCCCTATGTCGCCGGGGAAAAGCCTTTCCCCGCGGCCGAGTCTGCGTCTCGGCCTCCCCATTCGAGCGGGGAAACCCCGCAACGCCCCACGCCGGCGATGCCGGATTTTTCGAGCGGGAACGCCCGGGGCGGCCCTCCGGCGCTTGGGTTACGCGCCGCGCGCGCCTTCGCTCCGAGCGGAGACGCCTGCGGTCTCTGCACTCCCGCCGCCTCCGCCGATGCGTCGTCCAAGCACGACCCTTCGGCGGGATCGCTTTCCGCCCAAGCCCGGACGCGACACCGGCGGCTTGCCGTGCGCCGATCCTGGCCGACTCCGCTCTGCGCTCCCGGCGTGCGCTCTGCTCCACGTCGCGTCCTCCGGGCCGCCCCGGGCGTTCAAGTGACCGCTCAAGCGCCGCTGGGGCTCAAGGCCGCTCGCTCTCGTTGCGCCGCTCGCGCATCCGTGGAGTGCGAAGCCTGACCCCTCTGGGTTGCCTCATTGTAGCCCCGGCGTCCGGCGGGCGGTCCTGCGGCGCGGGCGCCTCCGGCCCGTCCACGCCTCAAGGTATTGCTCGCTGCGCTGCGCTCCACCTTGACGCTCGGCGCTGATCGTCGGCATCCCTCCGGGGCGGCCGTTTTTACGGTTCGGCTCGGGCTGGGGTCCGCGTGGCGCGGCCCGCCACACAGCGCCCTCGTTGGGGCGCAACGAAAGCTACACCCATGTCCGATTCCGATTTGCCTCTGCACGTCTTCACGGTCCGGGGCCGTCCCGTTGGTTTCCAATCTTCCCGCTTCGGTGGCTCGCTCCACGCGATCGAACGAGGATACTTTCCCGTTTCGCCCACCGGCTACCGGTCGCTGGCGGGGCACTTCGGCAGCGGGACAGCAGCCGCCCACGACATTCCGTCGGAATTCCTCGAGACGCTCGCCGAGGCCGAAGACCGCAATCGCCGCAGCCTACTGAAGCAATTGGCGCGGGCGCCCCGCCCGGAGCGTGATCCCCTCGGCAACTATATTTCGGTCAGCGGTCTGGCAGCGAACGCGGTGCAAGCGGCGCTCTTCGCCCCGGCGGAGGAACGAGTTGCGCTCTGGTCCGGCGCGTTTCGCCTCTTGAACCTCATCGACAGCGACCGTCGGTTTCAGCCTGCGCCCAATGCCGCCGCATGGACCGCCGAGGGGTGCGCCCAGTCGCTGACCAGTCAAAGGGCATTGCTGGCCTATGTCCGCCGCATCGCGGGCGGCGACCACAGCTCACGTCCGCCCGGGCTCTGCCTCGGCGTGAGCGCCTATTTCGATCTGCCAGCGCGACCCGACGTGGAAACGCCATTCCCACTGCCCGACCGCACGCCTGAATTTCCCATTGATCTGCCGCCCTCGCGCGAAGGCGATGACGAGGACGAGGACATCGAATTGGAAGCCGTACTGGCCACCGATGGGAGAGAGGAGATGCCGGCCGAAGAGTCCGACCAGCTGAATCTTTTCTGAGGGTGGCAGCGTGCAGAAATCGTCCGCGACCCGTTCGGGTCGCGGATTTTTCGCGCATTCGCGCCGACGCCCTGCCACGACGATATTTCTTCCCGCAAGTTTTACCGCGATCCGTCGCCGGGAAGTTCCACGCGCCAGCGCTGCGCCCAGTGAGGCCGTCGATACCCACGCCGACCAGATCGCACTCGGCTGGAATCGTCCAAATAAGTAGCGCCCGGCGCCGGTCGATCTCCGATGATGCGGGCCATCGCCGCCGTGCGCGTCAGCCTCCGCATCGCGTCGTCAGTCATCACTGCGAATCGCTGCAGCAAATCCAAAACGGCTCTCACCGTCCGGGTATTGCCGCGCAACAGACAGCCACGAAGTTTGCGCACCGCAGCGTCATCCATCTCCCACTTTGCTCCCGCGCGTAGCAGTATTTCCAAGGAGGCGAGCCCATGTTTGGATCTTTCGGGTTCGGGAGAGAATTGGGGCGTCGTCACTGCACAGATGAACGTGAACAGCAAAGGCTCGCCTTCGATTGTCTCGTGGGGATTTGCCCCCGCAGCCAACAACCTGCGGACCAGTTCAGGCCGACACCGGAAGGCAGCCAGTCTAAATAGCGGCTGCACTTGATCGGCCGGGATCGACGACGGCAGAAACCAAGAGAGTATTTTCTCGTCGCGCCCCCAGATGGCGCAACGAAAGGAACTCTCGTTTTCGACGTAAGGCGCGTCTTCGACATAAGCGCTGGACGGCGTGACGGCATGGGGATCGGCGCCCAACCACAGCATCAGCGAAACGCCCTTGCGGTCCCCGTCTTTCGTGAAGCTGTGGAGCGCGATGTCGACTTGACCCTGCAAGTTGGGAAACCGGGTTCGGTATTGTTTCACAAAACCGAGAATCGGCCGACGTTTCGACGCCAACGCACGGGCCGTAGCATTGGCCGCGCAGGGATCGACGCCGGCGCCGACGAAACGGTCCATGGCTTGGCGATTGCAGGTTTCCAAAACAGTGGCGAAGTCCATGCGCGCGGGGTCGGCGCCAAAGCGGAGCAGTAGTTCAACCATCTCTCCATCGCTACGATGGACCGCCACGGAGAGGCACTCGCTGGCGTCACCATTCGGGTCGTACCCGTTCGCAAGCAGCAGCGCCGCCAGGCTGTAGAATCCCCGGTCCACCGCGATTTGTAAGGCGGACGCCCTGCGCCGCAGCTTGCGGTCGCGGGTCGGTCGCCATTGGAGTGATCGGCCTGCGCCGATCCACTCCTCAACCTCGTATAGGCGGCCCGCCGCGCAGAGCCGCAGTAGCGATGCTACGTCCTCGAAGTTGTCAGCCGGCAGGCTCAGTGGAATGGGAAAATCTGCTGCGGAAAGTTCATTGGGGCGTCGCATCTCCCACTCTAACTCAATCCTCGTTGCTGGCTACCGCGTTGGGGGAAGCGCCTTGGCACACTCGTTACCTGACGCCGCCCCCTTTCGCGGCGGCAGCGTCGTGCGTTCGCCCATTCGGGCACATTGTCCGGCCAGCCATAGAGATGGTTCGGTTCCAACCCGAGGCCATAGAGCCAGCGCAGGAACGGCTCCACGAGCGGGGTATTCACCGTCACTTTGTGTGCCTGCGTTTGATGCACCAGCTCGCGAAGGCGCGAAGGCAGAGGCACCGCGTTCTGGCCAAAATAGAAGTAGTGCCGCGATACGAGCACGTTCTCGCCGCTGAGATCGGTCGCCACGTGCTGCGCCGCGTGCAAGCCTGCCCGCTGCACCGGCGCGCCTCCTGAAAAATCGTAAATGCAGTCGCCCAGCCGGTCCGCCATAACAGGGCTTAGCAGATTAGGCACGCGAGTAGGCCAGTGGGTCGGAGCGAGCCGGTCATAGTCTCGGAGTGTTAGCACCTGGTCCACGCGCATTGCGCACACCATCCGTCCCGCGAGATTGCCGCTCGGCGCCCGCTTCGAACCGAGGCCCACGACCCAATCGCCGACCGCCGCCTTGCGACGAATCTGAGGTTTGCAGATCGCGAGCGTGCAGAGGCCCCGGAACGGATTTGGGGCGGCGCCGTCGTCGCGGAGAATGGTGTAGGAAAAGAGGCGGGGCATGCCCGCCTCTATACCCAGCTCCTTCGTCTCCGGCAATTCCGATCGCCGGTCAGGCGGCGGGAGCGACCGTCAGCAGCTTGCCGGATTCCTCGGCAATCCGGGCAAGTAACTCGTCACGAATCTTCCGCCACGTTTTCGGTTTCATCGCCTTGAGGTGCATCGCGAGTTCCGGGTGCTCCAGCGGCTTCGATCCGCCGCCGCCGCCAAGGATCACGGGGAGCTTGTTGGTGAGGGTTCGGCGGAATTCCTCCCGGCCCGGTTGGAAGTAATGCTTCATTACGATGCCGGCCGTCCGGTGGCCGGTGACCTTCTTGACGATTTCGAGCGGCACGCCTGCGGTGAGCGCAAGCGTTACCCAAGTCACTCGAAACGAGTGGAAATCGCGCACCGAAGCCTTGCGCAGTCCGTTCGGACGGAACTGCGAGGTTTCGCCACGGTTGCGGGCTTTTTCCTCGTCCGTTGCGGTGTCATCGAGGTCCAGAAAGCCGGCTGCGCGCATCACTTTCTTGAAACGTAGCGTGATGTTATCCGGGTTGAGCTGATACATTTTCTCCTGAGCAGGGAAGACGAAGGGGCTGTCGTTCGGCTCCAGATTTTCGAGCACCTCTTGCAGGAGCGGGAAAATCGGAATCTGAACGAGTTCGCCTGTCTTCGAGGTTTTAACCTTCACGAATCGACCCGGGAGATCGACGGCAGTCTTGCGGAGTTGGCAACAATCGCCACGCCGCATCGCCGTGCAGAGCGCCGTAATGACGATGGGGTAGATGAACGGATCATACTTTGCCGCCTTCACAATTACCGCGAGGTCATCCTCGCTGTAGGGCTTACGGAAAACGGTGTCCTCGTCTTTTGTCGGCAGGCCGAGGAACGGGTTTTTGGGGATGCCAGCTTCCTCCTTCAATGCCTCGAAGCACGACCGGAGGAAGATCAGGATATTGTTATAGGTTTTGCCCGAAATGCCCCGCGCTTCTACCACCGCCAGATACGCGCGGCCCATGCTCTGTTGGACATCGGCCATCTCTCGCACAGCAGAATGGTGCGTGCCGAGGTAGGTGACAAAGTCTGCCATCCAGCTTTCGGCTTGGCTAATGTATCGCGGGCTTAGCGGACGACGACGCGGAAGCGCCTTCCAGCGGGGGCTGGCTTCGCTTAGCGGTATTGAGCCGATTCGCGCGCCGGTTCGGATTTCATGGATCGCTTGGACCAGTTCCTCAGCCGTGCTCCTCTTCTTCGCATCAACTTGCAGCTTTTCGAGTGCGGCTTGGGCCTTCGCCCGTGACCGCTCGAAGACAGGATCGCCGAACTGGGAGAGGGCGGCGGGAATGACTCCCTTCACTTCCACGCCGAGATTCCGGCACAAGTTTCGGCCGTTCACCTCGAACCGACCATACCACCATTTGCTGCGTCCACGTTGTAATTCCAAGGGCATGACATCCTCCGTTTTTCTTAAGGTTAATGTGACCCTGAGAAACCCAGAGCAACGGAGTGGAACTCCCGAAATCACGGTAGACGTAGTTTCCCACGTAGTCCGGCCGGATTTTTGCCCAAACGACTAGGCCTAAGCCCTTTAAGTGTCGGGCTCATAACCTGAAGGTTGTTGGTTCAAATCCAACCCCTGCACCCAATTTTAAAACCCTCCCATCTGCTCGGGAGGGTTTTTGTTTTGGTGCCTTACGCCATTACCAAAGACATCCCCCGGCACGTCCTTCCGCGCGTCGCCGCCGGCTGCGCCTCTCTCCCTCCTGCGCCGGCTGCGCCTCTCCTCCGTCCCGCGGCCTTGCGCCCGCACCGCTCGCGATCGCCCGTTTTCGTGCATAACACCACACCATATAGGGATATCTCCCATGGGCTACGCTAACGTAGGCATATTTACGTTGCCGCAGTGCAGATGTTTGCATTTTTCACCGTTGGCTGCGCTCTATACCGGAGTGCCTATTGCTATAATAATATAGTCTCGATGCGATTGCTGTATACTGCCCCTGCCAGACGCGCCTTGCGCTTACGGGAGGCCCGTGCAGATGCCAGCTAAACATCAGCTCACCCTCTTTGTCGCAGGTCGCCGGCATCGCCATGTGGTGGAGGCACTGACTCGTCTGGCGCAGGATGTCCTCGGCGATAAATCCGAGATTTCCGTGATCGATGTCCTCCGCGACCCCGACGCTGCGGAGGAAAACAATATCCTCGCCACGCCCACACTCATTTCCTCCGCCGGCCGCGAGTCCCGCCGCATCATCGGCGACTTTGCCAATACCGAGATGATCGCAGCCTGGCTGCGCTCATCTAGCCATCACCACCTATGAAGAAATCGCTTGTTTTCGAACGCCTGCCCACGGGCATCGTCGGGCTGGATTGGGTCAGTCAGGGCGGTTTCCCGCGCGGCCGCGCCACGTTGGTGGCGGGCACCGCCGGCAGTGGTAAGACGATCTTCTCCGCGCAGTTCCTGGTCACTGGTATCGTCCAGCGCGGCGAGGCGGGTGTCTTTGTCACCTTCGAGGAGAGCGCGGACGATATCCGCCGCAATCTCCACTCCTTGGGCTGGGACGTGCCCAAGTGGGAGCGGCAGAAGCTGTGGCGCTTCGTCGATGCCTCCCCTGCCCCGGAGGCCTCCGCCGTCGCCGGCGAGTACGATCTGAGCGGCTTGCTCGCCCGCGTGGAGCACGCGGTCAAGGAGATCGATGCCAAGCGCGTCGCCGTGGACTCGCTCGGCGCGCTCTTCACCTACCTCGCCGATCTCCGCGTCGTGCGGAGCGAGCTGCACCGCATCGTCAGCCGCCTCAAGAACCTCGATGTCACCACCGTTCTCACCGCGGAGCGTAAGGAGGACTACGGCGATATCACGCGCTTCAACGTCGAGGAGTTCGTCGCCGACAACGTCGTCATCCTGCGCAACGTGCTGCAACTCGAGAAGCGCCGCCGCACCCTCGAGATTCTCAAGATCCGCGGCAGCGCGCACCATAAGGGAGTATTCCCCTTCACCATCCTCCCTCAGGAGGGCGTGGTCCTCATCCCTGCCGCCGCGATCGAGCTCAAGCAAAAGTCCTCGATGAAGCGCATCTCCTCGGGCAATCGCGATCTCGACAAGATGTGCAGCGGCGGCTTCTTCCGCGACTCCGTCGTGCTCGTTTCCGGGCCCACCGGCACCGGCAAGACGCTCGTGGCCACCGAGTTTGCCGCCGGCGGCGTCAATTCGCACGAGCGCGTGCTCTTCTGCGGCTTTGAGGAAAGCCGCGAGCAGCTTTTCCGCAACGCCACCGGCTGGGGTCACGATTTCCTCAAATTCGAAAAATCCGGCCGACTGCGCGTCCGCTGCGTCTACCCCGAGGCGGCCAGTCTCGAGGAGCACCTCATCCAGATCCAGAGCTGGATCAAGGAATTCAAACCCCGCCGCGTCGTCGTCGACAGCGTCTCGGCCCTCGAGCGCACCGCCAATCCCCAGGGCTTTCGCGAGTTTCTCATCTGCCTCACCGCATTTATCAAGCAGCACGAGATCACCGGCGTCTTCACCTCCACGACGCCCAATCTCATGGGCGAGACCTCCATCACCGACGCCAATATCTCGACCATCACCGACTCGATCATCCTGCTCCGCTACGCGGAGCTCGTCGGCGCGATGCGCCGCGGCATCACTGTCCTCAAGATGCGGGGCTGCTTTCACGACAAAGCCATCCGCGAGTTCACCATCGATAGCACCGGCATGAAGATCTGGGGGCCCTTCGAGTCGCTCGCGGGCCTCCTCACTGGCAATCCCCGGCAGCTCTCCGAGGAGGAGACACGCCGCCTCAAGGCGAGCCTCGCTGCCCCGCAGCAACCCCTGCGCAAGCGTCGTCCCTAAGGATGGAGACTGGAGATTCTGAGATCCGGGTCGCGCACCTTACGCTGCCCATCCGGCGTATCGTCGACGCCATCGCGGACTCCGTGCTCGTCGTCAGCGAGACGGGCACGATCGTTTTCGCCAATACCCCCGCCCGCGAGTTGCTCGGCCGCCCCCAGCTCGAGGGGACGGAGTTTGGCTTTCCGCTCGCCTCCCGCGCCGCCACGGAGATCGAGCTGTTTAGCCGCGATCGCAGCCCACGCTGCGCCGAAATGCGCGTCGTCCCCCTCCCGGTGGCGTCGTCCGACCGCGAGTTTCTGCTGGTCACCCTTCGCGATGTCACCGAGCGACGTCGCGCCGAGAGCGCCATCAAGCGGCTCAACGAGTCGCTGCAGGAGCGCGTGCGCGAGCTGGAGAGCTTCACCTACTCCGTCTCGCACGATCTCCAGGCGCCCCTCCGCTCCATCCGCAGCTACGCCGAGATTGTGATTGCCGAGAGCTCCGAGCTCTCCGGCGAAAGTCGGCACTTCCTCGAGCGCATCAATGCCAACATCGCCCGCATGAGCCAGCTCGTGCAGGACATGCTGCGCCTGTCTCATTCGAGCCTCGCTCCCCTCCAGCTTGCGCTCGTGGACTTGGGTGCCCTCGCTCGCGAGGTCGCGCGCCAGGCGCAGGTCGACGATGCCACCGGCGCGCGCTTCGTCGTCGGCGATCTCCCGGCTGTCAGGTGCGACGAAGGCCTTCTCCGGCAGGTCTTCGAGAATCTCTTTGGCAACGCCATCAAATACCGCAAGGCGGGTGAGCCTCCTATCGTCGTCGTCTCCGGCCAGGAGATCGATGGCATGCTGCGGGTGGAGGTGCGGGATAACGGCATCGGCTTTCCTCCCGAGGCCGCCAAGCGCATCTTCTCCCTCTTCGAGCGCCTGCACTCCAGCGAACAGATAGCCGGCACCGGTGTAGGCCTCTCCCTCGTGCAAAAGATCGTGGAGCGACACGGTGGCCGCGTCTGGGCCGAGGCCGCCCCAGGCCTCGGCGCTGCGTTCTACTTCACCATCCCGATCGACCCCGCGCTCTTCGAGATGGAGTGAGTGAGACGCGCCGCCCGCGGCGCGTCTGCGCATCCGCTACGCGAGCGCGGCCTGCGCCCGCTCCACCCTCTCTCCGAGCCCGGCTGTCGCGCCCCTGCGCCTGCGCGACCTCCGCCCCATTCTCTCCGCCGGAGTCTACGCTCCGCTATCACTCCGTCCCACGCGGTACGCCGTCCTCGCTCCGCATACGTGGGTGCGCGTAACGACAAGCCGCCCTCGCGCTGGTAAGCTGGAGGCTGGCTATCGCTTCCTCACCATGCTCCTTCCTCGCTTCAGACTTCATTCCTCGCTCCTGCTCGCTGCAGTGGCGGCATTTTTCTCGCCCGCTGCGCGCGCGGTGAGTTCCAGCGACATCGTGCCGGCCAACATGATTGGCCGTACCCTCACGATGCGCTACAACCCTTCACGCTCGTTTGAGACCAATCTCAGCCTCAGCGGAAATATCTTCTACATCCAGTTCACGTCGGCCACGACCTACCTGCGTTCTGGCTCCGGCACGCCCGGCATCGTCACGGAGGGCGGCACGTACGGCGTAGTTTCCTCCACTGAGACGAGCGGCATCCGCACGACTGTCCTCTCCTTCGCCACCAATTTCACCCGGCCCGGCGATACCACCCCGGTGACGATCTCCCTCCAGTCGGTGACGGACGAGATTTTTACCAGCAATTTCACCCTCACCCAGTCTGGCACCGGCGCCAGCGCCACGGGCTACTACTCGATCAGCGCCCTGGATCTCACCCCCTCCATCACGAGCCGCACGACCGCCACCGCCGTCGTGGGCCAGCCCTTTACCTACCAGATCACCGCCACAAATACGCCCACCAGCTATCGGGCCGTCGCTGGCGTTTCCACCCCCATACCCACCCTCGCCGTCAGCAGCACCGGGCTCGTCAGCGCCACCTTTCCGGCTGCCGGCCAGTATACCTTCAATGCCTTCGCCGCCAACGCCTCCGGCTCTGCCTCGGTGCAGGTGCTTGTCACCGTCTCCGGCCCCGCCGTCGCCGCGCCTGTCGTCACGAGTCCGCTTCAGGTCACCGCCAGCGTCGGCGCCCCGTTCACCTACGCCATTACGACTGCACCCGCCGCCACTTCGTACACCCGCGCCGGCGGCACTGCCCCTGTCCAGCTCAATACCGCTACCGGTGTCGTCACCGGCGCCTTCACGACCGCCGGCTCCTACACGTTTTCGTTTACCGCTAGCAATGCCGGAGGCGCCAGCTCCCTCGCCACGGTCACCGTTTCGGTTGTCAGCGTCGTCGAGGCTCCCAATATCAGCGCCCTTGCCGGTGCCTATGTCGGTCAGCAATTTTCCGGCATCCCCGGCCCGTCCGCCACCACCCCCGCGGGTGAGTTCGTGGCGACTGTCACGCCCGGCGGCGTGCTCTCCGCTCAAGGCGGCACGCTCACCGGCCGCGTCGATGCCAGCGGCAATGTCTCCTTCGATGCCTCCGGCTCCAATCTCGCTTACGGCTACAACACCGGCCGCATTGAAAACGGCCGCCTGACGGCCACCGGCCAGTTGCTGGCGCAGGGCCGGCTCGTCGCCACCTATCGCATCGACGCCGCGCGAGCCGGCGCTACTGCCGTGGCCACGGCCATCGTCGCCCCCGTCAACTTAGTCGGCTACCGCAATCGGGTGGGCCAGACCTTCGAGTTCACCGTCACCGGCGCCGCCAGCGGCGCTGTCTGGGGCACCGATGTCTACACGGATGATTCCTCCATCTCCCGTGCCGCGGTGCACGCCGGCCTCGTCGCCGTCGGCCAGACCAAGACTGTCGTCGTCACGATCCTCTCCGGCCAATCCAGCTACCCCTCGTCGACGCGCAACGGCGTCTCCACCTCCTCCTGGGGCGCATGGAGCGGCAGCTTCTCGTTTGCCGGCGGTGGCATCCTCAGCGGCGCCGTCGCTGCCTCTGCCCGCCCCGCGCTGGCCCCCGGCTTTACCCCATACGCAGGCGCGGTCGCGGCAGGCGGCCGTCTCGTGCTTCCGCTCTCCGTGAGCGGCGGCGGCAGCTACACGTATCAGTGGTTCCTTAATGGCGTGGCGATCTCGGGCGCGACGGCAAATCCCTACATCATCGAAAGCGTCCGCGCCGCTAGCGCGGGCCTCTACACCGTCGATGTCACCAACGCCCTCGGCACCACGCGCCTCACCGCCGGCAGCGTCACCATCACGAGCGTGGGCGCTCCCGTGATTGCCCTTCAACCTTTCGGCAAAGTCGTTTCGCCTGGTGGTGTCTTCACACTGGCGGTCAATGCCTCTGGCGCTGGCAATGCCTACCAGTGGTTTCGCAACGGCGTCGCGCTGGCTGGCGAGAACGGCCCCATCCTGCTCCGGCAGAATGTGACGGCCTCCGACGCCGGCGAGTACACCGTGCGCGTCACCAATTCCGCCGGCTCCGTCACCAGCAGTGGCGGCACGATCACCCTCTCCCCTTCCGCCTCCCGGCCTGCCAATATCTCCGTCCGTGCTAGCGTTGCCACGGGGCAGGCCATCATCCCCGGCTTCGCGATCGCCGGCACGGGCGCCAAGCGCATGATCGTCCGCGCCGTCGGCCCCGGACTCGGCCAGTTTGGCGTCGGCGGCACGATGTCCGATCCCAAGCTCGAGCTCTACCGCGGCTCCAACAAGATCGGCGAAAACGACAACTGGGATGGCTCCGAAGCCACTCGGGCTGCATTTGCGCGCGTGGGCGCTTTCGGCCTTTCCTCTGGCAGCCGCGATGCCGTGCTCGTCGCCGAGCTGTCCGCCGGGCAAAACTATACCGCCGTCGTCTCCGGCGTCGGCGGTGGCGGCGGCGTCGTGCTCGTCGAGGTCTACGATATCGATGCGCCTGCCACGTCCACCAGCCGCCTCAGCAATGTCTCCGTCCGTGGCAATGCGGGCACCGGCGATTCCACCCTCATCTTGGGTTTCGTCCTTGGTGGCGAGGGCAAGCGCACGCTCCTCGTGCGCGGTGTCGGCCCGCAACTCGCGGCCTTCGGCGTCACCGGCACCCTCGCCGATCCTCGCTTCCAGATCTACGACTCCGCCCAGCGCGCCGTCCTCGCCAATGACGACTGGGGGCAGGCCGATTTCCTCGGCGAGCTCGTGCAGGCCACGAGCTACGTCGGCGCGTTCGGGCTCCAGCCCGGCAGCAGCGATGCCGCCACGCTCAGCCTCCTCGATCCCGGAGCCTACACCATCCACCTCAGCGGCGCAGGCTCCGCCACCGGCGAAGCGCTCGTCGAGGTCTACGACGTGCCCTGATCCCACTCCCCCGTTGGCAGCTTGAGACGCCGGCCCTGGTCGGCGTCTTTTTTTTCGCGCGCCGCTCCGCCCGTGCTCACGTCGGAAGGCCTTGTCGATGGCGGTAGCGCCTGCCGTCGGCAGACCACTACCCCGGCACGATTCCCACCGGCGATCTCATGTCCGGAGTTCCCGCACACTCGTGGGATTGTCTAAGAGTGTCCCCGAGGGCTACCGCCACACTCGCCTCGGCTACATCGCCGACCCTGCGGAGGCTCGCGTCGGCGCTTGGCCCTGCCGACGCGCTCGTAAGGTGCGAGGTGCAGTAGCCCCCTCTCGGGCAAGTCACGTGCTACCGTTTTCGAGTTTCCGCGCCTTCAGCCGCACAACCCTCTGTGCCGCGCCGGGATAACAAACTCCCGGTACCCTCCTGACGGCTGCCGCAAAAATCG
>CAYZPV010000078.1:0-23807 GCA_964480585.1 uncultured Opitutus sp. | reverse complement strand
GCGCGGCAATTCTACTCGTGCAATCCCTCGCCCAAGCTCGCCTATGCCACGATAGGCCTGCTCTTCGTGAATATCTCGGTGGGCGGCACCTTCACCCATTTTGCCGCGCCGCCGGTGCTCATGGTGGCCGGGCCATGGGGCTGGGACACACCCTACATGTTTACCCACTTCGGATGGAAGGCCCTGATCGGCATCATCATTGCGACTGTGCTCTACTACTTCGCATTTCGCGGGGAGTTTGTGAAGATGGAGAAAGCCCGCCTCGCGATGGCGGCCGGGGCCAAGGTGGCGCCGGATACGCCCGTGCCGGTATGGATCACGCTCGTGCAGATCGCTTTCATGGGATTCACGGTGCTGGTGGCGCACTACCCGCCGCTCTTCATCGGTGGCTTCCTGTTCTTCCTGGCCTTTACGCAGGCGACTGCGCACCACCAAGGAAAGATCGAGCTCAAGGCGCCGCTGCTCGTGGGCTTTTTCCTTGCGGGCCTCGTGATCCATGGGGGGCTGCAGGCCTGGTGGATCGAGCCGGTGCTGAAGAGCCTGGGAGAAATACCGCTCTATATTGGCTCCACTGTCCTCACCGCCTTTAACGATAATGCCGCAATCACCTATCTGGCGACATTGGTGCCCGGCTTCACGGAAAACCTGAAGTACGCCGTGGTCGCCGGCGCGGTCACAGGCGGCGGCCTCACCGTGATCGCCAACGCGCCCAATCCGGCGGGGCAAAGCATCCTGCAGCGTTTTTTCCCCAATGGCGTGAGCCCGATGGGTCTGCTGATGGGCGCATTGATCCCGACGGTCATCATGGCGCTCGCCTTCGAGCTGCTGCCGAGCGGAGTGTAAGTCCGGACGGTTGCGGAGGCCTACCGACTGGCGCGAGCCGGGAGCAAGGGGGGCCGCTTGCGGGTCTGCCCCTGGCCCGGCGGAGCAGGTCAGGAATTTTGCCCGGAACCCTGTCCAAACGCAGGGTCTCCATCCGTTAGGCACTGCATGAAGTCCTTCTACCAGTTGCTTGGGAACGTCCTGCTCGCCTCCATCACGAACTTCTTCGTTTGGGCGAGCGCGATGTACTGGGCGTATCTCGAGACGAAGTCCGTGCTGGCGACGTCGATCCTCTCGGGCATCTACCTGGGGCTGGTGGCGGGCTGCGGATTCTGGCTGGGCTCGATCGTCGACCATCATCGCAAGCGTGTCGCGATGATGATCTCGAGTGGGGCGACGCTTACCTTGTATGCCTCCGCACTGATCGTGTACCTGGTGGCACCGGAAGGGGCGTTTGCCACGGTTGCCAGTCCCTGGTTGTGGGCGGTGGTCGTGCCGCTGCTCTTCGGCGTGGTGGCGGGCAATATCCGCGGAATCGCGCTGCCCACGCTCGTCACGTTGCTCGTGCCGGAGGATCGGCGCGACAGGGCCAATGGGCTCTCGGGCACAGTGATGGGCGCCTCTTTTGCGGTGTCGAACGTGGCGGCCGGCTTTGGCATCGGATACCTCGGTATGCGCTGGGTGATTGTCGCAGGCCTGAGTCTGACGCTGGTCGCACTGCTCCATCTGGTCTGCACGCGGATCGATGAACCCGAGCCGGCTTCGGCTGCGGCGGGCGAGAAAAAACGCCTCGACCTCAAGGGGACACTGACAGCCGTACGCGGGGTGCCGGGGCTGTTGCCACTGATCTTCTTCACCACCTTCAATAACTTCCTGGGGGGCGTCTTCATGGCACTGATGGATGCGTATGGTCTGACGCTCGTCTCGGTGGAGGTGTGGGGCACGCTGTGGGGCTTTCTGAGTCTCGGCTTCATCGTGGGCGGCCTCGTGATCGCCAAGCGCGGGCTGGGGAAGAACCCGGTGAAGCTCATCTTTACCGTGAACCTGATCCTCTGGGCGTTGTGCGCAGTGATGACGCTGAAGGCCTCGATCGTGCTCCTGGGGGCGTGCCTTTTTGGATACCTCTGCCTGATGCCCTTTGTGGAGGCCTGCGAGCAGACCGTGATCCAGAAAGTGGTGCCGCTGGAGAGGCAGGGAAGGGTCTTTGGATTTGCCCAGAGCGTGGAGCAGGCGGCCTCTCCTCTGACGGCTTTCTTGATCGGGCCCATCGCGCACTATGCGATCATCCCCTTCATGACGGTAGGCCGGGGCGTGGAACTGCTGGGCCCTTGGTATGGCCATGGGATGGGGCGCGGCATCGGGCTCGTTTTTCTGCTGGCGGGACTTATAGGGCTGACCGTGACCTTGCTTGCCCGACGATCGCGGGCGGCGCGGACCCTCTCGGCGCGGTATGCCGAGCCCAGCGTGCAGCCGGGATGAGCCGGAGGACGAACTCAAATCGGCAGCTGTATCGCTGGCGGGAGCGGCGCGGGCTTGCCGACGGCATCGGATGTGCTGATGCTGGAGCGTCAGTGGGTCGGCAGCGTCGCAACCAAACTTAGCCTGGATCCCGCCATGATCGCCACACAAGTCCGCCAGAAGGAAGCCGTCTTTTACTTCGCGTCGTATCCTGCGGAGCAGTTGTTGAAAAAAGTGCGCTTCATCAGCCGCTTCTACGATGAGGAGGGCGGAGGGATAAAGCCGGAGGCGGTGCCCGCGGAGGACGATGTCGGCCAGTTTATCGCGAAGATCGAGCGGAGCGACAAAGCCTTCCAACGCGAGATGTCGAAGGCAAAGGTGGCCGCGATCCGCAATTTCTACGAGACGGCGATCTCGCAGCCGCCGATCCCCGGAGTGGTGCTGCTCTTCACGCCGCAGCAACTGCACTTCGAGGCGTGGACAGATGGGAGCGGCGTGGGCCGCCTGCAGGAGCCGGAAGAAAAGTACCTCATCATCGACGGCCAGCACCGACTCGCGGCGCTGGAATTTTTCGAGCGCACGCACCCTGAGGATGCAAAGAACATCCACGTGCCCTGCGTGATCTTCGACGGGCGCACGGAGGACTTCGCTACGGAGATGTTTGTCATCATCAACTCGACGCCGACGCGCATCAACAAGAGCCACCTCGTCGATCTCTATGAGCGGGTATCGTGGGCGGAGCCTGACCGGCGCTTCGCGGCGCATATCGCCGAGATGCTCTACTCGGAAAGCGACAGCCCGCTGCGCTACCGCATCAACCGGCTGGGCGGCCGCAGCAAGCAGGAGAAGTGGATCCTGCAGGCGGAGCTTTTCAACGAACTGCACCGCTGGGTGAAGGGGGCTTGGAAGAAGATCGAGGCCGAAGGGAGCGACAAGCGCCACGCCGCCCGCTATTATGGGTTTGTACGCGACTTCCTGAAGGCCTCGGCGCACGTATGGGGCGAGGCGTGGGGAGATAGCGGCTACATGGTAACCAAGCCGGTGACGCTCAAAGCCCTCCTGCGCGTCGGGGCAGATCTCGCTGCCGAGGACGGAGTCGACACGGCCGAGGGCCGCAGCGAACGGTACGCCACCCGGCTGGCGCCGTGGGCCGAGCTGGTGCGCGAATTTCGCAACGAAGGCTTTTACGAACGCTTCCCTGCCAAGGGGCAGGTGGAGCGCGTCGCCCGCGTGCATCGCGACCTCGGCCGCGCCGCAGGCATAGCGCCGAAGACAAAGGCGAAGGCTCGGGCCGAGGACGGGGCGTGAGGAGGAGGGGCGCACTGGGGATAGGATGAAAGACGAGGCGTTTTCCTAGTCGGGGAGGTAGGGGAAGGCATGGGCAGGGCGCGGGTGGGATAAACTTCCGATGCGCGCATGGGGCTCGGCCTGATCTTGGGGGCGGGAGCGATGATTCCCGCCCCGTCGGAGGCACGCGTGGCGGGGCTGCGGGTCACTCCTCGTCCATGATCGCGCACGCCGACTCGCATGGGTGCGAGGGCGGGGGCGATCTCAACCCAGAGACCACACTATTACCATGAACTCCACGATCGAAACCGTCATCGACACACTCAACGACCTCACTGAAACGCTGAAAGACGGCGAAAAGGGCTTTCGCGCGGCCGCCAAGGATGTGAAGTCGACGGAGCTGGCGCAGCTTTTCGGCACGTACGCGCAGCAGCGGGCCGAATTTGCCGCGAATCTTCAGGCGCGCGTCGCCGCGCTGGGCGCGAAGGTAGAGAAGTCAGGCAGTGTCGCGGGCGCGATGCACCGCGGCTGGATGAACCTGAAGTCCGCCCTCGCCACCAACGAACCGCAAGCCGTGCTGGAGGAAGCGGAGCGTGGGGAAGACATTGCTGTCTCCGCCTACCGGAAGGCGCTGGAACACCGGGATCTTGACGCCGATACGCGCGCCATCATCCAGGCGCAGGCCTCGGCGGTGCAGCAGGCGCATGATCGCGTGCGCGATCTCCGCGACAGCGGCAGGTTCAAGAAGAAGTAAGGAGCGGAACCCGAGATCGCCCCGACCTAGCGCAAGCGGCGGATCGGGGCCTTTGCCAGACAGTCGCTGAGGCAAGTGCGCCTCAGCGACTTTTTCGTAGGCGGATGGTAGCGAGGTTAAGTAACCCCGAGAGGAAGAAATAGCGCGGCTCAGGCTGGAAATCGCTGTGAAAACAGGCGGGTGAACTCTACCCTTTCGGTCACCACTCCGAGCCGGAGCGTGGGCCGGAAGGAGAGGGGCGGCGGGCCGCACAAACCCGACATAGGCTGGAAATCGAGGGGAGGGGAGCGGCGTATTTTGCAAGCCGCCCGGGCGGTCGCGGGAAGTGAGAGGGGAACTCGACGATGGGGCGCGGCGGGCGGCTCGGATACTTGTACGACGCCGAGCCGGGGCGGCGCGACGCCGGGCTATGTCCTGCCGTTGGGCTCGGTACACGAAATCGAGGAGCCTGGCGGCGAGCCGAATCTCAGGGTGAGGGCGGTGGAGGGCAGCGAAGGCGAGGGCGCGGGCGCGATGGAGGAGGCCGGGGTCGACGTGGCCTGCCCGGAGGGCGGAAAGGGTGGCGGCGAAGGTATCGTAGTCGTCTGAAGGGTGGACACGAAGGTGGCGCTGGTAGTAGACGGCCACGGCGCTCCGGCTGGTGCCGAGGCCAAACTCATCGCGGACGAGTTGGGCCACGGCGGCGTAGGTGCGATTTTCCCGGTAAAGCCAGTCATGAAGGCGCTGACGCTGCACGGCGGTGAGGCGCGCGAGCCTGGCATCGCAACGGGTTTTGCGCAGAGGGCGTAGTGCGGGACGCGGAATCGGGGCCATTGGTCGGTTTTGGGTGGGCGGAGGTTGCTCTCCCGAGGATTGCCTGAGAGAGGCGCATTATAGCGGATGCCAAGGGGGCTGTCAGGAGGGTATCGGGAGTTTGTTTTGCCGAAGGGGCTGCGGGAGGATGGGGGCGGAGCCGTGAGGGCGCGTGCAGTAGCGTAAACTCGTCTTTAGTTGCTCGTCTTGACGAAGAGGTCGCGATGAGGTGGCGCATGCTTGCAGCGATAATCTCCACACGCATGGGCCGCTTCACTTGCCGGGCGATTGCAGCCCTGATAATCTTGAGCGGCACCATTGAAGGAGCGGAGGCGGCGGAGCCGGAAATCATCGAAAGCCGCATCGCGCCAGCGACGGCAGAGGCACCACGGCAGTCGGAAGGCGATATCGTGGTCCTCAAGGATGGCACGCTACTCGCGGCGTGGTCGGACTTCTACGAAAGGGCCTCGGACCACGCACCAGCAAGAATCTCGGCGGCGCGCTCAAGCGATGGCGGAAGATCGTGGGGGCCGCGATACACGTTGCAGGAGAATACAGGCGGGACGAACGTGATGTCGGTAAGCCTGCTGCGAGCGCGGTCCGGCGCGCTCCTGTTTTTCTACCTACAGAAAAACTCGCGATCGGATCTGAAGGTGCTCATGCGGAACTCGACGGATGAGGCGAAGACATGGTCGGAGCCGGTGACGGTGACGCCAGAAGCGGGTTATCACGTGATGAACAATGCGCGAGTGATCCAGCTGAAGTCAGGCCGGCTGCTGGCACCGGTCTCGACGACGGTAGAGGTGGGGAGCAAAAACGACGACTTCAAGACTGGCGTCTATTTTTCCGACGATGAAGGGAAGCGGTGGCAGCGCGGGCACACCTGGCTGAGCGCACCGAAGCGCGGGGCGATGGAGCCGGGACTCATCGAGCTAGGAGATGGCCGGGTGCAACAGATCATCCGTACGCAAACGGGGACGATCTGGCGCGCCCTCTCAAGCGACGGAGGGGACACGTGGAGTGCGGCAGAGTCGTGGGGCATCCCGTCGCCTGAGGCGCCTGCGACAATCGCGCGCGTACCCGGCAGCGGCGAGTGGCTGCTGATCCTGAACCCTGAGGTAGTGTGGGGAAATCCGGAGAAAACGGTCTTTGGGGCAAATCACGGCGGCCCGCGACGGCCGCTCGCTGCAAGATGGTCGCGCGACGAAGGGCGAACCTGGAGTGGGATGCGAACGCTGGAGGCGGATTTTGGGCGGGCGCATGCGTACACGAGCATCACATTTCACGAAGGGCGTGCGCTGCTGACGTACTACGAGCATGACGAAAGGACGAAGCGGGTATCGCTGAAGTTCAAGAGCGTGCCGCTGGAATGGTTTTCACGGTGAGATGAAAGGCGGGTGAGGACCGGGGCGGGCGGAGGCAAGTCGGCTAACGCGGGCAGACGATCGATGGCGGAGGTGGCCCACCAATAAAAAGTGTCCAAATGTACACTTTTTGTTTGCATGAGTCGTACCTGATCCTCGTTATCGAAATATCGGTAAGCTAACGAGCGCGGACACGGCGTCCTGCGCACGAACCGGGGCAACTCACAGGGCATCATGACTACTGAAATAAGGGTGAATGGAAACTTCGTGGCGAAAGGCAGGCGGGGCTGGACGCGGGGTAGATTTATGCGGTGGCTGTTGCTGCTCGCTGGCTTTGTCCTACCCTTGGCGGGCGTAGCGCAGACGGCTTCACCCTTCACACAGCAACCGACGGCCACGACGGGATCGGTAGGCGGGACGGCCGACTTCTCGTTTACGATTCGAGTGCAAGGCTTTGGGGCCAACCTGGGCGTGTACGCTTTCAAGGGAGGGGTGAATGTGGGGTCGCGTTTCACCCTCATCAGCCAGAGCATATCCAATCAGGTCACGAGCGGAGGCAGTTTCACGCAGGGGGCATTTACGGCGCGGATTTCCAACCTCACGCTGGCTGATGCGGGCAACTATACCTTTGAAGTGACCGTAAACGGGGTGCGCTACAGCAACACGACGACCCAGCCGGCGGCGCTTACCGTATCGGCAGCGCCGATGACACCGCCCGTGATCACGACGCAACCGCAGAATACGACTGTGGCCGCCTTTGGCGAACTTCGGCTGACCGTGCAGGCGAGCGGCACAGGGCTGAGCTACCAATGGTTCAAGAATAGCTCGCCGCTAAGCGCGACCGGCACGAGCTACGCGGTGGCGCTGGCGACGGTGGCGGAAACGGGTGTGTATCACGTGGTCGTCTCCAATGGCGGCGGGAGCGCGACTTCCAACAAAGTAGTGGTGCTGGTGCAAAACGCGGGAGGCCCAGTGATCACGACGCAGCCGGCGTCGGCGGATGTGGCGAGCGGCCAGCGGGCGACATTTGCAGTGGGGCTCCAGGCGAGCGTATTTTCCGCGAGCTACCAATGGCTCTACAATGGGGAGCGAATACTCGGCGCCACCAACTCCACGTACACGGTGGAGTCGGCAAGCACGGCCGCCGCGGGTGGCTACGCCGTGATCGTGAGCAATAGCTTTGGCTCGGTGATGAGCAGCACGGCCAGCTTGAGAATCGTAGCGGCCAGCGCACCGACAATCACTACCCAACCGGCCGCCGTCACGCAGCGAGCGGGGCAAGCGGTGAGCCTGAGCGTGACGGCCTCCGGCACGCCGACGCCGACCTACCAATGGCACAAGAATGGTGTGCCGATACCGGGAGCCACTGCGACAACGCTGTCGATCGCCAGCGCGCAGCCCTCGGATGCGGGCGCCTACACGGTGCTGGTCTCCAACGCTGCCGGCTCGGTGTGGAGTGCGGCGGCGCACGTCACCGTGACGCCTCCGATCATCGACCCGGCGCGTCTCATCAATCTCTCCGTGCGTAGCGAGATGCAGGCGGGCGAAACGATGACCCTAGGAGTCGTCGTAGGAGGAGCGGGGACTGCGGGGACCAAGCCGCTGCTGGTACGGGCGGCGGGGCCGGCGCTGGCGGCCTTTGGCGTGGCGAACGCGATGACGGACCCGCGAATAGACCTCTATTCCGGCTCGGTGCTGAGTGCGGCCAACGACAACTGGGGAGGGGCGATAGACCTGCGCACTGCGTTTGGGGCGGTAGGGGCGTTTGCTTTCGAGGGCACCTCCCGCGATGCCGCGATCTATAATCCGGCGCTCGCCGCCGGCAGCTATACCATGCAACTGCGCGGAGTGGGCGTGAGTGAAGGGGTGCTGCTCGCGGAATTGTACGATGCGACGGCGACGGGCACCTTCACGGCGGCGACCCCGAGGCTGATCAATGTCTCGGTACTCAGAGACTTACAGAGCGGGCCGCTCATCGCAGGCTTTGTCGTAGGTGGAGCGGGCACGCGTATCGTATTGATCCGGGCGGTCGGGCCGACGCTGGGCCAGCCGCCCTTCAATGTCGGCGGAGCGATGGCGGATCCGAAACTGGAGCTGTACTCCGCGCAGACGCTCGTGGCGACCAACGACAACTGGGGCAGCCAGCAGAACGGCACCTCGGCCGCAGGTATCGCCGCAGCCGCAGAGGCGGTGGGGGCATTCCGGATCGCGGATGTGGGGAGCCGCGATGCCGTGCTCCTGGTGACACTGAATCCTGGGAGTTATACAGCCCAAGTCGCGCCGGCAGCCGGAGCGACGGGCGGGAACGTGCTGGTAGAAGTCTACGAAGTGCCGTGAGTAGCGGCACGGGGGGATGGGGAGCGGGCCTCGACACGGGGCTCGTTTCCGCTCTTGACCACGGCGATGCGAGGCGCACCGTGTCCCCTCGGCCACTTCACTGCCCGATGGTGTAATGGTAGCACAGGCGACTTTGACTCGCCTAGTCATGGTTCGAACCCATGTCGGGCAGCCAAAATTCTTAGGGGTGGCGTGAAGTTCCCCTTGGCTTGAGAGCCACACAGGTGCTGGCCTCCGCTACTTTTTATCTGCGGAATCATCATCGCCTCTAACCGCCAATACCAAAATGCGGTTAGCCTGTTGACAGCTTTGATAGGATGGCCGCCTCTCCCCCCCGATGCGTTCGCACCACAACTCTCTTTCAATGCCCTCGCGCCTGTGGCGTGCGGTGGCGTTGTTGGGCGCTGGTTTGGTGCTGCTGCTGTCGCTGTCGAGTGCGAGCCCGGAGATCCACGCGTGGTTGCATGAGCAGGCTCAGGCAGATGCGGCGCACAAATGTGCGCACCACGGTGCGGCGGCCTACAATGACTCGTCCGCAGATGCTCCTGCCTCCGGCCATTGGGAAGATGACTCCTGCGCCGTGACTATGTTTTCGCATGGCGTGGTGGCGCAAGGGGCGGCGCTGCTTGTGCTGCCCTGCGAAGGGATTTTACGCGCGGTCGATTTCCGCGCCTTTGAGCGGCTGGCGTTGGCGCAGCCGCGTTTCTGGCATCTGCCGCCGCAGGCTCCGCCAGCAGTCTGAGTCGTCTCGCTGATCCGTCCGCGCCCGTGAGGCGCGGCGTTTCCCTGCGCATCCGCGTCGATCGCGGAGCCGCGCGTTCATCCAGCCCGAACTCAGGTTTGTCATGCACTTTCGCTTCCTTTTTCCCGTTTCACTTGCCCTCGCTTTAACGGCCGCGCTGCGGTCCCAAACTGCGCCCGCTCCTGCCGAGGGGCTGGCACCCAAAGATGAGGCCGTCTCGCTCGGTAAATTCCTGGTCGTCGGCCAGCCCATCGAGGGCTACCGCGCCACCGATGCGCTCACCGGCACCAAGACCGGAGCGGCGCTGCGCGATCTGCCGATCTCGCTGGCGGTCGTGCCGCGGCAGCTGATCGAGGATCGGCGCATCACCTTCCTCGCAGAATCGCTGGACAACGTCTCCGGCGCACAGCGCAAGCTGGGCTACGGCGGCGTGCAAAACTTCGGCGCCATCGTGCGCGGCTTCGATGCGGGGTTCGTGACTCTCCGCAACGGCTTTCGCGATTTCGGTTTTTATACACTGCGCGACACGGCCAACGTAGAGCGCTTCGAGGTGCTGAAGGGGCCGGCGTCCATCCTTTACGGCGCACTCCAGCCTGGTGGCATCACCAATACGCTTTCGAAGCAGCCGCTCTCCGCGGCGTCCTATCGCGCAACCCTCATCGCCGGTGATTTCGAGTTTTATCGTGCCGAGCTCGATGCCGGCGGCCCGCTGGCTCCGCGAGTTTTCTACCGGCTCAACGCGGCCGTCGAATCCGCCGGTAGCTTCCGCGATCACGTGGAGAACCAAACTGAGTTCGTGGCGCCCGTGATGACTTGGGTGCTCGGCACCGGCACAGGCTGGACCGTCGAGCTCGAATACCGCCACAGCGACTATACCTGGGATCTCGGGCTGCTGCGCAGTCCCGTGAGCTTTACGGTCCCGATTTCGCGCTTCCTCGGCGAGCCCGACGGCAAGAACGACGTCACGTCTTTCCTCGCCTCCTCGATCCTCGAGCATCACCTCAACAGCAACTGGAAGCTGCGGCAGAATCTCCAGACTTCCTATTCCGGAGGTGACTACAACCTGCGATCGATGACGGGCCTCGCCGCCGACAATCGCACGGTCAACCGCGTCGCCTACGCGACCAAGGAGCGGTCTGAAAATTACAGCGTGCAGCACGAATTGATCGGCAAGTTCAGCACCGGCGGCATGGCCCATCAGGGCCTCGCTGGCGTTGAGATCTCCCGTGCCGAGGATGGTTACGACTTCTTCTTCCAGTCGCTGGCATCGATCGACCTGCTGGCACCCGTTTACGGTGCGCAGCCCGGCGCGGGATTCCCGCTCTTTGGCAACACCGCCCAACGCGACGCCGTTTCGCTGTATGCCCAGGATCTGATCGCGCTGCGTGAGGATGTGAAGCTTCTCCTCGGCGGACGCTACGACAGCGTCTATTTCAAGAATCTCGACCGGCTGACGAACGCGCGTGTGCGCGCGGCGACCGACGCCGCATTTACCCCGCAGGCGGGTCTCGTCTGGCAGCCCACGCGGGCCACGAGCCTCTATGCGAGCTATGCAAAGTCGTTTCTTCCCATCACCAACGGTGCGACCTCGTCCGGCACGTTCCTCGATCCCGAGCGCGGTGAGCAGTTCGAGACAGGCGTGAAGCAGGAGTTTTTCGGCGGCAAAGCCAGCGCCACGCTCGCCGCCTACTGGATCACCAAGCGCAATGTATCCACACCAGATCTCGCCAATCCGCTCTTTCGCGTGCAGACCGGCGAGCAAAAGAGCAGCGGCCTGGAGCTGGATCTCACCGGTACGCCGATCCCGGGGTGGAACATCACCGTCGCGGGGGCCTATAACGATGCCTATCTCAGCAAGGACAATCGTATCGCCGTGGGCTCGTTTCTGCCCGGGGCTCCCGAGTGGAGCGGCAGTGCGTGGAGCAAGTACACGCTGCAAACCGGCGGGGCGAAGGGCCTGGGTTTCGGAGCCGGTGTTTTTAGCGCTTCCAAGCGCCAGACCGCGCTGCCCAACAGCGTGTGGCTCCCGTCCTACACGCGCTTTGATGCGGCGCTCTACTATGCCACCGGTCCTTGGTCCCTGCAGCTCAACGTCAAGAATGTCGCCGATGAGCGCATCTACGATCTCACCGGGACCACGATGATGCCGCAGTCGCCACGCCGCTGGTTGCTGAGCGCGAGCCGCAAGTTCTGAGGGTGCGGCGGGGGTATCGTCCCTGCGTTTGCTCAGCCAATTCAACCTCATCCCAGGGATCCCCCGTGTCTACCCTCTGGCTCATCGCCCGTCATGAACTCCGGCAGCTCCGCCGCGATGGCCGCCTGCGCGCGGCTGCGTGGCTGGGGCTCGGCCTGCTTGTCGCGCTTGCGCTGCTCGGATGGCAAACCTACCGGCGTGAGGCGCATGAACGCGCGCACTTCGAGACGGCGGCGCGCAAGCAGTGGGAGAACCAAGGCGACAAGCATCCGCATCGGGCGGCGCATTTCGGCATTTACCTGACAAAGCCGGAGCTGCCGCTCACGCTCTTCGACTCCGGCATCAAGCCCGCGACCGGTCGAGTGCTCTGGCTGGAGGCGCACGCTCGGTCCGTATTCGCCTTCTCGCCGGGAGAGGATGCGGGGGCCGCGGGGATTCTGGGCCTGACGAATGGCGCGGAGGTGCTTCAGCTCCTTGGCACGCTGCTCGTGATCCTCGCCGCCTACGGTAGCGTGGCGCGGGAGCGCGAGGAGGGTACGCTGCGCTTGCTCCTCGCCCAGGGCGTCTCGCCCCGACGCTGGTTTTTGGGCAAGTGCCTAGGCCTCGGGCTCGCGCTCGCTGCGGTGGGCCTGCCCATCATGGCGGGGCTCGGGCTGCTTTGCTGGCGCGCCGATCCTGCGGGTTTCGGGATCGACGTCGCTGGCCGCGCCCTCGCGCTGGCTGCGGCGCACGGGGCTTTTTTCGCCGCATGGCTGGTCGGTGCGGTGGCCGTCTCCGCGTGGGCGCGCACCGCGCGGGGTGCGCTGGCGCTGCTCCTCGGGTTGTGGGTCGCCGGAGGAATACTGGCCCCCCGCCTAGCAGCGACCTTCGCTTCATCGCTCGCGCCACTGCCGACCGTTGCGGAGTTCGTCAAAGCTCAGGCGGACGATTTTGCCAAGGGCTTTGACGGTTTGCCCGGCTGGAACGCGCAGCTTGCCAAACTAGAAAAAGATACACTGGCCCAGTATAAGGTGAAAACGCTCGCCGAGTTGCCCGTGGGCTTTTCCGGCATTCGGATGCAGGCCATGGATGCCTTTGAGGGGCGGATTAGCGACCGCCACCAGCAGCGCCTGGAGAAAATCTATGCCCAGCAGAATCGCTGGCACTGGGCGACTGCGATCTTTGGGCCGTATGTGCCCATGCGCGCGCTCTCCTCGGGGCTGGCAGGCATGGACTGGGCTCACTACCAACACTTCGCCGAAGTGGCCGAGGTGTACCGTCGCGCCGTGGTTAAATCGATGGATCAACTGCTCGAACGCGAGCTAGTCGGTGACAAGTGGGAGATCCAGTTTGGCCGCGACGTATGGTCCAGCGTGCCGCCATTTTCGTATACCATGCCCTCCTATGCATGGGCGTTGCGCGAGGCGGCCGTGCCTGCAGGGCTCGTCTCCGGCTGGCTGATGCTTGCCAGCGTCATCGCGTGGGTCGGCGTGCGGAGGATTGCGCCATGAAGACTGAACTGCTCCGACTCGCGCAATGGGAGCTGCGCCGTCTGGTGGCGGAGCGCACTGGCATCCTGCTCGTCTCGCTGTGGTGCGGGCTGCTCGCGCTCGCGGCCTATCAGGGGCAGCGGCAGGCGCGCGCGCAGCAGGTCGAAATCGCTGCGGCGCGGCAGGCCGATCTCGAAAGGTGGGCACTCAAGCGCATCCATCTCGCGGAAGTTGAGGCAGGCCTGAAGCAGCCTGCTCCGTTTTCCGATCCCCGCAGCCCGACTAACTCCGTCATGGGACGCAGCGGCGAGCGACCGGTCGTCTTAATGCCCACGCCGCTGGCCGCACTGTCCGGCGGGGCCGGCGACCTTGCTCCGTCCGTGCTCCGCACCGGCATGATTTCAAAGCTCACCGCGCCACCGCAGAGCATCGAGAATCCCGCCAACCGACTCGCAGGGCCGCTTGACCTGACATTTGTCGTGAGCGCGCTGTTGCCGCTTTTCGTCCTCGCGCTATCTTTTGATGTGCTCGCGCGCGAGCGCGACGCAAAGATCTGGACCTTGCTCGCGAGCCAGCCCACATCGCTCGGTCGCATTGTTACGGCGCGACTCGCGGTGCACTTTGGGATGCTGTGGGTGCCGCTCGTATTGGCTGCCACTCTTGCCACGACGTTGAGCGCGCCGCCAACGGGATTCACGGTTGGGGCTGCAGGTGAATTGGCGCTGTGGCTGCTCGTCGCCGCGATGTACATCGGATTCTGGCAGCTGCTGGCGGCGGCGTTAAACTTTCGCGACCGATCCTCGGCGCATAATGCCGTCACGCTCGCAGGTGTTTGGATTACGGCCGTGCTTTTGCTCCCATCTGCCATCGATGCTGTCGTGCAGGCGATCGCGCCTCCGCCCGACCGCCGCGAGTTTCTCCTAGAGGTGCGTGGTGTAGAGACGGATCTCTACAAACGCGCTGACGAACTGCGCGAGGCCTATTATGCTGCGCATCCGGAAAACCGTCCTCTCAAGGAGTTGAACGAGTACGATACGTACTACGTGCAGAATCTCTACCCGCGCGCGATGGCGGCGGATGTGGCGCTGGCGCCTACGCTGGCCCGGCTCGACCGCGAGCGCGCCGCGCAGGCGCAAGGCTGGCGTCGTCTTTCGTGGCTTTCGCCCACGCTGGCCTTCCGTCTCGCCACCGAGCAACTGGCCGGGAGCACACCGCTGCAACGCGGCGTGCTCACGGAGCGAGCGCGCCAATTCCAGACCCAGATGCGCGCGACTTTTGGCGAGAAACTCGTGGCCATGCGGCCACTCACGGTCTCCGACTACGACCGCGTGCCGGTCCCTCCGGTCGTGGAGCTTGATTTCATCACCCGGCTGCATACGGCCGGTCCGGCCCTGGCTGGCGTGATCGTGGCGGTGCTCGCCGCCGGACTGCTGCTCCGGCGCGCTTCGCGTCTCGCAACTCAACTACAATCGTCCTGATTCGCGCTCATGCTCACCACTGAAAATCTGATCAAGCGCTTTAACGGCAAAGTGGCCGTCGACTCGCTCAATCTCCACGTCGCGCCTGGCGAGTTGTTCGCCCTTCTGGGTCCCAATGGCGCGGGCAAGACCACGACCATCAACTGCCTCCTCGGCTTTCTCACGCCTGACGCCGGCCGGGCCTCAATCGACGGACTCGACGTCGCCTCTGCGTCGCTCGAGACCAAGCGTCGCCTCGCCTACATCCCCGAGCAGGTGAACCTCTACGGCCACTTCACCGGCTTCGAAAACCTCGCCTATTTTTCCGAACTTGCCGGCCACCGCTATGTCGAGGGCGCCCTGCGGGGATTTCTCCTGGAGGCGGGACTTCAGGCCGAGGCTCACGATCGTCGCGTGGCCAACTATTCCAAGGGCATGCGCCAGAAGGTGGGCATTGCCATCGCCCTCGCGAAGCAGGCCAAGGCGCTACTTTTGGATGAGCCGACCAGCGGGCTCGATCCAAGTGCGAGCCATGAGTTCAGCCAGCTCCTGCGCAAACTGCGCGAGCGTGGCGTGGCGATCCTGATGGCTACGCACGATCTCTTCCGCGCGAAGGAGGACGCAACCCGCGTGGGAATCATGCGCCACGGCAAACTGGCCCATGTGCTCACCGCCGACGAAATTAGGCGTACAAATCTCGAACAACTCTACCTCGAAGCCATGGCTGCTTGAATGCCGCCTCCAATCAATGAATGCTCCCGGAACCACACCCAAGGCTTTTGACCAGCAGCACGCCGCGACCTACGACGAGGGTTGGGCTCCGCTGGCGCCTTTGCGCGACAGCCTGCACTTGCAGATGGCGCTGGTGCTTCATGATCTGCCATCGGATGCACGCGTGCTCTGCGTCGGGGTCGGCACGGGCGCGGAGTTGCTGGCACTGGCGGCCCGGTTTCCAGGGTGGAGATTTGTAGCGATCGATCCTTCGGCGCCGATGCTCGACGTATGCCGGCGCAAGGCGGCCGCCGCCGGGATCGCTGATCGTTGTGAGTTCCACGCTGCGCTCCTGCATGACCTTCCCAAAGTGACAGGGTTTCATGCTGTCACTTCGATTCTCGTGTCACAGTTTATCACCGACTGGTCTCAGCGGGTGGCGTTCTTTCGCGATATCGCCCAACGGCTGTTTCCTGGTGGGTGGATGGTGACAGCTGATCTCGGGCTGTTGCCGGAGGAGCAGCATGCGTCCTTGATCCGGGTGTGGCAGCAGATGATGCGATTTGTCGGGGCTACCGAGGATCAATTGAATGCGATGCTTGAAGCCTATAAACGCGATGTCGCGATCATCAGCCCGGCTGACATGATGGCCCTGCTGCGCGAAGCAGGCTTCGCCAACCCGGTGGGTTTTTCCCAGTCGCTGCTGATCCACGCCTGGTATGCGCAACGGATAGCCTGATCGCAGGCTATCAATCCCGCATCCGAACTTTTCCCAACTATGGCCTGCCGGTACCGCCGGCCGCATCGGGCTTGCGCGGGGGTGGGAGAGGGCGGCACAGTCCGCGAGTGTCAAAGAGTTTCAAGAACATCAGCGTGGTCGCGGGTGCGACGATGGTCTCGCGTTTCCTAGGACTGGGGCGCGACATGCTGATGGCGGCGGTGTTTGGCGCGGGGTCGCTGGCGTCGGCGTTTGTGACGGCATTTACCTTGCCCAATCTCTTTCGACGGCTGCTGGGCGAGGGAGCGCTGACGGCGGCGTTTGTGCCGACGCTGAACGAGCAATTGCGCGAAAGGCAGAAAGAGGGGGCGTTTGCGGTGGTGAATTCGGTGGCGAGCTGGCTCTTTGTGGTGAGCGGGGCGGTGGTGGTGGCGTCGATGGCGGGGATCATGGTCGCGGTGGCGTTTGCCGACTCGGCGAAAGGGCTGGGGCTCACGGCCGACTCCGTGCGGCGCTGGCTGGAGGCGGCGGACTTGGCGATCATCCTTTTTCCCTATCTGATGTGCGCGTGCATGGCGGCGGCCTTTAGCGCGGCGCTGCAGACGCTGCAGCGCTTTGTGGAGCCGGCGCTGTCCCCGATATGGCTGAATGTGGCAATGATCGGGTGTCTCGTAGGGGCGGCGTACGCGGGCTGGGCGGCCTCGCCGGAGGGGAGGATGCTGTGGCTGTGTGGGGGCGTGCTGATCGGAGGCGCCTTGCAGGTGAGCGTGCCGGCACTGGCGCTGATGCGGGAGGGGTGGAGGCCACGCTTCACGCTCCACGTGAGCGATCCGCTGCGCGATATCGTGAAGCTGATGGTGCCGACGCTCTTTGGCTCGGCGATCTACCTGGTGAACATGTCGGTATCACGGGTGATAGGTCTCTCGCTCAATGACTCGGCGGTAGTGCTGCTGAATCTGGCGACGCGGCTGATGGAGCTGCCGATCGGAGTCTTTGCGATCGCGGTGTCGACGGTGATCTTTCCCCTGATCTCGAAGTATGCGGGAGAGGGTAAGTGGGATGCGCTAGCGGCGACTTACCACAAGGGCTTGCGCCTCATCCTGGTGATCAATGTGCCGGCAGCGGCGGGGCTGGTGGCGCTGGCGCTGCCGATCGTGCGTCTGCTGTTTGTGCGCGGTGAATTTACCGAGGCCGATGCGCGGATGATGCAGCCGGTGCTGATCGTGAGCGGACTGGGGCTGCCGTTTTTCGCGTATGTGAACATCATGCTGCGCGCGTACTATGCGCAGCGCGACACGAAGACGCCGGTGGTCGCGGCCTTCATCAGCTTTGTGGTAAACATCGCGCTGAGCGTAGCGCTGATGCGGCCCTTGGGCACGATGGGTCTGGCGCTCGCGAGCAATCTAGCGGTGGTGGTGCAGGCGGTGTACTTACAGCGGGCACTCACACGGAAGCGGGTTGAGCTGGCATTTGGGCCCGTGGTGGGGAATCTTGTGAAAATCACCGGGGCGGCGCTCGCGATGGGCCTGGCGGTGATGATGGGATGGCGGGTGTGGGCGGAGGCGATGCCGCCGACGAAGCTCTATGACGGGCTCGGAGTGGTGGCGCTGATCGGTGGCGGGGCAGCGCTTTATGGGGCGATCGTTTGGATGATGCGCATCGAGGGGCGCGACGATCTCGCGCTGGTGCTGGCGCGGGTGCGGGGGAGATTTTCCCGGGGCAAGTAACGCTGGGCGACGCGAGCGATGAGGTTAAAATTCGACTGGTTTCTCACGGGAATGGTGGTCGCTACGGGGCTGGCGTGGTTATTTCCCGGGCCGGGGGCGGCAGGTGGATGGATGCAGCCGGAGCTACTGACAAAGGGGGGAGTGGCGCTGATCTTTTTCCTGCATGGGCTGACGCTGGCGTTTGCGGCGCTGCGGGCGGGCGCGCTCAACTGGCGCCTGCACTTGCTGATCCAGGCGTGCACGTTTATTCTGTTTCCGGTGATCGGAATTGCGCTGCAGTGGGCGCTCGCAGGGCGCGTATCGCAAGAGCTGATACTGGGGCTTTTTTTCCTGTGCGCGCTGCCATCGACCGTGTCGTCTTCGGTGGCGATGACGGCGGCGGCCAGGGGAAATGTGTCGGGTGCGGTCTTCAATGCCACGCTCTCGAGCTTGATCGGGATCGTGCTCACGCCGCTGTGGATCGCGTGGGTGATGAAGACGACAGGTGAGGCACGGCCGATCGGGCCGGTGATCGTGGATCTGCTGAAGTGGGTGGTGCTGCCGCTGGTCGTGGGGCAAGCGGTGCGGCCCTGGCTGGGCAAGTGGGCGCAGGGGCACAAGCCGAAGCTGGCGGTGATCGACCGGCTGACGATCCTGTTGCTGGTGTACACGTCGTTTTGCGACTCGTTTCAGGCGGGGGTATGGTCGCGGAGCGGGACAGGGCAACTGCTGGGCGTGACGGCGATCTGCGCGGCGTTGTTTGCGCTGGTGGTGTGGGCGACGGGGAGGGCGGCGCGGAGTCTGGGGTTTGCGCGAGGCGATCGCATCGCGGCGATCTTTTGCGGATCGAAGAAGACTCTGGCTTCGGGGGTGCCGATGGCGAAGTTGATCTTCGACGCGCATCCGGCGATGGGCGTGATCCTGCTGCCGATCATGATCTATCACCCCTTGCAGCTCATCGTATGCGGAGTGCTGGCGCAGCGCTGGAGTCGAGAGGTGGCGGAGTAGGCGAAGGAGCAGGGGCGACAGGTTGCGTTTGTCGTATGCCCGGGCGAAGGTGCAGGCATGAACTCATCGTCCTCGCCAGACAGGACCGCGGTAGTGGAGGTCCGCAACAATGCAGCTGAGTCGCGGTTCGAAGCGGTGGTGGACGGGCACCTGTCGGTGGTCGACTACATCAGGCAGGGTAATACGCTGGTACTGCCGCATACGTTTGTGCCGCCGGCGCTGCGGGGGCGGGGGATCGCGGAGAAACTCGTGCGTGCGGCGCTCGACTATGCGAAGGCGGAAGCGCTGAGCGTGGAGCCAACGTGCTCCTACGTCGCCCTCTTCATCGAGCGTCACTCGGAGTTTAAGTCGCTCGTGCGAGCATAGTTGCGGATATGGCAGTAGAAAATCGCTCGAAAAGTCTTGAACTAGACAACTAGTCAACTATCGCTTTGAGCCATGGGACGCACCTCCGACGCTGACGAACGGCTGATGACAGCCGCCCTCGACCTCATGTGGGAAGAGAGCTACGGCGCGGTCACCATCGACGATATCTGCAAGCGCGCGGAGGTGAAGAAGGGGAGTTTCTATTATTTCTTCGACTCCAAGGCTACGCTCGCGGTCGCAGCGATCGAGAAGCTGTGGCGCGATGAGTGGAAGCCCGCGATGGATGCGCGCTTCTCGCCTTCGGTGGAGCCTTTGGAGCGGATCAAAAGCTATCTGGCCAATGTGCATGCGGTGCAACTGGAGTTGCAGGTAAAGCACGGCAAGGTGCTGGGTTGCCCGGTCTTCTGCGTGGGCTGCGAGGTCAGTACGCAGGAAGTCGATGTCGGCGCCAAGGTGCGCGAGATCGTCGCCCGCAAGCGCAAGTATCTCGAATCGGCCATCCGCGATGCTGTTGCCGAGGGCTTGATCGAGCCATGCGACCCGGCGCAAAAGGCCCTCGCGCTCGCCTGTATGATGGAGGGTGCGGTCAGCCAAGCCAGGATCATGAATGATCCCGAGCCGCTCCGCTCTCTCCCTGCGATGGGAATGGATCTTCTGAGGGCCAAAGCAGCAGCGGCATCTCCGCCTGCGGAGGGCTCGGCAGCACCCGCTGCAACCGCCTGAAGCAGCTGAATTTCCCGACTCTTTCCCGCTAAGTTTCTTCGCGTTGTTCTACGCGCACGTGCCACTCGTGCGCTCTTTTTTGACCCAGCAACTAGCTAACTAGTCAACTATCCCGATCTTCAACTCTCCGTCTGCTATGAATACTCGACTGAATCGTTCTTCATTCGCCGCCACCCGAGCGGCCCTGTCGCCCTTGCGCAGCCGCTCACTCAAGCGCACCCGCGCCAGCGCGGTACCGGTGGCCGAATCGCTCACGCCCGCTACACCATCGCTACTGGATCGGTGGTTTAACCCCCACCTGATCGACCGCCTGCAAATGCCGCTTTCGCGCATCCGCGAGTAGAAATCACCGCCGGCCGTTCGACTCCTTCACCTTACCTTCTGCCATGTCCAAGTCTGTCTATCTTCCCTTCGCTGCCGCGCTCGTCGCGTTGTCCGTATCTTCTCTTCAAGCTGCCGATGCTCCGGCTGCGCCTCCACCGCCCAAGGTCACGGTCGCTTCCGTAGAACAACGGCTCATCACCGAATTTGAGGAGCTGACCGGCCGCGTGGATGCGATCGAGACAGTCGAGTTGCGCGCGCGCGTCTCGGGGCATCTCGATGCGGTGGAGTTTCGCGCCGGCCAACTCGTGAAGCAGGGCGATGTGCTCTTCCGCATCGACCCGCGCTGGTATCGGGCGCAGCACGAGCTCGCGCAGGCGCGCTACGATGTCGCCGAGCGCGAGGCCAAGCGCGCCGCGGGCCTGCTCGCCGCTGCGGCTATCTCCTCCGAGGAGGCCGATGCCCGCCTGGCCAAGGCCGCCGAGGCCAAGGCGGCGCTCGCGCTGGCCAAGCTCGATCTCGAGCACACAGAAGTGCGTGCGCCGATCGATGGCCGAGTGAGCCGAGCGCTCGTCACGACGGGGAATCTCGTCTCGGGCAATCCCGGCGGCGCGACGCTGCTCACGACCATCGTCTCGCAGGGTGACGCGTACGTGTACGCCGACCTCGATGAGTCGACCTTGTTGAAATTCAACCGGCTGATGCGTGAAGGCCGGCTCGCGGCGCGCGACGGCAAGATCGCGGTGGAGCTCCAGCTCTCGGACGAGACGGGATTTCCACGGCGCGGCTACATCGAATCGGCGGACAATCGTGTGAACTCCGGGACGGGCTCGCTCGCGCTGCGCCTCGTGTTTCCCAATGCGGATGGGGCGCTCATCCCCGGCCTCTTCACCCGCGTACGGGTGCCGATCAGCGCGCCGCAGAATGCGCTCCTCATCAGCGACCGCGCGGTGGGCACGGACCAGAACCAAAAGTTCGTCCTGGCCCTCGGTGACAACAACACGGTCGTCTACCGCAGCGTGAAGCTCGGCGCGACGATCGACGGCAAGCGAGTGGTGCGCGATGGGCTCAAGCCGGGCGACCAGATCGTAGTCAACGGGCTGCAGCGAGTGCGGCCCGGCATGCAGGTAGCTCCCGAGCGGCTCGCGGAGGCCGCGACTGCCGCCAGCGAAAGCAAGGTAGCCCAGCGATAACAGGGTGGGGCGCATCCCTCGCGGAGCGCCTCTTTTTCAACCGTATCCGATTCTCACTTACATCCGTGCTTCAAAAGCGCGGCGAGGGCCACTGCCTTGCCGCCCGACTGCCATGAACTTCTCCGATTTCTTCATCAAGCGCCCGATCTTCGCTGGCGTTCTCTCCATCGTCATCTTCCTCGTCGGCGCGATCTCGCTGGTCCAGCTCCCCGTGAGCGAGTACCCCGAGGTCGTACCGCCGACCGTCGTCGTCCGCGCCACGTATCCGGGCGCCAACCCGAAGACCATTTCCGAGACCGTCGCCGCGCCGCTCGAGCAGGCGATCAACGGCGTGGAAAACTCGCTCTATATGTTCTCCCAAGCGACGAGCGACGGCGTGATGACGCTCACCATCACCTTCAAGCTCGGCGCCGATCTCGATAATGCGCAAGTGCAGGTGCAAAACCGCGTCTCGCAGGCGCTGCCCAAGCTGCCCGAGGAGGTACGCCGGCTAGGCGTCGTCACGCAGAAGACCTCGCCCGACCTGCTGATGGTCGTCCACCTCTTCTCGCAGGACGGCCGGTACGACGATATCTACGTGCGCAACTACGCCACGCTCCAAGTGCGCGATGTGCTGAGCCGCCTCAATGGCGTGGGCGATGTGCGCGTGTTCGGCTCGGGCGACTACGCGATGCGCGTCTGGCTCGATCCCAACAAGGTTGCGGCCAAGGGGCTCACGGCCTCCGAAGTGGTCGCGGCCATCCGGGAGCAAAACGTGCAGGTCGCCGCCGGCGCGGTGGGGCAGCAGCCCGTTTCGCGACCCGTCGATACGGAGTTGCTGATCAATGCACGCGGACGCCTGACGACGGAAGAGGAGTTTGGCGCGATCGTGGTGAAGACCGGCGCCAATGGTGAGCGCGTGCAACTGCGCGATGTGGCGCGGCTCGAACTCGGGGCCTCCGAGTATGCGCTGCGCTCGCTGCTCAACAACAAGGCGGCGGTGGCGCTGCCGATCTCGCAACTCCCGGGCTCCAATGCCATCGCGACCTCCGACGCCGTGCGCAGCACGATGCAGGAACTGGCGAAAAACTTCCCCGACGGGCTGAGCTACGATATCGTGTATGACCCGACGATCTTCGTCCGCGATTCGATCTCTGCCGTGGTGAAGACGCTCCTCGAGGCCATCGTGCTGGTGGTGCTCGTGGTGATCCTCTTTCTCCAGACCTGGCGCGCCTCGATCATCCCGTTGGTGGCCGTGCCGGTGTCGCTCGTGGGTACCTTTGCGGTGATGCATGGCCTGGGCTTTTCGATCAACGCGCTGTCCCTCTTCGGCCTGGTGCTCGCGATCGGCATCGTGGTCGACGATGCGATCGTAGTGGTGGAAAACGTCGAGCGTAACATCGCCCTGGGCAAATCGCCCTTCGAGGCGACGAAGCAGGCGATGCGCGAGGTGACGGGCCCTATCGTGGCCACGGCGCTCGTGCTCTCGGCAGTGTTTATCCCGACGGCGTTCATCACGGGCCTTACCGGGCAGTTCTACAAGCAGTTTGCGATCACCATCGCGATATCGACGATCATCTCGGCGATCAATTCTCTCACGCTCTCGCCGGCGCTCAGCGCGCTGCTGCTGCGCGATCACCATGCGCCCAAGGATCGGCTGACGCGGATGATGGATTTTTCGTTTGGCTGGTTCTTCCGTCCTTTCAATCGCTTCTTCGACTGGGCTTCGCACAAATATTCGGGCGGTGTCGCCCGCCTGATCCGTCTCTCGGCAATCTCGCTGCTGGTGTACGCGGGGCTGCTGGCCTTCACGGGTTTCTCGTTCAATAAGATCCCGACCGGCTTTGTGCCGACGCAGGACAAGCAGTACCTGATCGCCTTTACCCAGCTCCCCTCGGCGGCGTCGCTCGATCGTACGGATGCGGTGATCCGCCAGATGAGCGACATCGCGCTCAAGCACCCGGGCGTGGCCAATGCCATCGCGTTCCCCGGCCTATCGATCAACGGCTTTACCAATTCGCCGAATAGCGGCATCGTGTTTGTCGCGCTGAAGGATTTCGACCAGCGCAAAAGCCCGGAGCTCTCGGGCAACGCCATCGCGGGGGCGCTCCAGCAGCAGTACGCAGAGATCCAGGATGCGTTTGTCGCGATCTTCCCGCCGCCGCCTGTGATGGGCCTCGGGCAGACGGGCGGCTTCAAGCTATACGTGGAGGATCGCGCCGACGTGGGCCTCGATGCGCTCTACGGCGCCACGCAGACGCTGATGGCGGAAGCCGCCAAGCACCCAGAGCTGACGGGGCTCTTCACAAGCTTCACGATCAACACGCCGCAGCTCGATGCGGATATTGACCGCGCCAAGGCCAAGACTCAGGGCATCCCGCTACAGAACGTCTTTGAGACGATGCA
>CAYZPV010000077.1:0-25606 GCA_964480585.1 uncultured Opitutus sp. | reverse complement strand
CCTAAGGACTACACCTCACCAAATATCTCCCCGCCTGCCCGCCCTTGGTCCCCGTCATGCTCAGGCGGATACGCCTGCGTGCGCCCGTGGCTCGCCTCCTCGCCCGCTCTGTAACTTTCCTGCGTTCCCGTCCTATTTGCTGGCGTTTTGCATTGCCGACGCCACCCCGCCTGTCGCTCCCTCCTGCTCCTTCCGTCCGCATATCTCCGCTGCTCCAGCGCCGCCTCCTCGTCTCCATGTCCCTGTCTCTCCGCCAGCGTAGCCACAACTTTTCCGCCGGTCCCGGCGCGGTGCCCGACTGCGTCCTCACGCAGGCCAGCCAGGCCCTCGAGTGCCTGCCCGACTACCCCCTCTCCATCCTCGGCCTCAGCCACCGCTCCACCGAGTTTACCGACATCGTCGACGAATTAGAGGCCAACCTCCGCCAGCTCCTCTCCCTCCCCGCCGACTACGAGTGCCTCTTCCTCCAGGGCGGCGGCAGCCTCCAGTTCAGCATGATCGCGATGAATTTCCTTCGCGGCCAGCCCCGGGCTGCTGCCTACATCGACAGCGGCTACTGGTCCTCCCTCGCCATCGCCGAGGCCCGCCTCGAAGGCCCCGTGGAAGTCCTCTGGTCCGGCAAAAACGACCACTACACCCGCCTCCCTGCCGATGCGGAGCTCGATGCCACGCGCGACTACGCCTATCTCCATTACTCGTCCAATGAGACAGTCGAGGGCCTCCAGTTCTTCCGCGAGCCCGTGTGCAGCGCCGCCACCCCGCGCATCTGCGACATGTCGTCCGACTTCCTCGCTCGCCCCATCGATGCCCGCCGCTACGGGATGATCTACGCCCACGCCCAGAAAAACCTCGGGCCCTCCGGCGTCACCGTCTGCCTCCTCCACCGCGGGCTCCTCGAGCGCTGCCCCGCTGGCCTCCACTCCATGCTGGACTACCGCAACCACGTCCGCATGCGCTCCGCCTACAATACCCCGCCCGTCTTCTCCATCTACGTCGTCCTCCTCATGACGCGCTGGCTCCGCGACGAGATCGGCGGCCTCGCCGCCATGGAGCAGCTCAATCGCCGCAAGGCCGATGCCCTCTACCGCGTTCTCGCCGCCCACCCCCAGCTCTACCGCTGCCGCGCCCGGCCCGCCGACCGCTCCCTGATGAATGTCGCCCTCAGCCTCCCCGACCCCGCCCTCGAGCAGCGTTTCCTCGCCGAGGCCGATGCCGCCGGCTTCTACGGCTTGAAGGGGCACCGCTCCGTCGGCGGCGTCCGCGTCTCCCTCTACAATCCCGTCACCGAGGCCGCCGTCGCCGAGCTCACAGCCTTCATGACCGACTTTGCCCGCCGCCATGGATGAGACGCCTCCCGCCCTCTCCCCCGCCGAGGCGGCGGCCTCCGTGCGCCTGCGCGACTGGCCAGTCTACCGCAACAACGTCTCCGACTTCCTCCACAACGCCCAGCGCAAGAAGAACATCTCCTGCTGCTGGGAGCTCGATATCAGCCCCGTGCTCGACCGCCTCCAGCGCATCCAGCGCGAGACCCGCATCGCCATCTCGCTCAACGCGTACTGGATCTACCAGCTCGCCCGCGCCGTGCGCCAGCACCCCGAGATGCAGGCCGTCCGCGTGCCCCTCCGCCGCCAGCTCGCCCAGTACGATGGCGTCGATGTCGGCACCGCCGTCGAGCAGCGCATCCCCGGCCACGGCTCCATCGCCGTCCCCTACACGATCCGCAATGCCGATAAGAAGAGCCTCGCCGCGATCTGCGCCGAGCTCCGCGGCGCCCGCAAGCGCAACCTCCTCGCCACCGATCCCGCCCTCCTCCTCCGCGGCCGCCTCGCGCATTTCCCCCGCTGGCTCCGCCTCCTCTTCTGGAAATGGGTCGACCTCGACCCCGCCCGCCGCCGCCGCATCCGCGGCACCGTCGGCATCACCAATCTCAGTTACCTCGCCGACGACCAGCGCCCCGCCTTTGGCATCCCCCTCGCACTCCTCCCCTGCAATCTCGCCATCGGCTCCATCTACAAGCGCCTCGTCCCCTGTGAAGCAGACCCCCGCGGCTTCCGCGCCGCCACCATGATCTGCTTCACCCTCACCGTCGATCACGAGGTCGTCGACGGCGCGCCCATGGTCCGCTTCGGCCGCACCCTCACTCGCGCCATCGAGGAGGCCGCCGGCCTCGACGATGCCTTCGCCTCCGAGCTCGCCCGCACCTTCGGCCCCGCCGCCTCCGACACCGACGCCGCGTCCTCATGAAGCCCATCCCCACCTATCCCGGGAAACTCATCTCGGGCTGCGCGGCGGAGATCTTCGCCGGCCCGCCCGCCTTCTACGCCCGCGCCGCCTGGCGCTTCGAGGGCATCGCGCGCTTCCGCGTCTACCATCGCACCATCTACGCCATCGCCGCGCCTGAGTACCTCCACCGCATCCTCGTCACCCATCAGAAAAACTACCCCAAGGGCGCCCCGTACCGGAATCTCGAGCAGATGATCGGCCGCGGCCTCGTCAGCCTCCAGGGCGAAGAGTGGATCAACGACCGCCGCGTCATCCAGCCCGGCTTCCACAAGCAGTGCATCGTGAGCATGGTCGACACCATCAACCACGCCTGCGACCGCATCTTCGCCGAGTGGGATGCCGCCCCCCTCGACTACCGCCCCGCCGTCCCCGCCATCCGCGAGATCGGCCTCCAAGTCATCAGCGAGACCCTCCTCGGCACCACCCTCGCCGCCGCCCGCAGCGCCCGCCTCTCCGAGACCCTCCTCCTCGCCGGCCAGGCCTTCACCCGCAAAAACTGGTCCCTGCTCCAGCTCCCCGAGCGCTTCCCCACCCCGCTCAATCGCCGCCTCCGCGGCCTCCGCCAGGAGATGCTCGCCTTCCTCGCGCAGCAGGTCGAGCGCCGCCTCGCCGACGGGGTCGGCACCCGCGGCGACATGCTCGATCTCCTCCTCTCCGCCCACGCCGATGGCCGCCTCCCCAAGGATCGCGTCCTCGGCGAGATGCTCACCCTCTTCAGTGCCGGGTACGACACCACCTCCAGCGCCCTCTCCTGGGCCATCTACTACCTCTGCACCCACCCCCAGCACCAGGCCCGCCTCCGCGCCGAAGTCCTCGCCGCCGTCGGTGCGCGCCCGCCCACATGGGAAGACCTCGAACGCCTCCCCTTCGCGGAAAACGTCTTTAAGGAAGCGATACGCCTCAACGCCCCCGTCCACACCATCTCCCGCACCACCCTCGAGGCCGACAACCTCGGCGAGTACCGCCTGCCCGCCGGCGCCCTCCTCATGCTCTCCCTCCACGGTGCCAATCGCTCCCCCCGCCACTGGGAGCGGCCCGACGTCTACGAGCCCGATCGCTACACCACCGGGGTCTCCCCCCTCGCCAGCGAGCTCGCCTGGCTCCCCTTCTCCGCCGGCGCCCGCCGCTGCATCGGCGCGCAGTTCGCCACCGTCGAGGCCAAGCTCGTCCTCGCCCGCCTCGCCCAGGCCTACCACATGGAGCTCCAGCCCGGCACCCGCGTGCAGACCAGCGTCTCCGCCTCGCAGCACCCGGAAAAACTCTTCGTCCGCTTCGCCCCCCCCCCCCCCAAACCCCCCCCCCCCCCCACCCCCCCCCCCCCCCCCAACCCGCCCGGCGCCCCTGCCCCCAGCCTGCCGCCCGCGCCCTCCCCAGGCTCCCAATCAGGAGTCGCGGCAGCCTCGGCCTCGGGAGCGATATCGGTAGCGGGATCGACAGAAACCCCCTGGCACTTCAGCGCCCTCGACCCCGCCGATGCCTCCGCCGTCGCCGCCTATGAGCAAAGCCTCTTCCAAGCCTTCTACCCCATCCTCCAGAAAAATCCCCTCGTCCGCCACCTCTGGGAATGGGACGACGCCCGCCAGCGCCTCCGCACCCGCGTCCCCTACGCCGACCAATACGTCGCCCTCATGCGCCACGCCCCCACCGGCGCGATCGCCTTCTCCGTCGGCGTCAACCTCGCCCCCGCCAAATTCTGGCAAAGCGGCGCCTATCATTTCCCTGCCCCCGCCCCCGCAGAGCGCGCCTGCGAATTCCTCATCATGGCTGGCAGCCAGTCCACCCCCGCCGACGGCGCCCTCATCCTCCGCCACTTCATCCGCGGCCACTTTTTCACCCAACTCCGCCGCCGCGGTTTTCAACGCGCCTACGGCACCTCCGCCGACCACCTCCGCTTCCTCTACCGTCGAGTAGGAGCCACCATCGCCGCCGAAAACACCATCGACGGCCACCGCAGAACCCTCTTCCGCTGGGATCTCGTCACCCCCTAGAATTCCAACTGTCGACTGAAGGATCATTGGGCCGCGAGAATTGAATGAACTCGCGGCCAAAAATCCAAAATCTCTGACCGGAACTTCGATCTTTCTTAAAATTTCTGCGCCGGCTGAAGTATCACCTGTCCGTGAATTATCGGACTGAAGCATCGGCTGGCCCTAATTTCAGGACAGGTCGGTCATTTTCATATAATCATTTATATTAACGCTTTAATAGCCACCTTCAGAGGCAGATAGGCATCGCTGAATGCAGGTTGATATAACTGTGCTTCCCCGCGCCGAGAGCAGATTTGGCGAAAGAGTTCGCTCAAGGCGGTGAACCGCAGGCCAAGAGCCGATCGCGTACACCGCCTTACGTGGGGCCGGCGTGCGGATGCCTGATGGGAGGCGCGGAAGACAACGTCGAGCGCGCGGGCGAAGCCGGTTGCAGGGAGGCGTTCAGGCGCTCGGTGATTCGCGCGATGCGGGCGACGTCCTCGACTGGAGTACCCGGCAGCATCGCCAAGACCGGCCCCCAGACGGCCTGCGTCAAAACCTCCTTCGGCACCAGGTCTGCCACCTTGTTCTCGATGGCAAGGTCGAGCGCGGTGACGGAGCCTCCCGCGGAGGTCGTCCACGCGCGGAGGTTCGTCAGCTCGGGCAGGCTTTGGCTGAGGAGCAGCTTCGGCTGGCACCGGATCGCCTCATGCAAGGGGCAATTGCCGTGCGCGTCGCGTTCGATGGCGCAGCGATCCCACAGGGATTCGGGGATGTTCATCACGTTGCCCGTGCGCGCGGCCGCCATGACGATGTGGGCCTGATCCGCGGGGGAAAGACGGCGCAACCCATGCTGATCCATGAGACGCTCGGAAATCGGCCTGCCTGCGGCGGTCCAACTGCCCCAGAAAGACGCCTTTGCCGAACCGCTCAAGTTGTGGACCCGATATCCGTCCAGGATGTGTCTGTCGCCGTGGACGAAGCGATCGTGCCCATCCCGCGCACTGCAGGCCTTGTAGATCATTCGGAGCGCCGAACTCTTCGTGGCCGGTGATGATACCGGCGCGGGAAACCCCAAGTGACTGATGATGTCGAGCGGCGTCTCGCCGAGGCGATTGTCCCGGGTCCAAGCCTCCGGCGGAATCGTCAAGCCCGCGGGAAACGTCCGCTCGCAGCGCTGCAGCATGTGCCGACACATCACGTGCAGGGGACTGTCCAGGTTGCCAGAGTTGCGGACCATCCAGCACGTGGGCGACTGGAGGACCTTCTGAGGCAACAGATCGAAGCGCCGGTGCACGGCCGCGGCATGGAGGATGGTGTCGGCCTGCACATCCATACCCGCCTCCCTCGCGGTCGCCTGGATCTCTTCGTGCTCTGCGGCGGCCATCTCCCGCAGTAACTCTTCCATCCCCTGAGTCTGGTTCGTTCGCAGGGCGTCTTCTTCGGCACCGGGGTGGTCGGTCACGTCGGCGCACGCTGCGGCCAATGTGCCGTTCCTCCGGCACACCATGGAGGTGGAGATGTCCGGATGGCCGCAGCCCTCGAACCAGGCTGCCTCCCTGACGGCGGTCGGGATGTCGGCGATGCGACCGGTGCGCGCGGCCGCTTCGATCACGGAAGCACCCATCACGTCCTTGCCCGCCATCACGATCGGCGGGGTGAGCTGCTTAGCGGGGACGAGCGACAGCCACCCACAACGGGCGACGGTCAGCAGCTCTGGCTGACTGAGGCGCCTGCCTTCATTGGCCGATCGAACCGCGTCGAGCGCGGCCGGCTCCAGGTCGTGACGAGCATGTTCGAGTCGCATGCTCCTTCTATGGGTCAAGTTGGTGTGGCGCGGTTGTCGCCCCCTCGGGGCCCAAGAAAGGGGGTGGAAGGGGCCCGCGCAGGGGACTGGTGAGGGCGCCGGCTCCAGCGTCCGGAGGATCTCCTCCCTGTCGGGCCTGCAATCAGGCGATCGAGCGACCCACGATGGGTCCGCTCCATCACGATCCCGAGCAGGTGGGGGAGTTTCGACTGTCGCTTCGGCCGGGCGGAAGGAACCTGAAGGCGCGCCCGATGGCGCTCCAATTCGCGCAGCCAACTCGAAATCGTCGGGCCGGCAGGCATGACCGAATGCTACAGCGTTCCGGGGAAAATGGATCGCGGGCGGGCCTCGAAAGCGAGCTCCACGTCGCCTTCGTGTGACCGCAGGCTGATTAACAGCCTCCTAGTTACATTAGCGTCTTTCAAAAACCACCTTATGTAATAAACTAATTTCAATACCGATTAAAAACTAATGATTTATCTGGCGAAAAACTAAGAATGCATCATCGTTTCGGACATGCCGACGCCATCCAACGCACCGCTAGCGGGATCATTGACCCGTGCCGCGCAAGCGGAGGTCGATGGCATCATCAAAGCGTCCGAACTCAGCGAAGCGGACCGTGAAAGGCTGACTCAGACTGGGCACCTCCTCCCCATCATCCGAGGATGGTACGCCTTGGTGCGAGATGGGGTGTCCCCCGACAATCCTGCGCTGCAGAATGCGATCCTCTGGCCTTTCCTGCGTCGCTATCTTCCGGACCGCTTCGCCGATGCGTACGTCCTCGGGCCGGAATCATCGCTCGACGTCCTGTCTGCCAAGGACTCGTTCCCCAAGCAGCTGATCGTCTACACGGCGGACGTCACCAATAATTCCATCACCCTCCCCGGGGGGAAGAGCCTTCTCTGCGTGCACAACTCCCGGATGCCGACGACGGTCGTGGACAGGCACGGGGTGCGAGTGATGGATGGCGGGACCACACTGGCCCGCCTGGCCCCGTCAGCCTTCCGCTCCGACCAGCTATCGGTGGAGGTGCTGTTGCGCACGACGCCGCACGGCGACGTTTACCGCGCCGTGGTGGCAGGCCAATCCGATGAAGCGAAGGTCGGTCGGGTCGTGGGCGGCTACCGGGCGATCGGACTGGAAGCGGAGGCATCGAACCTCGCGGAGGCAGTGCGTGCGCTGGGCTTCTTGATCTCGGAGGATGATCCTTTCCAGGAGCCGGTGGCGCCGGCCCTCCGGATTGAGCGGTCGCCTCATGCCGCGCGCCTCGGTGCCCTTTGCGCCAGGATGCGCGGGCCGATCCTTGAAGCCTTCGACGGGCTGAATCCCCCTGCGGTGAGCAGCGCCGCATTCCTTCACCATCTCGACGAAGTCTATCGGCAGGACAGCTACCATTCGCTTTCCATCGAGGGTTATCGCGTCACCGACGGACTGATTCGTCGAGTGGCCGAGGGAGACTGGGACTCCAAGAAGGAGACCGATGCCGTGAACGCCCTGGCCGCCCGGGGCTACTTCGAGGCCTTCCAAGGCGTGAAGGAATCGGTGACGGAAATCCATGGCGGAGCGGATCCCCTCGCCGTCGTCGAAGCCAACTTGCCGAGATGGCACAGGCTCCTCTTTCAACCGGCGATCGCCGCGGGGATCGTAACCCGTGCGGATCTCGCCGGCTACCGCAGCGGACCGGTGATGATCCACAATTCGCGGCACGTACCGCCGCCGCACGGGGCGGTGATGGATTGCATGGACCGGCTGTTCGACATCCTGCGCGCCGAGGAGTCGCCAGTGGTCCGCGCGGTCCTCGGGCACTTCGCATTCGTATACGTCCATCCCCACATGGACGGCAACGGTCGCGTCGCGCGTTTCATGCTGAATGCATTCCTGGCTTCGGGTGGCTACCCATGGACCACGATCCGCGTGGACGACCGAAGGGACTATTTCGCGGCGCTGGAGTCCGCCTCGTTCGGCGGCGACATCATGCCGTTCGCGAAGTTCGTCCGCACGAACGTCCAACATGTTTCCACGATCCTCGAGCAGGCGCCGATCATCTCGAAGCGCCTCCATGACCTTCTCGACCGAGAGGCTGCCGAGAGAAATCGCACGCCAAGCCGGTCGGACGATCACTCGATCCCCAGATAATCGGACCCGCTGTCGGCCGGTCCACCGCAGGCAGGTCGTCCGGCCTCGCGAGCAGCCAGCCAAAACGAAACTTCGATTTCCGCTGATTAGCACGGAAACCGGCTACGTTCGGGGGTCCATCATTGTGCTCAAAGTCGTATCCAACGGAAAGGGCGGTGCGTGGCGCGCCGCCGCCAGTCGAGCGCGCAGTTGCAAGGCGCCATCGCCTACTTGCCGTCCTTGAAGGCGCTATCCCGGTAAGAAGCTTCCAGTGGCTTCCGATACCTTCCGGGCATGTGCTTCAGGAGGTGATAGCGATTGATCAGGTCCTTGAATTCGTCGCCGTACCGCCCGATGCCGTTCAGCGCTAGGAGGAACGACTGTGAGGGAGTCAGGTCCGCGCGCACGATGTCCGCGTACAGGCCTTTCTCGGCGGGATCGATCTCAGCTTTGTCGATCGTCTTGAAGGCGTGATAGAGGAGGCGCCAGTAAGGCGCCAAGTCCTCGTGTTTTTCGTCAAAGAGATCGTTGTACGACTTCCGCAGGTACTCGAGCGTCAGCGTCGTCGACGGGTCCGGGGCTTCCCCGTCTTTCTGCTTCGCGGCACCGAATCCCATCACGTCGTGCGCGATCTGTTCCGACCAAACCCTGAATGTCTCTTTACCGCGCACCAGCGCATTTGCGGGCGTGCGGTGGTTGGCGACCTTCGTCACGTCAGCCATCACGCTGACATGGTTCTCCAGCGAGGTCATGATCCGGGCGAAGAGTTTGTCGAACCTCTCCAGCGCCTGCTCCTCCTCGCGTTGCTTCAGCGCGTGCAACTGGAACACGATCGTCACTCCCAAGCCGAGGAGGGTCACGGCGCCGACGAGTGCGTTGAAGGCCCCGTATGAGTCTCCCAACTGACCGAGCGCCGCCATCTTATCCTTTGCATTCGCGTTCAGCGCCCCGCTTTCGTGGGCCAGCTTGGTGACGGCCATGGGCCAGCCTATCCATATCCCAACCGCCAGCAGCAAAGCCAGGAAGGCAAGTCCGGCTGGCATGAGGTATCGGGCCCTGCCGCGCTTCATTTTGCGGCCTTTCGCGTCGCGGCCTCGTTTCTCCGCCACAGCCACGGCGCAATCGGGTCGGCCTCCGTCCACAATCCCCGCTTCGCCGCCTTCGCTTCCGCCTGGGCGCCTTCGAGTACCTTGTCGCCCTTTGCAAAGTCTCGATACCACCATGCGAATCCCCTGCGCACCATCGCCTCGTTCACGCTGGCGCCCCCGTAGGCCACGCGTCCGACCGTCCTTCCGTAGCGGTCTTTGTCGACGACCTCCACCCGGACGTCCTTCCCGAAAACCAAGCTGGAGAGTTCCTCCTTCGCCCGGGCACCGAAGGCCTGCTTCGTCTCCGGCGCATCGATGCCGTAAAGCCGGACTTTCACCGACTTCTTTTCGGCGGTGAGCAACGTCAGGGTGTCACCGTCGTGGACGCCTACCACGCGGCCGGGAATGACCTCGGCGCCGAACGCAGCCACTGTAATGGTGAGGAGAAGCAGGAGATGTCTCACGGCGCGCATTCTACCACCGGGCCTCGCAAAGGGAACCGTTTTGAATGATCAAACCGACCCAGCGCCAACCTTGAGATGGTCGCCGGCCACGCACGCCGCGTTGAGCCACTTCAAGACTTCGTCGGGAGAGAAGAACACCTTGGCGCGATACACCCGGTCGAAACTCAGCGGCGGCGACGTCAGGCGGTGGGCCATGCCGCGGTCAACGCATGCAGCGTCGCAGTGCGGGAGGGCCATCGACACGTGGATCGCATCGACGACGTCATTGACGATGATCTTCTTGTTGTGGGTGCTAACGATAAATGAGGCGAAGACCGACGCCTTGATCTGGATCGACGCGAGGATGTTGGGATCGAACGCCTGATTGCCTCCTCCGTTGGCCTCGTAGGCAGCGCACTCGAGAGGAAACTGGTGTCGGACTTCCTCAGCTAGCTTCCTCATGCTGTTTTTCATGAGCCCGCCGCCGTAGATCGCCTTCTGTTCCTGCAGCACCTGCTCGAACTTCACGCCACGCCGCCGGTAGTCGTCGGCGTCCTTCACGTAGGCCTCGGCGAGCTCGGAGAGGTGATCGCGGGTCGGTGGGATCGGGAACTCCACGAGCGCGGCGAGCGGCATAGCCCATGTTGAATCGAGCATCACTTTCTGGAGGGTCCGCTTCACCTCGGCCGACCAGCCATCCGTGAGCGGCACGGCGATCCGCTCGCCCAACACCGCCGAAGCCTTGACCCATATCCACTCCCCCAAGTCCGGCGCTTCGGCCCCAAGGACACTCCGCAGGATCTGGCGCTTTAGTTCGATCTTCTCGAGTTCGTTGGGCGGCTGAATGGCGACCCCGCCCGAGAGTTCGTCCATCAGCGCCGCCATTGGTCGCCTCGTCTTGGGGTCGCTCTGCGTGGTCAGCTCATGGAACAACGGGAAGCTGAGCGGGCAGACGAGCTTACCCGCGGCCCGGAGCGCACGCAGCCGGACTAGGAGCTCGGCGTAGCGATCGCCCGGCGGCGCCTTGCCGATCACGACGTCCGTGAGCCGGATCCAATGATTCGTGTCGAGGTAGAGGCGCGTGACCGACTCCACCTCCCGGCGCAGGTCCTTGTGCAGTTCGTGGAGGTAGGTTTCGACGGACTTAGCTGGCTCGGCTTTGTGCTTCGCCCACGACGCGTCCTGCGCTTGGGGATCGATGGCGCGGCATATCAACGGAAAACTCCTCGAGTGTCCTTCGGTCAGCAGTTCACGCACGCACACGTCGTACTCGCGCTTCGCGTCTTCGATCACCGGCCGCATGAACAACCCTGCTTCCATCCCGGCCAGCCACGCCGTGAAATCCGTCCCGGTAGGTCCCGTCGCTTTCTCGACGCAGGACCGGGCAAGGGTGCCCACAAGGTCCTCCCGGTGGGTTTGCGCCAGCAACCACTCGTGGAGATCAGGGACGTCTTCTTTCTCCATGGCCACGAGCTAGGCGACGTCGCCGAACCAGATTTCGTGGCGGGATGCGGGCGCAACGACGGCCTGCTTCACCAGCCCCGAGAGGAAGCCCACGCGCGTGTGGCCCTCGACGAGCCGCAGATGGCTCCGCTCGCCGATTAGGCGTCCGTCGATGAAGATGGGAAGACGCGCCCAAGTGCGGAGTCTCTGCCAGTGCGCCATCGCCGCAGGGAGTGTGGACCTGTCGCTGTACCACGAACCATCGGGCCGCACCTCGATGCTTTCGCCTACCCGCTTCACGTAGGCGGCGAAACCCTCGTTCACCGAACAGGCGACGATCGTCTTCGCTGCTAGACTCCGACGCCGCCACCTTAGCGCACTCAAGTCCAAGTCCCCGTAGGCTTCCTGGAATCGACTGTTCCGACCGTGGTCGGTGTAAAACTGCTCCACGACATCGGCAGGCGTTCCCGGAAACAGCGGCAGGGTGACTTCGAGGGAGAGGGTGTTGCTGGCCCGATTGTGGGGTAACGTAAGGATGTCGCGGAAGAACACGCAGTGGATGTAGAGACCACCCGTCGCGCTGCCAAATGGATTGATCGTTGCTAAAGAGGTGGTTGGGCCTGCTTTGGATTGCCAATGCAATATGATTGGACTGAAAAACGTGAACGCTTATGTTCGACGATCTCGGTGGGGAAGAATGCGTCTACATCTTGGTTAATAGGTCGCTAGTCGGACTCGTGAAGATCGGGCGCACCGACCGGGATATAACCGAGCGCATTCGAGAGCTCTCCGCTCATACAGGAGTTCCAACCGAGTTCACCCTCTTCCGGGCGTTCCGCGTGAGGAATTCAAGGGACGCAGAGCGACGCGTCCACCAGCGCCTTGAAGAGTATCGGGTTTCCGAGAGCCGCGAGTTCTTCGCGATCGAGCCGGAAATCGCCGCCATGGTCGTCGAGGAGATAGTCGGTGCGTCGGCTGCAGTAGAGGATAGCGAGCGTGACGATGAGCTTCTTGCGCAGGCTACGGCGATCGCGGCGAGTGCGGGGAAATTATGGCCGAGCATGTTGGCCGTGAAACTGGAGATCTCCCATGCAAAGGCGGAAAGCCTGATCGCAACGCTCGGCGGTCGAGGGCTCGTTGACGCCGGTGGAAACTCAAGGTTTTCGCGGTCCTCCAAGGCCTCGCCACCAAGGAAACCTTGGCCGCCATCCGACCCGGAGGGACTGTACCAGTATCCGCCGATCGAATTGCTGCGGGAGATAGAGGCACGCCACCTACAAGAGGAAGAATTCCGAACTAAGGCTGAAGTGATTCTGCGCGTATTCGCCCGGCAGGGCATTGAAGCGTTCTTGGAAGAGATCCACGTGGGGCCGGTCTATGCGTCCTTCCACCTCCAATCCTCGGCTCATTTTTTTGCCGAGGTGATTCAATCACTGGAGCGCGAAATCACAGAGGAGATGCAGCAGTCAGTCAGACTGCGGTTCGGGCTTTCCAAAACAGGAGTGCGGCTCGAGGTCGGAAATAGTGCACCCCAAGTTGTCGGACTGCGCTGCATCCTGATTTCTGATCAGTGGGGTTCGCAGAAGGCGTCGCTGGCGATCGCCCTTGGTAAGAATGTGGGAGGCATGCCAATCATCATCGACCTGGGCAGGCACCATCTCTTGGTCACAGGCGCCCGCGCGCCGGAACTGTCCGGCCTGCTGCGCTCGATCGTCACATCAATACTTTATACCTACAGCCCTCGCGATGTAAGATTAGTGCTGGTTGATCCTACGCTCACGTTAGAATGCGCGGGCGAACTTCCGCACGGGATAATGCCACCGGTGGTAGATCCTGATAAAGCGGTCCGTGTATTGGAGTGGCTGCTAGCTGAGTGCGCGATGCGCTTCCGGCTGTTTGCGCGTGTAGGAGCCAAAGATTTAAGCGAGTTCAACCAGATCGAGAAGACGGGTAGACTTGCCGACGTCCCCACCAGAATTCCGCGCATAGTCTTGATTATGGGGGAAAGCGCCGACTGCGCGCGCGGTGGTGTTGCTCAGCAGTATGAGGAGCTTCTCCTTCGCGTGCTGAAAGATGGTGTGACCGCGGGTGTTCACGTTGTGACCGCAACCCAACGTCCGGACCTTTTGACCAAGACAATCGTGGAAGCCTTCCCGCTGCGTGGTTCGTTTCGCGTGGGCTCCCAACTCGACTCTCGACGGGTCTTGGGGACACGCGGCGCCGAGTCGCTCGCTTTCATGGGCGATATGCTGATGGGAAGTCAAAGCGGTGAGCCGGTAGGCATCCAAATCGCGGAAGTGTGTCCGACCGAATTTGGGGACGTCCTAGACTTTATGCGAAGGAACGGGCCCCCTCAATTTGCGCAGTCGGTTGAGCAGCAGATTAACAGCGTCCGGCCACAGACCGAAGATGAAGACGATGATGAGAATGATGAGGACGACGACGAATTGTACTACCTCGCACTTGAAGCAATTCGTGAGACTAAACGCGCAAGCACATCCATGATCCAAAGACGTCTGCGTATTGGCTATAACCGTGCCGCCCGGTTATTGGAGATCATGGAAGAGAAGGGCATAGTCGGCCCGGAGACGGGCGCCGGGCCTCGTGAAATCCTGGTCGATCTGGATAGCTTGTAGGCAGCCGACGCCGCCTCCAACCGAACAGTTGGCGGGAAAGTGGCGTGGTGCCCGCGGGCGCAGCGTGATAGAAGTTAGGGCATGAAGATCACACCGGAAATGAAGTTGGCGCTTGGTCGGGTCCTCGTCGCCAGGCGCAATGCCTCAGCCCGGACGCAGGAAGAGATCGCTGCGCATTCCGGAGTGCCGCTGCGCACGGTCCAGCGCGCCGAGAGTGGCGACGGGATCAGCGCAGAGAACCTCCGGGCGATCGCCTCGGTCTACGGCATCGATGCCGACAACCTGCTTCGAGAAGCCGACGAAACGAAAGGCGACGCGCCCGGCACGCGCCTCCTACTGCAGGAGATCGCCGACGGCGTAACCCTGGTGCGGGTACTGGTCCGGCCAGGGTCCGCGCAGTTCGGCCTCGAAGGCGAGCACGCGTTCAACGAACACGTCGGCATGCTCCTGCTTGAACTTGGCGATGCCGCGAAGGACGATTCGCCCCAGACCCGCGCCGACGCGCTGCGCCTTGCGGGAGAGCTGCTGGCTTTCTGCCGCCAAGTGGGCTTCCGACTCTTCGCCGGCCGCCACCACGAATCACCCGACACGGGCGCCGGGCGCAGATCGTCCGGGGTCATCATCGCGGCAGCCGACTCTGACCCGCGGATCCGGCGGACGTCCAAGGGTCTGGTCCTTGATTTCCTGATGGACGAGCGGAGGCACAGCATACGGGCGTTGATGTCCCGGCAACCCACCGTCTACGACTGGATGGAGGAGCAACTCGTCAGCCGTAGCGACGGGGAGGAACGGGTCCGATTCGCGATGCAGCAGATCCACGACGACGTCACGAAGCGCCGAGCGAGGAAGGGACGTAAGCGGAACTAACCCTCATTCGCGTCGAAGGCCTCGGACGGGACTACTCTCGGAATCGTCCCGTGAACTGGCTCACCTCAAGGACTAAGTGGGCTTGGACGCTTCGAACCCAGAACGCGACGCGCAGCTGCAGGAATGGACGACACTGCTTTGGTGAGTTGCTGCTGGAGCGCGGGGCGGCCTCCGGCGCTCACGCCTCGTTGGAGGTCAACTCACTGATCTGATGGATGCAGGCGATGGCCGGATCGGTCTGGTCGAGATCGATCTTGTCGATCCGGTGCTGCACCGCCAGCAGCGAGGCTTGGGCGGTGAGCACGATGCCGCCAACCAGCGCGGCAAGGAAGGCCTCGGGAACGAAGGGGCTGGCTGCCGTCGCCAGGAGGTGGGTGATGCCGCCTTCGAAGAGAGCACTTCCGAGAGGATCCCTTTTCGCGTCCTCAATCCGTGTTTCTTTAACGCATTGTGATAGGCGTCCAGCCTCGCTCCGATGAGGTCGACCGCGTGGTTCATCGAGTTCGCCTTCAGGCCGTCCTCGAGCCAGAGCCGGAGCGCCCGGTAGTTCTTCGCACTCTCCCGATCCGCCCGGAAATCCACGACCTGTTCCCAGATGCGCTCCGGCGACACGACAGGGAGGTTGCGCACGATGGCCCTGATGACGTCGTGCTTCCCGCCGGAGAATTCCGTGCTGAAGCTCTCCTCGCGGCCGTAAAATGGGACGACGGCGTTTCCCAATCGGGTTGCGGCGCTCGCTGCCGACTCCCTGATGGCCTCCTGCTCATCGGCGAAAAATCGTAGTGAGACCCCGTGTCCCGCCGCGCCGTGCAGCACGGTCGGCTTCAGGGTCTCCGTATGCAGAGACTTCACCATCCGTATCTCGATCTGCTTGATCTCGATTTCTACCACCTGCCGCACGGATTCCGGGATCTCCTCGATGTCCCGTCCCGTGCCGTACCTCGCCCCGCCCACGTAGCGGAAGACGACCAGGCGATCGAAGAGCAGTGCCGCCAGCTTCCTGTTTTGGGGCGCGGCGTGCCCGTATCGCTCCAGAGTTTGAATGGGTGCGTTCATCCGGGGAAGAATGGCTTTCGAGGGTCGTGAGGTGTGTCTCGACGTGAGCGGCTGCCCCTTGTTTGCGCGATCAACCGAACAGCCAGTCGAGGATTCCCTTCTTCTTCGGCTGCGGCTGCGCCTGTGTCGGCCGAGCCGCGGCGGCCGTCGGCTGGGGCGTTGGCTTCGGCGGCGTCGGACGCCAATCCGTCGGGGCCTGCCAAGGCGCCGGCTGCGGGGGCGGCGGTTTCGGCTGTCGCGGTGCCTCCGAGGAAGATTCGGCGCTTGCCGGCCGGCTCGCGCTCCGGGACGCGTCCATCGGGATCCCGAAACGGGCGGCGAGCGGGGGCGGAATCTCCACCTCTTCGCGCGCGCGGGTGAGCGCCACGTAGAACAGGCGGAGTTCGGCGGGATCCATGCCGCCGGTCGCCCGGAACTTTGGATCGTCTGGCTTCGTCCCCTTTTGGCTCCGCAGAAAATCGTCCATCAGCCGCACCCGGGGCCATTCCCGGCCCTTCGCCTTGTGCGCGGTTGAAATCGTCAGGTCACAGCAGTCCTCCTCGACCGTTCGCCCGAGGGCCCACATGAGCTGCTTCTCCCCGCGCGCCTCCACCAAGTTGACGAACATGAGCAGGTTGCCGCCCTCTCCACTCTTGGCGAACTCCACGACGGCGTTCCAGTCGGGGAACCCGAAGAATTCGGGTACGGTGCTCGGCTGTCCGCGCTTGAGATCGTCCACCCCGCGCAGGAGGTCCATGAAGTCCTTGGTGCCGCCGACCAGATGTGGTCGCCGACCCAGATCGAGCGACTCGATCACGGCCGCGATTGCCGCGGCATTCGTCCGCCCCAGGATCGCCACCGGATCCGTCGTGCAGATGCGGCTGCGAACGCTGCTGTTCCCTTTCACCACGGCGCGCTCGCCCAGGACGGAAAGGACCCGGGTGGCGGCATCCGCGATCGGCTCTCCGAAGCGAAACGACCGCGTCAGGAGCGTCGTCGCGTCCGTCTCGATCCGCTCCATCGCATTCACCGCGCCGCGCCACTCGTAGATCTGCTGGTGCCGGTCGCCAACGTAGATCATCTGCGCGGTCTGCTTGCGCAGGGCGCCGAGCACGACCGGATTGGTGTCCTGCGCCTCGTCGAGGAGGATGTAGTCGCTGGCGATCAGCGGATCCGACAGCGCCCACAGCTTCAGGTAGCCATCGTGGCCGAGCGGGATCGGATCTGCCGGCAGGAGCATGCGCGACCAGAGATGACGGGCGCCACGCAGGGCAAAGTCCTCCACGGCGCGCAGCGTCGATTCCTTGGCCGCGACGAGCGACCCGTGCCGGGGCACATGGGCCGCAAGGGGTTCCGTCTCGGCGCTTTGCGTGAACCGCCGCACCGTCTCCAGGATCAGGTATGCTTGGGATCGCGGCTGGAGTGAATGGGTCTCGTCGATGCGCCAGTTCTTGGTGAGTCCAAGGATCTCGGCCAGCTGGTTGGGATTGAGGCTCCCGATCAGCTTGTCCTCCTGCGCGCGGTACTCGGAGGGAGTGGCCCTGAAGGCGAGCCCGTGGAGGGTGGAGCAGTTGACCGTCTTCGGAAACTTGTCCTTGGCGTCGGCGACGATGGAGCGGTTGAAGGCGATGTACTGCCCCCGCTTCTCCGTGGCGTGGGCGATCATCTGCAGGGTCGAGGTTTTGCCGGCGCCGGCGTAGGCGTTGATCTTGATCGAACCGCCGCGGAGGAAAGCATCGATCGCCTCCCGCTGCTCTTCAGTGGGTGCATGTTTCGAACCGCCGGCGCGCGCCTTTCCCTTCCCCGCCGGACGGGAAGCTGAGGGCGTCGGGCCGGGGCGGCTGGCCCCCTTTGTCTTCTGCGAGGCGCCCAGCATTTCGGCGAGTTCCCGTGCTCGCGCGGTCTTCCGGAAGCCCAGCTCATGAACGATCGCTGCGAGCGCCTGCGGATCGCCGGCGGCGCTTTCCACGGCGGCTTCGAGCTGGTCGATCGAATGGTTGAGGTAGGGACGCGTCATCGCGCTGGCAGGGCTGCGTTTCCGTTCTGCGGCGACATCACTCTTCGCACCCGCGAACGGCGAGGCTCTCGCGGCTGAGGTCAACAGTCCGGTCGGCAAGGTATCCGACAAGTTGGGGGATCGGGGAAGGGGTGTGGTCTGGCATGCGACATCAAAGCGCGCGTCGGTGACGGCGATCGAGGCTGGAGGATGCGGGCAATCGAAGTCCCGCCCGCTATCGTCGGCAATATCCGTTTCGATCCCGGGCCGCACAATCGACTAGCGGTGCCGGGGGAAAGCTGAACCTTCCCGGCCCTGGCGCTTGCAGCACGTGGTGGGTAGCAAGGTCACCGCGATTGACGGGGATGAATACAGGATGGCTACCTCACCATAGTGCCACTGGCGGATCGGAAGACGCCTTTGGTTAAAGGACAGCCGGCAACGTCTCGCCGTTCAGCTTCACGACGAAGGGCATGTGCTCTCGGGCCGCGCGGGTGAGCTGATGACCAACCTTCACGAACTCATCGTTACACGGATTGTCGATCTCGACCACCAAGTCGGCCTTTTCATCAAAGGACTCTTTCATGCGATCGAAGATTCGGTCGAATACCTCGACCGGGTCGGATCCTTCATAATCGGTCAGGTTGAGCCCGGACATGCCCGTGCCTGCCTGCGAAACAGTGCCAACGGGCCTGAATCGATTGCCGTGCTTGTCGAAGTTGATCCGGATCACGCGCCCTTGTCGGGTCGTGAAAACGATTTCCTGGGTGGGAATCATCGGGGTAAAAAATGCCAGGACGGGGCCGCTCATGCGGCATCGCACCATCAGGTCCCGCCGTAGTCAAAACCTGAGGGGCAACTGTCGGGCGCAAGCTCTCGGATGCACCCTCTCGTGGTCACAGTGACCGGAGCAGCCACTCGCACGATAGCGCGACCACCACGATAAGCGCGACGGTCTTCGCCACTGCACGCAACATCGCTCCCACAGGCCAAGGGTCTTTCATTTTGGAGCCACGATTCGAGGCGCTGCAGACGCGCACGCAAACGCATTTTGTCTTTCGGTCACCTCCCCTACTGCAGCACCAGATGGTTCGGGACCACCGTGCGGCACGCACATTGGAATCACGGTTTGCCCCAGAGGGCGTCAAGCCCCTCACGCGGCGAAATAATGAGAAAAATCGCTAGGTAGTTCTCTCAAAATTTTGGGAGAATTAAGGACGGCCTTTCGACTGCGGAAGCGGTTGGACGAGTAAGCACTACATATTTGGGACACTCGTCGGTAATATATAGGACGTTCTTTCACATTCTCCTCCCTGTTCGCCGGCCGCCTGGATGAGGCATGCCAATGTGGCAGCGGGATCGGCGTAAGGGTGAAATAGCCAAGAAAATACAGTCTTTCTCAGAAAAAAGAGCCACGGAGCAGTAGAAAAACACGCCTCTCAGCTAATTATAGGTACGTTCTTTCAAATCCACCTCTCTCCCTGCCCGCAAGGCGGCCTACGCAGTCAATGACTGACCAAGAAATCCAAGGAACAGAAACCGGGGATTCCTCACGGGTCCGGGCAACTGTGGAGTGGAGGTCCTTTCAAAACGACTTTTGTCCGCCGCAAAGCGGACCAAAACAAGGCCACGGGACAGTCCTGTGGCCGACGACTCGCCCAGCGGGGTCGTCGCTGACGTGTGGTGGTCCCAGATACAAGATAAGGCGGTCAACCGGCAGGTGGTAGAACACAGATGGGTTAGTGAAAGGCCAAGCAATGGCTAAGAAAAACAACACGCAGTCACGTGTACGCAGTTGGACCGGTTTGATTAACGCGGTAACCAAACTCGTAATGGCAGTAGCAATACTGACCGTGGTGATTGCCCTGGCACTATAAACCAGGATGAAGCCCCGGCGCGCGAAAGCGCGACCGGGGCTTTTCATTTAGGCGGAGGCGAAGCATCACCAGCCGTGGAATCGCCGCAGTCAGCGTTGGCTTTTCCTGAAATCCGTGTAGGCTCCGATCTCCGTCTGCGACGTTGACGCCAACGCGGCGACTAACGTTCGAAATAGCCGATTAACACTTACGGCTTGCGGAGCCGAGCGGAAAGTCCACGATTCCGGCGTGGCGACCAATCCGATAATCTCCCTCCTCCTAGGCGTGGTCGCCTTATTGCTAGTCATGAACGACTTAAGTTATTTAGTGAACGTTGTGATCGCCACTATTCTCCTTTGGAGCGAGCTCATCAAGGCTTGGAAGCGACTCGTCCAGATATTAAAAAAAAGCAACTGATTAAAACCTCTACACACTACAGGATTTAACACTTAAAAACGATGTCCCGCGGCTTGGGCAGGCTCCAAACCCTCATCAGGGACGAGGTCGAGGTACGAAAGACCTCCACCTTTGAATCCCTGCGCTGGGAGCTGTATGGGAAGACGGTGGCCTCCGAAGGACGCTTGCCCGACGCGTGGAACATTTCCTTCACGCGTGCGTACAAGAAGCTCGCCGCCGCGAACGTGATCGAGGTTGAGACGCGCCGCTTCGCCAGTATCGACGAGTGGGAGCGGCATTTCCCCAGCAAGAGTCTGGAGAATGAGGTGAGGCAGCTTCGCCTCAAATTCCTGCCCGTGCTGGCCACCTGGTTGAGGGAGGACAAGCGTGCCCACTATAGCAGCGCGGAGAACGAGCGCTTCATATTGTCCGGCGGCAGGGCACACCACCAATTGTTCTGGAAAGACAAAGTGCCTCCCGCGCTGATCGGCAAATGGAAGGAGTTGGAGCCGAAATTGCGTAGCGCGCTCGCGGCAAGCGACTCGCAGCCACTGTTCATGCTCACGGCGCGCGGGAATCAGCTCTTCCGAGGTTATCGGATGGAGGTTAAGAGTTCGCTCCGGGAGAACCTGGAGGCCGTCGAGGAGAGAGGCGATCTTGCCCCCGACGTTCTGGCAGCGGCAAAGGCCTTCGTGGAGGAGGCAAGCCCAGCGACGACGGTCGCCAACATCACGTTCAAAAGCCTGATGCGCGCCATCGCCGACATCCCCACTCGGGGAGCAGCGGAGCTGAACAAGGAAGCAAAAGACCACCTCTACGAAAAGATGCCCGACGAGGTCCTGGCGCTGCCGCAGGCACGCAAACGGGAACGGAGCGACCTAGCGTTCCATGATGGGCCAGTGCATCACAGCCCCCTGATGAAAAAGGTCGTCGACCACAGCATGTTTCAGACGTTCAACTTCCTGAAGCCAGCGGCCGCGTGAGAGGCGGATGGGAAAAGTCGCAGACGCCACCACCACGGCCAATTTGCCAACCTGACACTGCATTCGGAACCAGCCGCCTGTCATGAGAGTCGGAGCCATTCCAGCCGGCCTTCATCGAGGGGATTTTCACTTGGGGGCCGACATTTGATGGATACGACCTTGTCATCGAAGACCGACGATTTTGACTATAAAGACAGCATATGGACTGGCGGACTGAATTGCTCATGGCGGGACAATCGCTTCTGGCCGCGTTCCTCGGCGGACTGATTGGCTGGGAACGCGAACACCATGGCCGGGAAGCAGGAATCAGGACCTACGCGGCGGTGTCGCTCGGCGCCTGCGTCTTCGGCTTGATTTCCATCCACGCGCCCGGACTGGGCGACAAGACGCGCATCGCAGCCCAAGTGGTGACTGGCGTCGGTTTCCTCGGCGCAGGGAGTATTGTCTTCGGCAAGGGCCGGATCGTCGGGCTCACAACCGCCGCCACCCTCTGGGGCGCCGCCGCCGTCGGCCTGGCGATAGCGTTCTCAATGTACACACTGGGAGTTTTGGCCGCGTTGGTGATCTTCGGCTTGTTGGCCGTGCATCATTTCCCCGGTTGGGAGCGCCTGAAGCCCAAGCCCCACAAGACCGACGAGCAGGACAAAGCGTAGCCCTCGCATTCCGCTACTCACGCCAAGCTAGCCTGGAATGGCGAGGACACCGTCCGCCAGCCCGGGTCCCGATCACTGCGACCGTTCCCGGCCACTCGAGCACGCCAGAAGGTGCGCGAAAATCGCGACCACGCAGATGGCCAAGGCCATCGTGACCATGGTGTGACTGAGGAAGTGGGCACCCTTGAGCGTCTGATACATTCCCATCGTCCAGCCGGCCACGGCCGAAATGCCGAACCACCGGAGTATTTGCGTCCGACGTCTCGCAAGCAGCGAAAGAGCGATCAACGAGAACCCGCCGCTCGCGTGTCCCGCAGGCCAGCACCGTCCGCGGGGCTCGCCACAGACCTCCTGGTTGAAAGGCCTTCGATACGTTGCGCTTCCGCCGTACCGCGACAACTCCGACGGGCACGGTACGTTCGAAGTGGCTTTCAGTGCCGCAACCGCGAGGGGAATGCACGCCGCGCAGGAGAGCGCCCATGCCAGTTGCCTCCGGCTGCCATGCCATCCGCGCTGCTCAAGGCGCCTTCGCCAGGCATCGGGGCCCACGAGCAAACCGAGGAGGAAGGCGGCGAGGAGTATGAGCAGGATCTTCGGGCCGGTGTAGAAGGCGGCTTTCGCGAATGGGTTCTTGGAATCCACCAGCCACGCATGGGTAGCCGGATCGAAGAACCCGTCCTGCAACCAGAGATCGAGGCCGGAGAATTCCAAAGCCGCTGCCAGCGAGAAAAAGAAGCCGGCGGCAGCCCAGAATGCCGGGAGCGCCATTCGAAAGCCATCCCCGCGGGGCTGGCCATGGCGAAGCGAGACCCTCACTTCGCGCGACCCAGCACCTTCAGCAGCGTCATCGCCTCCAAGACCATTCTCAGCCGTCGACCGTTCTCCCATTCCGAAAGCTTCTGCTGCCGGACGCCGATCTTTCGGGCGAACTGCTGCTGCGTGAGGTTGGAGCGAATGCGCGTGCGTCGGATCGACGCCGCGAGCGATTGGGTGATCTTATCAGTCATGTATTATTTTATCGGATACGTAGAATCGTCGGGTGCCGGGCAAAACCCAGCCCCTCCCGTGAGGGGCTGGGCGCCAGTACCCAGCTGGCCCAATGACCGTGCGGCACTTCTGCTGCGACCGCACGGAACTCGATGGAAATCAGTCGCCGAGCTTTTCGCCGCATTTCGGGTTGCCCTTGCCGTCGTACGGATTGCTGGCGACAGGCGTCGTCTGCATCCATTTGCCTTGCTCATCGGCGATGTGGGGGCAGACGAAGCAATGGTACCCGCTCCGACCCTCAACCAGGTGCACCGCCCTGCGACTAAGCGCCCGAAAGGCCTCGCGCGCATCGGCCAGCGACTTCGCAGATGCCAGGCTCTTGGACGCTTCCAAGTTGGACGCGCGCCGCTTGGCGTCGGCCTCGCTCGCCGCCTTGGGTTGAGGTATGGCGATCAAGTCGGCCGCCGCTTTACGGGCGGCCGGAAGATCGTCGGCGGCCAGCGCCGCACGGACAGGCTCATAGAGCTCGAGGTACTTCATCTCCTCGGCGGAGAGCGGCGCGTTCTTGTCGTGAGCCGATGCGAATTGCCCAGTGGCGGTCAAGGCCACTGCGGCGAGGATGGATTTGATTTTGATCATGGGGAAAAAGTGGGCCTCGAAAGCGTCCAACTCTCGCAGACGACATAGATAGCGAGACAGGCCAAGACCCCGCTCCACGCTGCCGACGGGCGCCAAGTAGCATCGTCCTTCAAGGCCCGACCACTGCGGGCGCCCTTCGCCAGACTATCTGTCAGCGACGAACTGATGGCCGTGAAGCCGGCCACGAAAGCGGCCGCGAGTGCGATTCCGCGCGTCCGATCCTCCGAGAGAAGGAAGATCAGGATGAGGCCAGCCGCAGCCGAACTCGCCATCGGGAAACCGCCCAAAATGCCTCGGCCGGCCAATGTCCTCAATGACTCCGAACCCACCGGAGATGCTGTCGACGCGAACTCGACGGTGCGTTCGGCAACGTCCGCCGCGGTATTCTCATGGCGGGAACGGAAGTACGTCCACGCCGCGACAATGCCCATCACGACTCCGACGACCACATGGAGGACGGGACGCGATGCCGCGGCATGCAGCCTGGCCCCGAGGTGCGCCGCCGCCGTGGCGAACGCGAAGATAACGGCGGAGTGGGACAAAGCCCCCGACAGCCCGAAGACCAACGACTGACGCGAGGTCATGAATGTCGCCGCCGGGAGTCCACGCATCATCAGACGGGGATGTCCAGGCCCGGCGCCGTACACCATCCCAAGGGAAAAGGCGCCAAGAGCCCACATCCCCAGCGCCCAAGGCGACCGGCCGTCGGCTGACGGAATCACCTGGGGCACTGCGGCCGCGAGAACCGGCAGACCCATAGGACCGTATACAAATGGTATCGGAGTCTCCATGCGCTCAGTCATCGCCTCCGCCCACCTTCTCGGCCCTCTGCACCCGGTTCCTGAAGACCCACGACGCGACCTGGTAATAGGCGATCGAATCGAGCAGCACGTCCGAGTCGCGTGTGCACGGTGTGAGCCGGTGGGAGGACTGATCGTAGTCATAGACCGTCCGCCGCCGGACCGGCTCGAGCACTGCCAGATGATCGTCCTTGAACATGCCTAGCTTCTGGTAGGTGCCGATGAAGAGAGGGCCGTCCCAAGCCGCGTCGGCGGCGAGAACGTCGCGACCGAAGAACCGGCTGCGGTAGCTCCAGTTCATCAGCCCCAGGAGCGTCGGCGCATAGTCGATCTGACTCGCCGCCTTCTCCACGACCCCGCGCGTGATCTGGCCCCCCGGCGCGTAGATCATAAGGGGAACGTGGTAGTTCTGAACCGGCAGCGTCGTCTTCCCCGCACTTGACGCGCAGTGATCGCCGACGATCACGAAAACGGTCTGGTTGAACCAAGGCTTGGACCGAGCCTGTCTGAAGAACTCACCAATGGCGAAGTCCGAGTATTTCACCGCCCCGTTTCTGCCCGAGGTCTTCGACGGCAGGTCTATTCTTCCCTCCGGAAACGTGTAGGGTCGGTGGTTCGACGTCGTCATGACGAAATGGAAGAACGGCTTGCCGGCCGCGAAATCACGGTCGGCCTCGCGCAGCTCCCAACGGTAGAGATCCTCGTCGCACGCGCCCCAGACATTCGAGAATGTGATGTCGGCGCGCTCCACGCTGTTTCGATCCACGACCCGATAGCCATTCCCGCCGAAGAAGGCGTTCATGTTGTCGAAGTATCCGAAACCGCCGTAAACGAAGGCGGTGCTATAGCCTTGGTCTCGAAATACGGAGCCCAGCGTGAACAGCCCACCGTTATCAGGACGCTTCACCAGAGACCTTCCCGGCGTGGGGGGCACGCTGAGCGTGAGCGCCTCCATACCGCGGTCGGTTCTCGTACCCGTGGCGTAGAAGCGATCGAAGACCAGTGCCTCGCCGGCCAACGCGTCCAAGGTCGGTGTGATGGCGTTGGAATTGCCGTAGCGGGCCAGGAAATTGGCGCTCAAGCTCTCCACGGTGATCTGGATCACGTTCAGCTTCATCGCCGTCCCGTTGCTTGTGATGGTCCGGAGCATGTCCTGGGATTGCGCCTCGAGCGTCCCAGCGCCCTCCCGCCTGAGCTGGTCGCCGACGCGGACGAAGGCCTCGTCCACCGACATGGTCGAATAGAACTGATCGAACTCGAGCTGGTTGGCCCGGAAGGCGGCGAACAGGGACCAGAGCCCATTCTTGGCCAGCTCCTGGTTGTAGCTGTTGGCGAACGCCGGAAGGTGCCGTTCGTTGAGCGTGAGGCCCAGGATCAAGGTCGCGTTGCACCACATGATCGCTCCTCGCCAGCGGGCACCTGCTCCGGTAGTGCCGTGATCCAGCCAGAGGGTTAACAGGCCGGCTAGATGAAGGAAGGCGATGACGGCGACCGTCGCCACGAGGACGCCGGAAAAGATCGCCCACATCGGGTAGGATTCGCGGATGTTGCCGATGACCTCGGTGGTGTAGACGAGGTAGTCGACCGCGATGAAGTTGAACCGGATGCCGAA
>CAYZPV010000076.1:0-27292 GCA_964480585.1 uncultured Opitutus sp. | reverse complement strand
CCGGCAAGTACGTCTCCGTCAAGGAGACCGTCCGCGGCTTCAAGATGATCCTCGATGGCCAGCTCGACGACGTCGCCGAGGGTGACTTCTACATGAAGGGCGGCATCGACGAGGTGCTCGCCGCCGCCAAGAAAGCTTAAAAAAACTAAAAGACCGGAGGGCTGAAAAAACACTTCAGCCTTTCAGCCCTTCAGCCTTTTCCCAGCCATGCCTCTCACTCTCGAAATCGTCACTCCCGACGCTCGCGTCTACACCGACACGATCGACTCGGTCGTCATCCCGACGGTCGAGGGCGAGGTCGGCATCCTCCCGGGCCACATCCCGCTGCTCACCCAGGTCGAGCACGGCGAGCTCCGCGTCTCCAAGGGCGCTGAGACGCTGTACCTCGCCATCAGCGGCGGCTTTGCCGAGGTCGAAGGTGATCGCGTCCACGTGCTGGCTGAGCAGGCCATTACGGAGGAAAAGATCGACGAAAAAGCCGTCGAGGAAGCTATCAAGCGCGCCGAGAAGGAGATCGACGAGTCCAAGCACATCGACCCCCAGCAGTACGAGCACCTCCAGAGCCTCATCCGCTACTCGGGCGTGCAGCTCGCCGTCAAACGCCGTCGTCGCTAAGTCGTTGCCCCTCAATTTCAGGCTCGGGTGCCACTCAGCATTCGGGCCTTTTTCTTGCGCACCCCCTGAAACTGAGTCTCAATTTACTTTCCGCTCCGGCCCTATGACTCCCGTCCCGTCACCCACCACGCTTCCGCTCTGTCAGCTTCCGGCGGGCACGATGGGTCGAGTGCGGCAGCTCACCGGCGATGCCGATTTCTGCCAGCGCGTGCGTGAGATGGGCTTCGGCGAATCAGCCTTTGTTGCCAAGATCGGCGGCTCCGGGCCCTTCATCTGCCAGGTCAATGGCACCCGTATCGCCCTCAGCCACGCCGCCGCGATGTGCGTCATGGTCGAGCAGATCGGCGGGCGGCGCTAGGTGCCTCTCTTTCCTCCTCCAGCAACGCGATGACGCTATCCGAGCTCGCCGTTGGCGCATCCGCCACCGTCAAAGATTTTCCCAAGACGGGTCCCGCCTTCATCCGCCTGCGCGAGATGGGTCTTACCGCAGGTACTCGCGTGACGCTTGTGCGCACCGCCCCCTTCGGCGATCCCCTCGAGATCAAGGTGCGCGGCTATCACCTCACGCTGCGCAAGTCCGAGGCCGAGCACGTCATGATCGAGCCCGCCGCCTGAATGTCGCATGTCTCTTCCCGCGCACATCTCGTCCAGCCCTTCCGCCGCGCCGTCCCGCACGCCGGTTTACGCGCTCGTGGGCAACCCGAATTGCGGTAAGAGCACGCTCTTCAATGCCCTCACCGGCCTGAAGCAGAAGGTCGGCAACTACCCCGGCGTCACCGTCGAGAAGAAGGTCGGCACCACCTATTCGCAGCACGGCCAGCCCATCACCGTCATCGATCTGCCCGGCGCCTACTCGCTCGCCGCGCGCTCCCCCGATGAGGCCGTCACGCGCGATGTGCTCCTCGGCCGTCGCGCCGATACGCCTCAGCCCGATCGCATCCTCTGCATCGTCGATGCCACCAATCTCGAGCGCAATCTCTACCTCGTTCACCAGATCCTCGATCTCGGCCGCCCGGTGATCCTCGTCCTCAACATGATGGACGTCGCCCAGCGGGCGGGGCTCAATGTCCGCGTCGCCCGCCTCGAGCACGAGCTCGGCATCCCCGTGATCCCCTGTGAGGCTGTCAACGGCAAGGGCGTCATCGAGCTCAAGCTCGCGATGAGCCGCGCCGATCTCCCGCTCTCGCGCCATGCCTGGGATGTCCCTGCCGCCATCGCTCCCGCCGTCGCCGAGCTGCAGGCTTCGCTCACCGCCCACGATGGCAAAGCGCCCCTCATCGCCCGCGCCGAGGCTCTCCTCCTTTTGACGGATCAGGATTCCGTGCGCGTCTCCGGCTCCACCCCGCTGCACGCCCGCACCGCCGAGATCCTGCAAGGCTGGCAGCGCCGCTGGCAAGGGGAGGGCACCGACTGGGCTGGCATGCTCGTCAGCTCCCGTTACGATGTCATCGGCCGCATCGCCGGCGAGGCCGTCACCGCCGCGGGCGCCACCGGCCCCACCAAGTCCGACAAGATCGATATGTACGCCACGCACCCCGTCTGGGGCTGGCTGCTCCTCGGCACGATCATGGCGGCGCTCTTCCTCAGCATCTTCACCCTCGCCGAGTATCCCATGACGCTCATCGACGACGGCGTGGCCGCCCTCAGCGACCTCGTCAAAGGCGCGATGGCGGAGGGCGATCTCCGCGATCTCATCACCGATGGCGCGATCGCCGGCGTGGGCGGCGTGGTGATTTTCCTCCCGCAGATTCTCATCCTGTTTTTCTTCATCGGGCTCCTGGAGGCCACGGGCTACATGGCCCGCGCCGCCTTCATCATGGATCGCCTCATGAGCCGCGTCGGCCTCAATGGAAAGTCCTTCATCCCTCTGCTCAGTTCCTACGCCTGCGCGATTCCCGGCATCATGGCCACGCGCACCATCGAGGATCGCAAGGATCGCCTGGTCACCATCCTCGTCGCGCCCCTCATGAGCTGCTCCGCGCGCCTGCCGGTGTACCTCCTGATGATCGCCGCGCTCGTGCCCAATGATAGCGTGCCCCTCCTCACCAAGGTCGGCATCATGCTCGCCATGTATGCGCTCGGCACCTTCGGCGCATTCGGCTTCGCCCTGCTCTTCAAGCGCACGCTCCTCAAGGGTGAGCCGCCCCTCATGATCATGGAGCTTCCGCCCTACCGCATGCCCGCCGTGCGCGATGTGCTGCTCCAGATGATGGAGCGTGGCTGGATCTTCCTCCGCCGCGCTGGCACCGTCATCCTCGGCATCAGCATCGTGCTCTGGTTCCTCGCCGCGTACCCCAAGGCCCCCGAGGGCACCGATTCGCAGCACCAGCTCGCGCAGAGCTACGCCGGCCGCGCCGGCCACGCCATCGAGCCCGTCATCAAGCCGCTCGGCTTCGACTGGCAGATCGGCATCGGCCTCATCAGCTCCTTCGCCGCCCGCGAGGTCTTCGTCTCTACCATGAGCGTCGTCTTCAATGCCGAGTCGGACGACGAGGAGGACACCGAGCCGCTCCGCAAGGCCATCCTCGATGCCAAATGGCCCGATGGCCGCCCGCTCTTCACCCCGCTCGTCTGCGTGGGGCTCATGGTCTTCTACGTCTTCGCCATGCAGTGCATCAGCACCATCGCGATCGTCCGCCGCGAGACCAATTCCTGGCGCTGGCCGCTCTTCCAGATCGGCTACATGACTGGCACCGCCTGGCTCTTGAGCCTCATCGTCTACCAAGGCGGCAGGGCGCTCGGCTTCCACTAACGTGTAGTGAAGTAGGGCGGAGTGGCCCGCCCGTCCGTTCACGATGCACCTGCTCGATTTAACAATCCGCTCAGTCTGTGCATAGTGTCCCCTGAAGCCTCCTCGCCCATCATGTCCGCCGAAGTCCAGACCATCGCCGCCCTCGCCGTCGTGGCCCTCGCCGCCGGCTGGCTGATCGCGCGTGCCTTGGCCAAGCGGCGCTCCTCCGGTTGTGGCGGCGAGTGCGGCTGCCCCTCGGAAAAGCTGAAGCGCTAAGAAGCTAGTCGCTGGCACCATCCCTCTCGCCTTCGCCCAAGACGCCGCGTTTTCACGATTGTTTATTCACCACCCGGTGAATTGTGACACGGTAGGGCATTTTCCTGCGTGCCTCCGCGCGATCGGCGGCGTTAAAGTAAAAGCTTACAAACATGGAAGTCCTTATCCGCGACAACGCCGAGGTCGGTTGTGTCCTTGGCGCCAAAATCATTGCCAACGTCGTCCGCGACAATCCGCGAGCCGTTCTCGGTCTCGCCACCGGTCGCACGCCGCTGCGTCTCTATCAGGAGCTGATTCGCCTCCACAAAAACGAGGGCCTCGATTTCAGCAAAGTCACCACGTTCAACCTCGACGAGTACGTCGGGCTGCAGCCGGAGCACGATCAGAGCTACCGGTATTTCATGAACGAAAACCTGTTCAAGCACATCAATGTCGACCTCACGCGCACCCACGTCCCCAATGGTGTGGCGAAGGATCTGCACGCCGAGTGCCGCTCCTACGAGGAGCGCATCCTCGCCGCTGGCGGCATCGATATCCAGTTGCTTGGCCTCGGCCGCAATGGCCACATCGGCTTTAACGAGCCCACCGGTTCGCTCCGCTCGCGCACCTGGATCAAGATCCTCTCCGAGCAGACGCTGAAGGATAACAGCGAGGTCTTCGGCTCCCTCGATGCCATGCCCAAGCATGCGATCACCATGGGCATCGGCACCATCCTCGATGCCAAGCGCTGCCTCCTCCTCGCCTTTGGCCCTGCCAAGGTCCGCGCCGTTGAGCACATGGTCGAGGGCCCCGTCTCCGCGATCTGCCCCGGCTCCGCCCTCCAGTTCCACCCGCGTGCCACGGTCATCCTCGACGAAAACTCCGCCGCTGGCCTGCACTACTCCGATCACTACCGCTGGATCGACAAGCACAAGTTCGAGTGGCAGCGCCCGAAGTAAGGGTAGGGCGCGTTATCCTTGCCGCGCCGCTCATACGTACGCCTTACGCGGACGCTCCGCACCTCTCTCCAAGGCAGGCCAAAAGCCTGCCTTTTCTTTTTGGCCGCAGATTACGCAGATAAGCACAGATGCTGAATACTCCGACATCTGTGAGGTTCTGTTGGCAAGTTGATGCCGGTTCAGAGGGAGGCTTGTACGCGAGCCGCAGCTCGACCTCCTCCGCGCCGATAACGATCTGGTCCACAATGGCCTCCACAACGACGCGGCGCTCCTCGTTGCTCTGCGAAGCCCACCGGTTGTGCAGGTCCGCTACCTCGCGGGCGACCGCGTCCGCCGAGATGTCGCGCACGGACAGGTGCGCCTCCTCGGCCTCCAGCCGGGGAAGCTCGGACTGTAGCGCGGTGAGGCGCTCCGCGAGCGGCTTGTGGTACTCTCCGAAGCTCTCGATGGGCACGTGCCCCTCCAGGTAGAGGCGGTGCGTGCGGGCCATGTCGTCGCGCACCTTCGAGATCTCCCGCCGGTGCGCCGCGACGCGCTCGGCCCTCTCGGCGAGGCCCCGCTCCGCCGCCTCGATATGGGCGGCCACCGCCTCCGGCGTCCTGAATAGCTCGCTCAGCTTCTCCCGGAAGATCGCCTCCAAGGTCTCGGCGGGGATCTTGGTCTTGCAGGCCTTGCACGCGTACTTGCGGCCCCCGGACGGCACGTACATGCGCGTCCCGCACGAGCAGACCGCCCGCGAGGCGAACACGTGCACCGGCGTCCGTCCCGGGCGGGCGTTCTCCTTCGCCCGCTCTTCCAATGCCTGCGCCGTCGCGTCCCAGACTGCCTCCGTCACGACCGGCTCGACCTCGATCCGGCCCCACTCGCTCTCCGGCTTCTCCTCGGTCTTCCAGTCCCCGACGCGGCGGGAGACGTTGTAGACGTACACGCCCTTGGCGGTCGTGGTCATGAGCACCCGACCCACCGCCATGTCGCTCCACTTCTTGCCGACCCTCGTGCGGTATCCGGCCTCGTTGAGCTTGCGCGCTACCGCTCCCTTGCGGCGGTGCTCTGCGAAGAGCGCGAAGGCCTGCTTGAGGATCGCGGCCTCGGCGGGGTCCTGGACCAGCTTCCTGTCCACCCACCTGTAGCCGTAGGGCGTCTTGCCCGAGATGGGGCGGCCCATCTTCGCGCGCGTGACTATCGAGGCCCGCACGCGGTCCGCCACCTCGTCGCGCTCGAACGCCGCCATGCTCGCGATGATGTTGTAGAAGAGGCGGCCCGCAGGGGTCGAGGTGTCTATGCGCTCCTGTAGCGACACCATCTCGGCACCGTTCGCCCGGAAGAGGTCCGCGAAGTCGAGCAGCTCGCGGACGTTGCGCGCGAGCCGGGCGAGCTTGGAGAATATCAGCGCCTTGATGTGGCCGCGCTTGATGTCCGCCAGCATCCGCCTGGCCTCGGGGTGGTCCATGACTGTCTTTCCCGAGACGCCCGCGAGGTCGTACACCTCGCGGACCTCCCAGCCGTTGAACTTGGCGTACTCACGGGCGCGGGCCTCGTGGTACTGCGGGCTCTCGCTTTGGGCCTGCTCTTCGGTGCTAACCCTGATCCAGACGCCGCAGGCCTTGGGCGTCGCAGGGAGTGGCTGCGCGGTGGGGGTCTTCATAGATCGGGAATGTAGCCGTTTCGACTACCATTTCAAGAATAATGTAGCCAAACAGCCTACCAATGATAGGGAGCGGCATGCCTAAGAGAACGTACTCGGAGTCGGAATTGGCCGCTCTCGCGAAGAGCTATCGGGAGGCCGCCGGGAAGACGCAGGCCGAGGCCGCGAAGGAGCTGGGCGTGTCGCGCCCCACCGTCGCCATCGCAGAGGGCGACCCGGGTGCGAGCCTCACCAAGCTGCGGGTCCGCATGATAGAGGCGTACTCTCCTCATAAGGTGGTCGGTCCGCGCTACTGGCTCGAATAGCCCGCCTAGCCCTTCTTCGGGCGGCGGCGCATGGCGTCCGCGATGAGGCGGAGCGCGGCCTCCTCCTTCGCCTTCGCCTCCTCGGGCGTGAGCTTCGGGGCGGTGGTCTTCACCTTGTACCCCTTCACGGTCTTGACCTCCGGTTCGGCCGGCTCCGGCGGAGGGAGTGCGCCGAGGTGCTCGATGAACGCGTCCGGCAGGTAGTATCCGACGAGCGCCGCGACCCCGGCTCCGAGGCTGCGCGCGACGGCTTCCTCGATGTCGGCGAGCTTTCGCGCCGAGAGGCCGACGACGGCTATCCGCATGAAGCCCGCCTGCGCGCACTTGGCTACGTTTCCAACCTCGTGGTCCACCGTCGTCGTGACCGTGACCTCGCACGCGATGGAGAGTCCGCCGCGCGAGAGCGCGAGGTCGATCTGTCCGGCCCCGCCGAGCACCTCCTTCTCGACCTCGACGAGGAAACCGAGCGACTCCGCCGCGGCCCTCACGCGCGACTGCACCGTCTTGTGCTGCACGCCGCCCACGCCCGGAGCCGTGGGCTGGGCGGCCTGCGCCTCCAGCTTGGGCGCGGCCGGCCGCTTCGGGGCCGGAGCCGGGCCCGCCACGGGTTGCCGCTCCTGCACCGGCGCGGCCTCGGGTTGCGGCGCGGGCCGCTCGACGGGTTCCTCCGGCTCGGGCTTGCGCCGGGCCTTCGCCGCCGGGACGGGTTGCGCGTCGTCCGGCTCCATCGACGCGCGAATGGCCTCCTCCATCTGCGCGCGGGGAACGCCGTACCGCCCGCGCGAGGCGGCGAGCACGGCCTCGCGCCGCCGCTCGGCCTCGCCTGCGTCCACGGGCTCGGCCTGCGGGACGCTCAGGCTGAAGTCCTGGTCGACGCGCTCGATCCGGCATATCGCCTCGCCGGTCGCGAGGCTCTGTATGTCCCGCGCCTCGAATCCCGCGAAGCCCGACTCCATCGTTCGCGCGTCGCGGTCGCCGACGCGGAACACCACGCGGGTGTAGGCGTTCGCGAGGAGCGCGCTCGCCACCTCGGGCTCGCGCTCCACCTGCCGCATCTCCTGGTGCGCTAGGACGAGCCCGAGCCTGTACTTGCGGACGCCCGTCAGGCTGTCCGCCATCGACGGCGTGAGGAAGTCGTGGAACTCGTCGACATAGGCCCAGTGGTACCGGCGATCCGCCTCCGCCTGCCGCTGCCGCGCCATCGCCTGCGACTGGAGCTTGGCGACGAGCAGGCTGCCGAGCAGGTGCGAGTTGTCCTTGCCGACCGCGCCCTGCGAGAGCTTCGCGAGGAGAATCTTGCCGGAGTCCATCACGTCGCGCACGTCGAGGCGGCTCTCGCGCTGCGCGACCATGTAGCGGATCGACTCCGGGGACAGGAACGCGTCGAGCCTCGTGATGACGGACCCGACGGACTTGTTTCCCGAGAGCTGCGGGAACGCCTTGTTCCAGTAGTAGAGCAGGTTCGGGTCGCTCACCGTCGCCAGGAACTCGGCCCGGTAGCGGGGCTCCAGCAGGAACCGCCGCAGCTCCAGGAGCGTGCCGCCTCGCGAGCTCTTCAGGATCGCGAGGATCGCGTTGTGGAGGACGCTGTTGAGCTGGTCGCCCCACGAGGTGGAGAGGCGGCGGAAGACCGACACGAGGTCCGACGCGAGCATGTTCCGCTCCCAGTCAGACTCGGCGGAGAGGATGTTGAAGCCGACGATCCGCTCCTCGTCCGAGGGGTCGAGCACGATAACGTCGCCGACGCGGTCCTCGGGGATCGAGCCGAGCAGCCGGTCCACGAGGTCGCCGTGCGGATCGAGCACCGTGACGCCCTCTCCGCCCCGGATGTCCTGCATGATCATGCGGTACAGGAGCGTGCTCTTGCCGGTGCCGCTCGCGCCGATCACGTGCACGTGCCGGGAGCGCTGGTCGCGAGAGAGGGCCGCGACCCGCTCCTCGCCGTCGTGCGAATTGATGCCGAGTTCGAGGCCGCCGGGGTTTCGCGCGGCGGGAGGGGCTGCCTTCGTCTTGCGCGTCCTCGGCCGGAGCTTCGGCGAGCGCGCGTCGCTAGACGGTAGATGGACAAAGCCGGCCAACTCGGCGGCGTTAAGGAGCATGCCCGACCGGCGGCTCTGCCGGAGCGCCACGTCCGCCTCGTGCGCGTCGGCGGGGTATCCGTCGTTGGCGAGGGGCACGAGCATGTTGCCCTTCGCGGAGTCGTACGCGCCGAGCGAGACTGCTGCATCCCGTATCACGTCCCACGTCCTGTCTCGGTCCGAGGTCCGCGCGGCGAGCCTCACCACCGCCGCGAAGAGCGGCAGTTCGACCTTCTGCCTCGCGCCCGAGAGCAGTTCCGGCGCGTTGACGAAGTAGGCGCTCCCGTCCGCGTGGCTCACCGACCGCACTATGCTCTCCGCCCAAGGCCGCGACGCCTGCGCGAAGATCACCTGAAAGACAGCAACCTCTCCCTCGGCGAGGTCGGAGAGCGCCCCGGCGAGCCCGACGAAGGGCTCACCTCGGGTATGCGCGAACGGGACGGCAAGCTCCTTGCCGAGGCCGAACTCCAGCGCCGCCGCGTGCGCGCCGCCCTCCCGCGACCATTCGCGCGCGAGGTAGCCGTCCCCTGAGGTGAACTTCACGTCGGGCAGGAAGGTCGCAAGGAGCCGCCGGAGCGCGCGCTCGTCGGCCGGGTGCGCGGCGAACTGCGCGACGATGCGCTCGGCCGTGGCCACCAGCTCGAAGGACAGCGGCTCCCTCAGGGTGCGCAGGCTCCCGAGGAATTCGACGTAGGCCGCGAGGTCGAGCCGCAGCGTGTCGGGTAGGCTCGCCCGCAGCTCCATGAGTTCGCCCCGCTCGAGCGGGCGCGGCGAGGCCTCGCCCCTGTCCTCCTGCACTTCCTCGGCCGCAAGTGAGGGCGGCGACAGGCGCTCGCTCAGGCGGCGCACGAGCGAGCTGAGGAAGGTCGCTTTGCGCCCGTCGTCCTCCGCGACATCAACGCGCTCTCGCGCGGCGAACGGCGCGAACCTCGGCTCCGGCTCGACCGGCCCTTCCCACACCTCGTGGCCGCGACCGCGCGACTCCCACGCGAGGAACTCGGCGCTGGCGCGGTCGGACTTGCCGATCATGGGCCCTCCGCCCCCGCCGGCGCTTGGGAGCGCGAGCGGTAGAGCCCGTCGAAGACGGGGCTGTAGGAGTATTCGCGCAAGAGGACGACGCCCTTCGCCGCGGTCGCGGAGTCCACCTCCTCCTTAACGATCCCCGAGACGATGGAGCCGTAGGCCATCCTCATGTCCTGCCGATAGTAGGTGTCTTTGCGGAGGTACCTCTCGTAAATCGGCGCGACGACGGGCAGCTTCAGGAGGGATGCGTCGATGTCCCGCAGCCCCATCGCGAGCGCGTTGCGCATGAGCCACACCGCGAAGGCGAGGAGGGCGAGGACGAGCAGCGGGCCGAGGAAGAGCCCCGCGAGCTTAGAGGCGAGATGAAGAGCCGCCCCGACGAAGAAGAGGGCGACGGCCGCCTCCCACGGCTTTACCACTGGCAGCAGCGCGTAGAATCGGCACGAGAAGAAATAGTTCACGCCCACCGGCGCGGCGCAGACGTCGAAGACGATCCGCTCGCGCTGCATCCGCAGGTACTCCCGCTTGTCTGAGAGCGCGCCGCCCTCGGACAGGTCCACCCGCGAGACGGAGAGCGCCGGCATCTTCTGCGCCGCGACCCGCTCCTCAACCCTCGCGTAGAAATCTCGCGATGAGAAGCTCTGGCCGATTGCGAGGGAGCACCAGTGGTCGATGACCTCCCGGTCAGGGTTCGCGGGCTTCATGCTGTGCGCTCTCAACGCTTCCCGCCGGAGAGTTGTCCTTTGCCGCAAGACGCGAGGCGCAAGCGATCAGGGAGCCAGCGGCGAAAAGTGTGCAGTATCCGCCGAAGGACAGCGCAGAGAGGACATCCTTGCCGCCTTGGATCAAGGCCACGGTAAGGAAAACGAACGGCACTCCTCCAGCGAGGTACGCAAGTGCCGGGCTGCCCATGCGGGCGAGCGAGGCGACCATGGTGAGGGCAGCGAGCGCGGGTATCGCCCAGAGGTACGCCCCGAGCTTCCACACCTCGTGGAGTTGGTACCCGGCGGCGCCTTGGCCGAGTATGGTTATGTACGGAAGGAAGAAGGAGACGACGATGACGAGGCTGGCGAGCGTAACAGGGGACGACGAAGTCCCCGAGCGAGGCTGGTTTTCTGAGTTGCTCGGGTTCATGGGAAGGTGACATGAGTATGCCGAAGCGCAGCCAGCTAGGCAGCTCTTATACTACCGTATTTTAGGTACGCGGCGATGTTGACGGCTGCGCTCCCGCCATCGCATTGCGTATATGGAGACGGATTTCCCGCCCGCAGACTGCTGCGCGCTCCCTCCGCGCGGCTGCGCCGTGCTCGCTCGGCCCAGCCCTCTGCCTCCTCCCTTCCTTTTTGGGAAAAAGGAACCGAAAAAGGCGAGGCGCGGCAGACTCCTCCGCTGGCGCTCGCGGAGACTGCCGCGCCTCGCCATGGGTTGTGCGCAGGGCGCGGGTCTCACTTGTTTCCGCCGTCGCCTCACGGCGAGCCTGATGCGCACCGCCCGCGTGGATCGCGCTGAGCAAATACGTCGATCACGCGCCGCTTTACCGGCTCGAGCAGATGTCGGCGCGCTGGGGCGCGTCGATCTCCCGGCAGTCGATGGCCGACTGGATCGCAATCACCGCGCAGTGGCTGGAGCCGGTCTATCGGCGGATGCAAGTCGGGTTGCTCGGCGGCGGCTATGTCCAGGCCGACGAGACGCCGGTGCGCTGCAACGACCCCGATGAAAAACGCGGCGGGACAACTCAAGGCTGGCTGTGGGTGATCAGTCGTCCCGGCGGCGATGTCGTCTTCGACTGGCGGCTGTCGCGCCGTCACGGCGAGCTCACGTCCCTGCTCGGCGATTACCGCGGACTGCTCCAGTCCGATGCCTACGCCGCGTATCCGGCGTTTGCCCGCCAGCGCGCAGGGGTCGTGTGGCTTGGCTGCTGGGCGCACGCGAGGCGCTACTGGGTCGAGGCGCTGGCCGGATCGCCCAGGGCGGTGAACCTGGCGCTGCGCCTGATCGGCGAACTCTACCTGCGCGAGCGAGACTGGGATGCCCCGGGCGTTGGCGCGTCGCGGGCCGCGCTGCGGCAGCAGCACTTTGCCCGACCGCTGCGCTGGCTGCGGCGGCTGTCGGCCTGCGCTCGCGCCATCTGCCGCGCTCCCTCGTCGGCAAGGCCTGCGCGTATCTGCTCGACAACTGGGCACCGCGCATCTGCGCCACAGCGTGAAGTTACTTCCGGGACACCACACTAGCTCGTTCGCTCGTTCCAGCGTCGCGCTAACGCCGCATACTCTTCAGGGAATTGCTCCGCTTCGCACGGGTTTTCTACGCCCTCGCAGTAGGGCAATGCTACTCCCTGTATGACGCAGCGATGGTCTCTGCCCCACCGTACATTTCGCAAGGTATGATCCGATCGTTCGATTACGCTGCATTTAGAGTTTAAACAAACCCACGGCAATAATCACAGCTTTGTAATCTTACGTATATAGCTAACACCCCAAAGTAATGATCTAGTAAGCCAATAGTACCATAGCGTTCCGACAGCAACGCACCAAGTTAGAAACGCCGCATGATTTAGCGCAGTGTGGTCCGTACGCCAATCTGCGAATGATGGCCAAACAAGAGAAAAAAGACTAGCAATCGCCTCAAAGAGATATGATACAGGGAAAGCAATCATAGCCACGATCCACCACAGGTCGCTGTTCCCCGCGCTAACGATAGAAATCACGGAAAAGAATGTAGCGACGGATAGATACAAAATAGCCATGTACCGAGGCAACAATCTCCAACTTGGTTGGGTCCTCGAAATCATTTCATTGGCGGGAGCAACAATACGCCCGAACCCGGCTTCTTGGCAAGCGAAGACAATGCGTCGCCCACGGTTCCAGGCAAAATCTGTCCTGTGTTGCTACCCATGGGAACCCCCCCTGCGCTCAATGCGTCATGAGCGGATCGCGCACAATGAGTTTGTGAGTTATTGGTAGGCCACCAATTCCAGTTCTTTCGTGTTATATGGTCGAGGACTGCGGCATCGAATTTAGCGTCGTCTGGCACGTAAACTCGAAAGATCTTCGTCGGCACGTCAAGCTCCGCCATCATCGTATCGAAATAATTCATTTTTACATTTGGGCCATTGCTGGTGGAGGCTCCGCCGGGGACGTGCGGGAACTGGCTTAACAGGACCGTCTTGGTGCCAGCTTCCGTCACCATTACGTGGCCCGCCACCCGCCGTGCGTAACCAAACATCGAAAGATTTTTGTGCCAAATATAAACATCCACATCTCTCAACCCCCAAGGATCAATGCGATTGAGCGGATCATTTGATGCGTATCGGTATAAATTGATACCACCGGCTTCTTGCATCGGGTCTCTTGACAGCCATCGACCAAGCCCGGGATCGTACGCACGATAAAGGGTGAAATTTAAGTCCAACGTGGCATGCCTATAGTAACCAGCAAAGCCGAAGTCAGAGTCTAACCCACCTGGCAACCTCTTTGTAACGCTCCCATAAGGGTCGTAGTCAAACTGGGAGCGCATATTGCCGTTATGATCGACCAACTCGCGAACCGAGCCCAAATGGTCGCGCGTGTAGTAGATTTTGTCGTTCCCCTCGACAAAGCCTTGAGGATAGTAGCGTTTGTTGACCGTATTGCCCGAGGCGTCGCGTTCCTCGACGATCTCGGTCCCCACCCACACCCAGCGACGGGAGACCGCATTATTGACCTTCTCCCAGACTCTGCGGCCAAAACCGTCGTAACCGAATTCGATCTTAGTGGTCGTGCCGATTTCGATTTTCACGAGGCGACCCGCCGCGTCCCAGCCGTACTTGCGGAGACCGGCGGCGCTGTGGCTGGTCATATTGCCGGCCGAGTCATAGTTCATCTGGGCCGCTCCGCCATCCGTCACCAAGAAGTTATAGTTTCGCGTGGTCTGCAGAGCGCCGTTCGCAGCGGTGACCGAGAAGCTCTTCAACCCCGGGGTCTGATTTCCGAGGACGGCCACGAAGGAGGTCTTGGGGCCGCTGGGCGTGACATTCACGTTGCTCACTGTCACGTTGGAAGCAACGTTGAGCGTGCCAAAGACGCGGATGTCGCCTTTGGGTAACTGCTGCGAGAGCTTGTTGACGCCGTTCGATACCAACTCGCCCGCGATTGGGGTGTTGTCGTAGATAAACGTCCGCGGCGTACTTTGCGCCTGCTCCTGCACGCGGTTGCCTGCGGCGTCGTACTTGTAGTGGTAGACGCGAGGCGTCGCGCCATCGCCGTAGACATCGGTGAGTTGCCCGTTCTTGTCGTAGAGGATGTCGAAGTTGGTCGTGTCGTACTTCGATGCGACTCCGGTCCAGAGTTGCTGGCCCCAGGTCGAGATCGAGCCCATCTCCCCGTACAACGGATACGTGAACTTAGACAGGAGGAATCCCGCCGGGGTCTTATTTTCGATTGAGGACAGCCGTCTGTCATCTACCGCCCCATGGTAGCCGTACTTCGCAATCTCATTAGCGCCCAGCTTGATATTGTCGAGCAAGCTCGTGTTCGCGACATAGCCGTAGGTAAACGTCCCTAAAGAGCCGGCGGATGATGTCTGCAAGCGTCCGGCAGCATCGAACACCTGTGAAAAGACGTTTCCCGAGATCGAGTACCCACTCTGCTGACCGAACTGGTTGTAGCCGATATAAGCCTGGGCCGTCACGCTGGAAGTCACCGGCATAACGATGTTGCTCAGCCGCTGGTCGGTGCCGGAATAGGTGTAGGTCGTCGTCAAGGCATCCGTACCCTGACCCTGCACCACCGTCTTGAGACGCTTGCCGCCGTCATAGGTGAAAGTGAGCCGCGGCGTGGGCGCAGCCTCATTGACTCCGCTGGTGGGCGCACTGTAGATGATGCCTTTCAGCTGGTTGTTTTTGTAGTACTCAAACGTTTTCCGTCGCTCCGATATATCCTCCGTCATCTGCACGCGACCGACGGAATCATACGTCTGGTCGGTGTAGGTACCCTGAGCGTCTGCATAGGATTTTCCAGTGAAGCGGCTCTGCACGTCGTACTGCCAACGCGTTGGGCGCCCCCCTTGGTCGCGCATCTCGGAGAGAAGCCCGCATGCGCACCAGTCGAAATAGACAAACTTGCCGTTCGGATCCTTCACCGAGGTCACGCGGCCCATCTTATCCTGCGTGTAGTTCGTAGTCCGCCCCTGGCGGTCGACGTAGTTATCGAGGCTCAGCTTGCGCGTAGGGTGATAGTTGAACTGCTCAAACGTGGTGTCGTTGTAGGTGATCTTCGTGAGTCGATCCAGATTATCATACAGGTAGGTCTCGACCCGGCCATCTGGGGCGGTGACGGTGTGGATCCGGTCCTTGGTGTCGAACGTGACGGAGTATTTGTCGCCTGCACCCGGGAGAGGGCCATCGATGTCCGTCAACTTGGCGCCATCGAAGGCGCTCGCGTAGATGAATTTCGTCTCGTTGCCAAGTGAGTCCTTGATCCAGTCGATCTGCCCATCGGAGCGGTAATTGAAGCGCGTGGTAGTGCCCATCGCGTCGGTATGCTCCTCGACATACTTTGCCGCGTTATACTTCAGATCCAGTTGGACGACGGAGCCCGTCATCACGTTTTCGAGGCGCTCACCGGTGCTGTTATATGTATAAACGGTCGTCTTGCCTTCCGCATCGGTGACGGACGTAAGCCTGCCCAGCCAATTATGGGACAGGAAGGTCTTGGCCGTGACTTCGTTTTCAGAGTCAACGTAGCCGACGACCGAAGGCCGGTTGGAGGTGCCGGGCTGCGCGACGGCTTCCTGGAACGTGGGCGCGTTCGGGTACGGCAAGGCTGGATTGTATTGACCCGGATAATTGTACCAGACGCGGTTCTGCAGCGGCGCCTTCTCGCTCTCGAGGATATCCATGGCCACGCCATTCGAGTTTTTCACCCAGTGGTAGATGTGGGCGTTGCCATAGTGGCTGCCCATCGAGTAGGCCTTCTTGCTCCAATAGAACGAATTTCGGGTGCTCAATGCCGAATTTCGCACATACATCGCGGGGCGGCGGTCGATCGTCTCATATACGTCGCCATTCTCATCCGTAAGCTCCTCGTAGTCCGAGTCGTGGATGCCGTTGTTGGTATTCTCTGTGAATTCGATCCTCTCGACACCGAGTTCCGGATCGGTAGCCGTCACCCAGGACTCACGGTCAATGGAGCCGGACTGGAAGTTGGTCGTCCCGTACGGCGTCGTGTAGCTCGCTACGTGCGTGGTATTGGTCGCGTGGTAGGCAAACGTGGTGACCATGCCCAGCACGTCCGTCACCTTGTAGAGACGCTCGCTGCCATCGTACTCGAAGGTCGCCCAGCGCGCATCGCCCGAGGTGACTTGGCTGATCAAGTAGTACCCGGGATATCCTTCCGCTTCCGAGGAGTAGGTGAAAGTGAGAGACGGGTTGTCGCCGCTACGATATATGCTCCTGAGTCGGCGGCCTTGATCGTTGTCGTACGCCAAGAAGGTTTCGCGCCCCTGGGGATCGTCGATCTGGGTGAGGAACACGCGCCCGACAACCTGGGAACTCGACCCAAGCTGCGCATAGTGCTCCCGGGAGCCGTCGGGATAGTTGACGGTGTACGAGCCAGGACCGTGCCGCGTAAGGCTCGCATTGGTAAGCCGATCTTGGAGGTACCCGTAACCATCCCACTCAAAGCGGATTGTGCCGCCGCCTGGAGGATGGAGGGTCACATTCTGCGCCGTCGAGCCATCCTCGATGATATAACCCAGCCAGTTGTGAAACCACTTCGGGCCCAGGTTGCTGAACTCGATCGTTCCTGCCGGCACTGTGAGCGAACCCTCGCGCTGATTGTGCGTGATGGTGAAGGCCATCGGCTCCCTGCCCGTGCGCGATGCGATGACGATGGGCGTATCCGTGATGGTGAGGCTCGCGAGGAGCGTGTGAAACTGGTAGCTCGGCATGCCGGCGGGGATGCAGTCGCCGCCTACCTTGTGATTCGCCTTGGTGGTGGCATCGGGGTCGGTCGTGCTGCTCGCGCCGCGGCCCCAGACGGAGGCGGCCTCCGTGGCGCCGACTTCGCGCCATCCCTGTGGCAGCGGACCATTGGGCACCATGAAATAGCCGGTGCCTTCGTAAGTGAGCGCGGCATCGGTGATGAACGTATCGTTGCCAAACGTGATGTCTTTCACGTGATATTTGCCATTCCCGCTCCGCACGATGGCGGAGAAGTGGCCCACCTTCCAGTGGACGACCGCGGGCACGATCACCGCCGCTCCCGGCGAGCGAAAGGCTGGGCGGAAGCCGAGCTGCTTGCTTGAGGCAATATCAGCGAGCTGGGCCAGAGACGTACCCGCCTTGGTGGAGCGCAGCTCCTCGGTCTTGAGGCCGAAGTTGCGGGAGCCGAATTCGGAGCTCACTTGCGCGAGCGCGAGAGGCCCGCAGCGGAAGGAGTCACCCGGCCGGGTCTCCATGGCCCAGAGCCCCTGGCGCCCCTGAGCCACGAGTTCGGAAGCCGCGCCGTGCAGGGGGCGGCCTTCGATCTCGGCGATCAGCGCCTTGATCTGATCGGTACGGCCGATGCGCGCATTAAGCTTGATGAGCTCGCCGACGGCACGATCCACCACGCGGCGCGCCTGGAAGGAGGTGGCGGCCTTGCCTCGAGTCCACGCATCCTGGTAGGCCTCGAGGGCCAGCGAGTAGTAACCGCGCGAGTAGTAGACCTGGCCCAGATTAGTCTGGAGCGAGATGCGCCACGGCGTATCGGGATACAGCCGCAGGAAGGCGGCTATCTCCGGCAGGGCATCGCCGACGGCCGCATTGTTGACGGCAAGCAGCGCGGCCGCAAGGGCGCGATTTTCCAGCAGCGAGGGCTCCCCGCCGATGGGCACCAGCGGATCGAGGAAGATCTTCGATCGCGAGATATCGAGCGCGGTGGTGGCCTTGCCCAGCGTGGCGGTTATCGCCACCGGGGCTTGCCTGACTGGAGCGGCACGCTTGTCCGCAGACGCGCCCCAGAGGCTGGTAGCGAGGGAAAGGGTGAACAACGTAAAGCAACGACGATTCATACTCGAAGAGTCTTGATATATTAGGGCTGGCGAACCGCGTTCACGGGCTCGATCAGGCGGATCACCGGCGTGCCGGCCACGCCGACCGTAATGGTGAGGGTGAACGGAAGGCTGTCGCCTAGGGCGTTGTTGCCGACCAGGGTGACGTTGAAGGTGCCGGACTGCGTGGGCGTACCGGATATCGTGTCGCCCGTGAGCGTGAGGCCCGCCGGGAGACCGGTGGCCGTGTAGGTAAGCGCGGCGGGATTGGTGGTGAGCTTGAAGGAGAACGTCGAACTCACCGCCGCATCCGCCACTGCCGCGTTGGTAAACTGCGGCACGGCGATAGGAGGATCAATTTTTATATTGACCACACGCGTGGCCATGCCGCCTTGGTTGTACACATAGATCACCACGTTGGGATACGTGCCGGCCGAGGTTGGAGTGCCGGTGATCACGCCGGTGGAGGAGTTTACCGCAAGGCCCGGCGGCAGGTTCGAAGCAACGTAGTGCAGCGTGCCCGCTCCTGTCGCTGTGATCGTGTAGCCGGTAAAAGCCGTGCCAACATTGCCACCGGCTGTGATACCGCTCGTAATCTCCGGCGGAGTCTCGAGCGCTGTCGGCACCGCATCGGCCTGAAACTCGATATTGATCGTGTACTCCTCGTATTGGCTACCCTGATAGGTCGCGCCGATCTCGAGGTAATGGCTACCAGCAGGCAGCGAAAATTCGGCGTTGATATTTCCCCCGTTACCTATGGAAAACGGTGACATAAATTGTGGATAAACGCCTCCGTGGAGATTGGCTGCGCTGGTGCTGATAACGCGCAACTTTCCACCTTGCGGGAGGAATATCGTGTGCCCGCCGGGAATGGCACTGTAGTTGCCGTTACCATTCCAGTTGCCGTTCTCATCCTCTTCCTGATCCTCGGTGAATTCGAGGATGCCGGAGGCGACCATAAACTCGGACCAGCCGCCCACCGTCATGGTACCGGGGTATAACCGCTCCCGCGGGATGATCTCATCGTTGCCGCGGCCCGGGTGGCGCCAGTAGAGCGTCGCATTGGCATAGCCGCCCTTCTCAAAGAACTCCATCATGATGGGTACCTTCACACCCGCGGGCAGGTAGATGGTCTGGCTGCGCGCGGTCTGCACGTACTCCTCCCAACGATCGATGATCTTCTGGCCGTTGACGTAGAGCCGCACGCCGTCGTCGACGTTTACCGCGAAGCCGTAGCTGCCTGAACTCTCGGCCTCCACGGTGCCAAACCAGCGCGCCGAAAAGTGGTCGTTGGGCACTCCGAAGTAGGGCGAATTGGTGCCCCAACCGAAGTTAACCTGATTATCGATGCGCGAGACGACGAGGCCGCCGAAGTTTTCTCCTATGTAGTAGGCTCCGCGCAGGCCAGTGCCCTGTCCTGGGGGAGCATTGGGATTTACGACCAGCAGGGCGCCGTTGCTGGTGGCGGTGCCGGAGGCATTGGTGACGACCACGTCGTACGTGCCGGAGGCCTGCGGCTGGGCCGAGGCGATCGTGTAGGTGGAGGAGGTCGCATTGGTGATCGGCTGCCCGTCTTTCCGCCACTGGTACGTGGGCGCGGGGTGGCCGGAGGCGACGACGTAAAATACCGCCTGCATGCCCGCGCTGATATCTGCGGCGCCGGGATGCGTGAGGACCATCGGCGCCGTCGGCGTGGCATTGGCCGCGCCGGGCGGCGTAAACCGCGTGATCGGCACGATATGCTTCTGACCGCCGGGCGGCTGCCAGAAAAGCTTGGCCGTGGCATCGCCGGTATTCTCGAAGAATTCCACCTTGATTTGATGCCGCTGCTCACCGGCGAGGTACTTGGTGCCGGAGTATTCGATATACGGCTGCGTATTCCACTGGCCGGCCACCTTGTTGCTCATATCGGTGATAAACACCTGCATGCCGTCGTCGGAACCGGTCCAAAACGTGTAGTTGCCCGTGGTAAAGGTCTCGATCTGGCCTTCCCAGCGCACCGAGAAGTTATCGACACCTACGTTGACGCCGAGGGGCCCCGCCGATGCCCAAGCCCCACCCGGAGCTTCTGTTATATCCCTTCCATCGCCATCCTTAGGTGTCGTCCCGGGGGCCGTGAGGGTCATATTGGGAAAATACGTCGGCTTGAGACCCATGGTGCCCGTGGCCGGCCCACCCAGGATAGTTATGTTTTTCGAGTAGAACTGGCCGAGGTACATCGACCCCGAGGCCGTGTAGACCACGTAGTAGAGCTGCACCACGTAGTTGCCCGGGCCGGGCACGTGGCTCAGGAAGCCATACTGATTATTCGCCGTATCGATGGCGTGAAAATAGCCCGGATCGTACGTGACGAGGATCTTCGCGCGCAGCTTGTAGTAGCCGCCGTAGCTCGAGATCAGGCTGTTGATGGTGGTCATCTCGGCGGAATCGGCCGTGATGCTGGGCAGATTGTCCTGGGTAAAGGTGGAGGCCGATAGCGCGATGTCGCCATACGCGAGCTTGGCCATGAAAGCGGCCGAGAGCCCCGCGAGCTGCAGGAGGCGATAAAAGGCCCGCAGAAAACAAGAGCGGTTATTCATGCTGGTCGCGTTTCTCGATTAGCGGTTGAGGGAGGCCAAGAGCGCCGGGAGTTCATCGGGTTGGCCGTACCCCTTGAGCACGCCCCTGCTGTCGAAGACAAAAACCGAGGGGCCGCTCATGCCGCGCAGCAACTGGCGGGCGAGGCCGACGCCATCCCCGCTCTCGAGGCAGAAGGTGCCCTGCTTCGGCACCACCATCTGGGATTTCAGCGCCGTTTCTCGCTCGGACCGCTGCGCCAGATATACCCAGCGCACCGTGGGCTGCTTCGCGAGGTCGTTACGGATCTTATTGAGCGGGATGAAGGGCTTCTTCGCCTCGGCCTGCACGGCCTTTGCATCGGGCTGGGCGTTCTTCGCGCCCGCCTGCGAGGTCTTCGTGCCCATTTCGGGTGCCCATACATAAAGCACGGTAGGCGTGCCATTGGCGGTCGCGGGCGAGATCGTCACCTTCTCGCCACTGATGCTTGTGAGCTGGAGCGTGACGGGATTGCCAATGAGCGCGTAGCGGGTCGTGATGGCTTCCGCCTCCTGGCGCGTCGCGCCCGAGGGGCGCATCTCGAGCACCTTGGTGGCGAGCCGGTTTGCCACCTCCGCACCGCTGCTCTTGGCGATGCTCAGGTAGAGGCCAAACACCTCGGGCACCGGGCCAAACTCCCGCTGCAGCGAGTCTGCCAACGCTTCGTAGGAGCCCGCCGCCTCCCGCACGGTCTTCGCGCCGATCTGCTGCTTCATCCGGTAGCGCTCCACCGACAGCGCCACGTCGAACCGATCCGTGCGAAACAAGGTGCCATCCTTGCGGATGCCCTCCGCCACGGCAAAGGCCTCCGACTCGAGGGACTTGTTGCCGAGCTTGAGGCTCTCGATCAGCGAGGCCGCCTCCAGCTTGCGCGCCGCCGGCACCTTCGGATGATTAGGGAAGCGTTGATAAAACGCTTTCGCTTCTCGCGCGGCCGAGAGCGTGGCGCTCGCGCGCTGCGCGATCGCTGCCGCCCGCTGCTGGGCTGTGCCCTGCACAGCGACTGCCGCCGCCGGGGTCTTGGTGAGACCGGAGACACGCGACCATTCCTGATCGCCGACAGGGTCCGCCACGACAGGGGAAACTCCCACCATGGTGCGATTGCCCGAGATGACGGACAACTGGGCGTGGCCGACGCTGGAAAGTGCGCCGGCGAGGCAGAGCATAGGTATGACTTTAGGTGCGCGCATAGCAGACCCTTGTTACTCGGCTCGAAAAGGCCGAAGTGGTTTACATAGCGCACGGCCTACCCCTGGGAAGGTAGGCCGGCGCTAAAGTGGCTGGATTGCGCGAACGGTTCGGCGTGGGGTCACCGATCCGGCTCCCTCGCGGTATGGGAGCAGAATTGAAGCTGTGCGGAAGAGGGCGACGATGCGGGCTATCGTCAATAAAAATTGACCACGAGATAACCTAAAATGCGGTATGCCTTTTAGTAACGCCAAAAATGAGGTCTATCACCGAGGCCATTTTCACAGCAACTATTTGCAGCGCACAATTCAGCTTCCAAGCCCGCTTTGGCAGGAACAAATACCGCCGGCCCAGAGCGCCGCGGCCCGCCATTCTCCGGGCTATCGCTTGGGCGTGCGCGGGAGCTGATAGATCTCGATAAGGCCGAGGCCTACAGTCTCCGTGCCAAACACCTGGACCGTGTAGTTTCCAGGCGCAAACCATGTGGAGACCGCGGAATCCCCATTAGCGAGGGGAAAAGCTCCGATCGCCGCCGAGCTCAATTCGGAATCAAGCGATCCACCGCCCTGCGCATAACCCAGTCGATTGTTGCTCGCGTCGAACAAGATGATTCCCGTCATCGAGACTGCGCTCGCGACGCCAAACGCCTTCAATCCGGGGCCGATCGCGCGGATCAAGAGCTTGGTCTCCGTAGCTCCGCCGACGCTAAATCCAAGGATGAGAGACCGCTCCCCAATACCAAGTGGCGCTCGGGCGGACAGATTGGTCAGCTTCGAGGTCTGCACCCCGAATTCGGCGGTCGGCGTGCCGTCGTAGACTTCGACTAGAGAGATGCCGGTAGCGTCGGCCTTTCCAGCGAGCCGCACCGAGTAGGAGCCGGCCGGAAGCCCGTCGCTAGCAATGAGCGCATCGCGACTGCCCGAAGGAAGAGGGAACGCTCCCGCGAGAGGCGCCGGCAAGGTCCAATCGTCATTGCTCGCGATCGCGGTCGATCCACGGTAGAGCGACAGCACAGGATCCGCGAGTACGCCACTGACGCCAAACGAAGCCAACGTGGGGCCGATGCCTCGGATTTGCACCGGCTTCATTGTGCTGCCGCTGATGATAAATCCGATGATCGGAGCTTCGTCGCTCAAGCCCACGTCCACACGAACGGACACGTTGGCTAGGCGACCTGCTTCCTCAGGGGGTGCGATGCGAAGCGTGGCGACTTGGCTAGTCACGCTGCCGTCCGGATTCGATACTTCAACCCAGTACTGGCCAGCGTCTCCAGCCGTCACGCTGGGAATTGTCAGTTGGCCGGTCGTTTGGCCTGTTCCCCGCAGGTCGGTGCCGCCATTCTTGCGCCACCGAAAAGAGTGAAGTGGCAGCGTTATGCGGTTTCCAGCTACCTGTACCCAGAAGCTGACAGTATCACCTGCGAGAACTGTGGCGCTGGCAGGCTGAAGTGTAATCGACGGAGGCTGTGCAAAAGCAAATGCCGCCGCGAACAATGCAAACAACAGAATTGATGCCTGGCGTAAGCAAGGTCTCATTGAAGGCGGAATTACCTCTGTCGCTTAGCGATTGTCAATAACCGCTACTCTCACCGCATACATTTTATGCGGTAGGTCACGTGGGACAATCCCAATGAATCGCTTTGGCGCTATTCTCCGACTGTACATGGCGCCCTTCTGGGCGATGCCCGACTTACGAGTTTCCCACCCTCAGAATGCTGCGCGCTCCCTCCGCGCGGCTGCGCCGTGCTCGCTCGGCCCAGCCCTCTGCCGCCTCCCTTCCTTTTTGGGAAAAAGGAACCGAAAAAGGCGAGGCGTGGCAGACTCCTTCGCTGGCGCTCGCGGAGACTGCCACGCCTCGCCATGGGTGGTGCGCTGGGCGCGGGTCGCACTTGGTTCCGCCTTCGCCTCACGGCTCCATTCAATCGCACGGCGCTGGATTTCGAATCCGGCTAACAACCTCACCGAACCGCCGACCGCTGAGCGTCGAGGCTGCACGTGCTACAATCGTGGAATGTCTCCTGATCGCATTCACGTTCGCACGAAAGGCGGTGGGCTAGTCTTGGGCGCTCGCGACTTCACGCTCCTCCGAGGGCTCTACGAGAGCCGCGTGGCGACCGTCGCGCACATCGCGCGGATAGACTTCGCTGGGAGAGCCGAGATGGCAAAGAAGCGACTGCAAAAGCTGAAATCGGCCGGTCTGATCCGCAGTCGAGCCCGTTCGACATTCGAGCGCGCCCGCCTCTTCATCACGCAGAAAGGAATCGACCTATTGGCTAGGACAGGCGCGCTTAGGCAGTACGGAAGGCTTCCCGTGACTTCCGCAGCGAAGAGGACGGACGTATCCGCAAGCACTCTCGCGCACGAGCTAGCCGTTATGGACGTGAAAGCGGCCTTTCATGGCGCTGCGCCCGCCGCTGGCCGAGAAGTAGTCGCCTTCAGCACGTGGCCCGCGCTCAATCGGTTCGAGTCGACCCACGGGACGGTGAAGCCCGACGCGCTCGTCCGACTCAAAGGGCGCGCGGGCTCGCAGGTCAGTTCAGAACGACGCTTCTACCTCGAACTTGACCGGTCCACAGAGACGGCCCGCGCCTTGGTCGCGAAGGCGCACGCTTATCGGACCTGCCGCATCGCTACCCGCTGCGTGGCGCCTCTGACATGGGACTCGGCGAGCGGACGCCATGAGTTCACGGTGCTCGTGGTGGTCCCGTCGGAGGCGCGGCTTGCGAGCCTCGCCCGCCGCCTCCTCGCGGCGAACCCGCCCGTGCGCTCTCTAGTCTGGATTGCCACCCTGCGCGACGTGGTCGCTGACCCGTTCGGCCCGATCTGGGTCCGCCCGATGGAACTCGAAAGCCCGTCGGCTGACCTCGCAACGATCCCTCGCCGACGGGTCTGACGGAAGAAAAGCGGCCCTCAGAGGGCCGCTCGCGCTTCTGCTATCGGCCGAAGCAGGCCTTCATGTCCGCGGGAGACATGTCTGTCGGCTGCTTGCCGGCTGGGAGTTTCACCCACCGCACGAAGCGGTGCGGCGACAGCTTAGCGAGGAGCGTATGGGCGTACCGCTCGCCGGCCTTGTCTCCGTCCGGCATGATCCACACGTGTCCCCGGGGCTTCACCATCCTCACGATCAGTTCCGCCTGCTCGTCAGAGCACTCAGAGCCCATCGTCGCAACGGAAGACGGGTAGCCGTTCTGGTGCAGCCACCACACCGAGCTGAACCCCTCGACGACCCCCAGGTGGTCGAGGGGCTGCGCCTGCGCGTGGCCGTTGTACAGGAACAGCGACTTCTTGAACGAGAGGAGCGAGCCGTCGCGCTCGCGCCCGGCGGGGAACCGGTACCTCGGGTTCTCCTCGCTTATCGCGGAGTCGTCGACGACCCGACCCGCGTACCCCACGAGCCGTCCCTGCGCGTCCCGCAGCGGGATCGCGATGCGCCCCGCGAGGAACCCTCTGCCGCAGTAGCCTATGCCGAAGTGCGACGCCGTCGACTCGGTGAACTTGCGTCCTGTCAGGTACGCGTGACGAGGGTCCAGGCCTTGGAGCTTGAAGTCCAGCTCGGGGTTCACGACAGTCGGCAGCTCCATCTGGGCTGCCTCCGGCGTCTCGGCGACAGCGGCCTTCTTCCGTTCGCCGCCTCCTGCGCCGTACTTCTCCCGCAGCCCCACGGCTATCCTCTTCAGCTCCCGGCCGTCCTTCGGGTCGGCGCGCTGCATGAGCGCCACGAAGTCGAGGACGTTCCCCTTGGCTCCGCAGCCGAAGCAGTGGAATATTTTCCGCTCCATGTTGGCCGAGAACGACGGCGACTTCCTCTTCCCGTCGTGGCCCGGCAGCGGGCAGTATCCCAAGTGCTGGCCGTCTTTCAGCTTCGGCTCGACCCCGTGGTCCCTCAGCACGGCCTCGAACGACAGTGCCGACCGAAGCTCTTTGAAGTCTATCCATGATGGCATAATTTTCCCTTGGTTGGTGGTTGTTGAGTGAGCTATCCGCCTCCCATTAAACCACGCGCTGCGGCCCGCTCCAAAGAGGGAGGCGCTACCGCCTTCGCTGGAACCATTGCGAGAGCTTGCGCTCCACGACCGTCCTCCGGCTCGCGTACAGCTTACGCGACGACTTGACGGCCTTGTCCCTCGTCCCGCGCTTCCTGCCGGCAGACTCGAACGTAGTCCCGCGGAACGCGTCGCCGTCGTTCCCGGCGCGGAGGAGCTTCGCGAAGACCTCACCGTTCGACAGCTCAGTGAACTGTCGCGCGGAGTACGTGCGACCGAAGGCCGCTTCGAGTGCCTCCGCGTCCGAGTGGCCGATTCGAAACGACACCATCGACCCGACGTTTCCGAGCACCGCCTCCAGTATGGAGGGCTTGAGCTGGCTCAGGTGCTGGTGTGCGACAACGAGGCTGAGGCCGTACTTGCGGGCCTCCGATAGAATGTTCGCGAAGGAGTCGGACACGAACGAGTGGAACTCGTCCACGTAAAGGTGGAAGTCGCGGCGGCGGCCTGCCGGGGTGCTGGCGCGCGACATCGCGGCCAGATGGAACAGGGTCACCCACAGCGCGCCCACGAGGTTGGTCTTGTCGGGTCCTAGCCTGCCCTTGCTGAGGTTCGCGATGAATATCGCGCCCTCGTCCATCATTGCCCTCGCGTCCATCTTCCGGCGGGCCTGGCCGAGCACGTTCCTCACCTGCGGGGATGCGAGCAGCTGGCCCACCTTGTTCTGGATCGGGGCGACGGCCTCTTGGAGGAAGCGCCGGTCGTACCTCTCGAACTCCCCTTCCCAGAACCCCTTTACGACGGGGTCCTTCACCTGCTTCACCGCCCACGCCCTGAAGTCCGCGTCCGTGAACATGCGCGGCACGGCCAGCAGGCTCACGTTCTCGCATTCGAGGAGCGCCGCGACCGTCATATACAGGATGTACTCCAGCCGAGGGCCCCAGGAGTCGGACCAGATCCCGCGGAGCGCGGTGACGATGCCCGAGGCCACGAGGTGCCGCTTGCGCGGCGGCACGCCCGACAGGAGGTTGAGCGCCACCGGATACTTCTCGTCGGCTGGGTCGAAGTAGGCGACGTCCTCTATTCGCGCGCGGGGGATGTGGTCGAGGAGCTCGGCAGCGAGGTCGCCGTGCGGGTCGATGATCCCCACGCCCCGGCCCGCCTCGATGTCCTGCACTATCATGTTGCGGAGGAGAGTCGTCTTGCCGGTGCCGGTCTTCCCGACGACGTACAGGTGGTGACGCCTGTCGGCAGGCGAAAGCCCGAACGGCGCGGGCTCGCCGTTCCTGTCCCGCATCCCCATGATCACGTCGTCGGTCGCGCCCATCGGAGCCCCTACCGGCCCAGAGCCGATCGGGGCTCCGGGGCGCCGCCCCGTGCGTTCGCGGCGCCCGAATAGCGACATACGTTTTCAGCGAGCCGCTAAGGTCAATAGGGGCTCGGCCGAGAACCACCGCCGGTGCCCCACGTATTATCCCACAGCAGGATAAAGACCGCATAAAATGCTTCGCTACGTGTACACGTCTGACGGGGATAACCTCGGAACAGACGAGTGACGGGAACGGAGCACCCGCACCGCCGCGTGAGCGGCGGAATGAGGCAGGGGGCGAGGGACGAGTGTGAACGCTCGCGTGAGCGACGGAGCGAAACCCTGCCGATGTCGGGGGCGGCCGACGCTGTGGAGAACCCCGCGCGACGAGGCCGCGCAACGCTGGTTCAGCGAAGCCGGGTATCCCCAGGCGGGGATACCTCGCGGGATGCCCGCGTCTGGTTAGATTCCAAGTGCGGCAAGCCACGTTGTCCTTGAAAGTGGGTTCGAGCGGCGGCGTAGAGGGACATATAAGTATCCCCCATGCCGATTTGGGGCAGCAGCGACCACGGGTTCGCTGCTTTGCCGCGTGCTTTT
>CAYZPV010000075.1:0-27898 GCA_964480585.1 uncultured Opitutus sp. | reverse complement strand
GCGAGCGCCTCCTTCACTTCCTCGAGTTTGAACGGCTTGATGATGGCGACGATCAGTTTCATGCGGATGGGAGTTTAACGGAATGAGTACTGCGATCGACGCGGCAGCGGCGCAAGCCCTCACTCGGGCATCACGACGTTGATGTGCAGTTCCTTGAGCTGGCGCTCGGTGACCGGCGTCGGGCTCTGCGCCATGAGGTCCTGACCCTTCTGGGTCTTGGGAAACGCAATCACATCGCGGATGCTCGTCGTGCCGCAGAGCAGCGCGCACATGCGATCGAGGCCAAAGGCGATGCCGCCATGCGGGGGCGCGCCATAGGTGAAGGCCTTCAGCATGTAGCCAAAGCGGCTCTCCACCACATCGGCCGGGATCTTGAGCACATCCTCGAAGACCTTCTTCTGGATCGCAGGCTGGTGGATGCGGATCGATCCACCACCGAGCTCCATGCCATTGAGCACCACGTCATAGTGCTGGCCGCGCACCTTCTTCGGGTCGGTGTCGAGGTACTGGGCATCCTCCGCCACCGGCGCGGTGAAGGGATGGTGCGTCGCGACGTAGCGGTTCTCCGCCTCATCGTAGCTCATCAGCGGAAAGTCTACCACCCAGAGGAATTTCCAATCGTCGTGGCGGATCGTCAGCTTGCCGCGCTTCACTTGGAGCTGCGCCGACTCGAGGCGCAGGCGGCCCAGGATCGCGCAGGCCTTCTCCCACGTCGCCGCCGCGAAAAAGACGATGTCGCCCTCCTCGATATTGAGCTGCTTGGTGAGCTCGGCCTTCTCCGCCTCGGAGAAGAATTTCACGATCGGCGACTTCCACTCGCCGCCCTCCACCTTGATGAAGGCAAGGCCCTTCGCGCCGAGGGACTTTGCGATCTCCTCGAGGCTCTTGAGTTCGCCCTGCGAGACATCCGCGAGGCCCTTAGCGTTGATCGCCTTCACCACGCCGCCACTGGCGACCGTGGACTGGAAGACCTTGAACGCCGAGTTCTTGAAGGTCTCGGAAAAGTCGACGAGCTCGAGGCCGAAGCGCAGGTCGGGCTTGTCCACGCCGAAGCGGTTCATCGCCTCGTGGAAAGGCATCCGCAGGAAGGGCGTCTGGATATCGGTGCCGAGCACGTCCTTCCACAGCTTCTTCAGCATGCCCTCAAACAGCGCGTAGATGTCCTCCCGCGTCACAAACGACGCCTCGACGTCCACCTGCGTAAACTCCATCTGGCGGTCCGCGCGCAGGTCCTCGTCACGGAAGCAGCGGGCGATCTGGAAATACCGCTCCACGCCTGCGACCATCAGGATCTGCTTGAATTGCTGCGGCGACTGCGAGAGCGCGTAAAATTGGCCCGCATGGATGCGCGACGGCACGAGGTACTCGCGCGCCCCCTCGGGCGTGCTCTTGAACAGAGCCGGCGTCTCCACCTCGATAAACTCCTGCGAGTCGAAGTAGTCGCGGATCGACTTGGCCGCCTTGTGGCGCACCTGCAGGTTCTTCCGCATCTTGGGTCGGCGCAGGTCCAGATAGCGGTACGTCAGGCGCAGGTCTTCGTTCACCTTGTCGCCACCCGCGTCGTCCAGCGGGAAGGGAGGCGTGTCCGAGATATTGTGGATTTCCAGGCTCGTGGCCTCCACCTCGATCTGGCCGGTCGGGAGATTCTTGTTCTCGGTGCCGGCCGGGCGCGCGATCACCTTCCCGGTGATGCCGATCACGGATTCGGGCTTCAGATGCTTCAGCTGCTCGGCCAGCGTATTATTATCACGGGCCTCGAGCTTGATCTGCGTGACGCCGCGGCGGTCGCGCAAGTCTACGAATACGATGCCGCCTTGGTCGCGGATCGTATCGACCCATCCGAGCAACTCCACGGAGGCGTTGAGATCGGACGAGGTGAGCTGGGCACAATGATGGGTGCGCTTCATGGAAACGTAGGTCGGACAGTGCAACCCACCGCCCCCGCGCAGCGCAAACAGATTCTCAGGCCATCTCCCGCCCCATCTGCTGCCTCACCGGGCGTCTTCCTCTTTCAGTATCCGCGCGTCCACGATGAAAGGCCCTGCCGGCAACAAGCTCGCTACCAATACAATGGCGATCTTCTTGAATGGCCAGTTGTGCTCCATCGCCGCCTGCCAGGCCGCAAGCACATAGGCGACAAACAGTACCCCGTGCGCCATCCCCACCACCCGCACGCCCAAGGGCCAGTCCGCAAAGTACTTCAGCGGCATCGCGATCAGCAGCAGCAGAAGAAACGAAACCCCCTCCCAAAACCCGATGAAGCGCAGCCGGCCGATGGATGTTTTAAGCGAAGCCATCCGGCGATTTACCGCCACGCTCACGCGCCCTGTCGAGGCTTTCGTCGGTGGAAGGCGGCGCAGGTTTTCCACTGTGTCCTCGCCCCGCCCTCATGGGCGGGGTCCCCGTCGTTGCAGCCCACCCCGCCCGCCGCTCCGCTCCACGCCGCGCCATCCGCGTTACCAGATCTTGGCGCGCAGCTCCGGCGCGCGCCACATCGCATCGCCTTCCTTGATGTTAAATGCCGCGAAGAATTCCGGCATGTTCACCAGCGGCCCGATCGCGCGGAACTGGCCGGGGGCGTGCACATCCGTCTGCACGAGCGTCTTCAGGCGCTCCTCGCGCGTCTTGGTGCGCCAACTCTGCGTCCACGAAAGGAAGAAGCGTTGCTCGGGCGTAAAGCCGTCGATCAGCGTGCGCTCCTTGCCGCGCAGCGAGCGCTGGAGCGCTTCGTAGGCGATCGAGGTGCCGCCCAGGTCCGCGATGTTCTCGCCCAGGGTCAGGCGTCCGTTGATCGCCACGCCGGGAAGCGCGTGGTAGCTGTTGAATTGATCCACGAGCTTCTGCGCGCGCTCGGTGAAAGCCGCGGCATCCTCCTTCGTCCACCAGTCCGCCAGGTTGCCCTTGGCGTCGTACAGCCGGCCCTTGTCGTCAAACCCGTGGGTGATCTCATGGCCGATCACGGCGCAGATCGCGCCGAAGTTGACCGCGTCGTCCATCGCCGGATCGAAAAACGGCGCCTGCAGGATGCCGGCGAGAAATACAAGCTGGTTGGCCGAGGGCTGGTTGTACGCATTGACCGTGTGCGGCAGCCCGAGCCACTCGTCGCGATCGAAAGGCTTCCCAAACTTCGCGAGCTGGCGTTTCGTCTCGTACTCCGCGGCGGCCCGCACATTCGCATAGTAGCTCTCGCGCGAGACCTTGAGGCTCGAGTAGTCCCGCCACTGCGGCGGCTGGCCCACCATCACGCGATACGAGGCCAGCTTCGCGAGGGCCTTTTCCTTGGTCGGAGCGGTCATCCACTCGAGGCCTTTGATGCGATCTTCGAGCACTTCGCGCATCAGCTTCACCATCTCGTCCAGCTTCGCCTTCACGGTCGGCGGGAAGTATTTCTCGATGTACAGCTCCGATACCGCAAAGCCGATTTGGGAATCCATCCTTCGCGCCACCCGCTGCCAGCGCGGCTCCGCCTCAGGCACGCCGTTCAGCTCCTTGCTGAAGAAGCGAAACGACTCATCCTCGAAAGGCGCGGAGATGTACGGCGACGCACTGCGCAGCATATGGTACCGCAGGTAGACCTTCCACTGGTCGAGCGGCTCGCCTTTCAGGAGTTCGCCCACGCGCGTGAAAAACTTCGGTTGGCGTACGATGATCTCGGTCTCGCTGGCCGGCACCAGCGTTTCCCGCAGATAGAGCTCGAGCGGCAGGCCCGGCATGCTCTTCGCCGCCTCCGCCACCGTCATCTTGTTGTAGTTGGCTATGGGGTCGCGCAGTTCGGTCGGTGTCTTTGCGGACTCCGCCAGCTTGGTCTCCAGGCCGAGCACCACTTCCGCGTCGGCCTTGGCCTGCGCTTCATCGGCGCCTGCGAGCTTCAGCATCGTGGCCACGTGCGTGAGAAAGCCGGCGCGCGCCTTGGCGTGCTTCTCGTCGAAATAGTAGTCTCGCGTCGGCAGGCTCATGCCCCCTTGCGAGAGGTAGAAGCGGATCACCGTGTTGTCCTTTTGATCCGCATAGATCGAGCCGCCAAACAGCGGCGCGCCGATATGCAGGTGCGCGTCGGCCACATGCCGGATGAGATCGTCGACACTCTTGATCGCCGCGATCCGATCGAGTTCACCCTGGATCGGCTTGATGCCTGCGGCATTGATCGCCGCCGTATCCATGCCGGTGGCGAAGAAGTCTCCCACCTTGCGCCGGTGGCTGCCCTCGGGGCCCGGCTTCGCCGCGGCGTCCTCCAGCAGCCCCCGGATGCGCACCCAGTTGTTCTGCCCCAGCATATCGAAGCCGCCCCAGCGCGACTTGTCGGCCGGTATCTCCGTCTTCGCCTCCCACGTCCCATACGCAAACTTTCGAAAATCGGTGCGCGGGTCTGCGGTACGATCCATGAGATCGACACTAAACGAGAGCGAAGGGAGCGGTTCCGCCGCACTGAGCGCCGCGGCGCCCACCAGGCCCACCAGGAAGGACAAACGTGAAAAGATCATTTGCCCCGATTCTCTACGGTCCAAACGGGAAAGGCAATTCCCGGCGAGCGTCCGCCCCAGCCCTCTCGGGACGAGACGAACCACCCCCTGCGGGCCTACTTCGCCTCGACGTTCTTCGCCAGGTTGCTCAGGCCGCGTTCGAAGTCCGCACCGATCAGCTTGTCGAGGAAAAGGCCAAACCACCGGCTCAAAGGATTCATCCCGAGATCGCCCGTGTCGACCCAAACGACCTTCGTCCCCGCCGCTTCGGGGATGAGTTCCATGTAGCCAGCCGACTTGCTGCCAAAATCCGGAAACTCGAGGTCGTACACCACCTTGGTCGGCGTCACGGCAGACACGGTCATCTTGCCGTTGCCCTGCGTCTCGCTTTCCCACGCCGACCAGGCTCCGATGCCTGTGCTCTTCTCGGAATAGCTCAGTTTCATTGCCGGGTCTTTCTCGTGCCACGAGCCCCAGTTCTTCCAAGCTCGCAGGTCGGCGATCTGCGCGTGGATCGCCTCGGGGCTGGCCTTCATTACCAGCGAGCGCTCGATGCGATAGTGCCGGGGAAGAAGAAACGCGACCAGCACGAGCAGCAGCACCAACCCGGCAAAGCCGCCCAGGATTTTGAGAAGAAGTTTCATCAGGGTGAGGGGTCAGGGGACCGCGCCGCTGGAGCATCGGCGCTGGGAATGATCGAAGAGGAGCGGCTTGTATATGACGCGAGAGGCATCGCCGCGCGAGTGCGAAATCGTCACCCCGGGCCGCCCTCGCCATGTCGGAGCCCGTCGGCCGCTCGACTCGGCGGCGAGCAGCCGCCCCCTGTCGTATCCGCGCTTCCCTTACGCCGCCGCCGTGGTGGTCGTGAGCCCGAGCGCTTCGGATACGCTCATGCACAGGCCCACAAACGTTTCCTCGCCCAGCGCAAGCCGGCGTCCCTTGAGGTGGGCGACACCCCAGCGCCGCTTCAGCTTTCGCGTGCCAAGCGGCAGCGAGATCAGCGAGCCGCTTTCCAGCTCCGCTCGCGCGATCCACGGCGCAAGCACGCCAGCGCCGATGCCGATCTTCACCAGCTCCTTGATCGCCTCCATGCTCCCCAGTTCGATGAAGTTCGTGAGCGAGATCTTCTCCTCGCGGAAATACTCCGCCACCAGGCGAAAGGTCTGGCTCGTCTTGTTGTAGAGCACGAGCGTCTCCGCCTCGATCGATTCGCGCGGCACGCGGCCCAGCGCCGCCCAGGGATGCAGCGGCGCCACCACGAAACGCAGCTCATCCTGAAAGAGCGGCACGAAGGTGAACTCCGTCATGCCTTGGTTCGGCGGCTCCAGCACCAGCGCAAGATCGATGTGCCCTCCGCGCAGCAGCTCGAGCTGCTGCCCATGGTCGCCCGGCTCTATCCGGATCACGCACTTGGGATAGCTCTGGCGAAACTCCCGCAACACCGTCGGCAGGATATGCTGGCACGCTGTCGTGCTCGCGCCGACGCGCAGTCGGCCATGCCCCCACTTCGTAAGCGAGTCGAGCCCGGCGCGCGCCGCCTCCATCTCGCGCAGGATTTTTTCGGTGTGCCGCAGGAACTGCTCTCCCGCCTGCGTCAGGAGCACGCGCCGGCCCACTCGGTCGAGCAGGCGGCAGCCGAGATCATCCTCCAGCGCCTTGATTGCATGGCTTACAGCCGATTGCGTGAGGAACAAATCTTTGGCAGCAAGCGTGAAGCTGCCGCGCCGCGCGAGGGCGGCAAAAGCATGGAGCTGGCGACTATCGAGCGTCGGTTTCATCAATGAGTGCGCTTCATCCCTTCAATGAAATGTTTGAAGAGCAGTAATCGGGCCAGCCACGCACGCTGGCACACGCCCGGCTCTTAGTCCGCCCAACATGTCGACGCTTCCCCTCACCTCAGCACAGTCCGGAAAAGGTGCCCGGCCCCTGCGGGTTGGTTTCATTTCCCTCACCGATTCCGCGCCGCTGGTCGTCGCTCAGGAGCTGGGCTACTTCGCCCGCCACGGCGTCCGCGTCGAGCTCAAGCGCGAGATCGGCTGGGCCACCATTCGGGAGAAGATCATCTTCGGCGAACTCGATATCACGCACGCCCCCGCTCCGATGCTCTGGTCCACCCAGCTCGGGCTCGGCTGCCGTCAGTGCGATGTCCTGTGTTCATTCGTCCTCAACCTCCACGGCAACGCCATCACGCTTTCCCAATCGCTCTGGGATGCGGGCGCGCGCGATGCGGCCTCGCTCCGTGACTACGCCAAGAGCCGGCCCGCCCAGTCCCCGCTCACGCTCGGCGCGGTCTTCATCTACTCTTCTCACAACCTTCTTCTCCGCGATTGGTGCCGCGCCGCCGGTCTCGATCCCGACCGCGATATGCGCATCGTGGTCGTGCCGCCCGCCCAGATGTTTCGCAATCTCGCTGCCGGCACCATCGATGGCTACTGCGTCGGCGAGCCTTGGGGCAGCCTCGCGGTCCGCGAGGGCGCCGGTTGGTGCCCCACGTGGAGCGCCGCCCAGCAGCCGGGCCACGTCGAAAAGATCATCATGGCCACCCAGCGCTTCGCCGAGACGCGCGCCGCGGAGCACGCCGCCTTCATCCGTGCCCTTTCCGACGCCGCCTGCTGGTGCGACGAACCGCAGAACCGCGAGCGCCTCGCCGATATCCTCTCCGACCAGCGCTATCTCAATCTCCCTGCGCGCGTGATCGCGCCCGCGCTCACCGGCCGCTTCGATTGCGGCCACGGCCGCGTCGAGAATATCTCCGACTTCATCCTCTTCCACCGCAAAGACGCCAACGTCCCCCTCGTGGAAAAGGCCCTTGGCATCCAGCGCGCCCTCGCCGCCGCCCACCTTCTGCCCGCCGCCGCTGCGGCCGACACCGACCTTCCCCGCCGCCTCTTCCGCGAAGACCTGCATCGCGAAATCCTCAAGACCACTCAGCTCACTGCATGAACACCACCCAGCCAACCGCCGCCACCGTGAACACGCTCAATCGCCGCACTTTCCTCAACCGCTCCGCCACCGGCGCCGCCGCTCTCTGGGCCGCCCTCGGCACCCGCACCTGGGCCGCCACCGCCGCGAGCGCCAGCGACGCCCCAGAAGCCCCCAAGGTGAACTTCGGCATGATCGCGCTCACCGATTGCTCGCCCATCGTCATCGCCCACGAGAAAGGCCTGTTCAAAAAATACGGCATCGCTTCCACCGTCACCAAGGGCGCCAACTGGGCCGCCATCCGCGACAATCTCTCCAGCGGCTCCATCCAGGCCACGCACATGCTCATCGGCATGCCGCTGGCCTCGACCATGGGCCTCGCCGGCTCGCCCAAGAAACCGATGGTCATCCCCTGGATCCTCAATCGCAACGGCCAGGCCATCACCCTCAAGACCGAGTGGAAAGGCAAGGTCGGCGCCGACCCCAAGGCACTCAAGCCCTTCGTCGATCAGGCCAAGAAGCTCGGCGAGCCCCTCACCTTTGCCATGACCTTCCCGCCCGGCACCCACGCCATGTGGATGCGCTACTATCTCGCCGCCGGCGGCATCGACCCCGACAAGGACATCTCGCTGATCACCATACCGCCTGCGCAGATGGTCGCCAACATGAAAATAGGTAAGATGGACGGCTTCTGCGTGGGCGAGCCCTGGGGGGCCCGCGCGATCGGCGACAAGATCGGCTTCACCTCCATCACCACGCAGGATCTCTGGAAGGACCACCCCGAAAAGGTCTGTGCCTTCACCGAGGAATTCGCCACGAAGAATCCCAAGACGGTTAAAGCCGTGCTCAAGGCTCTGCACGAGGCCAGCGTGTGGCTCGACGATCTCAAAAACCGGCCGGAGCAGTGCGATCTCGTCTCGAAAGCCACCTACATCAACTGCGACCCCAAGACCATCCTCGGCCGCCTCCAAGGCGATCTCGACTACGGCGACGGCCGCACGATGAAGGACGAGTATTACATGCACTTCAGCAAGCGGAACTGCAACTACCCGCAGCCGAAGTACGCCACCTGGTTCCTCTCCCAGTACCGCCGCTGGGGCATGGTCACGGGCGCGCCTGACTACGAGGGCGTGATCAAGCGCGTCATGCGCACCGATATCTATGAAGAAGCCATGAAGGAGATCGGCTACGCCCATGGCGGGCGCGACGATTCGCCGGAAAAACTCTTTGATGGCGCCGTCTTCGACCCCAAGGACCCCGAAGGCTACGCCAAGTCGTTCGCGGTAAAATCGCTCAAGGGCTGATCGCCCACACCGCCATGTCCACCGCCACTCCCGCACCGCGCCGCCGTCTCGCCACCGTCGCCCGCGATCCGCGGGTGTGGCGGCAGGCCTTCTGCATCGGCCTCCCCGTCGGCCTGCTCCAAGCCGGACTCAATCAAGGCGACCACTGGTATCACCACCACGTCGATGGCGTGGTGGTCTTCAAGACCATCCTCTCCCCGCTGCTCTCCTTTACCGTCGCCTTCCTCTCCTCCGCCCTCTCCGCCTCCTCCTCGCCCTCCTCTGACACCACTTCCGTATGAACCGCATCAAACTCGACTGGCTCATCCTCCCGCTGCTTGGCCTTTTGGTCATGCTCGGCGTCTGGTCCTTCTGCAGCGCCACCTGGGCCAAGGAATTGCCCTCGCCCATGAAAACCTGGGAGTCCAGCAAGGACTACATTCTCAAGCCGTTCGAAAAGCGCGGCGAAATGGATCAGGGCATCCTCCGCTTCACCTGGTACTCCCTCGTCCTCGTCGCGCAGGGTTATGTGATCGCCTTGGTGATCGGCACGCCGATCGGGTTCTTCCTCGGACTTTCGAAGACCTTCACCAAGACCTTCGACCCGCTGATCCAGATTCTGCGCCCGGTGTCGCCTCTCGCCTGGCTACCTTTGGGCCTCGTCCTCTTCCTCGGCGCGGGCAAGGAGGCTGGCACGTACGGCGCGCTGTTCACCATCGCGATCTGCTCGATGTGGCCCACCGTGCTCAATACCGCGGTAGGTGTCCGCGCCGTGCCGCAGGACTACCTCAATGTCGGTCGTGTGCTGAAGCTCTCGAAGTGGAAGACTCTCACGAAGATCCTCATACCGGCGACGCTGCCCTATATGTTCACGGGCTTTCGCTTGAGCCTCGGCATCGCGTGGCTCGTGATCGTCGCCGCCGAGATGCTCACCGGCCGCCCCGGCGTGGGCGGCTTCCTCTGGCAGGAGTACAACTCCCTCGTCTACGAGCACATCATCCTCTCGATCCTCACCATCGGCATCGTGGGCTTCGCCCTCGATCGGCTCATGAGCCTCCTCGAGCGGCGCTTCAAGACCGCTTAATCCTACCATGCCTTTCCTCGAACTTAACGGAGTCTCCAAGGGCTTCGGCGGCCCTGCCATACTCCAGGATATCAATCTCACCATCGAGCGCGGCGAATTTGTTGCCATCGTCGGCTACTCCGGCTCAGGCAAGACGACGCTGATCTCGATGATCGCCGGTCTTCAGAAACCGGATACCGGGACCGTGAAACTCAACGACCTGGAAGTGACTGCGCCCGGTCCCGATCGCGGCATCGTTTTCCAGAATTACAGCCTCCTCCCCTGGCTCACCGTCTACGAGAACGTAGCCCTCGCTGTCGATCAGGTCTTCCCCAACTACTCGCCCGAGAAGAAGCGCCAGCACGTCGAGAAATTCATCGGGATGGTGAATCTCACCCCCGCGCGCGACAAACTGCCTCGTCAGCTCTCCGGCGGCATGCGCCAGCGCGTCTCCGTCGCCCGCGCGCTCGCGATGGATCCCCAGATCCTCCTCCTCGATGAGCCGCTCTCCGCGCTCGATGCGCTCACTCGCTCCACCCTGCAGGATGAGATCGAGCGCATCTGGAGCGGCGACAAGAAGACCGTCGTCCTTATCACCAACGACGTCGACGAGGCGCTGCTGCTCGCCGACCGCATCATCCCGCTCACGCCCGGCCCCGGTGCCACGCTCGGCCAATCCGTCGCGGTCACGCTCGCCCGCCCGCGCGACCGCAGGTCGCTCAACCACGATCCTGAATTCAAGCGCCTGCGCGCCCTCGTCACCAACCAACTCCTGAGCTACGGCGCCGCGCGCAAGGCGACCATCACCAAGAAGCTCACCTTGCCCGAAATCCTCCCGGAGGATCTTGAGCTGCCGCGCACCAGCCGCCGCCGTCCACTCCGCCCCAGCGAGATGAAGAAGGAAGAAGTGACGATCTCCGCCTGAGCGCAGGGCGTCATCCACCGCAAACCGCATACCATGAAACCATTCCTCGAAATCTCCCAGCTCGGTAAAGTCTATCCGACGCCCTCCGGCAAACCCGCCGTCATCGTCGAAAACTTCGACCTCAAGGTCCGCAAGGGCGAGTTCGTCACCCTGATCGGCCACTCCGGCTGCGGTAAATCCACCGTGCTGTCCATGATCGCCGGCCTCACCGAAGTCACCTCCGGTGGCATCGTGCTGGCCGGCAAGGAAGTCACCGGCGCGGGGCCCGATCGCGGGGTGGTTTTTCAGGCGCCATGCCTGCTCCCTTGGTACACCGCGTTCGAAAACGTGATGCTCGGCATCGATCAGGTATACTACACGGCCTCGCGCGAAGAGCGTGAGCAGATCGCGGAATACTACCTGTCCGTCGTCGGCCTCGCCGACGCGATGCACAAGCGGCCCTCCGAACTTTCGCAAGGCATGCGGCAGCGCTGCGGCATCGCCCGCGCATTCGCGCTCTCCCCGAAAATGCTCCTGCTCGACGAGCCCTTCGGCATGCTCGATTCGCTCACCCGCTACGACCTTCAGGAGGTCCTTCTCGATCTTTGGCAGAAAGATCAGAAGACCGCGCTCATGGTCACGCACGATGTCGACGAGGCCCTTTTCCTCTCCGACCGGGTGGTGATGATGACCAATGGCCCCGCGGCCACCGTGGGCGAGATCCTCGAGGTAAAGTTTCCCCGCCCGCGCTCCCGCCAGCAGCTCCTGGAAGATCCATTCTACTACGAACTCCGCGCGCAGCTCATCGGTTTTCTCGAAGAGCGGTCGCACATCCGCCCCGCCGCTTCCGCCTCGAGCGGTCCTTCCACTCCCCGCCCCCCGGCTCCGCCCAAGCCCCCGCTGCGCCGGCTGCTCGATGTCCTCACTCCTGCCTGAATCAACCACCGCCAGCAAGCACCATGACCCACACCTCTACCTCCTCGCGCCTCGCCGCGCTCGTCGCCTTCGGCGCCGCCTCCGCGGCGTCATGTTTAGCCCAATACACTCCCTCGCTGCCTGCGCGCCCCTTCCCCGGCTATGCCAACGAGAAGCTCCGCGGCTCCGATCCCTACATGACCGTGTGGGATGTCGGCGTAAACGTGCGAGGTCGCGGCGAGTTCAAGGAAGGCGGCGGCTTCACCGATGCCGGCCAGAACTGGGATTTCGCCGACGATTCCGGCTTCGACAACAATAACTCGTACCAGCTCATCCGCGTGATGCCGCGCGTGGCCTACACCGGCAAACGCCTCGCCGCCACGCTCGAGGGCCGCGCGAGCTACTCGATCGGCGACGAGCGCTTCATCCCCACCGCACCCGGCAAGGGCCTCTCCGAACGCGACGGCCCGATGGATGTGCATCAAGCCTTCGTCTACTGGGGAAACCACAAGGAATTTCCGGTCTCCGTGAAGCTGGGACGCCAGGAGCTCGTCTACGGCGACCAACGCCTCGTGGGCCATCTGCGCTGGAACAACAACGCGCGCACGTTTGATGCTCTGAAAGTACGCTATCAGAACGCCGTCTTCGGCGTCGATCTTTTCACCGGCGGCCTGGTCTACAACGACCATCGTAGTCTCAATCGCTCGCACGCCGGCAAGGATGCCTTCTCCGGAGCCTATTTCAACTGGCCCACGCTGGCCACCAAGGCCGTCGTCGAGACCTACCTTCTCGCGCGCAATGTCGGTGCCGATATCGCCGATGTCGACTTCACCGGCGTGGCCGCGCCCTTCCGCATGCCGGCCAAGCAGGATCTCTACACCGCTGGGCTGCGCATCCGCTCCAAGCCCGGTGCCTACGGCCCGTGGGACTACGGCATCGAGCTGATGCACCAGTTTGGCAATCGCGCCACCACCGCTCCCGCCGCCGCCCCCGCCGTGGTACGCGCCGCCGCACGTCTGGATCACGAAGCCTATGCCGCTGTCCTCCAAGGTGGCTACACGTGGACCGACCACGGCTGGCAGCCGCGTATCGGCCTGCTCTACACCTACGCCTCCGGCGACAAGAACGCAACCGATACGAAGAGCCAAACCTTCCAGAATCTCTTTGCCACCACGCACCTCCACTACGGCTACATGGATTTCAACAGCCTGCAGAATCTGCACGACGTCCGACTCGTCTACTCTGTAAAGCCCGCGACCAACATCAGCATCGCGCTGGAGGGCCACCTCCAGTACCTCGTGACCTCGGCCGATCTCTGGTACAACGTCGGTGGCGTCGGCCGCAATGCGGGTGGCTACGCCACGCGCGGCCAAAGCAACGATCTCGGCAGCGAGATCGATCTCGTGGCGAGCTGGAATCCCATCCCCTCGACCCAAATCGAGCTGGGAGTGAGCCGGTACTTCCGCGGCGACTACATCAAGGAATCGCTCGCCGACAACGGCGGCTCAAAGGATGCGAAATACGTCTATCTCCAGCTCACGCTGAATCTGTAAGCGCGAGCTGGCACGAACTCGAGACGCGGACCGGCAAACAGATTGCCGCCCGCGTCTTTTCGTTTTCCATCGCGGTATGTTACCCCGCCCCCTCGCCAGTCTCACACTATGCGCGGCGCTCGCAGCGACCGTCTTTGCGGCCCAAACCACCGAGCCTACCCTCGGCAAACGCGGAAGGCTCCTCCTCGAAGAAAAGTTCGAGGCCGCTGCAATACCCGCCGGTTGGGTGCGCACCACCGGCGAACTCTCGATTGCCGACGGCGCGCTCCGCTCTCGTGAGTTACAGGCCGACAAGCATGCCGCCGCCTTTCGCAAACCCCTGCCGTTGCAGGACTGTGTCATTGAGGTCGACGTGAAGCTCGACCGCGCCAACACCTTCAATCTCGGATTCGACCCCGCACCGGGGCAGCTCAAGAAGAAGGGCCATCTCTTCTCCGTCGTCATTGCCAATGGCATGTGGTCGCTAGTGGAGCACGTCGACAAGGCCGACCCTCAATCGAAGAACAAGATCCATGCGCGGGCAGCGACCACCTTTCCCAAGAATGAATGGTTCACCCTCGTAGTGGAGGTGAAGGGAAATGACGTCGTCGCGCGAGTTGCGGGCAAGGAACCGCTTCGCGCTTCCGCGCCCGATTTTCATGTAAGGAAGCCGGGCCTCGTCTTTCGCGTCGGCGGCAAGGGCGAGCACGCGGCGCTTATCGACAATGTAAAGGTGTGGGAACTCTTGTAAGGGTCCCTTTTCTGGAGGGTCAGCGCTTCGTCAAATCCGGCATCTTCTTGAAGCGATCCAAGGCACTGGCTCGGTTCTGCGGCTGCTGGACGGCCGGCGAGGCAGTGATCGGCACTGAGACCGTTTGCGCGACGACAGGCGCAGCGGCGGCCACAGCGACCGGGTGGGCCTGGATGGTAGCAGGGACTTCTTTGCGCTCGAAGAATCCACCTCCCTGGCCGAAGGCAGACGGCAGCGTGCTCACGACCGGAGGTGGGATCGGCGCAGCGGCGACAAATGCCGCGCGACGCGGGGTGTTTGTCGTCCAGCCCAAGCGCACGGACGGAATCAGACCCACGTCGATCGTGAGCTTGGTGAAAGCGAGCTCCTCGAGATCAACGCTGCCCGCAAGTTGGTCCGCCTTCAGAATAGCCTGGAGAATCGCGTGCAGGGTAGGCTCTTGCGCGTTGGCCGAGATGAGATGCTTGAGCTTGGTCTCGTCGACATCTTCGACGCGCTCGAGGGTGACTGTGACGCGGCGCGTAGGGCCGAGATCGAGATCGGTGCGCTCCAGCAAGTAGCCGGCCTCCGCCAGCACGTCGGCGCTGCCATCGATCTTGCGAAGGACTGAAATGAGCTGGGTGTCCGTCTCAGCGCGGAGCGTGCCGACGCTGGAAATGATATCGGCGCGGAGCTTCTGCACGTCGGCGGTCGCTGCGGAAAGGGTCGCGCGGGCTTCTGCGATCTTGGCGGGGGCGCTCTCGGCAAGCTGCTTCAACTCCGCCGCCCGCTGAGCCAGCCGCTGCACTTTGCCGGTGATGGTCTTCATGTCGTCTCCTTGTTGCGTGCTTTCTTATTGCCGGGTGGATCGAAGGCCTCGTCGAATTTTTCGAGGAAGGCGCGCTCGTTGGTGAGCATTTCCTGCGTGAGCTCGATGGCGAACGTCCCCTGCTTCGCGCGCTCGGCGAGGAGATCCCCCGCCTTATCGAGGTAGGTGCGCCGTTGGGCCGCTAAACTCTGCAGGCGGGCGAGCGTCGTGCGGATGCCTTCCAACTCGTGCCAGAGGGAATCGATCTTTTCCGAGGACGCTTCCGTCTGAGCGGCGTCGACGGCCTTGCGCAGCTCGTCGCCGAGGGACTTGAATCCCTCGGTCAACTGATTGGCGACTGTCGGCTGTTTGGGCGTCTCCTTGGCGAAGGGCGCGGTGGGCTGCAGGCGCTCGGCGATGGTGGTGCGCAGGGCTTCCAGCTCCGAGCCGAGGGGGCCGAAGTCCACGCTCATCGGCGCAAGCGGACGCTCGTGCTGCCTTTCAAGCGACATGGCGATGGCCTGCAAACCGGACTGGAAACTCGCGAGCTGAGCGACCACGCGGCTCATCGGATCACCGTCGTCGGCGCCTGCGCCGCGAGCGACCTGATTGCGCGTGTAAGTACGCTTGATCTCGGACCAGCGAGCCTTCTCCTCAGGCGACTGCGCGCCGATGAGTTCCTTGAACTTGAGGAAATTGGCCTCGGCACCGGTCGTCAGCGTCTGGGCCTCGCCGCGGTAGTGATCGAGGATGAGCGCGCGCACCTCGGCGTCGTTCATGATCGGCACGATCTTTTCGGCGAGGCGGTTCATATTGCGGTACGAGCCCTGGAGGCGGAAGGCGGGCTCGGTACGGAACTCGTCGGACTGCGCGGCGGAGGCGATGTACTCGAGGTTTACCTTCAGCACGACCTCGCGGAGCATAACCATCTTGCGCATCACGGCCACGATCTCCTCGACCTCCTGAGGCGAGTAGCTGCCCTCGAAGCCCTCGACGGGTCGCTCGCCACCTTCAGCGATGCGGATGAAAGAGCGGACGTCGGCCTGGCTCTTATTGGCGAGCGGGGCGAGTACAGCGTTGGAGGTGATCGAATTCTCAAGGTAGCTCGCCTTGAAGCGATCGGCACTGCCGCCGAGGATGTCGCCGAGATTGTAGGTATCGGCGCGATTCGCGAGCATGTCGGGAATCTTAAATTTCAGTCCGCTTTCCGTGTAAGGATTTCCGGCCATGACGACGACGACCTTGCGCCCACGCAGATCGTAGGTGCGCGGATTGCCACGCCAGACACCCTCGATCTTGCGCTGGCCATCGCAGAGGGAGATGAACTTCTGGAGAAACTCGGGGTTGCAGTGCTGGATGTCGTCGACGCACAACATCACATTATCGCCCATCTCCAGGGCGAGGTTGAGGCGGTTGAGCTCCTCGCGCGCAGCGGCATTGGGCGCTTCCTGTGGATCGAGGGAGGTGACGTGATGGCCAAGCGCGGGGCCATTGACCTTCACGAAGACGATACCGAGGCGATGCGCCACGTACTCCATGAGCGTCGTCTTGCCGTAGCCTGGCGGCGAAATGAGCAGAAGCATGCCCATGAGATCGGTGCGCTTGGCTGCCCCGGCAGCGCCGATCTGCTTGGCGAGATTATCGCCCACGAGCGGGAGGTATACGTGGTCGATGAGCTGATTACGCACGAACGATGAAAGCACGCGCGGCTTGAACTCGCCCAGGCGGAGCTTCTTCCGCTCGCGCTCAAGCAGGGCCTGCTTGGCCTGTTGGTAAGCGCGGAATTTCGGCGCGATATCGCGCTCGTGGTCTGCAAGCTTCTTACGAAGAGCGAAGTAGTCGAAGGCATACCTGCCCTCGGCGATCACCGCATGAGCGCCCTTCATACCCTCGAGCGTCTGCGCCGTCTGAGCGCTCACCGGCGAACGGGCCAGGGCATCGCCGCAAAAAAGGATGGCGGCAACTTCCTCGAGATAGGGAGCCGCCTCAGGCCGGCCGAGCAGGAAACCGCGCACCCAATCGCGCACGAGCTCAAACTCGCGCTCCGGCTGCTGGTGGCCGACGAGCTCATCGCGGGCCTTGGCGAGCGTCTCCTCGCTGCCCTTGGCCACGAGATGCTGGCGAAAGGCGGCAGCCCAGCCCTCCGCCTCGCGGCTTACCGCGAAACGATCGCTGCCGATCAACTCATGGAAAAGATACTCACCCGCCTCATCCGTGAGAACGGGGGAAAAAAGCCGCGTACGCGCCGCAAACTCGGCGATGAGCACTTGGAGCGCGGAGATATACGTCTGCTGCACGGGATCGCCGGGGAAAAGCCGATTGCGCTCGGCGAAGCCCTTGAGCGTGGCTGTCCAGAGGCTACGGATCGGCTTGGGACAGAAGCCATGCCAGTAGACCAAGGCGCAGGCGCGAGCGGGCGGGTGGTAGCGCGCAAGCTGGAGCTCGAGGTGAGTCGCAAGCAACGCGCGAAAAATCTTCGCCGCATCGAGATCGTGCACCCCTTTGGTATACCCCTCGTCGTAGCGACTCGCCGAGAATTCCTGAAGGGCGGCAAGCTGCTGCTCGGGAGCAAGCGTGGCAGTATCGACGATCTTCCCCTTCACCTCCAGCTCCGCCAGCAAGCGGCCGGCAAGGTACTCCGCGCGGTAGAGCGTCGCAGTTTCAGAGATCGCCTCCTGATCCCATACCTCGCGTGTAGCCAAAAAAGTTTCGTCCGTGATCGGCTCGAAATACTTCGTGCTCGTGAGGTGCAGGCAGGGCACGGCATCACGCAGGACCACCGTGAGATCGAGCGGCTGGGTGTTGACGTTGAAACGGTGGCGGCCGAGCTGGATCGTGCCTTCGCCGCCGGCGAAGAGCTCCTGGCGATCCTTGAGCTGGCGCGCGGCTTCCTGCTGCGCGCTCTTGAGCTTGCCCTGGAGCTCATCGGACTTGGGCGCGTCTTCGAGCACGAGCAGCTGATCCGCGATCTCACGGACCTTGGCCACCATGACATCGGACGCCATGTAGGCGTTGATCTGCTCCAGGGATTTGAAGCCGGCCAGCCGGTTCTGGATGGTCTTAAGCACCCGCTCGGCGGATTGCTGGAGAGCGGCCGTCCTGCGATTGCGCTGCTCGATGAGCGCGACCTTGCGTTGCTCAAAGGCTTCGTAGAGGGAGGTACGCTTATCGGCCAGCTGGAGGGTATATTCCTCGAAATCGGCAAATGCACCTTCCAGCTCCTCGATCTGGACGCCGATGCGATTGAGATACTCCTCGCACTTGGCCGGCGTGGCACAGAGATCGAGGTAGCTCGCAGCCGACTGGCTGAGGAGCTTCATCTGCGCGGCAAACTGCGCGGCGCTCTCGGCCGAGGCCAGGCTCTGGAGCCGCGTCTTGAGCGCGGCCTTCACCTGATTGAGTGTAGCGTAGATCGTCGTAATCGCATCGATGATGCGCGTGGCCTCCGTGGCATCTTCGATTTTGAGGCTATTGACGATCTCGATGAGCAGCTCGAGCTCGGCTCCGGCCGAAGCGGCGGCCTGCTCGATTTTCCGACCCTCAGCGACCTTCGTCACCTTGTCGACGGCGGCGAGCTGCTCGTCGGCGCGCTTGCGATAGGGATCGAGCGCGGTGGGCTGCAGGAGAAACTTCACGCAGGCCTGCGCAAGCTCATCGGCATTCTTGGCGACGGCGGCCTCGGCCTCGGCGACGAGCGCGAGGTCGACGTAGCGGACCTCTTTCAACGTGATCAACTCGCCGCGAAGCTGCCGGAGCGCGCCGAGATTCTGGACGAAGTCCTCGATCGCGCGGAAGCTCGAGCGGCGGATGACCTGAAAGCGCTCGTCGGCGCGCTTGCGCGCCTCGGCGACGCGCTGCACGGCCTCGCGCTGGAGACGCTGCACCTTATCAAATTCCTCGACCGCCTTGTCGGCGGCATCGCGGGCATCGCGCAAAGCGCCGTCGATGCCCACTCCTTCCGGAGTGCGGAGCCAGGGATAGGCATCGAGGATGGCATCGCAGCGGCGCACGATATCGGCGTACAGCTCGGGATACGGAGTCTCGCGAAGGACGAGCGTGAGGGTCTCGTTGCACTCGGCGAGGCAGCGGACGACCTCCTTGTTGCCAACCTGGTAGAGAAAGGCCCCGCGATCGCCGGCAGGCTCGTAGCCCGGCTTGTAGAAAGGCGTCTGGCGGAGCTGGAGCGTATGGTGCTTTTGCGGCTCGGCCTCGGCACGGAAGAGCAGCAAGTGGCCGTCGGGAAACAGCGAAAAACCATGGCAGGTGATGCGCTCCTCGACCTTTTGCGCGATCAGCCGGTAGGGCATCAGCACATGCTCGCCCGTCGCGCGCGCATAGAAGACGTAGAGCACATCCTCGCCATTGGAGGCATGGATCACGCGCTCCAGCCGCATCTCGGCCTCGCGACTATCGAACCGCTTCAAGACGCCCGTCGCCAGATAGTAACCGTCAGGGAAAATCAGCCCGTGATCCTCCGGCAGAAGCGCGCAGGACTCGCCCAGCGAATCCACCCGCACGACCGTCTGCTGCTTCTCATTGAAAATGAAATAGCGGGCGGCCTGCTCCTTATACGGCCGGATCTTCAGCAAGATGAGATGATCGATCACCGCATAGGCCATCTCCGCGTCGTCCACCTTCTGATTGCGATCATCGACCGGCTCCTCGTAGATGCCGGCCCCAGTCGAGGTATTATCCTCGACCTTCACCGTCAGGGAGCCCCCGGTGCACTCGACGAAGACGCGATCCTCGATTGAGACGTGAGGATAGGTGCCATAGCGAAACGCCTGCCGATCCGGCGTGACCCACTTGAACTGATACTGAGCGGGAAACGCGACGCGACGAAACTCCGCCTCCGAACGCCCGTCGACGTAGCGGAGCTGCCCGCCGTTGTACTGCCACTTGAAGATCGCGATGTCATTGACCGCAGCGCCAACGAGGAAAACGAAGTAGAGGCTGCCGTCGACGACCGTAAACTTGCTCAGGCGCGCCTTTTCGTAGACTTGGTACAGCCGCTTGAAATCCGTGACAAACGCCTTGTCCCGCAGGAGATCGAGGCTGGTCTCCTTGAAAGTGCCATCCTGCTCATCGCGCTGAAATATCCCGAAGACATCTTCCAGTTCGACGTCTTTCTTGAGGCCGAGGTGGACATTGAAACCGAAGAGAAATCTCCCCTTGCCGAGCGCGATCATATCGCGCGGCACGCAGTTGTGAGCAGTGGTGATGCGCTCGGACTGGAGCAGCTTGGACTCGACCACGCCAAAGACTTGCTGGCGACGTGCATCGAGCTGGCTCATCCGCTCGCGCAGCACCGCGCCCTGCGCCTGGAGGCGCTGGCGGATGATCTCGTAGGTACCGCTGCCCAACGCGGGGGCGGCTGGCGACTTGGTCTCGGCCATGGTGCTAGGCCGGGCCGGCGGAGTGACCGGCCCGGCGAGGGAGTGAATCAAACGCGCGCGGTGGAAGAGGCGCCGAGCAAGGAGAGCGCGGGCACATCGCCCAGCCCCTTCGTATTCACGAGATCGAGCGCGGACGAGAGCAGAGATTTACGCGACCCATTGCCATCGGCGGCAATGAGCTTGGCGAGCAGCGCGGCGAGGGTGAGATTCTTGATATCCTCGGTCTTGAGGCCGAAGTCATCGATCCACTGCCAGAGCTGCGCCTTGAAGCGCTCAGGATCGCCGTTGAAGAAGGTCTCCTTTATATCCGTGAGCGTCTGGCTGTTGTGCACGGTGCGGTCGACCGCCTTGCCCTGGCTGATGGCGCGGACGATCTTCTCGAAGAAGTCATTCTCGCCGCCGACGATGTCGATCTTGGCGTGCTTGAGCGCCTCGGAGACGATGACAGCATTGGCCTGAGCGGTCTCCTTCTGCATGTTGATGGAGGCAAGAGCGACGTCGCGCTCGTTGGCGAGGCGGAGCTTGAACTCCTCGTGCTCCTTGCCGGCAGCGTGAAGGAGCTTCATGGCCTCAGCCTTCTGCTGGATGGCCTTGGCCTCGGCGAGGCCACGGGCCTCGATGCCCGTGGCGGCAGCCAGCTCGCGGTCGCGCAGGCCCTCGGCCTCGGCCTCCGCCTGCTTCTCCGTCGCCTGCGCGTGAGCGTCACCCTTGACGCGCTCGATCTCGGCCTCGGCCAAACCGACCTCCTGCAATGCCGAAGCGTCGACCTTCTTCGCAGCAGCCTTCGCCATGATGACCTTGGCCTCGGCGAGCCCGGGGGCTGCCTCGCGGGCGGCGAGGCCCTCCGCCTCCTGCTCCATGGCATGACGGCGCTTATCGGCGACCTTGGCCTCGGCCTCGGCGACCGTTTGCAGGCGCTCGGCATCGCGGAGCGCAGCCTCGCGGGCGGCCTCGGCAGCCACGATGGTCTTGATCTTCTGGGCCTCGGCAAGATTGCGCTCCGCCTCGCGCTGAGCCTCGGAGGCGACAACCTTTTCGACCTGGTCGCGCTTCGCATTCATCTCGGCCTCGATGAGGGTGACCTCACGCACGCGCTCCGCCGTCATGCGGGCCTCGATGCTGATCTTCTCCTCCTGCTGCTGGACGACGGCCTTTTGCTCGGCGACGACGACGGCGCGCTTGCGCTCGACCTCGACGGCGGCATCGGCGATCTCGTTTTCCTTGGCCATCTCAGCGAGCGCGATGGATCGCTCGCGGCGGACGCGCGCCTCCTCACCCTCCTGGGTGGACTCCTGCTCGAGACGCTGACGCTCTTTTTTGACGGTAAACTCTCTCTCCTGGACCGCGCGGTTCATGTCCTCCGTGCGCAGACGGATCGCTTCGTCGGTCTCCAGCCGCTTGGCCTCGACCTCGAGGCGGCGGCCTTCGATGACCTTGCGCGCCTCGGCCTCCTCGATCGCCTTGACCTCGGTCATGGCGCGGAGCTGCTTGGCGGAGTTCTCCTCATTGCGCCGCTTCTGCTCGCGCTTGGCGATATCGGCATCGGCGTTTTCCTTTTCCATCTGGACGGAGGTGCGCTGGGAAAACTCATTGGCGAGCACGCGCTCGCGCTGAGTGATCTCGGTGATCTTCTTGATGCCTTCGGAATCGAGCACGTTGTTGGGATCGTGCTGATCGAGCGGCGTCTGCTCGAGATAGTCGATGGCCACGTCCTGGAGGAGAAAGCCGTCGAGATCCTTGCCGATGGTATTCTGGATCTGATCGCGGAATTTGATGCGCTCGGTGAAGAGCTCGTGAAATTCCATCTGCTTGCCCGCCGTCTTGAGCGCCTCGGAAAACTTGGCCTCGAAGAGATCGCGGAGCTGGTTGAGATCCGAGACGCGCTCGGGCGTGAGCATCTGGGCGACCTTGCGGACGCTCTCTGTGGTGGACTCGACCCGGATGTAGAAGGCGACCGTGATATCGGCGCGGATATTGTCGCGGCACACGAGGCCATCCTTCCCCTTGCGGGTGATCTCGAGCTTCTTCACCGAGATATCGACGATGTGATACGTCTGCACGATCGGCATGCGGAGCATCCAATCGAAGGAGACCTTCACCCCGCCCCAGCCCGTGCGGACGCCTGCGCGACCCGGCTGGATCATGCGCACGCAGAATAGCGAAAGCAGGAACAAGAAGAGAGCGAAACCGCCCAAAACGACGAGAAGGATGATATCCACGGTGACAGGGGGCTGAGGGCTGCTGTTGAAACCGGAGCAGGAGGAAATCCGCTCCGTGCGCGCCTAGCGATAGAATCGCCACCTCCTCTGCCAATACAATTCGACTCGTTTTGGAATTATCCCGCGGGCCTTTCACTTTTCACCGCTTTTTTGGAAACGAGGGGCTTGTTTTCCCGGGGGGTTCCACCGTTGGCCTGCGGCGCCCCCTCATAACCGTTTCAGGGTAATGTCGCGCACCGCACCCTTCGTCATGTAGGTGGCGATGCCGAGCGGTAGGGAGTGCTGAATCTCGCCGGGACGCAGCGAAAACTTCCGTCCCGCGCGCTCCACATCGGCAAACTGCTCGCCGTCGATCCACGCCTCGACTTTCTTATCGGTGACGCGCACGCGCACCTTGTACCACTTGCCGTCGGCAAATTCCTTGCCCGCGGTGGTCTCGTTTTCCGAAGCATCGGCGCCATCGATACTCGAGAGGCCCACGACCATGCTGCTCCAGCCGCCCAGCACAAACGTGCAGGCCGAGTCGCCGATCGGAAACGTGAGGGCACAGAAGAAATCCGCACCTTCCACACGCATCGCATCGAGCGAGATCTCGTAGTTGGTGCGCGGGAGGACGTCGCCGCGCCGCCAGGTGATCCCTGAAAGCGGCGTGCCCGGCTCGATCACGATGGCCGCCCGATCGCCCTTAAACGCAGGCACCACCTTCACCTCTCCCGGCGCCTCGAAGTTCGAGGGGGCCCAGCCTCCGAGCGACTTGCCATCGAAGAGCGTCAGCGCAGACGCGGCATCCGCCGCGCGCGCCGACGCGGCACCGACCAGCGCGAGCAGGGCCACGAGAAGAAAGCATTTCATCGGCGGGGAGGGTGGCACATCCCGGCGCGCTCGGCGAGCCGACACGCGCCGCTTGACTCACCCCGCGCCTTTTCGACAACGAGAGGCATGCCCATTCGCCCCCTCGCCGCTCTCCTCCTCGCCGCCGCTTTCGCCGTAGCCGCCTGCAAGCCCGCCGGCACCACCCCGACCGCGGCCGCCCCGGCCCCCGCCGAGGCTCCCGCGCCGACCGGCAATCCCAAGGTGCCCGCCGGCGCCAAGAGCTCCGGCGGCAAGATCGCCGTGATCGAAACGGCCAAGGGCAACATCGAGATCGAGCTCTTCGAGAGCGCCGCGCCCAAGGCGGTGGAAAACTTCCGCCTGCTCGCCGAGCACGGCTACTACGATGGCCTCACTTTCCACCGCATCATCAAGGGCTTCATGATCCAGGGCGGCGACCCGCTCGGCGACGGCCGCGGCGGCATGAGTGCCTGGGGCGGCAAATTCGAGGATGAGATCGACCGAGGCTCCGAGCTCTACCGCGGTGGCTACAAGCGCGGCCTAGTCGCCATGGCCAATGCCGGGCCAAATACCAACAGCAGCCAGTTCTTCATCATGCACCAGAACTACCGCCTGCCACCCGCCTACGTGATCTTCGGCAAGGTCGTGCGCGGCATGGAGGTCGTCGACGCGCTCGTGGAGTCGCCCGCCAAACTCGGCTCCGATGGCGACATGAGCTCTCCCGTCACGCCCATCGTGATGAAGAAAGTCACGATCAAGAAATAGCCGTGCCGGCGCTCCTTGCGCCGACACGCCTCGGCAGCCTCACGGACCGCTGGGGATCGTGCTAGGACGGGTAGCGGGGGTCGTCGGAGGGGTCGGAGTCGTCGTGGTGGTCGTGGTCTTGGCCACCTCGCCCGTGAAATTATTTCCCGAGATCGACGACGTTTGCGTGCTCGTCGTCGTGCCAGTGGTGCCGCCGGTGGTGGAGCCAGTCGTTGAGCCCGTGGTCGAGCCGGTGGTGCCGCCACCGTCGCCGCCAGAGCCTCCCTGATTGGAGCCTTGCTGGGAGCCTGTCGCGCCGGGGCCCTGCGGGTTGGTCGGCACCGAGGAGAAGGTAGCATTCTGGGTGGCGACGGCGATATCCTTCGCCACATTGAGCACCGCATCCATATTGGTCGCGGTGGTGCCCGTGGTAGAGACCGGCGTCTGCGGCAGCACGACGACGACCGTCTGGCCTTGGGCATTGGTCGTCACCTGCACGTCGACGATCACCAGTTCCTGGCCCTGCGGCACCTGCACGGCAGCCGTGCCCGAGCCGGTGACTTCCGTGGTGGTCGTGGTCGTCGGCTGCGGCGTGGCGGGGTCGGGCGTGGTGGCGCCTGTCCCCGACTGGGTGCCGGTGTTTTGATTCGACTGGGTAAAATCGACCTGGCCCGTGGCGGTCGTCAGCGTGAAAAAGGCCCGCCCATCGGACGTGGGCCGGAAGACGATGCGAAACGTGGTGCCGCGGATGCCGGCTGCGCCCACCGGAGTCTGCACGGTGAAGCTCGAGCCCTGGTCGTACTTGAGCTTCTTCACATTGCCGACGAGCTCGCCTTTGTTGAGCATGAGCTTGGTGCGCGAGCGCGTGGGCTCGTCGACCATCTCCGCGACTTTCACCGTCGCAGCCAAGGGATCCTGCAAGAACTCCTCCACCACGAGATCGCTGTCGGAGCCGAGCTGGGTCGAAGCGCCATTGGAAAATACCAGCACCACGCTCGCACCTTGCGCGGTGACGACTCGCGCTCGCGCCGGCACCGGCATGTCGATGGCGGCCTGCTTCGCGACCCCGTCCACGATGATATCCACCTTGCCGGAAAATTTGGCGACGAGGATCACGCCATTCTCCTTGAAAGCGCCCTGCCCTGCCACCGCAGGAGAGACCGGAGACGTCTGTGCGCGCGCGGTAAACGCGGCCAGCAGCACGCCAATCAGCAACCAACCGAGGAGCCGTCTATGCATCGAAAAATGAGTCTAAGGACGCTTTGGGCTTATCGCCAAACGCTGGCGCAAGGCTAGTCCTAGGGGGTTTCCCGGGTCAAGGCGCAAACAGAAGCGCGCCGCGGCATCCGCCGCCTCATGTGCAGCCGGCACCCGCGCAAGGTGATCGGCGTAGTAACCCCACGCCACAGCGCTGGTTGGGGCGAGCTTCACCGCGCGAGCGAAGTCGTCGCCCGCCTCTGCCCAGCGCCCCTGCAAATCGCGCCCGGCACCGCGCCTGATCCAAAACTCCAGCTGCACGGTGCTCAAGGCCAGCGCCCGCTCCGCCGCACGCTCGGCTTCCGCACCGCGCTGCCCGGTCTGCGTGGGATCCAGCAGCGGCATAAGTGCCGCCGCATATGCCAGGTCGGACCATGCCTGCCCATTCGCGGGGCACAACGCGGTGGCCCGCAACAGCGCCGCATGAGCACCCGGCAGCGCCGCGCGATAGCGCGTGAGGTCGAAATCCCGCTCCCCCAGGCGGTCGATCTCTCGCCGCGCGGCTGCCCGCTCCCCCTCGGAGCGAAGCAGCGGCACAAAAAACCACCACGCCGCGAGGAGCCAGGCCGCGCCTACCGCCATGATCGCACCTCCGGCTCGCGCGCCCACGCGCTCGCTCACCGGCCGCACTTGCCAGCGATTGCCCACCGCAAGGGCCGCCACCACGGCAAAGGCGAGGGCCAGCGCGGGGATCTTGAGGTGAAAATCCAGCGTCATCTGCAGCCCAAACGCCAGCAGCCCCACCCCGAGCCCCGCGGTGAACGTCGAGGACTCGATCCACCCCGCGCGCCTGACATCCTCGTCACGCCGCCGCCGGAGAGCGCGGGCCGCGATCGCGCCCATACCGCCGAAACAGAGCGCAAAGCCCACGATGCCATGGTCGCTCAAGGTATTGAGATACTCGTTGTGCGCGAAGAGCGGACGATCGGGAAAACCCTCCGGCCGGTGCCGCTCGAAGAGCGCATCGTAGCTGCCTGCGCCGGTGCCGAAGAGCGGCGCCTCCCGAAAGAGCCCCCACGCCGCGCTCCACATGATCGGCCGGGTGCGCTCGCCGGTATCGCGCACCGCATAGCCCACGCGCTCGCGCACCTGCGGCTGGGTGCGATAGAGCCAGGCGCTCGCCAGGCCGATCCCTACCGCCACCGCCACCGCCACGCCCACCCGCCGCGTCCAGCGCCACCGCCGGAGGCTGAGAGGCCACGCCACGAGCGCCACCGCCAGCGCCAGCCAGGCGCCCCGGCTCAGAGTGAGCGCCAGCCCGGCAGCCAGCACGAGCGCGACCCACGCCCACCCTACGCGCGACTTCTCCCCCGTGCGCCGCCGGAGCGCCAGCGCCGCCGACGCCGGCAGCAGCAGGATCAGCCACGCCGCGAGACTATTGGGCATGCTGAAGGAGCCGCTCGCCCGCCCGATGTACTGCGGCCAGCGCTCGCCCACCATCACCCACTCGGGCGAGACGAAGCGCTGGTAGCAGCCCAGCACCACCCCCGCGACGCCCAGCGCCGCCAGGGTGACGTACAACACCGCCCGCGTAGTGCCATGGCGGATACCATTGAGCGTGACCCAAAACACCGCCGCCATCTGCGCCCAGGCGAGCCAGTCGAGCCAGCCCAGCCACTTCGACGGCGCGACCCACAGCACGTTGGCCGCCGCGCACACGACAAAAGGCAGCAGCCACCCTCCCGCCGGATGCGGCCGCCGCGCCTCGGCGCTCCACAGCAGGGAGGCTCCGTGCACCAGCACGAGCGCGACTACCAGCAGCAGCGTGCCGACCTGGGCGGCTGGCCGGTAGCCGCCCATGTAGAGCGTGGTCCACAGGAGCGTCACCACGAGCACGCCGGTCTGCGCCCATTCCCAGGTGGAGGCGCGGGAAGTGAAGGCAGTCGGTGGCATGGCGGAGGCGGCATCTCTAGAGGCCATGCGCGCGTACGACCAATCAGAATTTACGCGGCCGCCGCGTGCGCCGGGCACGGCCCGGCTTACCCCAAACAAAAAAAGCGCCCCCTCGCGGGAGCGCTCTTTTTAAACAAGCCGTGGGCTCGACCTTAGGCGGTCGGGACGGTCTGGATGGTCTTGATGATGCGGCCGGCGACGAGATACGGATCGGCGGCGGAGTTCGGACGGCGATCCTCGAGGTAGCCCTTGTAGCCGTTGTTGACGAAGCTGTGCGGCACGCGGATCGAAGCGCCACGATCGGCCACGCCGTACGTGAACTTGTCGATCGACTGCGTCTCGTGGAGGCCGGTGAGGCGGAGGTGATTCTCCGGACCGTAGACGGCGATGTGCTCGTCGAGGTGCTTGTTGAAGGCAGCCATGAGCTTCTCGAAGTACTCCTTGCCACCCTTCTCGCGCATGAAAGTGGTCGAGAAGTTGGAGTGCATGCCGGAGCCGTTCCAATCGAGCGGGGCATCGAAGGGCCCGCGGATCGGCTTGCAGCGCCACTCGATGTCGATCTCGTACTTCTCGCAGAGACGGGCCATGATGTAGCGGGCGACCCACATCTGGTCGGCAGCATTCTTGGAGCCCTTGCCGAAGATCTGGAACTCCCACTGGCCCTTCGCCACCTCGGCGTTGATGCCCTCGTGGTTGATGCCGGCCGCGAGGCAGAGATCGAGATGCTCCTCGACGATCTGGCGCGCGATGTCGCCGACGTTCTTGTAGCCGATGCCGGTGTAGTAGGGGCCCTGCGGGGCGGGATAGCCGTGCTCAGGGAAGCCGAGCGGGCGGCCGTCCTTGTAGAAGAAATATTCCTGCTCGAAGCCGAACCAGGCGCCTTCATCGTCAAGGATGGTGGCGCGGGCATTGGATGCGTGCGGGGTGACGCCATCGGGCAT